>JANLPU010000025.1:0-150399 GCA_031367425.1 Hyphomicrobium sp.
GGGTGGATGATCGGCGCGTCATGAATGGCATTTTCTGGCGGCTTCGATCAGGCTCGCCTTGGGCCGATGTGCCCGAGCGCTATGGTCCCTATACGACCTGCTACAATCGCTTCGTGCGATGGCGGAAAGCGGGCGTTTGGGACAAGCTACTGCAATCGGTTTCAGAAGCATATGCTGGCCAGATCCAGATGATCGACAGCTCCGTCGTGCGTGTCCATCAGCACGCTGCCAACGGCGAAAAAAAAGCGGTCGAAGTCGTTGCATGGGCCGTTCCCGCGGTGGGCTTACGACCAAGATTCATGCAGTCGTTGACGGCCACGGTCTCCCGATCGCGCTGAAGATAACCGAGGGACAGGCGCACGACGGCACGACCGGCGTCGAAATGCTCGGCACACTTGGACCGGACTGCATCCTGCTGGCAGATCGCGGCTACGACAGCGACGCCTTGCGCGCCAAGATCGCGGATCGCGGTGCCTATGCCAACATCCGTCCACTCGACCATCGCGTCGATCCGCCTGCCTTCAGTCCCCGCGTCTACAAGCTCCGCAACAAGGTCGAGCGGTTCTTCAATCGGATCAAGCACTACCGCGCCATTGCAACCCGCTACGACAAGCACGACGCCAACTTCCTCGCTTCGGTGAAGCTGGCTGCAATCCGAATCTGGATGGGGTTTAATGAGTCTGTGACCTAAACGGCAGCAAGTTCATCCATTGACCCCCAATTTTGCTTTTCACGGAGAATTTTCATGGCTCGCGTCGTTCGTTTTCATAAGCTGGGCGGCCCTGAAGTTCTACAGATCGAAAATCTCGATGTCGGCGCGCCCGCAGACGGCGAGATGCGCGTCCGCATCGAAGCGATCGGACTCAATCGAGCCGAGCAGATGTTTCGCAACGGCTCGTATCTGGAACAGCCCTCGTTGCCATCGACAAATGGTTATGAAGCATCAGCCGTTGTCGAAGCGCTGGGCCCCGGCGTCAGCGGCTTCGCGCCGGGCGACCTTGTCAACGTCATACCGGCATTTTCGCTGAACAAGTATGGCGTTTACGCCGATCAAGCGATCGTGCCGGCCTTCGCTGTCGTCAAGCGGCCGGAAAATTTATCAGCCGTCGCGGCCGCCGCTGTATGGATGGCCTATCTGACGGCCTACGGCGCGTTGATTGACATTGGCAAAGTCTCCAAAGGCGATGCGGTGATTGTGCCCGCCGCATCATCGAGCGTAGGGCTCGCCGCGATCCAAATCGTCAATAGCGTTGGCGGCATCTCCATTGCCGCTACCCGGACCAATGCCAAGGTCGAGATGTTGAAAGGTGCGGGCGCTGCGCACGTCATTGCGACCGCCGAACAAGATCTCGTGAGCGAAGTGAAAACGATTACCGGCGGAAAAGGCGCGCGCATCGCCTTCGATCCCGTCGCTGGACCGACCGTCGATAAGCTCGCCGAAGCGTTGAGCCCTGGCGGCACGCTTTTCATTTATGGCTTATTGAGCTTGGCACCGACGCCGTTTCCATTGTTTCCCGCTTTGCAGAAAGGCCTCTCGGTGCGCGGCTACACGCTCTTTGAGATCGTCGCGGACAAGGCTCGTTTGGCGCCAGCAGTTGCCTTCATCACGGAGGGCTTGAAGTCCGGCGCATTCACGCCGATCGTTGCTAAGACATTCCCGCTCGACCAAATCGTTGACGCACATCGCTATCTTGAGTCCAACGATCAGTTCGGCAAGATCGTCGTGACGGTCTGAAATTTTCAAGCGGAAAATCAGGCCTTAGCGTCGCCGTAGATTTGGGCGAGGCGCGCGAAATCGGCGACGGTGAGTTCTTCGGCGCGTCGGCGCGGATCGATCTCAGCTTGTGCGAGCAGCAGCTCTGGCATCGGCGTCAGCTGCTTCAGGCTCACGCGCAACATTTTACGCCGTTGGCCGAACGCCGCGCCGGTGACGCGGCCAAGTGTCTTGACCGAACAGGCGCCCAGCGGCGCAACGCGAGGCACAAACTCGACGACGGCTGATGCAACTTTTGGCGGCGGCGTAAAGGCTTCCGCCGGTAATCCCATGACGATACGAGCTTGCGTCCGCCACTGCGCCAGAACCGAAAGGCGCCCGTAGGCTTTGCTGCCGGGTTCAGCGGTGATGCGCTCGGCGACCTCGCGCTGGAACATCAAGATCATCCGGTCATACCAAGGCGGCCACGGTTCCGTTTCGAGCCACTGCACGAGCAGCAACGAGGCGATGCCGTATGGCAAGTTCGCAGCGATCATGACAGGCCCAGGCTCCCGACCTAGCAACGCGGGCCAATCGGCGTTAAGCGCGTCGGCCCACGTGACGCTAAGCCGCCCGGGGTAGTGGCCTGCAATCTCATCGAGTGCCGGGCGGCAGCGCTCGTCGCGCTCGACCGCTACAACGCGGGCGGCGCCTTCCAACAATAACGCACGCGTCAAACCTCCGGGCCCGGGGCCGACTTCGACGACTGTTCGATCCGACAGCGTTCCGCAGAGCCGTGCAATTTTGCGCGTGATGTTGAGGTCGAGCAAAAAATTCTGGCCGAGATTTTTTTTGGCTCTCAGCTCGTCGCGGCTGATCACGTCGCGCAGTGGCGGTAAACCGTCCGGACTTGCGCTGGGCGATCGCGCGCCGCGCGTAGGTGTCAAAAATTCGCTGTCATCGCTGTGGCCGCTCATGGCTTATGTGCCGCCCGCCGGCTCGCCATCGTATGCGCCATTTTCAGACTATGGATCAGGCTCGTCGCCGACGCGCGGCATTCGCCCGCGATATTGAAAGCCGTGCCGTGATCTGGCGAGGTGCGGACGAAGGGCAGGCCCAGCGTGATGTTGACGCCCTCGTCGAAAGCCAGCGTTTTGATCGGGATCAAGGCCTGATCGTGATACATGGCGATCACGGCATCATAGTTTTTGCGCGCCGCTGCATGAAACAGCGTATCGGCCGAGTGCGGGCCCGATACCGACAGCCCCTCGGCCGCCAAGTCGCGGATCGCGGGCGCGATAATGTCTTCGTCCTCGCGCCCTATTGCGCCGCCTTCGCCAGCGTGCGGGTTCAATCCGGCGACCGCGATGCGCGGTGCTTCAATGCCGAAATCCCGCCGCAGCGCTTCCCACGTTGCGCGTGCCGTTTCGAAAATCAGCGATCTCGTAATCAGAGACGGTACCTGCGCCAGGGCCACGTGAATGGTAAGCGGCACAACTCGCAATTCTGCGCACGCCAACATCATCACAGGGTGATGACGATGTCCTGGCCAGTGCTTGCCGGCCAGAGCGCCGAGATATTCGGTGTGGCCTGGGTGGGCAAAGCCTGCTTGATAAAGAACCGCCTTTGAGATCGGATTGGTGACGAGGCCGCGAGCCTTGCCCAACGCTACGTCGGCGACCGCTTGGGTGATCGCGGAGATCGTCGCCGCGCCGTTCGCGGGGTCGGGCGTGCCAGGTTCGACGCGCGCTGCTGTGCGAACCTCAATGACCGGCAAAGATTTTACGAAAACGGTTCTGGCTTCGTCTGGCGTGCCGATGATCGTGATCGGCACATCGAGCCCAAGCATTCGGGCGCGGTGCGCAAGCACGGTCGCATCAGCATAGACACAGAACGGCTGCAGCGCCTCGCTGGCGCGCTGTGTCCAGGCTTTGATCGTGATCTCCGGACCGATACCAGCCGGGTCGCCCATGGTTACGGCAAGTGGGGTCAAGGCGAGCGGCGCTTCGCTCCGCTCGCGGCCAGCCTCCATAGTCATCGGTATTCGATGTGCGCGTCGGTACGCAAATCCTTCAAATGACGTTTGGAGAGCAGATCGAAATCTTTCTGCTTGAGTTCGCCTTCAGCTTGATTGCGTTTCTGCTCCTCAGCTTTGACGACATCGCGATCGCAAACCGCGAACAGTTCGACGCCGCCTTCATCGATGCTTGGCGGCAGCATTTCGCCGTCCTTGGCATTGAGCAGAAGCGTGCGCGTCGGTTCGCCGAAACTGGCGGGACGGCGCTTGCCGATATCTTCGAATTTCGCGCCCGCAATACCTTTAGCGATCGCAGCCGTTGATTTGCAATCGGTGAATTTGGCGCGAATTTTTTCGGCTTCTTGAATGCGCTGAGCGACGCCGGCTTGATCGAGTTTTGCCGGCATCGAAAACTGAATGCGCTGGATGTGCAACTCAACTTGCTCTTCGCCGACGCCCGGAACGGAGGCAACGAACCGGTCGACATCCTTGCCGTTGACCGCGATCTGGTGGCCGAATTTGCGCCGCACGACTTCGTTGAATGACAGCGTCGAGCGGATACGCTGCTTCATCGGCTCGATGCCGCCAAGCTGGGTCGCCAGCTGCGTCTTATTCATTTTGTTCTTTTCGGCAATGCCATCGATAACACGGTCGATCTCGGCGTCAGGTACCAGAGAGTTGGTGCGCTTGGCTTCCTGCAGCTTGATGCGTTCATCGATCAACTCGTCGAGCGCTACTTTTTTCATGGCCGGAATAGCGCTATTCCGCGCGCTCTCTACCGCCTGCTTTTGCAAGCTCATGCCGAAGTCTTTTTTCCGGCCTTCAAAGATCGCCATCAGCTGTTCTTTGGACTTGCCGGGGTTCGTTTTGACGACCTCTTGCAGGATCGCCTTCAGACGCTCGGTGGTACCGGGCGCCTTAATCAGCGACTTGAAATTTTCCTGCGCTTTGGCGCCGATGCTGCCGCCCGAGAGCATGACGGCGCGTTGCTGAACTTCATAGCCGGTGATCGGCTCGTCGTTGACGAGTGCCACAATCGATTGTTCGCTGGCGCTGTGGCCGGCGGATTTAGCCGGTGCTTTACCTTCAGGCTGAGGAGGCGAGACTTTGGCGGTCTTTTTTTCCGCGCGCTTGGCGCTTTCAACCGTCGTCGGCTTGAGGCCGTTGCCGCCTGCCGACTGGCCCGCATCTTCGGCCGCCACGGCCACCAGTGGGGCTGCGAGCAAGCTTAAGGTCAGTGCGCCGCCGCACATCGCGGTGCGAAATTTTTGCCGTCTCAAAGCGATTAAATCGGTCATGATCCGTCGTTTCCGCAGGGGGGATTCGCAAGGCTGCTAAGTTAGCGCAAGTCTTGCGCGGTTCCGTGCTTTATCCACATGAACCGTGGCATGCCGATGGCTGCGAACGGGGATATCAGCTGGTCAATTGGTCCGCTGATCGCCGCCAAAGGCGAAATCGAGAGAATTGGTGCGGTAATTATATTCGCCAATGTGCTTGAATTCGAAGCGCAGCATGTACGTTTCGTCGTCTTGGATGGTCGCACTGTTATAGAAGCTGTGCGCGTACGACGCCGTCAAGACGAAGCATTCGTCGGCGTATTTCAACTGCACGAGATTTGACAACAAGTTTGCAGTCTCGATGTTGTAACGCGCCCCGCCGGTCACGCTCCAAAAGTCGGTCAAGCGCAGCGTCGAAGACGCGTAGATGTCCTGCAATGGCTCGGCGATGCCCAGAACAGGATCGGCGGCGGTATATGCATAGACCGCGCCCAGCTGCGCTGGCCCGTAGGTAAACTGAGCCGCCAAATCTTCGCGTCGGATCACGAGGTTGGTTTCGTCGAACCGGCTCTGTGAAATAATGCGGAAGCTGTCGGTCGGTGCGAGGTAGGCACCCAGGACGTAATCGGAACGCGCGGTTTGCAAGCCGCTGCGGGCCGAATAAAGCGGCTTGCCGTCGCTATCAAGACCTGGGTTGGCATAGACGTTGTCGCCTGAGAGGTGGAAGCTCTCGCCGGCCAGAATGCGTGCATAACCGCCGGTGTTGAGCTGGAAGGTATACTGCACGCCAACATTGGCGCGCGTCCCAATTTCAGTACGGTCGTAGCCTGAGAACTTAGAAACCTCGAACAGGTTGGTGTCGTCGAAGACGAGGCTGCGGGCGTCTTCATTGGGCAGGCGGCGTTGGCTAATCGCGTCCTGCCGGGCAACGATCTGACCTATGGGTTCGATGATGTGCGTCGCCGACTCCGTGTTGGCGACCCATGGGTAAGAAACGGTAGCCCCGCCGGTCGCGATGCCGCGCACGGTGGTATCATTGGAGATCAGATCGCCTTCAAATCCGCCGCCCGCTGCGGCACGGATCGTTGTTGGATCGTTGTAGTTATTGAACTGATAGATATCGCCACGCAAGTTTCCGAACGGCGTGTAGGTGATGCCCAGTGTGTCGGTGAACTTGCGGCGCCATTTAAGTTCCGTGACGATCCGGTTGACGTCCTGGTTTTCAGGCTTGCCCGTCACGCTGTTTGGCACCGTGCCGTCGATGCGCGTGAAGCTCAGAAGGTTGGTATCCCACTTGAGTTCACCGCCCAAAACAGGATCGGCGAAGACATAGTTATAATCGATAATAGGATGCGTGAAGCTTTCAGCCTGCTTGGTGTCGTCGAGCAGCAGGCCGCCGAAATGATAAAGGTGAGCGCCGAAATAATTGCGTTCCGATTGACCGATTACGTAGATCTGATTGACGCGGTCTGTGAGCAAGATGTTGTCGAGTTTGTAAAAGCGCCGGAAACTGTCGTCGCTCTCGAGTGTCGCATCCCAGCCGAGTTTCCACCAGCTGCCGAGCGAGAACTGCCCCTTGGTTTCGATGCTGCCGCGCCAGCCACCAAGATCGGCGCGATTTTTGAATGTCGCTGGCAGATCGCTGACGTCCTGATCTATCCCGGCAACGCGTACCACGTACGTTCCGTCCGCTAAGCGGTGCCGGAATTCGCCCTGATACATTACGCCTTGTTGGCTGAGATACCGTGGCGTGAACGTGAAGTCGGCATTGGGTGCTAAGTTGTAGAAATAGGGCAACTCGGTGATGTAACCGAGCGTCGTGGAATTTCCGTACCCTGGCATCAAGAAGCCCGACTGCCGCTTGACCGACGGGTCGGGGTGCTGGAAGTAGGGCAGATAGAAAACGGGCTGACCGTATATTTCGAAGAACGCATCCTGATAGGTGATCGTCGCAGCGTCTTTGTCGTGGATGATGCGGGCCGCACTCAAGCACCACAACGGCGGCGTTCCACCGTCGCTTTTACAAGCCGTGAATTTGCCGTTCTGGAATTCGGTTACGTTGCCGTCACGGCGTGTTGCGCGCTCGGCAGCAATGCGCGACTCGTCCTTCGACACAACGCTCAGCGATTGCACAAAGCCATCGCGGAAGTCGTCGGTCAGCGTATAGCTGTCGGCATGAATGATGTTGCCCTGCGGCTCCTTGAGCGTGACGTTGCCCTTGGCCGTCAACGTGCTGGCGCCTTGATCGTAGACGACTTCGTCGGCCGTCAAGATGTTATCGTTGTAGTAGATCTCAACGTTGCCGCGTGCCGTGACCCGCGTGCCCGTCGTGTCGTAGATGAGCTGATCGCCCTGCAAATAAAGCGGTTGAGATTTATCGAGCGATTTTTTTACCGGACCGAACATGCCGCCCGGCTGCTTGCCGAACGAACTGGTGCTTGCGGAATTATTTTTAATGCTTGGGTCTTGCGCATGAGCAACTGTTGCGAGCGCTAAAGCGCAAACGATAAGACCGCAGACAGAGCGCACGGCATACGAGAACGCACGAGCGAAGCCTGCCGCCCCCCGGCGCTGGCTCCCCTCGCGAGACGTTCCGCAACCCTCTTGCGGTGTCCGCGTTCTACGCATCACTCAACCGTCCTCCTGGCGCAAAAGCACCGTCGTCGAGATAATCAGCAGTAAGACCACTGGCAACCAAACTGCAGCCCATGCGGGTGCCAATCCGGCGACGCCAATTTGTCTAGAGATTTCCGCGATCAAGAAGAATCCGAAGCCCCCAATCATGCCCGTCCCGACCATAGTCTGGATGCCACCAGAGCGGAATGACCGCAATGACACAGTTGCTGCCAAAAGGACCATGGCGACACACAGAAACGGCCGAGACCACAGCACAGCATATTGAATTTTTAACTTCTCCGAAGAAAGCTTCGCCTTTTCAGCCACTTCGATAAGCGCAGGCAGCTCCCAAAAAGAGATCGAAAACACCGTTCCGAGTGCATCTTGGACACGGTCCGGAGTGAGGTAAGTCGAGACGAGGTAGGTATCAAAAAGTTCGGCCTCCTGGCCGAGCCTCGAGACCCAGGCTTTCCTGAGAATCCAATAGCCGTCTTTGAGGTCGCCGCGCGCCGCGTCCACCCGTTCGACGAAGTGGTCGCTTTGATCGTATGCAAAAACCATGACACCCGTCAGCGTCAATCCTCGGTTGGACGCGGCGACCGCTCCGATGACCGATTGGCCATCGGCACCGTCTTGTCTGAGCCACGAGCTACCGCTCTGCGTTTTGAGCAAATTCGCTTCCCGACCGAAGGCTTCGGCGAACTTCTTTTCAGATGCCGCCCGGCCCGATGCAGCCATAGGGTTGAAGCCCAGCATTCCAAACATTCCGATCAGGAACGCCACGAGAACACCGGGCCAAAGGAATTGCCACACGGACATGCCGCCGGCGCGCATGACCGCGAGCTCACTCTTGCGGTTGAGGAACAAAAGGGCGCCAATGGATCCAACGAGCACCGTAAAGCCCAGAAGAAATTCCGTATAGGCGGCCAAGCGCAACGCTGCGATATTAGCCAAGGTCCCGGCTGCCACTTCGCCGTATTTGCCGGATTGGCGCAGCAGTTCAACGAAATCGATCATGAAAATAAGCAGCGCCAACACGCAGAACGTCGTGACGATGCCGAGAAAAAAGCGTCGCGCGATATAGCCGGTCAGCGTCCAATTGCTGATCATTTGCCGACCGCCTTACCACCGCGAACGAGCCTGCCGAGCCGCTCCAGGACCGGGCCAAAAATTCGGTCGAGCCCATTGTGGATCCGATCGAAAGCGCTGGGCCCCGTCCGCTGATAGTTGCTGCCGGCAATCATGAGGTAGGCAATCGTTCCCGCGCCGATAGGCAAAATGTAGAGCATTGGCAGCAGGTTCGCATTAATCGCGACCAAGTTATTGAGCGCCAATCCGCCGAGCCTAAAGCCCGCGGCAACAAGGAAAGCCACGATCAGGCGTTCCATCCGGCTCGAACGCGTCGATCGTGCCTGACCGACGAACGCGACAATCAGCAGCGCGAAGGCGAGGGGGTAAAGCGTGCTCGCGAAACGCTCATGCAACTCGGCGCGGAATTGCCCGGGCTGTGATTTGTACAATTTGCTGTCGGGCCCTGGATCGACCAGATCGCCGAAATAACGCTCGCGGGGCTTATACTCGGCGTCTTCGTTTTCTTGGCTCTCGAACTTGTCGAGATCGACGGCGTACTTATCGAAGGCGATGATTTGCGGCGGCTCGTTGGCATCGGTGCGGCGCACGATGTGCCCAGTCGACATGACAAGATAAGCGGTCGGATCTTGTTTGACGATGACGCCATGCTCGGCGAGGTAGCTCTGCGATAATTTCTTGTCGCGCGTGTCATGCATGACAAGTCCGAGGAGTTCGCCGTTCAAAGACCGCTCTCGAATGTGGAATGTGAGGTCTGGCTCGGGGCTCGAGAAACGGCCTGGCTGCATCACTTGCGTCAACAGATCGGTGCGCATTTTGACGATGTAATCCTTGAGCAATCGCATGCTCCAAGGATTGACGAAATGATTGACTGCGGTGAGGAAAACCATCACGCAGACGGCGAGTACGATGAGCGGGCGCGCGGCCGTCCACACCGTGGCGCCAGATGCCGTCAGCACAATCAGTTCGCTATCGGTGTTGAGCCGGTTCAACGTGTGCAGCGATGCGATCAGAAACGAGAACGGCGCAATGATCGCCATCAGGTTGGGCAGCGCCAAGGTCGTCATTTTAATCAGCATCCAGGTGTCCTGACCCTGGCTGGTGACGACATTCAACTGCCTCAGCGCGAGCGCGATCCACACGATGCTCGACAACGAAAATAAGATGAGCAGCAGCGCACCTGCGGCCTGCCGGAACACGTAGAGCGATATGATCCGCATGGATGCGCCTGAATTCCCCTCAAAACCGCAGCCGGAAGGCCTGTCCTTTGATGCGGCACGAACGGTCCCCACCGCCCGTCATCGGGCGTCCCATAGCACGGTGGCGGAATTTCGGCTTTCTCCAAACGGTTAAGTCAGGGAGGCCAAACCGGGCCGAAAGCATGGAATGGGCTCAAAAGAATCAGATCCCAGCGCCTTTGGCTTGCCTCTGGCCTGCGAATGTCTCAGGTTGCGCTCAAGATCTTGGCCCCGGGAGCCAGCCGTCGCGGCACGGCAACGCTCGCGCGCTTTCTATCTTGGGGCTGAACGCGTTCCAGCCACCTGTCTACGATCCCCAATTCTTTAGCCAACACTCCTGGAGAGACCCTTTATGACTGACCGTCTCGACGTGTCGTTTGCCAACCTTTCCGCCGAGGCCGAAACTGTCACCGTGATTTTGGTGGCCGATGGCGGTGGGCTTGGCCCCAAGGCGCACGATCTCGACACTAAGTCTGCCGGCGCCGTCGCTAAGGCATCGGCTGCTGCCGATTATAAAGGCAAGCTCAAATCGACGCTGGAGATTTTGGCGCCGGCAAAAATCGGCGTCGATCGCTTAATCCTGGCAGGCCTCGGCAAGGCCGCAACGCTCACCGAGTTGCAACTGATCGAACTGGGCGGCGCGATCCTCAGCGCCATCCAAGCGCGCAAGACGCAAACGGCGAGCTTGATCGTCGATATCGAGGGTACCGATGATTTGCGGCCAGAACAGATCGCGGCGCTGTTGGCGCACGGCGCACAGTTGCGCCACTACAACTTCAAAAAATATCTGACCAAGAAGAATAGCGACGACAAAGCCGAAGACAAAGACGGTCTGAAAAAGTTGATCATTCATGTCGCCCAAGCGGACAAAGCCAAGGCCGCATTCGCGCCCTTGAAGGCCATCGCCAACGGCGTCAACCTGGCCCGCGATCTGGTCAACGAACCAGCCAATATCTTAGGCCCCGTTGAACTCGCCGAGAAAACACGCGCGCTGGAAAAGCTCGGCGTTGAGGTCCAAATTCTCGACGTCAAAGACATGGAAAAGCTCAAGATGGGCTCGCTGTTGTGCGTCGGATACGGCAGCGTGCGGCCCTCGCGCATGGCGGTGATGGTGTGGAACGGTGCTAAGGGCAAGAAGGCGCAAAAGCCCGTTTGCTTCGTGGGTAAAGGCGTCATCTTCGACACCGGCGGCATCTCGATCAAGGGTGCGGCCGGCATGGAAGACATGAAGGGCGACATGGGCGGCGCGGCCGCAGTCATCGGCGTCATGCACGCGCTCGCTGAGCGCAAAGCCAACGTCAACGCCGTAGGCCTCATCGGCTGTGTCGAGAACATGCCATCGGGCAACGCCGTCCGGCCCGGCGATATCGTAACCTCGATGTCGGGCCAAACGATCGAAGTCATCAACACCGACGCTGAAGGTCGGCTCGTGCTGGCCGATGTGCTCTGGTACGCGCAGGAAAACTTCAAGCCGAAACTGATCATTGATCTGGCCACGCTCACCGGCGCGATCATGATCGCGCTCGGCAAGGAGTACGCAGGTATGTACGTCAACGACGACAAGCTGTGCGAAGAACTTATGAGCGCGTCGAAGGCGACGGGCGAAAAGATCTGGCGCATGCCGCTGGACAAAGCCTTCGACAAGGCAATGGACAGCAAGAACGCCGACATGAAAAACACCGGCGGCCGCTGGGCCGGAGCGAATACGGCGGCAGCGTTCCTGCAGCGCTTCGTCAAGGACACGCCGTGGGCTCACTTGGACGTTGCCGGCACGGCGATGGATGGCGCCAAAAGCGACATCAACACGAGCTGGGGCTCAGGCTGGGGCGTCAGGCTGTTGGACCGGTTCGTCGCCGACCACTACGAGAAGTCCGATAAGGCTTGAAGGCAAGCTAGGCTTGGAGCTGTCGTCTGGTTGACGGCGGCTCCAACTTCTAAGTCTACAACAACAACCTGTTAATAAACAACTTAAAGAAATTATTTTCCATAATACATATTATGCGAACTTAGAGCTTAGTTGAATGTTTTTGGGTTTGGTTCGGGCAAAGTGCCGATGCCAAACTTGCGCGCCCGCTACTGCGCCTGGCCGTTCTCATCGATGATGACGGAGAATGTCCGCGTCGCTGGCTCGCCGTTACCTAAGCGTCCTGAGACCGTGAAAGTGTCTTCGCCCGTTTGACCAACGGCTGCCTTGTAATAGATGCCGGTGCCCTCGACCTTGGTGCCGATGCACTTGCCGGAAAGCGAATACTGGATCGTCGTCGCCTCGCCGGGCTTGGTCTCGACCGTACCCTTGGCCGGTGGCGCGGCGAGCGCGATATCGGGGAAACCGATGAACGCGCATTCCGGCGTGAAGACCGCCATCACGAACACCCGCGTCGCTTCTCCTGGTTTCACGCGCGTACGGCTGCCAGCGTGTGCGGCCGGCGTCAAGCACCACACGAGCGCTCCGGTTAGAACCGATGTCGTGATGATTTTGAGAACAGCGCACTGATCCCCGTGCATTTCGTTCCGTGCCGCCTTGGAAGCCATGTGAGGCTCGTTTCCCTAAGCTTATGTGGGACGCGACATGGATTGATTGTACTCTTTGATTCTAGCGTTCCGTAGGGAGCTACAGTGCGCTGCAACTGGCGGACGTCTCGCCTCTTCCCATTGAATGCAGAAGGCTGGAAAGGGCGGCTATCGACACTATTGCTTTTGCGCTTTCACCTCTTCGACGTCGCCGCCCTCGTTCTTCCAAGCGGTGAAGCCACCGGCCATGTGTGCGACGTTCCCCATTCCCATGTCTTGCACGGTCTTGGCCGATAGCGCCGAGCGCCAACCGCTCTGGCAATAAAACACGAGCCGCTTGCCAGATGCCAAAACCGGCTTGTGATAGGGGCTATCGGGATCGACCCAAAATTCCAGCATGCCGCGCGGGCAATGAAAGGCGCCTGGAATTTTCCCCTCGCGTTCGAGTTCGCGCGGATCGCGGACGTCGACGAATACAACATCGCCTAATCCCACCAGCGCCTTCGCTTGCGCCACCGGAATGGTAACGACTTCTTTGTTTGCTGCCGCGACGAGATCGCCAATCCCGTGCTTCAATTTCATCGGTGCGTTGTCGTTAGACATTTCCATCCTCCATGCGCCGGACGGCTTCAGCAATCAGCACCGCGTAGATCGATAGCACGAAGCCAGACAGCATGTTGACGCTGACGACCGCGCCGATGGCATCAGCGAGCCCGGGGCTAAAAATCCAACCCAACATGCGTTCGACGATATCGTCGAATGTTTGCTTAAGTAGAAATAGGAACTCGCTGGCTTGTTCTAGCGATGGTTTGGCCGGCATATCGAACGTCGCGCGCTTGGCCAGTTCCGCAAACCCTGGCGACGGCAGAAACGCCAAGCCCGCCGAGTATAAGAGACCTAAAGGCGCGGCGAGGCGAAAGTAACCCCAGCGCAAAGGCCTCGCCTTCAAACGATGGGTCAGCCAGCGCACCAACGCGACGCCGAGAAACAAACTCACCGCGAATATGATCGCGACGGAAAAAAGCCGCTCGTGATCCGTGCCAAGGAACGTCAGTAGGCCAACGACGCCCGCGAGCAGGGCTTTGACGATCGCCTCAAGCGATCCCACAGCGAGCGCGAAGTAAGCCGACTTCCCCGGTGCCCGGTCGAAATAAAACGGGATTTCGTTTTTGAGCCGCGCGTATTCGAGATTGGCGCCGAGAATGAGAGCGAGCAGCCCGGTGACGGCGGCAAAGATCAGCGGCCATTGCAGTCCGACCCAAGCGACGCCGGCGATGAGGCCAAGCTCGGCGAGCATGATCATGCCGTTGACGATGATGTACATTCAGCTCGACCCCTCACCTTGCTCACCAGCTCTGTTGCGTAGGGGCGGCTCAGCACCACGCTTCAAGCCTCAGAGTTGTAGACAAACGCGGCAGGCTTCTAAAGAGCGGATTAATCTCGTCTGAGGAGATCGTCGGCCAGCACTATCTCCGAGCGCGAGTGACCGATGGCTTTGAGCAACCTCCCCCTCTAGCGTAGGTCCCTTGGCGGATGTGAACCCGTTCGATCAAATTTAAATCAAGTTGCACCCCACGTTTTGACCTTATCGAAAACTGTCTGTCCGATGATCATTGCCGCGACATTAACGTTGTCGTCGCCGTCAGATCCGGAGAAAAATATGGCACGCGTTATCGTCACCGATGCTTCAGCGTATTACGCGGCCACCTCCGGCAACGACGATATTGAAATCCATAGCGTCTCGCCCACCGCCTCGCGGGTCGTCTTCGCCGGGCTCGGTGACGACTTCGTGCGCGGTAGCCAGAATCAGGACGCCCTCTACGGTAACGACGCCCTTTATGGCAAGGGCGGCAGCGACGTCGTCAACGGCGGTGCGGGCAATGACTTCCTTTCAGGGGGAGCCGGGATCGATGTCCTGAACGAAGTGAGCGGCGACGACATCATGTATGGCGGCTCGGGAGCTGACTACATCATTGACGGCGACGTTCAACCTGGCAACGATCTAGTCTACGGCGGAACAGGCGATGACAGTGTGATCGTGGGTGGTGGCGACGACCTCTACGTTGGCGGCTCAGGTTTCGATACGCTGGACTTCTACGGAGCAAAGTCCGGTGTTGCGGTCGACGTCAGCAAAGGAACGGCCGACGGCCTCGGTCACGATATCATCCGTGGTTTCGAAAAATTCCAAGGATCGTCTTTTGATGACAGCTATAAGGGAAGCGCTAAAGCTGAAGTCATCAAAGGCAACGCAGGCCACGACATCATTCGCGGTCTTGGGGGTGCCGATACGCTGACAGGCGGCGCGGGCAATGACACGTTCGCTTACTTCAAGAAAGATGTCGGCGGACTCAACGGGCTCGATCACATTACGGACTTCGCGCTCGGCGATAAGCTCGACCTTCGCGACTTTTTCAAAGGTCACGCTGGCGCGGCGCTCGATAGCATGGTCCACGTTACCGACGACGCTGCGGGTTCAACCATTTCACTTAATGTGAAGGGTGCATTTGTTGAAGTCGCAATTCTCGACAATGTTCACGGCTCCAGCGCCGCCGACATGTTCGCCCACGGCATGTTGCTTACCTAACAGTGCTGAAGAGTGCCTTTGACGCGTAGCTGGAGCTGGCCAAGTATTCCTGAGAGTTGCTCCCCCCGCTACGACACCGGCTTATCGCTGACACAAGTTGCATCGCCAGAGCGTGACAGTGCCGCTTCGAACGGGAATGACCGGCGCATGAAGCGCAGCTCAGGACCGGTATCGCCGATCATGTTTATGAAGCGCTTGGCCGGTTCGTCCTCAGACTTCCACAGCGTCGCTTCGATCGTGTAAGCCTCAGCGCCCGGCACGAGATCCAGCTTGCCGGTGAACTTTTGCGCATTGGGGCGCGCCTCGGCGGTTGTGACTTTCATCGCGACGCCGCCGCATCCGCCGTCGTCCTTGACGCGCACACCGCACCAGCCCGTGGCGCAGGCGGAGATGTCGAGCGCTATCGTGCACCCGGACCCGGCGCACGTCTCGCGATGCGATCCAAAACCGTAATAGTTGCCCGACCAGCGGCCGACGATCTCCGCCGCAGCGACGACCACGACCGTCTTGTGCGACGAGGCCGCTGGGCTCTTCGCTTTGCCTTCCGCCCCGAAGACGCCACACGCGGAAAGGAGAATGATCTCTATGATCCCAACGGTTACCCGTAACGCGCGTGAAGAAACTTTGAATAGCTTAGACCGCTTGCCGGCTTCGCTTTCGCGCGTGCTAATCTCGAGCATCTGCGTTCTCCTCATTGCGCCCGTCGGAGCGGTCGCCTTGTTGTCTGGCGCCGGGATGATCCGGCTGCCGGTGGAAATGTTTTTGTTGGCCGAACGCGCGCCTATTATCTTTCGCCTGCATATGCTCAGCGGCGCGGCCGCATTATTACTTTTGCCAATCACAATTTATTTTCGTCATCGCCCTGATCTTCACCGAGCGTTGGGGCGGACCTTGGGCGGCTTTGTGGTGGTTGGAGGGCTAACGGCACTGCCGGTTGCGGTTCTTAGCCAATCGGCACCCTTGGCGCGGGCAGGTTTTTTTGCGCAAGGACTGGTGTGGCTCTGGCTTTTAGGCCAAGGCTGGATCGCCATCCGACGCGGTCAACGTGCGCGTCACGCCAGTTATATGATCGGCCTGGCAGCGGTGACGACGGGCGCGGTCTGGTTCCGGCTGATGACCGGTGCGGCGCTCTATTTTCATCTGCCGTTCGAACAGACGTACATCTTCGCCGCCTGGGCCGGTTGGCTGATCCCTCTTTGCGCCGTGTGGAATGCTCCGCGATTGGGCCGCTCGCTTTTGCATTGAAGCGGCACTCGCGCTTTTCCCCAGCCTCCTCTAGCATCCCAGCGCTTCAGGAGGACTTTCCCGACATGACTGCCAAGCTTGCCCCATCGCACGACATCTCACGTTTGATCGAAATCATGACGGCACTGCGCACGCCGGTCACAGGATGTCCATGGGATCTCGAACAGACGTTTGCAACGATCGCGCCTTACACGATCGAGGAGGCATACGAAGTTGCCGACGCGATCGCGCGTGCCGACCTGGGCGACCTGAAAGACGAGCTTGGCGATCTATTGCTGCAAGTTGTCTATCACGCTCAAATGGCGCGTGAGCAGAACGCCTTTGCCTTTGGGGATGTTGTGGCGGCGATCACGGCCAAGATGATCCGCCGTCACCCGCACGTCTTTGGCAGCGATGACGAGCGCGCGGCGGGCGCAGCACCCGGCTTTTGGAAAACGATCAAGGCGCAGGAGCACGCCGAGCGCGCCCGCAATGAAAGCGCTGACAAAACGGAACTCGCTTCGGTGCTCGACGGCGTTCCGCTGCCCCTGCCCGCTCTGACGCGCGCGGTCAAATTGCAGGACAAAGCGGCCAACGTCGGCTTTGATTGGCCGAGCCTCGCGCCGGTGTTCGATAAGCTGAAAGAGGAATTGGCGGAGTTGGAGGAGGTCGCTTGTCCTGCCGGTCCGCACAGCTCCTCAGCCCCCATCAATCCCGCCCGGATTGAAGAAGAGTTCGGCGATCTGTTGTTCGTCATGGCGAACGTCGCGCGCCATTTGAAAATCGACCCAGAAAGTGCTCTGCGGCAAGCCAACCAAAAATTCTCCCGCCGTTTTGCCTATATCGAAGCCCGACTTGCCGAGCAAAACAAGACGCCGGCGAGCTCAAATCTCGAAGAGATGGACGCCCTCTGGGATGAAGTCCGCGCGCGCGATAAAAGCCAATAGAACAGAGTTCATTCCGGTGAAAGCTCCAGCCCGCAGAGCCGATGCGCGTTGGGTTCATACGCGCTGAGGCATAACAGAGTTGATCACACGCATCCTATAAACGTCTTTATAATCCGCTAATAAGAGTAAGGTGGTCGTACGGATTGTATTGCGTCATCTGGGAGTGCCTAACTTGATGTTTTTGCGTAGTGCGAGGGCGGCGCGTTTGGCGCTGGCAACCGTCGCTTTTTTCACAGTGGTGCTGGCTGTACCGCGCCCGGCTATCGCTGCCGATCAGGCGAGCGACGTGCAAGCCGAACTCCAGGCAAAACTTAACTCCCTGTCGAATGTTTTGCCACGTCTTGAAGACCAGACGGCGCTGAAGAAATTTTATGAAAGCCGGAACTATAAGACCGTATGGTTCGACGAAACGGGTCCAACGAAAGCTGCCACACAAGTTCTAGAAGCTTTCGCCGACGCGTCGGCTTGGGGGCTCAACGCTACCGATTTTGACCTGCATTCTCAAGCCAAGGATTGGAGCGGCGCCAGCAAATCGGCCGTAGACAAATCGGCCGTAGAAATGGCAGCCGCGGAATATGAAGTCTCAGCTCTGATCCTCAAGTATGCCAATCATGCGCGCGGCGGCCGCATTCCCGAACCGGCGCGACTGTTGTCGGATTTCATCGACCGCAAGCCGGTGCTGGCCGATGCTGACTGCGTTCTCCCCCTCGTGACTGCGGCTGGCAATCCGGGCGACGTCTTGCGCGGTTTCCATCCGCAACACCCCCAGTTCCTTGGGCTGCATGAGTTGTACGTCAAGCTTCGGAATGAAAAGGGACACGGCGAAAACGTCGCGATTGCAACGAAAGGCCCGCTGCTCGTGCCGGGTCGGTCGAATACCGAAATTCCGAGTCTGCGTCGCCACTTAGGGCTACCCGCAGCGCCGCGCGACGAGGATACGTACGACGACGCCCTCAAAAACGCCGTTGAAGCTTTCCAGACATCCGCGTCTCTTGACGCTGATGGCATCGTCGGGGCGGCGACCCGCAAAGCTCTCTCCGCGAGCGGCGCCCAGGTAAAGCAAGACAAACTAAATTCGATTGTCGCCAGCATGGAACAATGGCGCTGGATGCCGTCTGATCTCGGCGCGACGCACGTGCTCGTCAACATTCCAGCGTTCAGCATCGACCTGATGCAGGACGGCAAATCTTCGCTGCATGAGCGCGTCATCGTCGGCAAAGCCGAGAGCCCGACGCCGGTCTTTTCTAAAAACATGACCAGCATCGTGCTGCGCCCTTCGTGGTTTCTGCCAGACACCATCAAGCAGGAAAAGCTGTTGTCAGCCGCGCGTCACGGCCGCTCGCTCGAAGACGAGGGCATCGTCGTCAAAAAGGGCAACCGTGTCGTCAAGAGCTGGACCGTTGATTGGGAGAAAGCCAAGCTCAGCGAGTACTCGATCTTTCAGCCATCGGGCGATGGCAACGCCCTCGGCGACGTCAAGTTTTTGTTTCCGAATGCCCACTCCGTTTACCTGCACGACACGCCGAACAAATCTTTGTTTTCGGCTTCCGAGCGAACATTCAGCCACGGATGCATCCGGCTGAAAAATCCCCTATCGTTCGCGCAGCGCTTGCTCGACGCAGATCGCGGTGCTGGCACTTGGAAAGTTGCGCAATTGGTTGTGGATGGGCCCGGCTCCAATCAGATCGCGCTTGAAAAGCCTTTGCCCGTGCATATCGGGTATTTTTCCGTCTGGATCGACGGCAAGGGCCAGCCGGAGTACTTCGGCGATCCCTACAGACACGATAAGCGCGTTGTGCTGGCTCTCAATCAAAAATGGGCCGAGATCGACAGAGGCGTCGAGATCGCGGGCTCTCCGGCAGAGAAGCTGCCCCGCGCCAACGAAACGGCAAGCGTCGAGCGCCCGGCAAAAAAGCGCGCGCCAGTTGCTCAAAACGACCATCGGGTAACACGTCAGCAACGCCCGCAGCAATCGGCTCAGGCTGAACAACCAATCCGTCAACAGCGGGGGTATTCGACGCGAGGCTCAGTCGGCCAAATGATGAACGCAGCATATCTGCAGTGACGTGTTGGGTGGGTGCTTGAGCTAACCCCTCGCCCCGCGGACCTCGTTGGCG
Organism: Hyphomicrobium sp.; assembly: GCA_031367425.1. Taxonomy (GTDB): domain Bacteria; phylum Pseudomonadota; class Alphaproteobacteria; order Rhizobiales; family Hyphomicrobiaceae; genus Hyphomicrobium_B. Next base: position 19,314 of record JANLPU010000025.1, read on the forward strand.
ATATGTTCGAGCCCAGACGGACGATACACCCCATTCTGATTTGCTCAGGATGCAGCCACTGCTTTCTAAAATACCAGTCTCGGTCCAACGCCCGGACGGGGAACGATATTCATCAGCGCTGCTGGATATGGAACGTTGCCGGTATTGATATCGAAGTTGTAATGGAGCGTGCCATCACCGTCCCATGACACGCCATCGATAATCCACGCAGTCCAATTGGCGGTGATTACCGGTGTTCCACTATTTACCCAGCTGAATGCGCCATTGAGCACGTAAACTACGCCACAAATGTCGACCGTCGAAGCATTAATTATGTGGTTTGCCGGTAGCCGGGCGCCAATTACCGCCATGCCCGCATATTGGCCCGACGTCGGGGCCGTTAACTTGATCTGCGAACTTGTCCAAAACAGCGTTGCTGAACTATCGGCGAGGGCGACTGTTATACCGACACCGGTAATACGAGAATCGCTGACGACAAACGCACCGCCGCTTATGACGTAAGTCCCTGGACTGAATGAAACGTCCGCTCCATTGCTAATATTAAGTCCGCCACAGTAAGTACCCGGTGTCAGAATTTTCGACCCGCCGGAGATTGTCGTATTGTTGAAACTGCACGGACCTGCCGTCGGGATCGCAAGCGCTGCCAGCGGATCCGGGATGAGTTCAGGAGCGTGTTCGAGTGGCGGGGCCACGTTGTTCACATAGTGATGGCCAAAGCCCACCGCCTGAACCGATTTTCCTACTAGAAAATTATCCGCAGTATGTGGATCGACGACATCATCGAAATTGTCGGAATTACCGTAGATATTGCAGTCAGGCGCGATGACCGACACCGAGCCGTTGAGTTCCAGTGTGTGCTTTCGGGTTGGGTGCATGGCCATGAAACATACCGGCTCGTGGACCGATCCATAGATCCCCTTCGAAATTGTCTCTACTGCGACTTTGCCGAATCCCAATGCTGCAAGCAGCGTTGTGTTGATTCTCACGCTGGCTTGGCCCACAAGCGCCTCGTCTTCAAACGCAAAACTGAACTTATCAAGTTTCGGCAGATGCTTGAGATTGGCACCAAAATACTTATTTGCTATTTCAATTTTTTGATCCTTCGAGGAGCCGCCTACAACGCCTGATAACGATTCTGCGCTTCCTGTTTCAGAAAGACCCGCCAAGACGGCAGCGTCCAGCGCCTGCTGAACATTCGATTGCGTCCACGTCGCACGGCTGTAATCCAAAGCGATACCGGCCACGCCGCAAAGCATGAACAACCCCACGGCGAATAGAACTGCGACCGCTCCGGACTCGTTCGAAGACATGTTGCGGACTAGGGCACGGAGAACGAAGTAGCACTTCTTCATCGATCTGGTCGCCCATGACTTGAGTATCTCGCGGACAAAGCCTTGAGCCCGAGAATGAAGGCCGATGATTAGCTGTAAACTGATTGAGTATTTCCTAACTCCATCGCCTTTCCTTTTTTTCCAAGTCAAGATCGTCAACGAAATGTCAATCAGACGGCGGGAATTGTTCGCATCGGCTGCGTTGAGACATGCTCGGGCCGCACGCCCAAACCAATGGCGCGCGCGGGCAACCGATTGAGCCCTGGGATGCCGGCAATAAGTCGGACCAGCAGCGGCGGGCGGACATTTCCGGTGCTCGCCAACACCGGTGCAATCATCGCGTTCTGCATGATGAGCTGCATGCGCTGGGTAACGCGTGTTGGAAAATCGCGCCGCGCTTGCACAGCTTCGAGGTCTGCCAACGTCAGGCGTTTTTCACGCAACGGTTCGGCCAAAATATTGGCCGACGCCACAGCATCCTGAACTGCGAGGTTGATGCCAACGCCGCCGACGGGGCTCATCGCGTGAGCAGCATCACCTATACATAAGAATGCCGGGCGGCACCATTTGGCCAAGCGATCGACTTGCACGCGCAGAAGTTTGACGTCGTCGAGGCTTGCGATGTCGTTCGCGCGCGCGCCGTCGAACGGCAACAGCGCTACAACTTTCGACTGGAACGCCGCGAGGCCCTGGGCTCGGATTGCGGTGTCACCGTCCTTAGGGATGACGAACGCGCATTGCCAATAATCGCCGCGGTTGAGCATGATGAATATGCGGCCAGCATCAAGCCGAGCTTGCGTCTGCGCCGTGTCGGTTGCTTGGCGGGGCAAGCTAAACCACAACACATCCATCGGCGCGCCAAAATTCTGCGCTGTGAAACCGGCAGCTGGCCTTAGCGTCGAACTACGCCCGTCGGCGGCGACCACAAGATCGGCACCGATCGTGAGCGGACCATCATGGCCGCTCGCCGTGACGCCCGTGACCCGATCAGCATCGATGACGAGCCCGGTTGCCTGCGTCTGCATCGCAATTTTGAAATGCGGATACGCTTTGCCCTTGCGCGCCAGAAATTCCAGAAAGTCCCATTGCGGCATCATCGCGATGTAAGGCGCCTTGACCGGCAGATGAGAAAAATCGGCAATTTTATATGGAATTTGCCCAAATTGCGCGACGAGATCGGGCACTCTTTGGTGCGGCAGGGTGAGAAACTCTTCGAGCCAGCCCAGTTCTTCCATCACTTGCAAGGTCGAGGGATGAATGGTATCGCCGCGAAAATCGCGCAAGAAATCTCGATGCTTTTCAAGTACGAGCACATCGACACCGGCGCGCGCGAGCAGTACGCCGAGCATCATGCCGGCCGGCCCGCCTCCTGCTATGCAGCACGTAACGTTGCGTTCCATCAAGACCTCCTACCTATCAGGTAGGTTGGATAATCGGGCAATCAATAGACAGAAGACCGCTGAGAACGGTTGAGCCGAAACGCCTAGACGGCGATGCCGGCCTTGCGAATTTGACCGACGATGCGATCCTTCTTTTCGGCGGGCATTCTGATGCGCACGGAAATTTCGCCGCTCTCTCCGTCGGTGCGGCTTATGACTTCGGCGTTTTCGTGCAGCCAATTCATCAACCGGCCTTGCGCCGCCGGAATGACCACGTCGAGAATTTCATCGCCCGATCCGAGCCTCGCGTCGATTGCGGCGAGCAACCCTTCGAGGCCCTGCCCCGACGCCGCTGACACCAGGACTGGCGGCCGCTCGGCGCGTGACGCTTCGTGTTGTAGCTCGGCTCTGCGGTCGGCGGAGAGGAGATCGAGTTTGTTCCAGACTTCGAGAATATGGCTGTCGGCGGGCAGAATATCGATGCCCAGATCGCCCAGAACCTTTTCGACATCTCGCGCTTGGGTTTGCGTTTCTTCATGCGCGATATCGCGCACGTGCAGGATCAAATCGGCTTCGATCACCTCTTCGAGCGTCGCGCGGAAGGCCGCGACAAGCATCGTCGGCAGATCTGAAATGAAGCCAACAGTGTCCGACAAAATGATGCGCCGCGCGCTTGGCAGCTTCACTTCGCGCATCGTCGGATCGAGCGTTGCGAACACCTGGTCCATGGCGAGCACGCCCGCACCCGTGATACGGTTGAACAGCGTCGACTTACCGGCGTTGGTGTAGCCGACGATCGCGACGATCGGATAAGGCACTTTGCGGCGGCCCTTGCGATGCAGGTCGCGCGTTTTGGCAACCTCTTTGAGATCGCCTTTGATGGCTTCGATGCGGTCTTGCAGCATCCGGCGATCGAGTTCGATCTGCGCTTCGCCGGGGCCGCCGAGGAAGCCGCCACCGCCGCGCTGCCGTTCCAAATGGGTCCAGGCCCGCACGATGCGGCCCTTCTGGTACATCAGGTGCGCGAGCTCGACTTGCAGTACGCCTTCCTTGGTGCGCGCGCGCGCGCCAAAAATCTCCAAGATCAAGCCGGTGCGATCGATGACCTTGGTATTCCAGGTCTTCTCAAGATTGCGTTGCTGCACGGGGTTGACGATATGATCGATGACCACGAGGCCGACGTCATCTTCCTCGATGAGCACCCGCAGCTCTTCGACCTTGCCGCGCCCTAGCAGCGTCGCGGGCTTTGGCTCTGATAGCGGCACAATCAAGTTGCCGACGATGTCGAGTTCGATGGCGTTGACGAGCCCAATCGCTTCTGCCATGCGATTTTCCGGCGTGTGGATCTGGGGAAAAGGTTTGGCCTTGTCGCCAACCCGCACCTGCCGCTTCCACACCGGCACGACAATGAGCACGCGCGAACGCGGCGCGCGGGTGGCTTCGGGAGCACGCCGTTTGCGGGGTGCAGGCTTTGGCGTAGTCTCGGCATCGTCGTCTGGCGTGTCATCGGCGCGGTCGTCTGTTGCTTGCGTCACCCGCTTACACTCTCGCCATCTTGATCGTTCAAGTTTACAGGACCACCGGGCATAATTGTGGAGATTGCATGTTTGTAGACCAGCTGCGAGTGGCCATCGCGTCTGAGCAGAACGCAAAAATTATCGAACCAGCTCACGATGCCCTGCAGCTTAACTCCGTTGACTAGGAAAATCGTCAGGGGTGTTTTATTTTTACGGACATAATTGAGAAAAGTGTCCTGAAGGTTTTGTGGTTTTTCTGACGCCATTGTGTTGTTCGCCTTTTTTGTTTGATGTCTTTTGTAGGCACGCCGCACATTGCTGTTTGCCGCCAGCGGCATTGCGCTGACGGATTGCCGGTCATGACAGGCTCAACGGGGCCCAAGGTAACGCTTTTCGGGCTGTTGAAAAGGCCCGCATACGGTGGGACGCCATCAACTTTGGTCTATTTGGCAGAAATTGCTGCGACATCGTGAAAACGAGCGCGGAGGGACATCGTTAAGGGGCCCGGACGGCCATTCCCGATCGCAACATTGTCGATGCGAACGACCGGCATCACGGTGTTCGTCGCCGACGTGATGAAGGCTTCCGCCGCTTTATGGGCCTCGGCGACGGTGAAGGCGCGCTCTTGCAATTCAAGACTTAGAAGCCGAGCCGCGTCGATTGCTGTCGCACGGGTTACCCCGGCCAAAATTCGTTGACTTAGCGGCCGCGTGACGAGCTGCTTATCTGCGGTGACGATCCAGGCGTTGCTGGACGCGCCTTCGGTGACGGTGCCATCGCCATCGACGAGCCAAGCCTCGCGCGCATCTTGAGACTTGGCGGCGTCCTTGGCGAGGCACGCGGGCAGCAGCATCACGGTTTTGATGTCCGATCGGCCCCAGCGGATGTCTGGCATGGTGATGACTGCGATGCCGACTTGGGCCAGCACTTCGATCTTGGCTTGCGACTGACTGCGCGCGATCACGACGAGCGTCGGCGGTGTGCTTGTGGGCGGCAACGCAAAATCGCGCGGGCCAGCGCCGCGGCTGACTTGTAGATAGACCGTGCCGTGGCGGACGTGATTGAGATGGATCGTGCGCGCAATGACTTGAGCCAACACCACCCTGCTCATTGGCGGCGGAATGCGAAGTTCGCTCAGCGATCGATCGAGACGCGCCATATGACGAGGTGCATCGACCAGCCGACCGCCGAGCACTTCAATAACTTCATAGACGCTATCGGCAAATTGGAAGCCGCGATCCTCGGCGTGGATCGCGGCATCACCGTAAGGCACGTACCGGCCATTGACGTAGACAATGCGGCTCAAAGTGCGTGCGCTCCTGACTTCATGCGGTGCGCGCTTCGCCGCTGCGTTGATCGGACGACACGCCCAGCGCTCTGAGCTTGCGATGCAGCGCCGAGCGTTCCATGCCGACGAATTCAGCCGTGCGCGAAATGTTGCCGCCGAAGCGATTGATCTGCGCCAGCAAATATTCGCGCTCGAAAATTTCGCGCGCTTCGCGCAATGGCAAGCTCATCAAGTGTTCGGCACCACCGTTGACCGGCAATGGAACGTTCGAGCCGATTTCTTCCGGCAGCATGTCGGCGGTGATGATGGCGTTGGCGTCGCCCCCAGCCAGGATCATCAAGCGTTCGATGTTGTTGCGCAGTTCGCGCACGTTGCCTGGCCAATCATGCGCCTGCAGCACGGCGACGGCATCCTCGCCGATACGGCGCGGCGCCAACCCTGAAGCCTGTGCGATCTGATTGACGAAGAACTGGATGAGCTCTGGGATGTCTTCCCGGCGCTCTGCTAAGCTTGGCACGCGCAACGGTACGACGTTGAGGCGGTGGAACAGATCCTCGCGGAAACGGCCCTCCTCGATTTCGCGTTCGAGGTCGCGGCTGGTGGATGACACGATGCGAGTATCGACGGCAACTTTCTGCACGCCGCCGAGCCGCAGGAATTTTTGTTCAACGAGAACGCGCAGCACCTTGCCTTGCGTTTCCATTGGCATGTCGGCAACTTCGTCGATGTACAGCGTGCCGGTGTGGGCTTCCTCAAGAGCGCCGACTTTGCGCGGACCGCCGGTGCGGTCCTCGGTGCCAAACAGCTCCTCTTCGACGCGATCTGGCGCCATGGCGGCGGCGTTAAGTACAACGAACGGGCTTTCGGCGCGCTGGGATTTCTGGTGCAGCACGCGGGCAGCGAGCTCTTTGCCGGTGCCAGACGAGCCGCGGATCAGGATGCGGCTGTTGGTCGGCGCAACGCGGTCGATCTGGCTCTTAAGTTGATTGATCGCTGGAGACTTGCCGATCATGTCAGCCGAAACCGACGACCGTTCCTTCAATTCTTTCACTTCGCGTTTCAACTGCGAGGCTTCGAGCGCTCGCAGGGCGACGAGGATGAGGCGATCCGATTTGAAAGGCTTCTCGATATAATCGTAAGCGCCGCGCTTGATCGCGGTGACGGCCGTTTCGATGTTGCCGTGGCCTGAAATGATGACGACGGGGAGATCGGGATAGGTGCGCTTCATCACGGTCAAGACTTCGAGGCCGTCGAGCCTGCTACCTTGCAACCAGATGTCGAGCACGACGAGATGCGGTCGCCGGTCTTCGATGGCCTTGAGCGCTTCGTCGCTATCGCGGGCGAGCCGCGTGCGATGGCCCTCATCTTCTAAAATCCCCGATACCAAATCGCGGATGTCGGCCTCGTCGTCGACGATCAGAATATCTGCTGCCATTCTTTTGGCTCCCTCGTGGGTCGCTTGAGTTCTTATACGTGTCCGGCCGCTTACGCAGCCCGTGATGACTTCAAATGAGTTTGATCGGGTGGCAAAGCTTGCCGCAGCGGTAGTGTGACCCGCAACAGAGCGCCACGCGAGCGCGTCAGTGTCAGCGGCGCGTCTTCGAGGGCCAGCGTGCCGCCGTGCTGCTCGACGATTTTCTGAACGATTGCGAGACCCAGGCCCGTTCCCTTCGCGCGCGTTGTGACGTAAGGCTCGAGCAACCGCGAGCGGTTTTGCTTGGGCAAGCCGATGCCGTTGTCGATCACCTCGATCAAGATTCGGTCGCTTTGCGGCACGAGGCGCACTTCGATTTCGCCACGGTAACCTGCTGGTCGGCCTTGCGCCTCGCCATAGCCCTCGATCGCTTCGGTGGCGTTTTTGACGAGATTGGTGATCGCTTGCAAAATCAGCCGTTGATCAAAGCGCGACCGCACGGGACCGGCTGGCAGCTCAAGTTTGAAATCAACGTCCTTGTTGGTCTCGCGGAACATCACGACCGGCTCTTGCACCACAGTGCGCATGTCGGCGTCGGCCATCTGCGGCGCGGGCATCCGGGCGAAAGACGCGAACTCGTCGACCATGGCTTTGATTGCCGCCGTCTGGCGTTCGATGGTTTGCGTCAGGGTGTCGAACAGCTCGCGATTTTCCGTCACTTGGCGGCCGAACTTGTTGCGCAAGCGTTCGGCTGAAAGTTGTATGGGTGTCAGCGGATTTTTGATTTCGTGCGCGATGCGGCGGGCGACATCGGCCCACGCGCTGGTGCGTTGAGCCTGCACGAGTTCGGAAATATCGTCGAACGTGACGACCGAGCCGACATCGCCCTCGCCTGCCCGCTCAATCGTAATTTTGACCGCGAAGGTCCGCTCTTCGTCGCCGACCTGTTTTTTGATTTCGTGTTGCTTGGCCTTGAGGCCGGTGTCTTCGCCCGCCGACAAAACGGCTGCCAGTTCCGGCATGACGTCTAAGATCGGTTTGCCGGCCGCTTGCGCACTCGTGACACCGATCAAGCGTTCGGCCGACCGGCTGAGCAGCGTGATGTTCTGATTGCTATCGAGCCCGACGACGCCGGCCGACACACCCGACAAAACAGCCTCGATGAAGTTGCGCCGTTCCGACAGCAGCGCATTGGTCGACACCAGCGCGTCCTGCTGGCCCTTTAACTCGCGCGTCATGTGGTTGAACGTTTCCGACAACCGGCGCAGGTCGCCCTCGCCGCGCTTTTCCGGCAAGGCAATCGCCAGATTGCCGCGCGAGATCTCCTGCGCGCCTGCAATCAAGCGCCGGATGGGCGCCACGAAGCGGCCCGCAAACCCCATGCCAGCCCAAATGGCCGCGAGCAAAGAGGTCGTGGAAATCATGAAATAAATCAAGCCATGAGCAAACTTCAAGCCACCCCGGCGCTTCCGCAACGTCTGATATTCATCGACGTTTTGTTCGGTGCGCTGCAAATGCCCGATAACCTTGGGGCTGACGCCGCGCGAGACATAAAGATAGCGTCCCGGATACTTCTCGAGCTTGGCGATGGCGGCGACACGATAATCGTCTGTCAGCATGACGACGGGCACTTGGCCGCCTTCAGCCTGTTTGATGATCGCGACCGATGGCACGATATAGGGCAGCTTAGGATCGTCGATCGCCATGACGGTCGGCACGCCGTCCTTATCGATAATGTGCACCGCTTGCAGATCGCGTAGGCCAGCCTGACCGATGAGGAACTTCTGGAACGCTTCCGGATCATCCTTGAGTTCGGCCGAAGCGCCATCGATATCGCGCACCATGTTGACGATGTCGGTGCGAATGATTTTGCTGTGCTCGACCACATACTCGCGCGCCACATCATACGAGTTGTCCACGATGGCGCGCATCCGTGCCGAAAAATTGCCATCGATGGCGCGGGAAAATGTGGTCGTGGCGGCAATCGCCAGCAGGATTGCTGGCAGCGCCGCGATGACGCTGAACAATACGACGATGCGGGTGTGCAGGCGTGCGCCCGGAATTTTTTCGTTCCAGGCCCGGCGCAGACCCAAAGCTTGGATGACGATGATCGTGAACATGGCGACGATCAGCGCACCGTTGATGGCGAGCGCGATCAGCACATATTCGTTGCGCGGCGTGATGGGCGTCAGCCCCGTGAGGATCAGGTAGCTCGCCAGCGCCGAGATAATAGACAACACCACGACGACGAGCCCAATCCAGAATGCCCGGTCGGACGGATTGAGCGGGCTCTCGCCCTCCTCGATCAGAGTGGCGCCGGAACGAACAGCCGCCCCCGGTGCCTGGCTTTCAGGTTGGCCGCGAGCTGGGGTTTTTTCGTCGGCACCTGTCATCGGATGATCAAATACTCTGGGGCGTTACCGCGTTGAACTGAGCTCTGGCCCTGATAAAAGAAGCCGCTGTCGAGCCCTTCAAAACATTCCGTGCCAACCGCTGCGTGCGCGGTTGCCACACACCCGTACCCAACAACGCAACTGTGACATTTTCGCGACAAGTGTGGCTTAGGCCCGCCAGCGTTGCCCGTCAAGCTGCGCGCGAACAAAGATATTTCCTTGGATTTGGCGGTTGCCGAAGGTCAGCTCTCGACCGTTTTCATCACCCGGATGTTGAGATCGCGGATGCGAGCGCGCAACGTGTTGCGATTGAGACCCAAAAGCTCGGCCGCTTTAATCTGGTTACCGCGCGTCGCGGCCAACGCCGCCGTCAGCAGCGGTTTCTCAACTTCCCTGATAATCCGGTCGTAGAGGCCGCTCGGCGGCAACTCGGAGCCGAAGGATGCGAAGTAGCGGTTGAGATGACGTTCGAGCGCTTCGCCCAGGCCCCCGCCGGCGCTGTCTTCGTCACTGGGTGATGAGGCTTGCGAACCAGCCAGCTCCTGTTCGATGATTTGCCCGGTCAACGTATCATTGGCGTGCAAGGCGACGAGACGGCGGACAACGTTTTCGAGTTCGCGCACGTTGCCCGGCCACGGATGCGCTTTGAGGCGATCAATGGCAGCCGACTCAATGGATTTCTGACCCAGACCTTCGCGGCCTGCCTGGCGCAGGAAGTGGCGCACCAGATCGCCGATGTCTTCGAGCCGTTCGCGCAACGGCGGCAAGCGCAACGGCACGACATTTAAACGGTAGTATAAATCTTCGCGGAACAGGCCCTGCTGGATGTGGTTTTTTAAATCCCGATGGGTGGCGGCAATGATCCGAACATTAGTTTTGATCGGCGTGCGGCCGCCAACGGTCGTATATTCCCCCTGCTGGAGCACGCGTAGCAGACGCGTCTGCGCTTCGAGCGGCATGTCGCCGATCTCATCGAGAAACAGCGTGCCGCCTTCGGCCTGCTCAAAGCGCCCTGGCGTGCGCGATTGGGCGCCGGTAAAGGCACCCTTCTCGTGGCCGAACAATTCGCTTTCGATCAATTCGCGCGGAATAGCGGCCATGTTAATGGCCACGAACGGCCCCTGCCGACGCTTGCCATAATCGTGTAGAACGCGCGCCACAAGCTCTTTGCCGGTGCCGCTTTCGCCCGTGATCATAACGGTGAGATCGGTTTGCGTGAGACGGGCGAGGACGCGGTAGATTTCCTGCATCGCCGGCGAGCGGCCGATGAGCGGCAGCTCTTCGGTGTCGGCATCAGGGGAATGATTTTGCCGCTTCTTGCCGGGTTCCGCTAAGGCCCGCGCCACGACCGCGATCAGCTCGTTCAAATCGAAGGGTTTGGGCAGATATTCGAAGGCGCCCTTCTCGGCGGCGGTCAGAGCGGTCATCAGCGTATTCTGCGCGCTCATCACGATGATCGGCAGATCGGGCCGCAGCTTCTTGATGCGCGGAATGAGATCGAAAGCGTTTTCATCGGGCATCACCACATCGGTGATCACCACATCGCCCTCGCCTTGGCTGATCCAGCGCCACAGCGTTGCGGCATTGCCGGTGGCGCGGGGCGCGTATCCAGCGCGGGCGAGCGCCTGGTTCAACACCGTCCGGATGGCGGTGTCGTCGTCGGCGATCAGCACATTGCCTCGGGCCATTTCGTGTCAGCCTCGTTCGGGTTGGGGGGCGCGAACGCGTTCCTGCATCGGCAGCAGGACGCGGAAAATCGTACGTTTTGGCTCGCTATCGCATTCGATGATGCCCCCATGGTCGGAGATGATCTTGGCGACGAGCGCCAGTCCCAACCCGGTTCCATTAGGTTTCGTCGTCACGAACGGGTCGAACAGATGCGGCTTCAGATGTTCGGCAATTCCCCCGCCGTTGTCTTCGATCTGGATCATCAGCGGCAGGCTGATGCGCGTATCTGAGCCCTTCACCGACAGGCGAACCCCGGGGCGAAATGCGGTTTGTAAAATGATGCGGCTGTGCTCGCGCTTATCGCCCATCGCCTCGGCGGCATTCTTGATCAGATTGAGAAAGGCCTGAACCAGCTTATCGCGGTTGCCACTGACCGGTGGCAGCGAGGGATCGTAATCTTCGATGCAGCGGATGCCGCGCGCAAATCCGGTTTCCGCGATGCGCCAGACATGATGCAAAACGTCGTGAATGTTGACGGCTTCTTTCAACAGCGGACGTTCGTCCCCGAACACTTCCATCCGGTCGACGAGATTGCGGATGCGATCGGTCTCGGAACATATGAGCTGCGTCAGCGCGCGATCATCATCTGAAAGCCCAGGCTCGAGCAGCTGCGCGGCACCGCGAATGCCAGACAGCGGGTTTTTGATTTCATGCGCCAGGACGCCGGCCATGCCCGAGACCGATCGCGCCGCCGCACGATGCGTCAACTGCCGCTCGATCATCTGCGCCATCGAACGCTGCTGGAGCATCAGGAACATGGTCGAGGGATTTTCGGGCATCGGCCCGCCGTAGACATCAATCAATTTGGAGCCGGAAAATCTCGGCGTCGCAACTTCGACGCCATACTCGTTCACCGTCGTGCCGGTCGATTGCACCTGCTCGACCAATTGCAACAGCGGACACCCGAAAGCGAACACCTCCGTCACCTTGCTGCGTTTCAAGGCCGAGGCGCTCATCGTAAAAAACGATTCAGCAGCCGCATTGGCAAACAAGATCGCATCGTCTGCAGCGATGACCATGATGGGATGCGGCAGAGCGGCTAACAAGGCTTCACTGCCGACGTGCTGGGAAGCCGCGAGCGCCGCCGCAGTCATCGGCTTGTCAGGCAAAGCTGTGGTTTTTGCTTTCATGCAGCGATCCTCTGGGGTTCGGCATAAAATTCAAAGAGCCCCTCAAGCACGGCCTTGGCATTCCACTCGGTGCACAGTTTCTGCCGCCATAGCTTGACCACTTCTGCCGGCCGCCCGCTCGATTCCAGATACCAGCCGATGTGCTTGCGCGCATTCTTGAGGCCGAGCGTTCCTGGATAATGCAGGAACATCGCTTCGATATGTTCGATCGCGATGGCGCACTGGGTGCTGAGCGGTGGCTCGCCAGGATCGATCCCTGTTTCGAGCGCCGCTCTCATGCGCCCTGGCATCCACGGGCGGCCATAAGCACCACGCCCGACCATAACGCCAGCCGCACCCGAGGCGCCAAGTGCCGCCCGCGCGTGCGCTGGACCTAGAATATCGCCATTGACGATCACCGGAATTTTGACGGCTTCGACGACGGGCCGCACCGCTGCCCAATCCGCTGTGCCTTTGAAGAATTGGCAGCGGGTTCGCCCGTGCACCGTGATCAACGCAACGCCTTCGCTTTCGGCGCGTCGTGCGAGGTCGGCAGCGTTGCGCGTGGCGTCGTCCCAACCCAACCGCATTTTGAGGGTGACGGGAATGTCCACGGCGTTGACAACAGCTGCGATTAACGATTGCGCATGATCGAGATCGCGCATTAGGGCGGAGCCTGAGAGCTTGCCGGTCACTTCCTTGGCGGGGCAGCCCATATTGATGTCGATGACGTGGGCGCCTTTAGCGGCCGCGATGCGGGCACCTTCAGCCATCCAGTGTGCTTCCCGGCCAGCAAGCTGTATGATGAACGGAGCAAGCTCGGCGCCCTCAGCGCGGCGCACGACGTCGGCCCGGTTTCGAACCAATTCCTCACTGGCGATCATCTCCGAGACGACCATCCCCGCGCCCAGCCGGTGCGCCAGCCGACGTTGCGGCAAGTCGCTCACGCCCGACATTGGTGCCAACGCGACGGGCGAAACTTTGTGCTTTCCGACCCGAATAGGCTGAATCCAAGGGGTAATCGCCGCGTTGCCCACAAAATATGCATTTCTCTTTGGTGCCTCTATGTTGGGCAGGTTAGGCAGTGTCGCAGCTTTCCGCAAGTTGAATTTGGCATTTCCCGGTTGCCGTCTTGCCGCGTCCAGCCTAACCCTCGCCAATTCGAACAGCAGGGGACCGTCGCTTGAAAATTGCAGCCCTCATTGTTGCAGCCGGACGCGGTGCTCGGGCTTCCGGATCAGCACCTGTGCCAAAGCAATATGCCGTCATCGGTGGTGCACCCGTTATAACATACGCGGTCGATACGTTTGCTGCGCTTAAATCGATCAGTGCCGTACAAATCATCACACACCCCGACGACGATAAGCTGTTCTCCGATTCCGCTGTCATGACGAGCACCAAGATTAGCCCTCCCGTGCACGGTGGTGCGACGCGGCAGGCGTCCGTGTTGGCCGGGCTGGAAGCGGTCGCCGCTCTGTCGCCCGATCTGGTGCTCATCCACGACGCAGCCCGGCCATTCGTATCGAGCCAGACCATCGAGAACGTCATTGCCGCGCTGGCCTGGGCACCCGGCGCCATTGCCGCCGTGCCACTCGCCGACACTTTGAAGCGCGCTCATCCCGATGGCACCATCGCGAGTACGATCGACCGCGCGGGGCTGTGGCGGGCGCAAACCCCGCAAGGGTTTCATTACAGCGCAATTTTGCAAGGCCATCGCGCTGCAACTGCTGCCGGTCGGCAGGATTTTACCGATGATGCTGCGCTTGCCGAGTGGGCCGGAATTAAAGTCGCTCTGGTCGAAGACAGCGCCGACAACGTCAAGATCACCACCGCCGCTGATATTCTCGCCGCCGACAGAAGGCTTGCCACTGACATGACAACGGGCACTATGGAAACGCGCACCGGCTCGGGCTTTGACGTCCACCGTTTCACCGATGGCGATCACGTCTGGCTCGGCGGCATCAAAATTCCGCACTCGCATAAGCTCGACGGCCATTCAGATGCAGATGTCGTGTTGCATGCACTGACCGACGCTCTGCTCGGCGTCATCGGCGACGGCGATATCGGCCAGCATTTCCCCCCATCGGATCCGCAGTGGAAGGGCGCCGCTTCCATGTTGTTCCTGGCGGACGCGGCACGCCGGGTTGGAGCCCGAGGCGGCCGCATCATCAACGTCGATGTCACAGTTTTGGCCGAAGCGCCACGCATCGGCCCGCATCGTCCGCAGATGCAGGATGCGATTGCGCAGGCGCTAGGGCTGACGGTCGACCGCGTCGGCATTAAAGCCACGACGACCGAAGGCATGGGCTTCACCGGGCGGCGCGAAGGAATCGCCGCTATGGCGACCGCGACCGTCATGTTGCCGACGTCCGATGCTCAACGGCCACGGTCTATCCGTTGACCCAACGGGCAGAATCGCGGCATCAAAGTTGAAAGTGGTTGTATTGCCACGACCAACGCGGGAGCCGCTATGAATATCATGCCCCACACTCTGGATCGTCGTACACCCGATACCGGGATCGGTGCCATTGCCGAAGCGACGTCCCAAATGTGCCTAGCCACGCGCGTCAGGCAATTGTCGCGTATCATCACGCGCGTTTATGACGACGCCATGCGTTCGCTTGGAATTACTGCCAGCCAATATACTCTCCTTGCTCAACTCGCCTCGCGTGACGGCATCACCGCTGTCGAAATCGGTCACGATCTCGATATCGAAAAATCAACGCTGTCGCGCAACTTGAAGCGCCTGCTCGCGCTCGGACATATCGTCATGGATCCGCCCGCCGGTCGACGGGGACGCGGTTTGCACCTGACGCCCAAAGGTCAAGCCGTTTTGAAGGACGCCTATCCGGTTTGGCTCGAAGCGCAGAAAAAGACCGTCGGGGTCATGGGTTCCGATAGTCGTCACATCCTCGATGGCCTCTTGTCGCAAGCCGAGAGGTTGGCAGCCGCCTGATCAGCCAGGCCGTTTGCAAGACCTTCTCTCTCTGGATACCCTGTGCGGGGAGCGCTTTTGCCCAAAGCGTTCCCCGCAATGTTTTTTGATTAAGGTTCGCGCGCATGTTCCCCGAAGAGTATGAGGAAATGGCCCGCCGGCTCATCGCCGACATGTGGAATGCTCAGCTCAAACTCGTCACGGCGGAGAGCTGCACCGGCGGGCTCATTTGCGGGTTGCTGACCGAGGTTCCAGGCTCAAGCCACGTTCTGGAACGCGGTTACGTCACGTACTCCAACGAAGCCAAGATCGATTTGCTCGGCGTGTCGCGTGCGTCGCTGGACAACTTAGGCGCGGTCAGCGCCGATGTTGCATCCGCCATGGCGGTTGGCGCATTGAAAGCGTCGAATGCCGATATTTCAGTGGCCGTAACCGGTATTGCAGGCCCGGCCGGTGGCACAGCGTTAAAGCCGGTCGGGCTCGTCTATATTGCCGCCCAGCGCCGGGGCAAACGCGTCACAGGCCGCGAATACCGTTTCGGTAATGCTGGCCGGGGCGACATCAGACTGGCGGCGATTTTCGAAGCGCTATCGCTGGTGCGCCAGGTGATGTGAGGCGTCTTGCTGGCCGTCCAGTTGTGCATCGCAACCACGCCGCAGCAGAGCTAACGCTATTTCCGGTTTGTTCTAGCGGTTAGAACAACCTCGATTGTTCCTAAGGCCCGGCAGGGCTATGGTCGGCACACCGCTGGACAATCTGCGGACCTGGGCCGTAACTTTTTGCGAGTGAAGAATTCGTAGGCCGAAAACCAACCTACTGCTTTGGGAGCTCAGCGCTGAGTTCCTTGATCGTATAAAGCTCTAATTTCAGGAGAGAGACATGCCCAATTTCTATGGCAACGATTTAGAGAACGTTCAATACGGCGGCAATTCGAGCTATTATGGCGGCGCCGGAAACGACATCCTGTCTGGCGACGGCGCAGTCAATGAAACTTTCTACGGCGGGGACGGAAACGATGTTCTCCGCGGCAGGTTTTACGATTCATTTGGCGGCGGCGGCACTGCTCAATCTCCCTACACATTGAATTTTCTCGATATCTTTCCCGCCGACAACGACACCTTCGAGGGCGGCGTTGGTTCCGATATCATCTACGGCGCGGATGGCAACGACGTCATTTACGGCGGTGATGGCGACGACAGCGGCACGGTTCAAGCCGAAAGCGGCACCTATTGGACGGCTGGCCTATTTGGCGGCTCAGGCGACGATTACGTCGATGGCGGCCGGGGCAACGACACGGTCAACGGCGGCGCTGGACAAGACGCGCTGTACGGCGGCGAAGGTAATGACACCGTCGATGGCGGCGATGGCCAAGACTTCCTCGACGGCGGCCAAGGCGATGACAGCATGAACGGCGGAAATGGCGACGACGTCATGTTCGGTGGCACAGGCAAAGACTTTATGAAGGGCGGCGGCGGCTCTGATTTTCTCGCCGGCGGCCAAGGCAACGACAATATGTTCGGCCAAGACGGCGCCGACATTTTGCGCGGCGGCGATGGTGATGACCGGCTCAACGGCGGGGCGGGCAAGGATCAACTAACCGGCGGCGCCGGCATAGATACCTTCGCGTTTACATCTGCAACCGACAGCACCAAGGGCGCTGGCCGCGATGTCATCAAAGACTTTAGCCATAATCAGCACGACCAAATCAATCTGTCTTTGATAGATGCCAACATCAAGAAAGCTGGCGACCAGGCCTTCACCTACATCGGCGACGCAGCCTTCACCCATCACCGTGGTGAGCTGCACGAAATCCAACTCGCCAACAAGACGCTGGTCGAAGGCGACACCAACGGCGATGGCAAAGCCGACTTCCAGATCGAGGTCACCGGCCACCTGCACTTGGTGAAAGCCGATTTTATTTTGTGATCTGAACGCTCAGCGCCGTGGGCCAAACCCGTCCACGGCGCATCGTTTTTGATTCCAATGCGAGGGCTCGGCATTTTTCAAGTCTTCAAAGGATGATGTCATGACCACTTTTAACGGCACCAATGGTTCAGATTTTGAGGTTCTCAAAAAAGGAACGGAGTACGACACCCTCTATGGCGGCAATGCAGACGACGAGCTCGTTGGCTTCGCACCTTTTACATCGGTGTATGGCGGACGAGGAAATGACGTCGTTGCTGCGGCTTTTTTCGCCGTTTCAGGCGCTGGAAATCCCGACAATCCCATCCACGGCTATGTCACTTTTGATCTTTCCAGCCTTGGCCTTGGCGATCACACCACGCTGGCTAGCGTCGTCGAAGGCGGAGACGGCACCGATGTCGTGTTAGGCTCAAACGGCGCGGATGTGCTTTACGGTGGCGACGGAGACGATAGCGGGATCATCAATTTTGCCGGCCTTGAATTCATGACCGCCGGTCTTTATGGCGGTAAGGGTGATGACTATCTCGACGGCGGGCGCGGCGATGATCTGCTCGACGGCGGCACCGGCGCCGACAAGTTGATCGGTGGCGACGGCAACGACACTTTGATCGGCGGGTTAGGCAAAGATCGTCTAATAGGGGGCGATGGTGCCGACAAATTTGTCTTGAGCGGCAAACTCGACAGCGTCAAAGGCGTCGGCCGCGATGTCATTAAAGATTTCAGTCACGCTGAATTCGACAAGATCGACGTCTCGCTGATAGACGCCAATGAGAAACTGGTCGGCGATCAGAAATTCAAATACATCGGTGACAACGCTTTCACCCACCACCGGGGCGAGCTGCACGAAATCCAACTCGCCAACAAAACACTTGTCGAAGGCGACACCAACGGCGATGGCAAAGCCGATTTTCAGATCGAAGTCACCGGCCACCTGCATTTGGTGAAAGCCGATTTTATTCTGTGATACGGACGTTCAGCGTCGTGGGCGAAACCCGTCCACGGCACTCGGCCCTTCCACGCCGGGCCAGCCGCTATTGGTAGATTTTGCGCGCACGCTCTTCGAAGGCTTGCGAGAACCGGCGGAACGCCTGCTCAAACATTGAACCCATGACGACAGCGAGAAACGCCGATCGAAATTCGTAATCGATATAAAAATCGATCTCCGAGCGGCGCTCGCCGATGTCGTGGAACTTCCAATGATTGACGAGGCGCTTGAACGGGCCGTCGAGGTAATTGACATCGATCGCGGGTTGATCCGGCTTCAACACAACGCGCGTCGTAAAACTCTCCGCAATCGCTTTATAGCCGATACTCATCCGGGCCGTGAGTTCCTCGCCGCCCGTTTCATGTCGGGCAGAGCGCGACAGTACCCGCAAGCCCGTACACAGCGGCAGGAATTCCGGATAGCGTTCAATATCGGCCACGACACCGTACATCTGCG
The DNA here is from genome assembly GCA_031367425.1 of Hyphomicrobium sp. Taxonomy (GTDB): domain Bacteria; phylum Pseudomonadota; class Alphaproteobacteria; order Rhizobiales; family Hyphomicrobiaceae; genus Hyphomicrobium_B. The sequence goes on from JANLPU010000025.1 coordinate 37,772, forward strand.
CGGCCGTGAAGCCGACGTTGCGTTTGGTGGCAAATGACGGCATCGCGCCCTGGCTGAGGTGCTGGCGACCGATCAGGCGACGAGGCGCGCGATCAGCATCACCACGACAGCGCCGATGGTCGACGTGGCGACCTGTTCGGCGAGCGGATTGCCAAGGCCCAGGTTGACGCCCAAAGCTTTCAGCAGATAGCTGCCGACGAACGCACCCAGAATACCGGTGATAAGATAGCGGATCAGTCCGCCGCCGCCCCCCAAAACGAGCGAAGCTAGAAAACCAGCGACAATGCCGATGACCGCGATGACGACCAGATTTTTGACATTCTCGTCCATGGTTCCCCCCAAGACTTTGCTGTGCTCGACGCCATTGCAACGTCGGCTGCAAGGCTTGCAGCCATCATAGCTCAGAATCGCTCAGTCGCGTAATACCTTTACGAGCTGCGCGGTGCATAGCCGTGGTCCGGGGAAAAGCGTCTTCAGACCTGGGGTTACTAGCCTGCGTGCTAGACGTGACAGCGAGCGCCCAAATACTGATTAAGCAGGCCGTTGTACTGGTCAACTTCGGCGCGCTGGGCAGGATTGAGCTTGCCGCCACCGCTCGAACGCTCGACGAGAGACGGCACGCCTTTGCTGTCGAGCCGGTTCAGTTCGCCTCTTATCGTTTGGCAAGACTGGCCCGTAGGCAGCGAGCGCGCACCTGGATCGCCAGCGCCGGCGCCAGCGCATCCACTTAAACCGACTGCAATTGCCGTCATACCGCTAAAAAAGATGAGACCCCGCATCGTCAAACCCACTCTCTGTAGCGTTTCCGGAGGCAAATCACCCTCGCCTCCACAATGGTTTAAGAACACACGACAGCATCCTTCGCAACCCCTCGTGGCAGCGGTGTGGCAGGCATGCCGCAGTGCAAGAGATGCCTGCACGCAGCGACCGTTTATGCCCACTTTGACGCGGCGCGAACTCTTGCGTTCAATGATCCCGGCATCGAGCGCTTAAGCGGCGGCCAAGCGGGCGGACAGGGATGCCCACCCGAGCGGGGCTCAGGGACAAAGCCTATTTCTTCGCAGCGTCCGCAGCAGCGGTCTTAGCGGCCTCCATTGCAGCAGCCTTAGCAGCGACCGCGGGCGTTGCAGGCGTCGCAACGGTTGCGGCACTCGATGCCGTTTTCTGTGCCACTGTCGCGGCGGCTGGCGCTAATTGAGCCGATTGCGCTTTCGGCATCTGCGGGCCGCATTTGGCCTGGAAGTCGGCGTTGGCTTTGTTCAATTCGGCTTGTTTGGCGAGCGAGGCGCGCTTGACTTGAACGCTCTGGCCCTTGCCTTCGGCTGCCTTCTCGAGCCGCTCGACGGCGCCTTCTTTGCGCAAGGTGTCGATCTGGCTGGTCAGCGTCGCGCATGCCGGATCAATTTTGGCGGCAGCCATTTTTTCCGGAGCGATCACGGCTGATGTTGTCAGCGGATTGCCGGCGCCATCGACGGCGCAGCCGCCAGCTGCCATTGCGCCCAAAAATAGCGCTGATGAAATGAGAATTTTGCGAACGATCATGGAAGTACCCCACTAAATGATGCTTTGGATGTACGCCCACACTGTGGCCGCTGTGGTGGCACTGTTGCGCTCTAAGTCCAAGCCGGGGGACCGCTTCATCCACGGCGAAATGGCGCTTCGCAATGCTATGCTGTGGACAGCGCATCTCAGATGCCGCCGCGCCACACTCGCATCGCAACATTTCACTGCTGGCGTTCCTGGCGCTTACAAGAGATGTGGGCCTAATGCTTGGTCCGGCCGCGCACTTTGCCTTCCATCGTTGGCTGGTTTTGGCTGATGTTGCGATCGAAGCCCGCTTGTAAGGCCAGCAAAGCCTCATGATACGCTTTTTGCCCGTCGAGTTCGGCCGCTTTGGCGATATGATGCCCAATTTCTGCGAGGAGCCGGCCCCAATCTTCCGTCCGGTCGCCGAATGCGTCGGCGCTCAACGACAACATCAACGAGCCGTCGGCAATCCAGGCCCGCAAGATCTCGACCGATTGGTCGGCCGCAACGATACCGTCAGGGATATCAAGTTCCATGGGCGGTTGCTTGGTCATACCGTATTCCCTCGCATACGAGCATTGTAGAGCGCAGCCTGGCGCTGGTCGAGCCTGCGCCACAGCCGAAGATAGACGATCCGCAGCGCCAGACACGGAGCCAGACATGGGGAAGCGATCACGATTGCGCAACACGCCAACAGTGCCAGCGGATTGGACCAGTTGATAGCGTAATCTGGCAGGTGTTTATCGCCGGGTCCGCAGACGACCAAAAGGCCGCCCAAAGCCACGCCGGGCTCAAGACATTGCTTGGCGGCCCGGTGCCTCGACGAAATCCGGGCAGTGACTTTGTTGCGTTGATCCGTCGTCATCGTGGGACTTTGCGAGAATGAGCCAGTTAGAGCGTTTTGATAGGCGCGCAAAGTTGTAGCGCGGCTATCGCCCCCGCGCTCGGTGTTTCGGCAAAGCAGGTGCAATCTTGGTTTACTTGTGAGGCTCGTCGGGGCGATCTGGGATCACGCGATCGGCCGGGTGGACGTAGCCCAAAACATCGCGGGCGACTTCTTCGACGAGATCCGGATTTGGAATTTCTGGCGCCAACAGCGCGACGTCGCGCTCGAGCTTGGAGCGCACCGCCTCGAGGCTCTTGATCTCAAACTCCAACAAATCGGAGCGTTCGATCAACTGATTGCGAGCCTCGAGGCCGTGGTGGCCATGCAGGGCATGATAAACGAAATAGGCAGTGGAACTCAGGCCGGCAAGCAACACCAATACCTGGCCTAAACGCGGTCGCGTGCTCATTCGTCCATCAAGATTTCGATTTGGCTGACGCAGCACTTGAGCTTGATCCCCAAGAGGGAAGACACTGGAGACAACCCAGTTCTATCCTGACCACCTTAAAGACGTGTAAAACAGTGTTCGATTTCGCGATATTTTTTCGCAACGGCTTTTGACCATTGCAATTGTTAGCGGCTTTTAAGTTTTATCTCTGCTCGCTCGCGAACCTCGAAAGGTTGGAACGATTCCAAAGACATTTTCGAACGATTCCAATCTTATATCGTGTTATTTTTACAATTGACTGGGGCGCAATAATTATGATTAGTCGTGGCTTCCGGCACGCGCTGGAAATTTCAACCACCTAATTTCAGGGCCTTGAACCCTGAGTATTTGGAGAATAAAAAATGTCAAAGACCTGCGCCCTTAGCGCTTGTCGCCGCTGTGCGACCCGCTTGCCACGAACTCTCCCGGCAATTCAACAAAATATGAATGCGCGTAAACCGGCCGGCGTCTGACCCGTACACGTCTGTGTTTGCAAAAGGCGAGATGTGTGCTGGCAGCAGCATTCTCGATTGCAAAGCCGCGCGTATGGCCAGACTGCCGGGGAGAAGAATCGTGATAAAATTGACATCATTTTTGCTGTCGGCACTTTGCCGAGTGGTCGCATCCGTATCACCAATGGGGAAGTCATGAAGATCTATCCAACGTTGCGAGGCGCGATACCGACCCGCCTTCTTGTAGCGATCGCCGCGGCGATGATGGCGACAACGGCGTCGGCGGGACAAGACGCTAATTTCATCCTCTACAATCACCACATGGAAGAAAAAGGTGCACTCGAGGTCGAGCTGTATTCAGACTATGGCCACGTTGGACAAGGCCAGCCGAACTACACCGCGCAGCTTCTCGAATTCGAATACGGCGTCACGGATTTATGGACGACTGCGCTCTACTTGGAGGGTGCGAAGGTTTTCGAGGATGGCGGGAGTTACGATTTTGCCAGCTTCCGCTTCGAGAACCGCGTCCGTTTGTTCAAGGATGAAACTCTTCTCAACCCGGTTCTCTATGTCGAATACGAGCAGAAAGAACCGACAAGCAAATTTGTCCGCTCCGTAGTGGGCCGCGTCGACACGGTTGGAGGGCCGGAAGAAACCGAGCACGAAATCGAGACGAAACTGATTTTGGGCCACGATTTTTCGAGCCGGTTCAATTTCGCATTCAACACTATTCAAGAGTTGAAACTAGACAACGGGGTCTGGTCGTTCGGCTATGCTGCCGGTCTGAACTACGACATCTTCCGGTCGTTCGATGTCCAGGCGCCCGCAAGTTCCGGGTCCGGTGGAATTGAACTTGAGAAGGTCACGTTGGGTCTAGAGATGTTCGGCGGTGCCGGCGATACCGTCAACGGATTAACGCTCGATCCCGACAAAACCGAACAGTACGCTGGCGTCAATTTACGCGCCGACTTTTCGAACAATGTCCACGTCGGTGTCGGCGGTGCATTCGGCCTGACGTCCTCGAGTGAGGACGCGCTGGTGCGCATGACAGCTGGTATTGAATTTGAGTGATCAAAAGGAAAACCGATATGAACGCTAAGATTATCATTGCGGCCGTAATCGCAACACTTTGCCTGGCGCCGGTGGCAGAAGCCCGCGACCTATGCTCAGCGGCGAAAGGTGAGTGGCAACCTAAAGCAGCGTTGGCCCGCAAGCTCGAAGGCGAGGGTTGGAAAATTCGGGTTTTAAAAGTCGACCTCGGCTGTTACGAAGTTTATGGCACGGATGGCGGCGGCAAGGCTCGAGAGACGCACTTTGATCCCAAAACCTTCCGTTCCGTGCTCGAAGAGTAATCGCGCCGGAGATGCTCCAGATCTGGGACCTCTTTATCCGGTTGTTTCATTGGAGCCTGGCGGCTCTGCTGCTGACAGCCTATCTAAATGCCGAATGGCGCCCGGTACATTTATGGACCGGGTATGCCATTTTGGTGTTGCTGGGTGCTCGGATCGGGTGGGGATTGATCGGATCTTATTACGCAAGGTGGACACGTATTCTACCTACACCGGGCGTGCTCTTTAAATATTCGCGACAAGTGCTGGCACGACGGGAGCCTCGTTATCTCGGCCACAACCCGGCCGGTGGCGCTATGATCTTTGTTATGTTGGCGACGCTGTTAGCGATATCGATCACCGGGCTTCTGCTGCAAACAGACCATTTTTGGGGTTCGGAGCTGATGCAGTGGGTGCATGGCCTGCTCGCTTACGGCGCCATAGCTTTACTACCGTTACATATCGCAGGCGTCATCGTAACGGGGCGACGGCATCGGGAAAATTTGGTCTGGAGCATGTTGACCGGCTTGAAACGCGCGCCCCGCCCCGGTGATATAACTTAAAGGCTATCTCGAGAGGCTTCGGCGCAGCTGGCCCCTTGCGTTCCGGCAGCGCATCGGAGTCTTCTCTAAGCCGCCGGACCCGCGCGCAATATCGAACGGCCAGCGTATTTCGCAACGTCGCCCAGTTCGCCTTCGATGCGGATCAGCTGGTTGTATTTGGCAAGCCGATCCGAGCGCGACAACGAGCCGGTTTTGATCTGACCGCAGTTGGTGGCGACCGCTAGATCAGCGATGGTCGCATCTTCCGTTTCGCCAGAGCGATGTGACATGACGGCGGTGTAGCCGGCGCGCTGGGCCATGCTGACGGCGTCAAGCGTCTCCGTCAGAGTGCCGATTTGGTTGACCTTGACGAGAATGGAATTGGCCGTCGCCGTCTTGATGCCTTGCGCCAAACGTTCGGTGTTGGTGACGAACAAATCATCGCCCACGAGCTGGCATTTTTTGCCGAGCGCGTCAGTCAGAAGTTTCCATCCAGCCCAGTCGTCTTCGCCCATGCCATCTTCGATCGAGATAATGGGAAAGCGCGACGCGAGACCCTCGAGATATTTGACGTTCGCCGCGCTATCGAGCGATTTTCCCTCGCCAGCCAATTCGTATTTGCCGTTCTTGTAATATTCGGTCGCTGCGCAATCGAGCGCCAGCATAATGTCGTGACCGGGCTTGTAGCCCGCCTTTTCGATAGCACGCATGATGAAAGTCAAGGCGTCGTCGGCGCTTTTCAGGTTCGGCGCAAAGCCGCCCTCGTCGCCGATGCCGGTGTTATGGCCGGCGTCCTGCAAATTCTTTTTCAAAACGTGAAAAATTTCAGCGCCCATCCGGATCGCGTCGGCAACCGTCTCGGCTGAGACCGGCATGATCATGAATTCTTGAATGTCGATGGGGTTGTCGGCGTGCGCGCCGCCGTTGATGATGTTCATCATCGGCACCGGCAAAAGATGCGCATTGGCACCACCGACGTAGCGATAGAGTGGCAAACCGCTGGCGGCAGCAGCGGCTTTGGCAACGGCGAGCGAGACGCCGAGAATGGCGTTGGCTCCTAGCCGGCTTTTGTTCTTAGTGCCGTCGAGCTGGATCATGGCCGTGTCGACGCCGCGCTGATCCTCGGCATCGAGCCCGGAGAGCGCGTCGAAAATTTCGCCGTTGACGTTATCGACCGCTTTCAGAACGCCCTTGCCCATGTAGCGGGCCTTGTCGCCATCCCGCAGTTCGTTGGCTTCATGCGCGCCGGTCGATGCGCCAGAGGGAACGGCGGCGCGGCCTTCGGAGCCGTCTTCCAACAACACATCGACTTCCACCGTCGGATTGCCGCGGCTGTCCAAGATTTCGCGGCCCATGATATCGACGATAGCGGTCATGCAAGGTATTCCTTGGGAGAGTTATGAAGATGGCTGAGGCTCGAAGCCCATTGCAAGGATTCTAGCCTTCTTGCCGCGCGATTGAAAGTCCCGACGGGCAGGATCACCCTACCCTGCCGGACGTTGCGTGGGGAGGCGTCGCAACCGCACAGCCCGCACCCTGGCGAAGCCGCAAAAGTAGTTGTCAGTTTTCAGCTTATCGTGTTCAAGCTCGCGGCCTGACAAACACCGGTCGGCCTTTAGATTTTTACGCGGAGAGACGATTAAGCCGTGAGTGCTACCTCAGCTCTTGTGCTCTTTTCCGGCGGCCAGGATTCCACCGTGTGCCTTGCGGACGCGTTGGAGCGCTACGGCCACGTCGAAACCGTGGGCTTTGCCTATGGCCAGAGACACGTCATCGAACTCGAAACGCGCGCTCATTTGATCACGCGGCTGCGGCGCGAGTTCCCACACTGGGGCGCAAAGCTCGGCGAGGATTTTCTTCTAGACTTGCCGACGCTCGGGCGGATTAGCGAAACGTCGCTGACGCGCGATACCCAAATCGCAATTGGCGAGGCCGGCTTGCCCAACACGTTCGTGCCCGGCCGCAATTTGCTGTTTTTCACCTATGCGGCAGCGCTCGCCTGGCGGCGTGGCATCACAACACTTGTCGGCGGCATGTGCGAAACGGATTATTCAGGCTATCCCGATTGCCGCAACGACACATTACAAACACTGGCCAAGGCTTTGTCGCTCGGCCTCGACAAGGACATCACCATTGAGACGCCGCTGATGTACGTCGACAAAGCTCACACGTGGGCGATGGCTGAAACGCTGGGCGGCCAGCCGTTCGTCGATCTCATCGTCGAGGCGACGCACACCTGTTATCTGGGCGATCGCCAGCACCGTCACGATTGGGGTTATGGCTGCGGAACGTGTCCCGCGTGCGAATTGCGCGCGAACGGTTGGGAAAGCTGGCACACCTCGACGCGCTAGCACTCAATCGACAGCGAAAAACTCCGCGACTGGAATTTCGAGCCCCGGCGGATCAAGTCTCAGTATGCCCTCTGAGACCGTTTCAGAATGCACGCCGCCGCCAACAGCCCGCTTATGATGGACGATAAATTTTTCGTCGGCGTTGACGAGCAGCACATGCTCCACACTCGGGAGCGTCATATAGTGGGGCAGCTTGAAGCCGGTGTCGTAACCGCGCGTTGAGGGCGAGCCAACTTCGACGATGATGATGGGGTTTTGGATTTCAACATTGTTGCGATCGACCTTGGGTGCCAAATACACAAGCGCATCCGGTTCGAATGAAACGTGCTTGGATATCCGTACCGTCATCCCATCTGGCTTAGCGTAGGCGGCAAGGCCAGCACGTTTGATTGCTGACCTTAACGCCATAAAGGCTGCGGCCTTGGCGTCTGCGTGACCCGATGTTTCTGGTGACATTTCGCGGACGACCCCGTTGATCAGTTCATACCGCCCCGGATGCCGTTCGGCCCAGATCAAGTACTCGTCCACGGTGATGCGTTTTGGCGTCTGGATGGTCATGACGAGATTTTAGCCTGAATCCTGCAATTCGCCAAGTTTTCCCCTGTTCCGCAGGGAACTGCGGGCCCAGCGCCTGCGCGCTATCAACCAAGCTCGTCGCAGCGTTTGAACAAGCGAGCAGCCCCGTGACACAGATGACAACCAGCTTCCGGATTCAGATCGTGAATTTCACAGTTGGTTTCGCGTTGCTGGCGATGCTCTTTCCCCACCACGGTCAATTTGTGGCCAAACCAGCCGGCGTGCGCACCGCCATCGAGATGATCGGCAAGAAACCGTCGCTGCGTTCGTTCGCCGGCATGACAGCCACTGCATTTTGAAGTCGCTCTCAAGCCTCGAGCGTGAAGGGATTGAAATCCGTTCCCCTGTCGAAATGATCTTCGCCCTCGGCGCGTTTCAAAGCGCTGACCACCCTCGTCGTCACCGGCAGGAATGCGATTTCAACAAAAGTTTTCGTCACGAACTGCGAGATCATCAACGTGCCGACAAGTGCGTTTGGCATGATGCCGCTATCCCAGAACGCCAGCGGATAAAATATCGAGCTGTCCACAGCCTCGCCAGCAATCGTCGAGGCGACGAACCGCCAGCTCATGTTGCGGCCTGCGCTCGCGACCTTCATTTTGGCCAGCACATAAGAATTGACGAACTCGCCGCAGAAATAAGCGAGCATCGAGGCACCGGCGACGCGCCACGTATTGCCGAACGCGATCTCGTAAACCTTCTGGTTTTCCCATCCGGGCGCCGGCGGTAAGGCGACAACGACACCGGCCATTACGGCGGCGAACGCGAGCGCGGCAAAGCCCGTCCAGATGACGCGGCGCGCCCGCGCATAGCCGTAGACCTCGGTCAAGACGTCGCCGAAAATGTAGGAGATGGGAAAAAATAACACGCCAGCGCCAAACGTCACCGGCCCGATAAACGGCAAGGTCAGCGTTGCGGCTTTGGCGGGGCCGATGAGGTTCGAGCACACCAGCACGACGACGAAAGCCACCATGACAACATCTAAGTAGCGGTAGCTGCGGTAGATGGTCATCGCGTGCCTGCTGTGTATGCCTGCTGTCGTGACTTGGCCCTCGGCCCGTCCTATACGGGGAGCGCGAATAAGGAAGCACTCGATCACATGTATCACGTCAAAGAAATTTTCTACACGCTGCAAGGCGAAGGCGCCAATGCGGGCACGCCGGCGGTCTTCTGCCGCTTCGCCGGCTGCAACCTGTGGACCGGTCGTGAAGAAGACCGTGCCAAAGCGGTCTGCCAATTTTGCGATACCGACTTTGTCGGCACGGATGGCGCGGGCGGCGGCAAATTCGAAACGGCGGCAGACTTGGCTCAAGCTTGCCAAAAGGCATTGGGCGGCGTTGCAGGCCCGAGCCTTCTGGTCATGACGGGCGGCGAGCCGATGCTGCAAGTCGACCAGCCGCTGATCGACGCGCTTCATGATGCGGGCTTTGCTATCGCCATCGAAACCAACGGCACGCTGCCGGTGCCAGATGACGTCGACTGGGTGTGCGTTTCGCCGAAAGCAGGCGCCCCCCTGCAGCAAATGCGCGGCGATGAGCTCAAACTCGTCTTCCCGCAGCCAGCGTTACAACCCGCCCAGGTTCGCAATCTAGACTTCGATCACTATTTTCTCCAGCCGATGGACGGCCCTGATCAGGTCCGCAATACGCAAGAGGCCATCGAATTCTGCAAGGCAAACCCGCCGTGGCGCCTGTCGGTGCAGACCCACAAGGTGCTCGGCATCCGCTAACAACGCAATCGGCATGCCCCGTTAACCCAATGCGGCGGATCGCCTGGAGGCTTGAGCTGTTGCCCGGGGCGCGCCTTTCCCCTATTCCCTCCCTCATGCGCATCTACAAAGACTTCAAATTCGAAGCCGCCCACTTTCTACCTTCAGCAGGACCAGGGAGCGCGAACGCACGCGTACATGGACACTCGTTCCGCGCACGCGTCGTGATCGATGGCGAACCCAACCCCGAAACGGGTTACGTTTTTCATTTCGACGAACTGGCGAAAGCACTTGCCGATACCCAGGACGCGCTCGATCATCGCATGTTGAACGAGGTTGAGGGTTTGAGCGCGCCCACCTTGGAGCGCATCGCTGTGTGGATTTGGAACCGCTTATCGAACCGCGTTCCCGGCTTGGCCGAAGTACACGTTAATCGCGACAGCTGCGGCGAAGGCTGCATCTATCAGGGCCCTGATGTCGCCGTGAACGCAGGACGCGTGAGAGCATGACCAAACCGCCATTCATAACCCAGCTTGGGCATCAGTCGCCGCTGCCGGAAAGTCCTCAACAAGCGATGCTCGAACGCGTAGCCAATCCGCATCCCGACACAAACTACGTGGCACGCTTCACGCAGCCGGAGTTCACATCGCTTTGTCCGGTGACGGGTCAGCCAGACTTTGCCCACCTCGTCATCGACTACGTGCCAGACAATTGGCTGGTCGAAAGCAAGTCTTTGAAGTTGTATCTCGCGTCCTTCCGAAATCACGGCGCCTTTCACGAAGATTGCACGGTCTCTATCGGCCGCCGCATCGCTGAACTCCTCCTACCGCGCTACCTACGCATCGGGGGCTATTGGTATCCCCGTGGCGGCATGCCAATCGACGTCTTCTGGCAAACTGGCGACCTGCCGACGGGCGTTTGGCTGCCCGAACAAGGCGTCGCGCCTTATCGCGGACGGGGTTGACGCTGCTCTTTTGTCTGGGAATGGTTGTAGCGCTGCCAGTCGCCCATCACCTCCCTCCCCTTTGCCGGTCGCGAATTCTCACTAGTCATTACCCGGATGTATCGGCTACATTGAAAGTGCGGCGTGTATTTTCCGTCGTAAGTCTGAGACCTCCAACGGGGAGCTAAGTTTCATGCGTAAAGTCGTTTTGACGGCGGCAGTCTTTGTCGCGCTCGGATTGGCGGCCACGTCCGCGTCGGCATTGCCGGGCGTCGCCAGCGTTGCAACCGCGCCGGCGAGCGCTGTTGTGCAAGTCCACAGTGGTCCTTGGGCGTGCCATTGGGTGCGCGGCGGTTACTGGCGCGACACGCGTCCCTACAGCACGCCATGCTATGGGCACGGCTGGCGCTACGGTCATCATCATCATCACCACCACCATTACAACCGCCATTGCCACTGCTGGTGGCGGCACTAACCGCTGACACGTCGGCTTTCGAACGAACCGTCTAACGTCTTGATGATCGCCCGCAATGTTTTGCGCGGGGCAGATAGCGCGCGTGCAAATTATGGGCGGCACTAACGCGCCGCCCACGACGGCCGACGTGGCGGCGCCGCTCCCCCAAATACTCCGACATGTCAGCGAGCCGCCCCCCCCGGGAACCGCAATGCGCGTTCTGCGTTCGATGCGCTGGCCACGATCGGGTACCGCGACGAAGCGCGCGAATTGTTCGTGAACATCCTGACCAGGCGCAACAGCTTCGGTCTGCTCACCCAAGACATGCCGGGTGGGATGCCGGGTAGGATGAAGGTTAGCACGCGGGAACTATAGCGTCGCGGCGGGGTTGTTCTAAGTTACGGCGTTCGCCGCTTAGAGAGCATTGATGCCCCGAATAGTTTTGATATCAAACCGAGACGGCATGAACCTCGTCGCCAAGGAATGTGTTGCCGCACACAATCCGAGCGATCCAGGCGTGCTGGTGCTGTCGCGATTTGCCGGAGCTGCCGAGCAGCTCGAAGCGGCCATCATCGTCAATCCCTACAGCATCCACGAGATGGCCGTTGAAATGCCCAAGGCCGAACGCATCGCGCGCCACGCCACGCTGATGGACGTTGCGTCGGCTCAAAGCAGTGCCGAATGGACCGACGTTTTTCTCGAAGCGTTGGAACTTGTATCGGCCAATGGCCGCGTTTTGAACTCGGCGGCGGGCTGTGACGAACTTCTGGAAGTGCTGGATCTATTCAAACGCAAACTCGGCGACGCCTCAATTCGTAATAGCGCTCGCGCCCGCCTCGGCGGTACCACGCCCAACCAGCAGCGATGGGCTTCAACCTGATGAGAAAAGAAGATGCTGATCAACGAGGGCACCTGGAGCAAGAAAGCGGCACCGCACGGTCGGAAAGGCGGGCGATCTTAGGGGTAGATATCGGCGGCACGTTCGTAAAAGCCTCTGTTGTCGATAAACAGGGTTTCATGCTGGCGTCATGGCAGCGTGCACAAACGCCAAAGCCAGCGACGTTGGATGCGCTGATCGGGACCATCAAGAGCTTGGCGAAACATCTCCCGGCGTTCGATGCCATTTCGATCGCATTTCCGGGCGTAGTCAAAAACGGAACGATCCTGACCGCGCCAAATCTTGGTACAGAGCAATGGCGTGGCACAAACTTGGCAGATGCCGTCGCGCAATCGTTTAGCCGCGACGTCCGGATCCTGAACGATGCCATCGTGCAAGGTTTAGGCGTTGTCAAAGGGCCGGGTCTCGACTGTGTGTTGACATTAGGAACGGGTCTGGGATGCGCGCTCTTTCGCGAAGGCAAATTCATCGCGCAACTCGAATTGGGCCGCCATACCGCGCGCGAAAACCTTTGCTACGACGCGTATGTCGGACAGGCGGCATTTCTCGAATTGAAATCGGCCGCGTGGAACGAGCGCGTGCGCACAACGATTGATGCGGCGCGCAAGCTGTTCAATTTCGATCATCTCTATCTGGGCGGGGGAAACTCGCGGCGCTTGGATTTTGAATTGAACGCAGACACAACAATTATTCCGATGACGGCTGGCATTACCGGCGCGGCACGGTTGTGGGATGAAGATTGGGGAGCACTTGCCGGCTGTGCCTAAGGTTGACACGATGAGCCACGCGCACGACCTCGACGCCCGCCAAACTATCCCAGCATTAATCGACCCCTAGCCAGCGTTCGAGACGGTGATCGCGCGTGGCGGCCTGGCACTGAAGGCGGCGGGCGAGAATTTTCCGCAGCGCGTCTCTGACTTCAGTGGTCGGGCCGCAGTGTTGAATTGGCTGGCCCGCGTCAGCCAATAGTAGTGCTACCGGTTATCGCCACGCCACTGCCGGTAAACCGATAGCCCGATGGCCAGCCCAGCGATGCTGAGAAGGATTGTCGAGTGTTCCCGGTCTGCTGGAAACCCAGTCGCGATCACCCAACACGCTGCCACAGCAAAGAGGAGGCTTGCCGCGATAGCGTACGGCCTCAGCCCGATAACGCGCCACGGGTGAACCCACAGCATCGGCAGAAACGTCAAAGCGATGGCCGCCATGACGAGCACGGCCGTGACAGGGCGCGTAACATCGAGCGCGAAAATGTAGAACGCAAAGATATTCCAGATCGCGGGAAAGCCAACAAAACTGTTGTCGTCGGCTTTGCTGTCGAGATCTGCGAAGTGATAAAGCGACGACAGCAATATGAGCGCGCCGAGCACGAGCCCGAATGTGCCGTCCAGGTAGTGCCACTTTAGCAGCGCCAAAACAGGGACGAACACATAGGTCAAATAATCGACAACGAGGTCGAGCCGTTCGCCCGAAAATCGGGGCAGCCGCTCGGACACTTTGATGGCACGGGCAAATACTCCGTCGATCCCATCAATGAAGAGAGCCGCGCCCAGCCAGCCGAACATCACTTCGGCGGAGTGATTGAAGATGGCGAGCGTTGCGCCGAGAGCGCAGACCGCGCCCAGCGCCGTCAATGTATGGACTGCGGCGGCCCACCAAATCACGGGGCTAACGTCTCCGGTCGCGTTGATCGCAAAATAAAAAAGGGCGCTCTAAGCGCCCCTTCAATTGCTATCAGATGAGGAGCAACGGTCAACCGCCAGCGGCCACGCTTAGAACTGATGCTTGACCGATCCGCGAATAGTGAGATCACCAGGCTCGTCTTGCGGCACGGCGCTATCTGGCTGCGGCTTGCCTTCGGCAGCGCCATAGAGGAGCTCGAGCCCGAAATCCATTTTCGGCAGCGTTCCGAGTTTGCCAAGGCCTGGGATGCGGATTTCAGTGCCCGTATCCGGCTTGGCAATCGCCGCACCGTCCTGAACTTGAGCTTTGGGTGCGTCGGCTGCAGGCGGTTGAACCGCGACCGCGCCTTTTTGCTCCTCGAGGGCAACGGACGGCGTTATGACGGCCAGCGCCAACGCCACGCCTAACCCCAAGATCTGCACAATTTTGTTCACGTCTACCCCGTCAGTACCAAAGCACGCACATGCAGCAACCATGCTGCTTCGCTCTTAAAATCTCAATCGCGAACGCCCGGATTTGCCCCACCGAGACGATTTCTAGGTGGAACTGTGGTTCGAAAGTCATGTGGTCGACTGGCACAAAGTTCATGCAAACTCATGTTGCATAACCATTTTTTTCGATATCGCTATGAAAATTAACGCTAAAAAAGGCCAACCGAAACGGACGATCTTTTCAAGGTAACGACGTTGGAGGCGTGCTTAAAATTTAATCATCGCGCCAGTCATGACCATATCGAAGTCGTCGAGGTTGGTCTTGGCACCAGTAAAGTCTGTCGTATCGCCTTCTGCATGGCGGTAGATGACATAGAGGTCCATAGCGGCGGCCTCGACGTTTTGAACAACGCCCGCGCCGATGAAGTCTAAGCTGCTTTCACGGATGCTGCTGCCGCCAACCACCACCGATTTGCCGACGTTGGAGCCGGCGTCGTCATGCCGGAATTCGCCGAACAAGGTTGTCTTGCCGAGTGGGAAAAAGCCCTTCTCGATACCGCCTTGGACGAGCCAGGTTGTATCATTGTCAACAGTGTTGGCAACGAGTGCAGGGTCGGAGCCCCGCGTGTTATCCTGCTGCTCGCCGTATCCGGCGTAGACGTAGAGGCCGGTTGGCGCGTGCATGACCGTACCGGCGACGCCCCACCATTCGCAATCCTGGTGAACCGAGCCGCCCGTCGTATGGCAACGCTCACTGCCTTCGTCGGTTGCCTGACCGTAGCCAGCTTTGAACGCCAGCTTGAAATCTTGGATGTCGCCTTTGTAGGTCAAGGCAACGTCGCCCAGGTCATCGTCGCCCCAGGCAGCGGTCACCGAGAAGCCAGCCAGAGTTGGCGAATCGTACTTGACGATTTCACGGCGGCCGCTTTGGCCGGGCGTCGAGTTGTTGAAGCCGCGCATGACGTCGGTCCAGCGCAAGCCATTGACCGACTTTCCGCCGCTGCGCAGGAAGAAGGCACCTTGAGCGACGGCCGCGGCTTCGGCGTTGGAAAAATTGCGCGTGTTGGTAATATCCGCGTCGTCGAGCAAGTGATACGTCGCCGTGCCGGTCTGACCGACGCTGAGTTTGCCGAGCGTCTTGCTTTCGAGGTACCAAACCGCGTGCCGAACGTCGACGGCGTTGGTGAGAGCGTCCGAATTTTGGTCGAACTTCGACGAGTTGTTGCCGCGAACGCCCAATTCAAGGCGATAGCCAGCCACAACATCCTCGGTAATTTTGGCTTTACCGACGAATTGGAGGCGCGTGCGCTCCAGGTCGTTGGTGCCGACGTAGATGTTCTTCTCGACGCCATCGTCCCAGAAGAACACCGCTTCGTTGACCCAGCCCGTAACCGTGAGGCTGACTTTGCGATTGCCTTTGCGGGCGGTGGTGGCTTCCAATTCAGCAATGCGTTCTTCGAGATCGGCGCAGCAATTGCCACCAAGATCGGCCGCAAAAGTCGGCGCTGCGCCCATGGCGATCATGCTCCAAGCCAGAGTTGCCGCCGTTCGTCCCGTGAATTTCCCAAGAGCCGATATCATCGGTCCCCCCTTTAATTTTACTAGCCCTGCTACGAAGATGAACGCTGGGCCCCGGTCCATCTCTGCCATGTTTCAAGCGGCGTTCTCGTTTTCGATGACGCCTCTAATCCATGCTTAATAAGGTGTTAAATCGCGCATATAACGCGTTCGTGACAGTTGTGTCTTCCACGGGCAATCTATAGTCGCACTGTGACTTGCACGACACAAATCGAGGATCAAGGCTGACGATGGCAGATTCTAAGATTTTTGACATCGCTGTTGTGGGAGCTGGACCGACCGGACTTGCAACAGGTTTGGCGATGGCAAGCATTGGTCTCAAAACTGTTGTCATTGCGCCACCGGCTAATTTGCAGGATGGCCGGACAGCCGCGCTTTTCGCCGGATCGATTGAATTCCTCAAACGCCTGGGCGCCTGGAGCCACGTCGCGGAAGCCGCCGCGCCTTTGAGAACGATACGCCTCGTCGATGCGACCGGGCACATCTTCAGGGCGCCCGAAGTCAATTTCATTGCCGCCGAGATCGGCATCGAGGCATTTGGCTTCAACGTTCCCAACTCAGGCCTGACCCAGGCTCTTGAGACGGCAGCGCTGGGCAAGCTGGAGCGCGTCGCGAGCGCCGGTGTCCGGTCGCTAGAACTGGGCGCGGTCAACGGTCCCGCCGAACTGACGACGCAGGAGGGTCAAACATTCGCCGCGCGGCTGATTTGCGGCGCGGACGGGCGAAATTCTCTCTGCCGAGAAGTTGCCGGCATCGCTACCAGAAGTTGGAGCTACGATCAGGCGGCGCTGGTTTGCTCGTTTTCCCATTCGCGGCCACACAATGGCGTTTCGACGGAGTTTCATCGCAGCGCTGGGCCCCTTACCGTCGTGCCGATGCCGGGCAATACCTCGAGCCTCGTCTGGGTTGAGCGACCGGCTGAAGCGGCGCGCATCTCAAAGCTATCTGACCTCGATTTTATAGCTGAGCTGTCCAAGCATTTGGGCGGGCTGCTCGGGACAATAGAACGAGCGAGCCAGCGTCGCGTGTTTCCACTATCGGGTCTCACCGCCACAAAGTTTGGCCAGAACCGCGTGGCACTTGTCGGCGAGGCGGCCCACGTCGTGCCACCGATCGGTGCGCAGGGCCTCAATCTGTCGTTGCGCGATGCGGGGACTTTGGCGGAACTCGTGGGCCATCGTCATGCTCGCATAGAGGATATTGGCGGACCCGCCGTTTTGGAAGATTATGAAAGCCGCCGCCGCGCGGACGTATCAAGCCGAGTTTGGGGCATCGACCTCATGAACCGGTCGCTCCTGGCCGAATTCCTTCCGGTCCATTTGACACGCGGAGCGGGCCTTGCCGCCCTCAAGGCGTTCGGGCCGCTGCGGCGCTGGGTCATGGCTGAGGGCATAAGCCCTTCATATGCCACGCCGGCTCTCATGTTGCCGGCTCCACCAGCGTGATGCAGCCGGCTCCGCCAGCGTTATCCACGCTTGACCCCTCCCAGCGCTTGACGCGCTAAGCCCATCGCGGGCACACCTCGAAGTCCGATCCCTTTCCCGGAAGCCCAAGTCTGAAATGACGCCGCCGTCCAAACTTCGCGATTTGCAGTTTCGCGCCGAATACGTGCTGCTGCGTTTCATCGTTGGCATGGTGCGCGCGGTTCCTCTTCATTTGGCGACCCGCTGGTCGGCCAAATCCTGGCGCGTGATTGCGCCGATTGTAAATCCGAAGCGTCACAGGCGCGCGATGGATAACTTGGCCATAGCTTTCCCGGACATGGCCCAATCCGAGCGTCTGGTGATCGCGCTCAAGCACTGGGAAAACCTTGGCCGCGTTATGGCCGAAACGATGCAAATCGATCGCATCATCGCAGATCCAACGCGTATCACGATTAAGAACCCGAAGGTTTTTGGGCGCTACAAAGACAAGCTCGGCCCCATCGTCGGCGTGTCGCTGCACATGGGCAATTGGGAATTCGCCATCTGGCCGCTGGCCATGGCTGGCACCAAGCCCGCCGCTGTCTACCGCTCGGTGAATAACCCATATGTCGACAAGTTCCTGCGCGACCAACGCAAGGACCTCTATCCTGGCGGGCTGTTCGGGCGCGGCCGCGTCGAAGGCGATCACGGCGAGAGCCAGAAAACCGCGCGCGCCATTATGGACTTTGTTCGCCGCGGCGGACAGCTCGGCGTGGTGTGCGATTTGTGGGACAAAACGGGGCTCCCCGTTCCGTTCTTCGGACGCGATGCTGCAACGGTGACGATCCCGGCGATGATCGCACGCCGCACGGGCGGGCGCATCTGGATGTCGCGCTGCACCCGCATCGGCGACGACAGCCGCTTTGAAATCGAGCTGAAAGAGTTGCGCCTGCCGCGCACCCGCGATCAATCAGCCGACATCAAATGGGCAACCGCTGCCATGACGCGGCAATTCGAAGAATGGGTCCGCGAGACGCCAGAGCAATGGATGTGGAGCAACCGGCGTTGGAGTTAGCGCCGCGCTGGCCATTCCGCATCACGACGCGCGTGCTAAGACTTCAACGATGAGCGAGAGTTTGCCCCATAAGATCACCATCGCGGGTGCAGGCAGCGTCGGGTGTTATGTTGGCGGGGCGCTGGCGCTGGCGGGCCATGATGTGACGCTGCTGTTGCGTCCAACTCTGGCGCAGGCAATCGCCGCGCGCGGCTTATCGATCCGCGATTTAGCCGCGCCCGCCCGGCACGTCGCGCCCGGCCAGCTACGCCTGGCGACCGGCCCCGCAGACGCGCTTGGCGACGCGCAGATGATCCTGGTCACCACAAAGAGCCGGGACACCATTGAGGTGGCGGAGCTCATTGGCGCGCAGGCCAAAGCAAGCGCGACCGTCGTCAGCCTGCAGAACGGCACGGAAAACGCTCAGCGTCTCAAAAATGTTTTAGGCGGGAGCTTTATCGTTGCCGTCGGCATGGTGCCGTTCAACGTTGTGCAGACCACCACCAGCGACGGCACGCCACTTTTCATCCGTGCGACCAGCGGCACGATCCAAATCGAGCCGACACAGATGCGCGTCGCTAAGTTGATCGATGTGCCAGGTCTGCCCGCCGCCGAACATGCCGACATGACGGCTGTGCTGTGGAGTAAGCTCGTCATCAATCTGAATAATGCCGTCAACGCGCTGTGCGGTCTGCCGCTCGCGCGCCAACTCGCCGACCGGCGCTGGCGTGTGATCTTGAGCCAACAACAGAGCGAGGCGCTGAACGTTCTGAAAGCCGCGCGCATAAAAACGGTCGCGATAGAGGGCGTGAAGCCGACGTTCATGCCCATAGCGTTGCGGCTGCCGGATGTGCTGTTCGGGCGTATCGCGTCGCACATGCTGGCCATCGACGCCCACGCGCGCTCATCGATGTGGGAAGACCTCGAACGTCGCCGCCCGACCGAAATCGACGATCTGCAAGGCGCTATTCAACGCCTCGCATTGGCGCACAACATCGCGGTACCCCATAACGATCGCATCATTGCTCTGATCAAGGCGGCCGAAGCCGCAAGCCTGGGCTCGCCGCAGCTGGCACCTGAGGACATTTGAAGCGGCTTTAAGTTTTGCGCAGCGTTAAATGCTCACTCAGCTATAGTCTCGTTGCCACGTGCAGCCAATCGGGAGCAGCCTTATGCCAGCTACGTCCATCGACTCGAGTGAAGCCAATATCACGCGTGCCCAATTCCTGCGCGCGTCGGCGGCAGCGGTTATGGCGGCAGCGTTGAAGGGCGGCACGGGGACAGCTCAGGGCGCCGAGCAAGGCGCCATTGCAACGCGCCTCATCCCGTCGACGAAAGAGCCGCTACCCGTCATCGGCGTTGGCACTTGGCAAGGCTTCGACGTCGGCGCCGGCGCGGCAGAACGCATGGCGCTGGCCCAAGTTCTCGACGTGTTGCTGGGCGCAGGTGGCACCGTCATCGATAGCTCGCCGATGTACGGGCGCGCGGAAGCCGTGACCGGGGATATCCTCGCCCAAGCTTCAGGGCGCGACAAAGCCTTCGTTGCGACAAAAGTTTGGACGCGCGGCCGCACTGAGGGCATCGCGCAAATGGAACGCTCGATGGCACTTTTGAAAACGCCAAAGATCGACCTGATGCAGGTGCACAATCTCGTCGACTATGCCGTGCATCTGGAAACGCTGCGCGGCTGGCAAGCCGAGGGCCGCGTCAAATACATTGGCGTCACGCACTACACGTCGAGCGCGTATGGCGAACTGGAAGCCGTGCTGCGCAAAGAAAAACTCGATTTCGTGCAGCTGAATTACGCGATGGACGATCGCGCGGCGGAAAAAACTCTGCTGCCGCTCGCAGCCGATCGCGGCATCGCGGTGCTGATCAACCGTCCGTTCGGCGGGGGCGGATTGTTGCGCACCCTCAAAGACCGGCCGTTGCCGTCTTGGGCCGCGCCGATCGAATGCACGAGCTGGGCGCAGATCCTTTTGAAGTTCATCATTTCGCACCCGGCGATAACGTGCGCGATCCCCGGCACCGCCAAGCCAGAGCACATGGCCGACAATATGAATGCGGGGCGCGGGGCCATGCCGGACGCGGCGTTGCGCGAGACAATGGCGGCCTCGATTGCATCGTGAAAACACGGGCCGATGGGTTTTGAGCGATGACAAATTTTCGAGCCGCCCGGTTGTTTTGTGCGTTGGCCATTTTTGCGGGCGCGGCAGTGCAAGCCAAGCAGGCCGAACCGGCCAAGGGCGTCGAACACTTCGCGCAAGCAGCCCAGATCAAAATCCGCATTTGGGAGAAATCGGACGGCGATCCCGCTGGCAAGCCGGTGATCGTCTTGGCGCACGGCTCGGCGTCGTCGGGGCAAGAGAGCTTCGATTTACAAGTGCCGGGGCAACAACGAGCCAACGGTGAAGCTCCCTACAGCCTGATGGATTATCTGGCGCACGAGGGGTTCGACGTGTTCGCGCTCGATGTGCGCGGTTTCGGCCGCTCGACGCACCCCGACGAGGGCGTGACGACGGCCGATGCGGCTATCGATTTGGGCACGACCATCGACTATGTCGAACGCTTACGCGGCGTGGCTAAAGTTGGGCTGCTGGCGTGGTCGTGGGGCACGCAATACGCCGGGCTCTACGTGAGCGCGCACGGCGATAAAGTGAGCCGATACGTGAGCTTCGCGCAAATGCACGCTGGCAGCCCAGACTTGGTACGCCGTCGCCTCAATCTCGAAACGCTGCGCGCCCAGCCTTATATCAGCATTCCAGAAGCCAATTGGAAATCGCGCTTCGTCTCTGCGACGCCGCAGGCCGTCAACGATCGAAACGTCATCGATGCGTTCGCACAGGCCGCATCCGTGGCTGAGACGGTGACGCCGACGGGCCCGCAGATTGATATGTGCACCAAGCTGCCGCTGGTCGATCCGGCCGCGATCAGCGTGCCGGTGATGATGATCCACGGCCAGTACGACGACGTCGCCGACACCGACGGGCTGATGCCGTTTTTCGTTGCGCTGCCCAATGCGCATAAGAAATATGTGATCGTGCCGGGGGCTGGACACATGATGCAGTTTCAGCAGGGGCGCGGGATTTTCCAGTCGGAAGTCGCGGTGTTTTTCAAGGAGTGAGCGTCCCCGGCGCGATGAGCAGCCGGGGCTTGTGAGTTGCCTGACGGTGTTGCGTCAGATGATGAAATCGAAGTCTCCGAGGTTCAGCTGCGCGAGCGTCACGCCGTTGAGCGTCACAAGATCATTGAATTGATCCAGGTTTGTATCAATCGTGGAATCGACCGTGGCGTAGGTGATGTGGACCGTGTGTGCCGCCGTATTATCGGTCCAAGCAAACAGGTAACTTTCTCCGACAGTCGATCCGATTTGAAGAGCGTCGGCGGCAGCGGCTGCGTCCGCCTGTGACGAGAATCCGAGGATCGGCCCGTTGTCGAGGATGACGAGCCTCGCGTCAGTAGCGCCTGGGCTACTCTGTAGAACTTCGCCCCCGATGGCCCATGTGGAACCCGTCTCAACGACGATGCGGTCTTCCGTTGTTGCATTCGTGCGTGCGTGGAAATTATTGACGATTGAGACGCCGTTGGGTGCCACGTCGAGATCGAATAACAGCCGGTCTTGTACAGCATCAAGACCGACGTCGATGGTGTCGAGCCCACCAGCCGCGACGTTGATCGCGACATTAATACCTGCGTTGAGTAATGTCCCGTCGCCGAGTACGACAATGTCGTCAGCACCAGCACCCGCATTGATGATGTCGTTGCCAGCGCCGCCGTTGATCGAGTCGTCACCAATGCCGCCGTCGATAAGTGTGTCGTTACCGGCGCCGCCGAGCAGAATGTCGTCGCCGCTGCCGCCGCTGAGGCTGTCAGCGCCGACGCCGCCGAACAGCGTATCAGCGCCACCACCGCCGCTCAGACTGTCCGCGCCGTCGCCGCCGGTGATGCTGTCGCTGCCTGCGCCACCGGTGACGTTGAAGTGGCCGACGACGTCAGGGCCAACAGGCACGATTTCCGCCGAGCCGTCAAAGGTGAAGGCTGCGCCGATATTGGTCAATGCTGAAGCATCGACGGTGAGCGTGCCGCCATTGGTGACGACGGTGTCCGCGCCTACGATGATCGATGCACCCAAAGCAAGGCTCGCCAGAACGGTGATCGCTTCAAAGCCTGAGACGTTGTTGAGTTGTGCTGTTAAGCCATCGGCGGTGAGCTTGAGCGTATCGCCGCCGAAGGTGCTGCCCGTTAACTGATCAAGGGCTGTGAGTGCACCAGCATTCGCCAACACGGTCAGCGTGGCGTGCGAAAGTACATCGACCGAGACGGTGTCCGTCCCGCCTCTGATATCGACGGTGATGGCGTTGTTGTAGACCGCAGTAATGTTGACGATATCGGTCCCGATCGTGCCAAGAACTTTGTTGATGCCGCTACCTGTGAGGCCGAGGCCACCGCCTGCGGCTTCCGCACCCAATGTCGCCGTCAGTCCGCCAACCGTCAATTCCAAGACTTCGACATTGATGACATTCTTCAAGTCGATGTCCGCAACAGTTGCGCTGACTTGAAGTTTGTCGCCGGTGCCCGTGCCGCCGTCGATAATGTCCCCGCTTGTCAGATTTCCATCGAGCACGAACGTGTCGTCGTTCGCGCCGCCGTAGAGTTTATCGATGCCCAGGCCAGCGGTGAGTTGATCTGCCCCGCCGTTGCCGGTGAGGGTGTCATTACCCGCACCGCCGGTCAAGAAATCATCGTTTGCACCGCCGGTCAGCGCATCATCGCCAGCGCCGCCGGTCAGAGTGTTCATGCCTGCGCCGCCTGTGACGACGAATTTGCCGTCACTTTCCAAGCTGCCGTCGAAGGTGAAGTTTGTGCCCGCGTTGGTCAGCGCCACCGCGTTAACGGTCAATGTCTTTCCAGCGGCCACAGTCGTATCAGCTGTCGTAATAGTGATCGTGCTCAACGCCGGTGTACCGGCGAGAACCGTGACCGTTTCAAAGCCCGAGACCCCAACGAGATTCGCAGGCCCGCCGTCCGCAGTGAGGATGAGTTCATCCGTAACGCCGACGCCCCCTGTCAAAAGATCAGCTGCAGTCAGATTACCAGCGAGCGACTTAACCGTCAGTTTGCCAGTCATCGCCGAGGCGTCAACGCTATCCGTCGCGTTTCCAGGCGTTGTATGATTAACCGCGCGAGCGTCTAGATCGACGGTCAACGGTCCGGTGAAACCGGCAGCCACGGTAATGTTGACAGTACTGCTGTCGAACGCTTTGATTGTGTTGACGCCAGCCGTTTGAGCCGCAGCATCGAGCGTCACGGCAAGTGTGCTGAAGCCGGTTGCGCCAAGCTGTTCGATGCTCGACAGGCCCACGAATGAACCGCCAAAGCCGCCGCTCAGGATCAAAAGATCGGTGCCCGCGCCGCCAGCAACTGTGTTGGGGCCAAGTATCCCAAGACCAGCACTGTAGTCGAATTGATCGTCGAAGCTTGAGCCTATCACGGAAAGGGAGGCTGACTGCGCGCCGAGCCCCCTGAGATCAACGCCACCACCTGACATGCAAGAGGCATTGATTGCCGTCAGGGTGTTCAAAAGGCCGACATCGAGGGCCAACTTTTGCGCGCCATCGATCGCAATTGCGGTGTGATTATTATTCGCGTCGATGATGATCGAATTGGCCGTGGGGCTCGGCGTCGTCGCTTGCGACGTGATATGCAGCGTTTCGGCGGTGTTTGCTCCGCCATCGCCAACCGTAAACGTGCCGCTCGACGTATTGGTCAAAATCAAGTTCTGGGTATCGGCCAACCCTGTCAGCAATGTCGGGCCGTAACCAATGCGCAGATTGCCTGAGTTGTTCTTCATTTCCGCAGTGACGAGTGCGCCAACGTTAATAATATTCGTGTCGGCGAACGGGCTGGAAGCATTCGAAACGATCTTCGTGACACCTGACCAAAGCGCGGCGTTGAGAGCGACCTGACCCGTTGTTTCAGTATTGGTAATAGAGACAGTCTCGATGTTGGAAATCTGCGTGCCATTGACGAGGCCACCAAAGCTCGCGCCCGAAATCGCGACCGATAGGCTGTCGTTGCCCGCGCCGCCGTCGAAACTGTCACCGGCATTGAAGGTGCTGAGAAAAGGAAAATCGGTCGATACGCTGCCGGTATATTTGTCGTCGGCGGCCGTGCCGGTGAAGTTCGGAGCGGTATCGGCGCCGGTCGTCAAACTGAAATTTTTGCCCACAAGTGCCACTTGAACGGAGACGGTGCCAGTGCTCTTGCCGCCGATGCCGTTGTCGATCGTGTACGTGAAGCTGTCGGCGCCGTTGTAATTGGCGACCGGCGTGTAGGTGAACGTTCCGTCGCCGTTGTTGACGACCGAGCCGTGCGCGCCCTGGCTGAACGCCGTGATGCTCGCGCCCGTCAGCGTGTTGATCGGCGTGGTGTCATTGAGCAGCACGTTACTGGTAGTGAAAGAACTATCTTCGTTGCCAGACGCTGCGTCGTTGCCCGCCACCGGCCCCGAGGCTTTGATGACGATCGAGGTGTTGGCGAATTTTAAGATTTCGACGTCCGCTGCAACCGTGTCCCGGCCGTCGGGCCCGGTGACGAAGAGGTTGCTGCCCGACCGCGTCACCGTGTAATTCGAGCTGGCTTGCGAAAAAACCGCCGTATCGGTGCCCTTGCCGCCCACGATCGTGTCGTCGCCGACGCCGCCGTCGAGCAGATCGTTGCCAGCGCCGCCGAAAAGTTTGTCGATACCCTTGCCGCCGTAGAGCTTATCGCTGCCCGCGCCACCAAAGAGAACATCGTTGCCAGCGAAGCCGAATATGCTGTCGGCACCATTGGTGCCAGTCAAAATATCTTTCTTCTTTGTGCCCTTTAGCGATGCCATCTGAAAACTCCCGTTACATAAAATAAATCGATTTCGTCAACGCAGCAGAGGTCGCGCCAAAGCGTGGCTCGAGGCAGCGCGGGCGATAGTGCAAACCCTTATTAAGAATGGCGTCATGGTGTCGAACCGTGTCAGCGGCAGATCGTCGAAATGGAGAATTGAGCCTTTGGTCCGTTGCACTATGCAATAATTTGGCCGTTGGCGGAAGGTCCGTTGGTGGTCTTAGGTCTTAGGCCCCTAGGGGTCCCGCGCGATGGCGTCATGATCCCGCGCCCGCTCGTCGCGTCCCCGCGCCGACTAGTTGACACTTGGCCTTGCGCCCTTATGGTCCCCCCTTCACCACAATCGTTTAAGGACTTCGCCCGCCATGGGTCTCACCCGTACGCCTGCTAAGCATTTCGCCGCCCTGGCCATTGGAGCGCCCGAGCCCTTCCGCGCGCTGCCGGTCAGAATTGAACGGATGATCCATTTCATTCCGCCTCATAACGAGAAAATCCGCGCCAAGCTGAAGGACACCATCGGTCAAGTTGACGTTGTATTGGGCAACCTCGAAGACGCCGTTGCGCTCGGCGACAAAGAGGCCGCGCGGCGCGGGTTTATCTCGATGGCGCGCGAGTTCGATTTCGGCACGACGGGATTGTGGACACGGATCAATTGTTTGAACTCGCCGTGGATGCTCGATGACGTGACCGAGATCGTCTCGAGCGTCGGCAACGCTCTCGATGTGATTATGCTGCCCAAGGTCGAGGGGCCGTGGGATATCCATTACCTTGACCAGTTGCTGGCACAGCTCGAGGCCAAGCACGGCGTCGGCAAGCCGATTTTGATCCACGCCATTCTGGAAACGGCCGAGGGGGTCAATAACATCGAGGCGATCGGCGCCGCCTCGCCTCGCATGCACGGCATGAGCTTGGGGCCGGCCGACCTGGCAGCCTCGCGCGGCATGAAGACGACGCGCGTCGGCGGCGGCCATCCAGATTACGGCGTACTCGCCGACGCTAGCAAAGACCCGGGCAGCCCGCGCGGGTTTTATCAGCAGGATTTGTGGCACTACACGATCGGCAAAATGGTCGATGCGTGCCTGGCTTATGGTCTCAAACCGTTTTATGGCCCGTTTGGAGACTTCTCAGATGCCGCCGCCTGCGAGGCTCAGTTCCGCAACGCGTTCCTACAAGGATGCCTGGGCGCTTGGTCGCTGCACCCTTCGCAGATCGAAATTGCCAAACGCGTGTTCTCGCCAGATCCGTCCGAAGTGTCGTTCGCCAAACGTATCCTAGCGGCCATGCCCGACGGCACCGGCGCGGTCATGATCGACGGCAAAATGCAAGACGACGCGACGTGGAAGCAAGCCAAGGTGATCGTCGATTTGGCCCGGCTCGTCGCCAGCAAGGACCCGGGGCTGTCGGCGGCGTACGGATTGTAATCGGCCGGGCGGTGAAGTGTGTCTCTTTCGCTCTCGCGGTGGCAATGCTGCTGCGAGAGAATTGACATTGGCTCGCCCGCCCGCTCGAATGCCAACCTTCAGACACTTGGCGGAATGGACGCATAGCATGGGCGAAATCAAACAAGCGAAGTTCAGGGTTGGGCAGGTGGTGCGCCACCGGTTTTACCCCTTCCGCGGCGTGATTTTCGATATCGATCCCGTGTTCGCCAACACTGACGCGTGGTGGATGGCTATTCCTGAAGAAATCAGGCCACGCAAAAACCAGCCCTACTATCATCTCTTTGCTGAGAATTCAGAGACCGTTTACGTCGCCTACGTGTCGGAACAAAACCTGTTGCCGGACGACAGCGGCGAACCGTTGAAACATCCAGCGATCGCCGAGCACTTCGTGGCCTCCGGCGAAGGCAGCTATAAGTTGCGCAACACCCGGTCTCATTAACGCGGGCACGTTCTACACTTTCGGGCTACTCATTCGGGCTCATCCTTCGGGCGGCTGAGCGTCGCCGTCGCCCAGCATAAAAAAAGGAGGAAGCACGGGTGTGCGTCCTCCTCATTTCAAGCGATTGCAGCAACTGCGGTCGTTACTTCTTCGGCGCAGGCGCCGCTGCAGCAGCAGGTTTCGCCGCCGTCGAACCGGTCGTGGCCGGTGTCGCTCCGTCACGAACATCCTTCGGACCGTTGCCGGCCTTGATTTCCTCGTTGATCGCGGCTGACGCTGCCGATTCGCCTTTGTTCTGTTCGGCTCTGGCCTGTTCTTGCAATTGAGCCTGACGTTCGCGAATTTGCTTCATCAGAGCGCTGCGGGCTTCGGCGTATTTCTTGTTGTCGATCGGCTGACCAGCATGAGCTTCAGTGAAGCCGTCCAGCGGAACGGGAAAGCCGATCGGCTGAGCCGCCGCATTCATCGCCAGCACCATAATGCCGCCGCCGGCTTTCATCTGATCGACAACTTCTTTTGTCGCTTCGATTTCAGCCGTGCAACCGGCCGGATGGCAGAGCGAATACTTGAGCTCGATGGGCTTCAAAGACTTCTCGTCGACTTTTTCATTCTTGGCAGCAGCGGCCCACTGTTCTTTCGTGTAGACAGCGGCGCGGATGCCCGGCGGGATGGCCATGCCCAACGGCACCATCACCATCAGCGACTGCTTGTCCTGGCCTTCGACTTCGCGGATGGCGGCTGAAACCAGAACCATGCCGGTGTTGCCATCGAGGCGCTCATGATGGGTTAGGCAAAGGTTCTTCTCTTCTTTGACGTCCTTGCCGTCCTTGTCTTTTTTGACAATGGGGGCCTTTTCGCAAAGTTTCACCCAGGCACTCTTGGTACCGTCGGCACCAACCTCGACGGGAGCGGCTCCGGCGGCGGGAGCAGCACCTGCGGCGGCCGGAGCTGTGGCTGTCGGCTTAGCGGCAGCGGGTGCTGCGGCAGCGGCCGGCTTCTGAGCGGCGGCCGGTGCAGCAGCTTTTTGTTGGGCAAAACCGGCGGTCGCGCCAAAAATAGCCGACAGCGCCAAAGCCGAAACGACTGCGCCACCAATTCCAGCTTTAATAGTGCCGGAGCGCGTAACTGCATTTCTCATGAACCGTAAAATCCTTGTGTTTGAGAGCCGGTCGCGCCAGCTCTGCCCCTCTCAAAGCCGCGCGTTTCACGCGGGTCCGGGCGCCCTCTGGCACCTTCGAAGGCTGCGAGTAAGGCTCGGATTGCGGCAATCCCGTGACCACGGTTTGCGGTGTCTTGGGAGTAAGTCTGCTCCGTCATTCGTCGTGACAAAGCGGCCACTGCGACATGCTGTTTCAGCCTTAAAGCTTAGCTATTAACAGTCGCTTCGGGTCATGCAATCGCCGAACACATAGTTTTGCAACGTGATATCAGAGGCATCTGCGTCGGTCTGGAATGTTAATCCCATGCGCCTGCTCTTAGCTACCTTGTTAACGGCTGCCGCTGCCTGGCAGGGCTTGGGCGCCAGTGCGGCTAATTCCTCGCCGCAGCCTGCAATATCTTTGCACGGAACGCCGACAATGGCGGCAGACTTTGCAAACTTTCCCTACGTCAATGCGACCGCGCCCAAGGGTGGACGGGTGACCCTCGGGCTGATGGGTTCCTTCGACAGCACAAACCCGCTGATCATCAAAGGCGTGGCGGCGGCCGGCGTGCGCGAGTTCAGCGTCGAAAGCCTGATGACGCGCGGCCTCGACGAACCGTTCACGCTCTACGGCTTGCTTGCCAAATCAATCGACCTGGCAGATGACGGCCGGGCCGTCTCGTTCAAACTCGATGATAGGGCCGAATTCTCAGACGGCCAGCCCGTGACCGCCGACGATGTCATTTTCTCATTCAATATTTTGAAAACCAAAGGCCGCCCGAACCACCGCACGTATTTCGCCAAGGTGGTCGCGGCCGAGCGGATCGGCGATCGCGAAGTGCGCTTTACGTTCCAAGATGCCGCTGACCGCGAGCTGCCACTCATTTTGGGCTTGATGCCGGTTTTCGCGCGGCACGCAACCGATGCCGAGACGTTCGATAAAACGTCGCTTGTGCCGCTGACGGGATCTGGCCCCTACACGCTCAAGACGATCGACGCGGGCCGCTCCCTCACCTATCAGCGCAACCCGAAATACTGGGGCCGCGATTTGGGCGTCAACAAAGGCCGGTTCAATTTCGACGAGATCCGCTTCGACTATTATCGCGAAGGCTCCGTGATGCTGGAGGCGTTCAAACGCGGTGCCATCGACATGCGGTTGGAAGACGATCCTGGGCGCTGGGCCGATGCCTATGACATTCCAGCGGTTCGCGACGGCCGGATCATCAAAGGCGAATTCGAGATTGGTTTGCCGGCGGGCATGACGGCGCTGGCGTTCAACACGCGGCGCGCGATCTTCGCCGATCCACTGGTACGGCGCGCTTTGATCACCGCGTTCGATTTCGAATGGGTCAACCGGATTTTGTTCAACGGACTTTATAAGCGCAACGAAAGCTTCTTCGACCGCTCTTACTTGTCCTCGGTCGGGCGGCCCGCCGACGCGGCAGAGCGCGCGTTGCTCGCGCCCTTTCCGCAAACCGTGCGCGCGGAAAATTTGGCCGGTGCCAGCATCCTGGCTGCGAGCGACGGCAGCGGGCAAAACCGGGCTAACCAGCGGGCCGCCTCGCTGCTTTTAAAACAGGCCGGATACATCATGAAGTCCGGCGTTTTGGTTGAGGACAAAACCGGCCGTCCACTGGCGTTTGAAATTCTCGCCAACAACAGCGCGCAAGAGGCGCTACTGCTATCTTATGCGCGCAGCTTGGAGCCGCTCGGTATTCGCGCCCGCGTGCGCGTTGTCGATAGTGCGCAATACCAAGGTCGGCTCTCGAACTATGATTTCGACATGATACAGAATTCATGGCCTTCGTCACTGTCGCCCGGCAACGAACAATTGTTCCGCTGGTCGAGCGATGCTGCCAAGACGCCGGGCACGTACAATTTTGCGGGCGTCCAAAGCCCAGCCGCCGACGCCATGATCGCCGCGATGCTTGCCGCCAAGACAGAAGCCGAGTTCGTGTCGGCTGTGCGCGCGCTCGATCGGATCTTGCTGTCGGGCGATTACGCTGTGCCGCTGTACTACATTCCGCGCCAGTGGGTCGCCTATTGGAAGCGACTCGGGCACCCGAAAAAAACGCCGGTCTTCGGCTACGCGTTTGATACCTGGTGGGTCGAGGCGAACCCGTGACCGGCGCGTCGCCGTTCAACACGATGCCGTTCAACATGGCGCAGTACTGCATCGGGCAAGCCGCGCGCACGCGCCCTGACCATCCAGCCCTGATCGTGATTGACGATCCAAAAGCCACGCAGCCAGCCGAAGTCGGGACGTTTCGCGAGCTTGAACGCGGGGTTCTCAACACCGCTGCAGCACTTCAAAGTCGGGGGCTAGAGCCGGGCGCACGCATCGTCATTGCGCTTGAAAATACCTCTGCCTATGCGGTGTTGTTTTTCGGCGCAATCGCTGGCGGCTTTGTGCCGTTGCCGGTTTCGAGCGCGCTCGCGGCACCAGAATTGAATTTTCTGATCGCCGACAGTCAAGCTCAATTGGTGGCGCTCAGCGACCGCGCGCCCGCGCTGCAATTGGCAGCAGGCGTTCAGCTCGTCGCTGGCGACGAGATCGCGCGCTGGGTCGCGGGGCCGGTGCGCGCGGGCTACGCTCAAACCAAAGCCAACGATCCTGCCTTTCTGGTCTACACGTCCGGCACGACAGCTCAGCCCAAAGGCGTTCTGCACGCCCATCGCTCAGCGCTTGGACGCCGCCCGATGTATCGGAGCTGGTATGGGCTCAGTGCTGCCGACCGCATGCTGCACGCTGGCGCATTTAATTGGACCTATACGCTTGGCACGGGCTTGACCGATCCATGGGCCAACGGCGCCACCGCGATTGTCTACACGGGAGAAAAAGATCCCGTTCTTTGGCCTCATCTCATCGCGCAAACGCAAGCGACTTTGTTTGCCGCCGTGCCGAGCCTTTACCGGCAAATTTTGAAATACGCTTCTCCCTCGGCGTCGGCGCTCGCCACTTTACGGCACGGCCTGATGGCTGGTGAGACGCCGCCACCGGGATTGTTCGAAGCCTGGCAAGGCGAGACGAGCAAACCGCTCTACGAAGCACTCGGCATGAGCGAGATCTCAACTTATATTTCATCTGGTCCCGATACGCCGCGTGTCGCAGGAAAAGTTGGCCGTCCCCAACCTGGACGCCGCGTCGCGATATTGAGTGTTGAGGGCGACGACAGCCCTTTGACTGCGGGCGAAGAGGGATTGATCGCCGTCCATCGCTCAGATCCCGGTCTCATGATCGGCTATTGGCAGCGCCCCCAAGAGGAGCGCGCCGTGCTGCGCGGCAATTGGTTCATCGGCGGCGATGTCGGCTCGATCGATGACGACGGCTACGTCACACATCGAGGGCGGGCGAACGACATCATGAAGGCGTTCGGCTTTCGGGTGTCGCCGCAGGAAGTTGAGGCGGCCATCGCGCAGTGTCCAGGCGTCGCGGACGTTGCTTGCGCCGAAGTCCGCGTCCGCCACGACGTCTGCGTCATCGGTGCCTTTGTCGTGCGCACGCCGGGTGCCGAACTCGACGATCAGACGCTGCTGGAATTTGCCCGCGCACGTCTAGCCGCCTACAAAATACCCCGCCAGATCGTCTTCCTCGAGAGCCTCCCGCGCACGCCCAACGGCAAACTCAAACGTTCAATGTTGCAGCATTTGTCGAACGTTTGAGCCGGATCTGTCATCGGCTAAGATCAAAATGATAAAACGACGTCCATTGTGACGAAAAGCCCGCACTTGCCGAGGGGCGGCCGTCGGGGCTATTCAAGCGGGGAAGATTTCGACGTGGGCTGAAATCGCACTTCAAGCGTTAGGGGGCAAACATGTTGCAGGAACTTTTCACCTACCTTAGCCAGCACCCGGTTGTATTGTCGTCCATCGGGCTGTTCGTTTTGCTGGCCGTTGTCGGCGCCTGGTACGTGCTCTCGCACCACCTGCAAGCGCTGTTGATTACGCTGTTGTGCGCGGCCGGATTTGCAGCGGGCGGCCTCGTCTTCTATCGCGGCTTCCAAGCCGACATGCGCGACCTGATGTGGGTCGGCGCGTTCCTGTTCGTAATCTTCCCGATCATTTATCTGCAAGCGATCCGCGTCGCCAAAGTCGCCTACGGCTCAGGTCCATCGCC
Source organism: Hyphomicrobium sp. (assembly GCA_031367425.1). Taxonomy (GTDB): domain Bacteria; phylum Pseudomonadota; class Alphaproteobacteria; order Rhizobiales; family Hyphomicrobiaceae; genus Hyphomicrobium_B. Next base: position 70,031 of record JANLPU010000025.1, read on the forward strand.
AACCGCCAAGGGCCACGCCGAACGCGCGGGCAGCAACCGCTTCTCGGTCAGGCGGCCTTCTTCGACTTAGCGGCAATGTCGGCCAGCTGCTGAATGAGCGCGCGCACACCTTTGATGCGCGTCTCCGGCAGATCCCAATTGGCGCGAAAGACCAAGCGCTGATCCGGCTGAACCTTGACCGAACCGCGCGACGCTTGGACGAATTGGATCAGCCCTTCAGGATTTGGAAACGTGGCCCGATAGAGCGTGACGGCGGCGCCCTTGGTGCCAGCATCGACCTTGGCGATGTTGGCTTGGCGGCACAGCCCCTTGATCTCCATGACGTCGAGCAGATGGCGCACCTCGACGGGGAGTTCGCCGAAGCGGTCGACCAGCTCGGCGGCAAAGCCATCGATCTCGGCGCGGGTCTCGAGTGTCGATAGGCGGCGATAGAGCCCGAGGCGCAATTGCAGATCGGTGACGTAGGCTTCCGGAATGAGGATCGACATGCCCAGTTGAAGTTCGGGGCTCCACTTGTCGCCAGCTTCTGCCAAGTCGCCGCCCTTCATGGCCGCGACCGCTTCTTCCAGCATCGATTGATAGAGTTCGAAGCCGACCTCGCGAATGTGGCCTGATTGTTCCTCGCCCAACAAGTTTCCCGCCCCCCGAATGTCGAGATCGTGCGAGGCCAACGAAAAACCGGCCCCCAGCGTGTCGAGCGAATGCAAAACCTTGAGCCGCTTTTCAGCGCCTTCGGTCAGCTTCTGGCCCGGCGGCGTCGTGATGTAGGCATAAGCGCGCGTCTTCGATCGCCCGACGCGGCCGCGCAATTGATAGAGCTGCGCCAGTCCGAACATGTCGGCGCGATGGACGATAAGCGTATTGGCGTTGGGCACGTCGAGGCCGGATTCGACGATCGCGGTCGACAGCAAGATATCGTATTTGCCTTCGTAGAACGCGGTCATGGTATCTTCGAGATCTGTCGGCGTCATCTGGCCGGTGGCGCGCGCGAACGTCAGATCCGGCACGGCTTCGCGCAAAAATTCCGCGACTTCGTCGAGATCAGAGATGCGCGGCGCGACATAGAACGTCTGCCCGCCACGGAAGCGTTCACGCTTCAGGGCTTCCTTCAAAATGACCGGATCAAATGGAGAAATGAATGTGCGAATGGCCAGCCTATCGACTGGCGGCGTCGTGATCAGCGAGAGTTCGCGCACGCCGGTCAGCGCCAGTTGCAGCGTGCGCGGGATTGGCGTCGCCGACAACGTCAGCACGTGCACGTCCTCGCGCATCTTCTTTAGGCGCTCTTTGTGGTTGACGCCAAAGTGCTGCTCTTCGTCGATAATGAGGAGACCGAGGCGCTGAAAATCGATCGCCTTGGACAACAACGCGTGCGTACCCACGACAATATCGACATCGCCTGATTTGAGCCCGGCTTTGGTTTCAGCGAGTTTTTTGGTCGGCACCATACGCGACGCCTGCTCGACGCGCACCGGCAGACCCTTGAAGCGCTCGGTGAACGTTTTGAAATGTTGCCGCGCCAGCAGCGTTGTCGGCACCACGAGCGCGACCTGCAAACCGTTCAACGCGGTCACGAACGAAGCCCGCAGCGCCACCTCCGTTTTGCCAAAGCCGACGTCGCCGCACACGAGGCGATCCATTGGGCGGCCGGAGGCCAGGTCGGCCACGACAGCGTCGATGCTGGAGGCCTGATCTTCGGTTTCTTCGTAAGGGAAGCGGGCGATGAATTCTTCGTAGGCACCCATTGGCGGGATCAGCACCGGTGCTTCGCGCAATTGGCGTAGGGCCGCAATCTTGATCAGCTCGTTGGCAATTTCGCGCAGGCGCTTCTTGAGGCGGGCCTTGCGCGATTGCCAACCGGCGCCGCCGAGCTTGTCGAGTTGGCTGTCGCCCTCGTCCGCTCCATAGCGCGACAGCAGTTCGATATTTTCGACAGGCAGAAAGAGTTTGTCGCCGCCGGCATAAATCAGCTCGAGGCAATCGTGCGGGGCGCCAGCGGCCGTGATCGTTTGCAAGCCGACAAAGCGGCCGATGCCGTGATCGGCGTGCACGACGAGATCGCCGGTCGATAAGCTTGTGGCTTCCGTTAGAACGTCGGCCGCGCGCTTGGCGCGTTTGCGCTGGCGCACCAGCCGGTCGCCCAGAATATCCTGTTCGCCAACGACGGTGAAGTCGGGCGTCTCGAAACCTTTTTCCAGCCCCAAAATAGCAAACGCCGTGACGCCGGGCTGCAATCCTTGAACCTCAGCGAAGCTTTCAACCTTAGAGGTATTCTTGAGGCCGTGATCTTCAAGCAGCGTCACGAGACGCTCGCGCGCGCCGTTGCTCCAGGCGGCCACGATCACGCGGCGGTTAGCCTCGTGCAGGCGGCGGATATGACCCGTCACGGCATCGAAGACGTTGGCATCGACGTCGGCGCGCTCGGCGGCGAACGTGCGCCCTTGCCGGCCGTTCATCGCGTAAACGTCTTTGGCGGCCGGCACGTCGAAGGGCGTCAAACGGTAGAGGCCGCGGGTTGACAGCTCTTGTCCCCACACGCGCCCGTCGAGGAACATCCGGTCTGGCGGCACCGGCTTATAGGGTGGCGCCCCAAAGCGCGCGCCTTCCAAGCTTTCAACGCGCGCCTCATAATGCTCTTGGATTTGCCGAAACCTTTGTTCGATCGCCTCATCCGCCATATGATCGAAGCTGATCGCGGCGCCGGGCAAATAATCAAACAGAGTTTCAAGGCTTGGATGAAACAACGGCAGCCAGTGTTCTTGGCCCTGGTAACGCCGCCCGCTGCTCACCGCTTCATACAGCGGATCATCGCCGGTCGCCCCGCCAAACAACGCGACGTATCCTTGGCGGAATAATGCTGTCGGCTGCTCGCCGAAAGCCACTTCGCTCACCGGCATCAGCGCGAATTTCTGCACGGCTTTGATCGTGCGCTGCGTTTGCGCGTCAAAACCTTTGATGCTTTCGAGATTGTCGCCAAAAAAATCAAGCCGGATGGGATTGATGCGGCCGGGCGGAAAGAGATCGAGAATACCGCCGCGAACGGCAAACTCGCCCGGTTCCATCACGGTGCTGGCGCGTTGAAATCCGTACAGCCCGAGGCGCTTGATGAGCTCGCTCATGTCGAGGCGCTGGCCGGGCGCGATCGGCTTGAACGCAGCGCGTACAAATGCACGCGGCGGCAAGCGCTGCAAAATGGCGTTGACGGTGGTCAGCACGAGCGTCGGCTCTTTGATCGACCCGATCACGAGGCGGCCGAGCGTCGTGATGCGCTTTGACACGATGTCGGCCGACGGGCTGACCCGGTCGTAGGGCACAGTGTCCCAGGCTGGCAGCGACAGAACTTTGAGATCGGGGGCAAAAAATTGCAGACCGGCTTCGAGCTGATCGAGCCTGCGGTCGTCGCGGGCAACATGAAGATGGAAACCGGGCGTGCCATCGCGCGCGGCGGCCTGCGTCAGGTCCGATACGACGCGCGCATCGAGACCTTCTGGTACGCCGGAGAACGTTGTGCGAAAAACTTTATCGGGCGCTGCCATCTTCGTCCTTGTGCACGTCTTCTGAGTCGGGACCTTCAAGTCCGTGGAAGCGCCGCAGCGCCACGACATTGGTCAAAAATTCACTTGGTCCCATCTTACTTGGAATCATGGCGCCCGGATCGAAGATCCAAGTCTGCAGCATGGGGTCTGGCAACGCCAGGAAGCGTTCAAAGTGCGCCAAGTCGGCGTCGCCCATCTCGGCCACGCACGCGACTGTAAAGCGCCCCAGCAGAACGTCCATTTCCTTGGTACCACGGTGGCACGCACGATAAACGGCGCGGCGGCGGCGAAGCTCAAGATCATCCATCATTGCAGCGAAATTCGTCCCCGGTCTGGATAACCCATTCTGGATAACGGGGCGGCCCTGCTTGACGCCAACAAGCGGACGAGCCACGCTGTTCCACATAGGTTCTCATGGGTTCTGTTGAGGCTCTATACAGTCCGAACCGGTTTCCGCAAAGCTTGAGGAAGTCATGCGTATTGACGCGTCCGTTGAAAACGTTTGGCCTGCCATTCACAGCGATACGCGCTTACCGCGTGGCGGGACCTGACCATTCATGCGATCCAATGCCCTTAATCCGCTGTTTGCCTCGGCGCAGGGCCTGACCGGCATTGGCCCCCGGCTGCTGTTGCTATTGAATAAGTGCCTCAATCTGCCGCCGATGGTGACGGAGGCGCGCGTTGTCGATCTGCTGTGGCATTTGCCGGCGGGCATCGTCGACCGGCGCGCCGAGCCGTCGGTACGCGATGCAGCGCCCGGCACCATTGCCACGCTCCAGGTTCGCGTTTTGAAACACAAGGCACCGCCGCGCGGGATAACGAAGGCGCCCTACAAGGTCGAGTGCGAAGACGACACCGGCCGCCTCGATCTCGTGTTCTTTCACGCCGAGCGCAAGTTCGTCGAAAAGCAATTGCCGGTTGGCGAGACGCGCTTCGTGTCCGGGCGCGTCGAGCGCTACGGCGACAAACTGCAGATGACGCATCCAGATTACATCGTGGCGCCCGAGCATCGCGATGACTTGCCGATGCTGGAGCCGGTCTACCCGCTGACTCAAGGGCTGTCCGGCAAAATTCTGCAGAAAGCGTCCCGCCAAGCGCTCGAACGGGTGCCCGAGCTAGCCGAGTGGCAAAACGCCGATTGGCTCAAGGCGCGCGACTGGCCGGACTTTCAAAGCGCGCTAAACCGCCTGCATCGGCCGAGCGACACGCAAGATGTTTCGGCCGGCGGGCCACCCTGGCAGCGGCTCGCATATGATGAGCTGTTGGCGGGACAACTGGCGCTCGGGCTGGTGCGGCAGAACGTTCGCAGCGAACGCGGCCGGCGGATTTCGGGCGATGGGCGACTGCGCGCCAAGATCGTTTCTTCGCTACCGTTTCAGCTGACTAAATCGCAACGCTTGGCGCTCGACGAAATCAGCGCAGATCTGGCCGCTCCCCACCGCATGTTGCGTCTGCTGCAAGGCGACGTGGGTTCGGGCAAAACTGTCGTCGCGTTGCTCGCCGCCGCTATCGCCATCGAGGCTGGCGCACAGGCCGCCCTAATGGCGCCGACGGAAGTGCTCGCGCGCCAGCACGCCGAGACCATCGCGCCGTTGGCGGAAAAATCGGGTCTCGTGATCGCGTTGCTGACCGGCCGGGAAAAAGGTAAGGCGCGCGAGGAAGTCTTGCGCCGCCTGGCATCGGGCGAAATCAATCTGCTTATCGGTACGCACGCGCTGTTCCAATCGGAAGTGATCTTCAAAGATCTGGCCTTCGCCGTCATCGACGAGCAGCACCGGTTTGGCGTTCACCAGAGGTTGGCTTTACAGGCCAAGGGTTCAAACGGCGGCACCAACGTTCTGGTGATGACGGCGACGCCCATTCCGCGCACGCTGTTGATGACGCATTACGGCGATCTCGATGTCTCGCGGCTGACCGAGAAACCGGCCGGGCGCAAGCCGATCGTCACCAAGGCCGTGCCGCTCGAAAAAATCGAACGGTTGATCGACCGCGTGCGCGCGCAATTAGCCGAAGGCGCGCAGGTCTATTGGGTTTGCCCGTTGATCGAGAGTTCGGAGATTTCAGAGTTGGCGGCGGCCGAAGAACGTCACGCTCATTTAACTCAAGTTTTAGGGCAAAAAGTCGGCCTCCTCCATGGCGCGCTATCGGGCCGCGAAAAAGACGAGACGATGGCGGCGTTTTCAGCGGGCACTTTAAAAGTTCTCGTCGCCACCACGGTCATCGAGGTCGGCGTCAACGTGCCCAACGCCAACATCATGGTGATCGAACACGCCGAGCGTTTCGGCCTTGCCCAGTTGCATCAGCTGCGCGGGCGGGTCGGGCGCGGCACACGCGAGAGCTTTTGCATGTTGCTCTACAAACAACCGCTTGGCGAGACCGCCAAAGCGCGGCTTGAAATGATGGAACGCACGGAAGACGGCTTCAAAATCGCGGAAAAAGATTTGCAGTTGCGCGGTGGCGGCGAAATGCTGGGTGCGCGGCAAAGCGGCGAGCCGGGCTTCCGCCTGGCGGAAGTTCCGGGCTTTGAAATGCTGCTGGCCGCGGCACGCGACGACGCGCAAATGATACTAGCGGCCGATCCGGATTTGCGTTCGGCGCGCGGCCAAGCGCTGCGCGCGTTGCTCTACTTGTTTGAATGCGATGAAGCCGTGCGCCTGTTCCGGGCCGCTTAAACCTTGCCGCCGCGCGCTGCTTCTTTGCTTTTGAGCTGCGCCACCGCCGCCGCCGTGTTCATTTCTTTGAGCTTCACTTGGATGTCGGGCACCACGATACCGCCCGACAGCACGATCTTGGCCGCCTCTTCGACCGACATCGATAGAAACGTCACGGCGCTACGCGGCAGAAAGCAGATGAAGCCTGTTGGCGGCACGATACCCGTCGGCATGAAAACGGTGAGCAGGTCGCCCTCGCCGCCAGGCTTCATGTCGGCAATTTCGCCGACCGTTTCGGCCGTGACGAACACCAGCGACCACAGCCCCTTGGAGGGGAACTCGATCAGACCCACTTTTTGAAACGACGCGTTCGGGCCGGCCGTCGTGATGACGCTTTCGAAAATCTGCTTGATGGCGCTGTAGACGTTGCGGACGATTGGCATCCGCGACAGCATCAATTCGCCCGTCGAAACGAGCGAACGGCCGAGCAGGTTGGCCGCCAGCGCGCCAATGATCGTCAAGCCAACGATGGCGACGACGAGGCCGAGGCCCGGCAGCGGAAACGGCAAGTATGTATCGGGATTGTAGTGCGTGGGCAGCAGCGGCTTGATCCAGGCATCGACCCAGTTGATCAACCACCACATGATATACAGCGTGATCGTAACCGGACCGACGATCAACAGCCCGGTCAGAAAGGCATTGCGAAATCTGGCGCCCAGATGCCAGCCGCTCGAGCCCCCGTCGCGCGCGAGGCGCTGCAGACCGGCGGTGAGCTGGGCTGCCTCGTCGAGTGGTTTGGCGTTAAGCTTTGGAGTATCGCTTTTCAACTTGGTCATTGCGGGGCCCGGGCGTGGCGCCCGATTTCCCTCGGGCCAGGCTCTAGTTTGTCACGACGAGACAATCAACGCCACTTGTCCGCAATGTGTTGCAAAGTCCACGCGGCTCTTCTGCTGTCGCAAATGACCCAATGCGCACCCGATAAAACGTTCCCATGCTGCCGATGACGGCCTCATCGACCGTGGGCGACCGGCTGGCGAGTGCGGCCCCATGCTGCTGAACGAGCTTTTGGGCTAACGCTTCGGCTTCGGCTTTCGAGCGCACGGCGGCGATATGGATTTTGAATTTCCCGCCCTTGACGGGGGCGGGAGCTGCGGCCGGTGCGGCAGCGGCAGATGTCGTGAAAGCAGGCTCGGCGGCTATCTTGGCGCCGGTCGCGGCTTTAGCGGATTTGCCGGCCGCAACCGAACCAGCGATTGAGCCAGCTGTCGAGCCAGTTGTCGAAGTGGTGTCGTTCCAATTCGGCGTGGCGGCCGCAGGTGTCGTCGATGCCGTCGTCACGGGGTGAGGTGCGAAGTTAGCTTTCGCCCCACCGAACATGTTTGAGAAAAATCCCGAAACCGTCGATGAAGCGCCGCTCGTTGCCGTTGCGCTGGTCGTTGGGGCGCTGGTGTCTGCGGCCTCCATCGGTGCAGCCGATAACACTGGCGTGGCAGCGGCGGCTGGCGTTACGTCAGGCTGATTCTGATTGATTGCCGCCAGCAGCTGATCGCCTTGTACCGGCCGGCTCGCACGCGGTACTGGTGCTGCAGCGCCATCGGCGACCGAGGTCGGAAAGTGGCTTTGTGCGCCCAGCGATTCTTTTGCTGCGACTTGGCCGGCCGCGCGCTGAACTTGAGGTGCCGCCACGGGCGCGCCGTCGGAAACCGTCTTCGCCGCGGCGGTCTTGTTTGGATCGGCGACGGATACGGTTTCCGCGCCGCTATTGCCATCGCCGAGACCCGCGAGCCGGTAAGCATCTGCCCGCTCGGCGGTGGCGTTGGCGCGCTCGGTGTCGGTGAGGCCGTTCTTCAACCACAGCGAACTGGTGAGGTCTGAGATCGCTAAGCCTGGCTTGCTTTGTTTTTTATAAGAGACACCGCGATAGAACAGCGCATGCGCCATATCCGTGCTCGATAGGCCGCCGCCACGCAAAGCGGCACTGAGGGATTCGACCGCCGGCTCGTATCTGCCCGCTTGATAAGACTTCACGCCTGCATCGTAGGACGCATGAGCAGCAGCCACTTCTTTTTGCTTCTGAGCCGCTTCGTCTGGCTGGGCAGCAGCAGCGGGTGCTGCTTGAGGCTTATGCTTGCCCGCAGCCAAACTGAGCGTTGAATTGGTGATGGCTGCGCACATGCAGACACTGACGGCGAGCGCGCTGACGCGCGGAAATATCTTGTTGTTCCCCATGACCCGGACTCCTTCAGCCGGTCGATTCCGTTCCCAACGCTGCACGCCCCCGGTCTGTCTTATTGCAATCCTGCCAACGAGGCAAATTCAGGGCCCTGGGATAACTTATGTTTTCCCCTTTATTCCACGGTCACCGACTTTGCCAGGTTACGCGGCTGGTCGACGTCCGTGCCCATCACGACGGCGGTGTGATAGGCGATTAGCTGTGTTGGAATGGCGTAAAGCAGCGGCGTGGTGAACGAGGCAACCTTCGGCATTCTCACGTGGGCTGCCAGTTTGCAGGATACTTTTTCGGGTGCGACGTCCGAAATCAAGATGATTTGCCCGCCGCGCGCGGCAACCTCTTGCATATTCGAGACAGTTTTATCGAACAGCTCGTCTTCCGGGGCGACGACGATGACGGGCACATTTTCGTCGATCAGCGCGATGGGGCCGTGTTTCAGCTCGCCAGCCGCATACCCTTCAGCGTGGATGTAGGAAATTTCTTTCAGCTTCAGCGCGCCTTCGAGCGCGATCGGGTAGCTTGTACCGCGGCCGAGATAAAGTACGTCACGGGCCTTGGACAGCTCCTGAGCTATCCCCATAATTTGCTGTTCGTTGCGCAGAATGGCCGAGATATGACGCGGCAACTCCGTCATCGCTTTCACGATGCGCGTTTCCTCGGCTTCCGAAATTGCGTTGCGCGCCCGCGCGATGGCGAGCGCCAGACACGACAGAACGGCCAGCTGACAGGTGAACGCTTTGGTCGAGGCGACGCCGATTTCGGGGCCAGCAAGCGTTGGCAGGGCTGCATGGCTTTCGCGCGCAATGGTCGAGGTGCGAACGTTGACGATGGAGGCGATCCGCTGACCGTTCGCCTTGCAATAGCGCAGCGTCGCCAGCGTATCGGCCGTCTCGCCCGATTGCGAAACAAAGATTGCCAAACCGCCTTCTGGCATCGGCGCTTCGCGGTAGCGCATTTCGGACGCGACATCGATTTCGACGGGTACGCGCGCCAGCCGCTCGATCCAGTACTTGGCCACAAGGCCTGCATAATAAGCCGTTCCGCACGCAGAGATCGTCACGCGGGTAATCTTGGAGAGATCGACGCCAAGGTCTGGAAACACCACCTTACCAGCCGCCATATCGATGTAATTGGTCAGCGTATGACTGATGACTTCTGGCTGTTCGTGGATTTCCTTGGCCATGAAATGGCGATGATTGCCTTTGTCGACGAGCAAGGAACTGGCAACCGACTTGACCATTGGCCGCTCGACGGTGCGACCGGCACGATCAAAGATTTCAGCGCCCGAGCGGTGCATGACCGCGCAATCGCCCTCTTCGAGATAGGTGATCGCGTCGGTAAATGGCGCCAGCGCAATGGCATCCGAGCCTAAGTACATCTCGCCGCTGCCGTGGCCGATCGCCAACGGCGATCCCTGCCGCGCGGCAATCATCAGATCGTCGTGGCCAGCGAAAATGATCCCTAAAGCAAAAGCGCCTTGCAAGCGTTGCAGTGCGGCTTTGACAGCGTCGACCGGCGAGGCGTCGTGCTGCATCTCGTGCGAGATCAGATGGACGACGGCTTCGGTGTCGGTATCGGTTTCGAATTTGTGGCCCTTGGCTTCGAGCTCTTCGCGCAGTTCGCGGAAGTTTTCGATGATGCCGTTGTGCACGACGGAGACGCCGCCGGTCATGTGCGGATGGGCGTTGCGTTCGGTCGGGCGGCCGTGGGTCGCCCAGCGCGTGTGGCCGATGCCGGTGCGGCCAGCGAGCGGCTCGGTCAATAAGCGCTTTTCGAGATTGCGCAGCTTGCCCTCGGCACGGCGCCGTTCAAGGTGGCCGTCTTCGATGGTGGCGATGCCGGCCGAATCGTAACCGCGGTATTCAAGCCGCCTCAGCCCGTCGACGAGATTGTTCGCGACAGCCGATTTCCCAAGAATTCCAATGATTCCACACATATATCGCCGTCCCGTTCTACGCCCGCCCGGTCAGACATTGACCGGGCCGAGCGGCCACCTCAAGTCACAGAGTGTTTCAATACATGTTTCAATTTGGCGCTATTTTGCGCCGCCCTGAGACGTAAGCCCCTTCGTCGTGCAAAGACCGTGCTGACATCAAGCCTTGGGCTTCCGGCGGCCCATCATGAGGCGGAACTTCTCCGCCCACCCGGGCCGCTCCTCCTGCGCCCCGCGCGCAACCGCCAGGCTTCCCGCGCTGACATCCTTGGTGATGACGCTGCCTGAACCAACATAAGCGCCGGCCCCGATTTTGACCGGGGCGACCAATGCCGAGTTCGAACCGATGAAGGCGTCTGCGCCAATTTCGGTCTTATGCTTGTTGAACCCGTCATAGTTACAGAAAATTGTCCCAGCCCCGATGTTGGCGCGCGCGCCCACGTGACCATCACCTAAATAGGCCAGATGATTGGCTTTGGCGCCCTTGTCCATGATCGTGTTTTTGACCTCGACAAAGTTGCCGACGTGCACGTCTTCGCCGAGCTGCGCTCCCGACCGCAAACGCGCGAACGGGCCGATCCTGGCGCCAGCACCGATTTTCGCGCCCTCGAAGTGGCAGTTGGCTTTGATCTCTGCGCCCTCGCCCACCCAAACGCCCGGATTGAAAACGACATTGGGTTCGATGATCACATCGCGCCCGATGACCGTGTCGAACGACAGCCAAACCGTCTGCGGTGCAATCATCGTCACGCCGTCACGCATCAATTGGAGCCGGCGGCGTTGCTGCCAGATCGCTTCGGCGGCGGCCAATTGATCGCGGGCGTTGACGCCGAGCACTTCATCTTCGTCGCACTCCACGACAGCGGCCCTCATGCGATCCTTGCACGCGATCTCGACCGCATCGGTGAGATAAAATTCGCTCTTGGCGTTGGCATTGCCAATGCGTGCGAGCAGCGCTGCCAGATCGCTCACGCGAAACGCCATGACGCCGGAATTGCACAGATCGACCCGACGCTCGGCGGCGCTGGCATCTTTTTCCTCGCGGATTGCTGTCAGCTCGCCCGACGGTCCCGTCAACAAGCGGCCGTAACCGCTCGGGTCGCGCGCTCTGAAGCCCAGCACCGCGACATTGGCCCCGCTGTCCAGCACGGAAGAAAGCCGAGCGATGGTCTCGTTCTCGATGAGTGGCGTGTCGGCATAGAGCACCATGACGTCGCCAGAGTGAGACGCGATTGCGTCGCGTGCGGCCAGCACCGCGTCGGCCGTGCCGAGCTGATTGTGCTGTACGAAGATCTCAGCCGACGGCGCCAAACGTTTCGCTTCCGCTTCAACCGCTGCCATTTGTGGACCCACGACCACGGCCAAACGCGTCGCGCCAGATGCCGTCGCCAACGCCAAGACGTGGGCCAGCATCGAACGGCCGGCGACTTTGTGCAGGACCTTTGGGCGGTCGGATTTCATCCGGGTGCCTTTGCCTGCGGCCAGTACGATGATCAATAATGGGCGAGCGCTCATCGATGTCCTTCAGGAAACGCGCATAGAAAAGCCGCCAACTACGCGGTCAGCACCGTCAGACGGGTCTGGAACGGCGAATTGCAGGACCTCCTTAGCGTCGAGAAGGCGGCAAGCGCAAGCTTGCAGCGTCGTCGCGGGCCGTGATGGCACCTCCAACCTTGGTGTTTGCCCGAGCTGCAACTTGATGTGAGCAAATTTACGTGGCGAGGTAAGGGATTGCGCACGCGCAATTGATCCACAGGTTGCGCACCACAATTTGTAAAGCGCCATTGCCTGCCAGCGCTCGGTAACGCACCTTTGCAGTTGATTCCATTGGTGCGATTCGGGTGCGTCAGATTAATGCGCGCACTCAGTCGCGACCCGGCAACCCGGACGGCACATCGCATGACCCAATTGCAAAGCGCGGTTCCTCTCAGGCAACGGCCAATCTTCAATCGCTATGTCGTGCTCTGGACGATGCTTGGCACGCTCGCCACCGGTTATCTTTCGGTCCTGTTGTTCGCGCCCGACTGGCTCGACGGCCTCTTTCCCGTTTCCAATTTTTCCGATCCGCAAGCCAACCGAGGCCAGCGCGCCGCAGCGCGGCTCGCTTCAGACATTTCAGGATTGCGCGACAGCGTTTCGCGCATCCAAATGGATATGGCCAAGGTCAAGACGGAAGTGGAAGGCGTCGTCGAGCGCGACCGCAACCTTGCAAATCAGGTCACGGCCATCGAGCAGAAATTGTCAGCTCTGCCGCAAGCGCCGATCGAGACAACATCGCCGCCGACGAACGGGGGCAAGAGCGCGCCGCAGTCAGCCAAACCAAATACGGGCGAGTTGATCCGCGCTGATGCAGGAGCCGAGGCCCCGGTGACAACTATCGCAACGCCCGCTCAGCCAAGGGTGATCAATTCGCCCGAACCTGTGGCGCAAACGACCGGCGAAGTCGTAGATCCCGGCACTGCACCGGCCAGTGCAGCCGCGAGTACAGCTGTTGCCGCAGCCCCTGCGGCTGCCGCGGGCGACCAGGCCATCAGCTTTGGCCCAGCAGTTGTTAAACCAGCGCCCAAGCCTTTGGGTGTCCGTTTGTCGTCGGCGGCATCCGTCGATGCACTGCGTTTGAGCTGGAGCCTGCTGGCTGATCGTCACGGCTCGGCTTTAAAAAATCTCGTACCCCGCTATGTCGCCGGTGGCGACGCGCAAAATCCAAGCTTTGATTTGATCGCCGGTCCGATCAAGTCGAGTGCTCAAGCCAAGCGGTTGTGCAAGACGCTGACGGACGCCAGCACACCTTGCAAGGTCGGTGATTTCGGCGGCGACGCGCTGTAAAAAAACACCCGGTTTGGCCGTCTCAATATTCGTTGGCGTTGAGAACGTTGCAGGCCTCTAGCGTTTTATTCTGTTGGCCGATCATAAACCAGCGCGCCCGCTGCGCTGACGTGCCGTGCCAAAAGGTCGACGGATCGGCCGTCCCGAAAGCCGCGAGTTGAACAGCATCATCGCCAATGAGATCGAGCGACGCAATGATTTCGCGCCGCGTATTTTCATCAGCGGCAAAAGACGCGCTGTGCGATGCCCACACGCCCGCCAGACAATCAGCTTCAAGCTCAAAGCGCTGCGAATATTCTCGTCTGCGTTCAGGCGCCTCGTTGACCAGCCGCGCCAGCTCGCCAAAGCGGTGGTTGATCAATTGGACGTGGTGGCCGAACTCATGCGCGATCAAGAAGGATAGCGCAGCGTCAGAGCGCTCGCCGAACCGTTCGGCAAGCCGCGTCATTTCTTCGATGCTGACGAAGATCGTCCCGTTGCCGGTGCAGTAGACGGGGCCCGCGCTAATATAAAGCCCGTAGCAGTGACCGGGCGCGACCTTGTTGACGATGTTCAACTGCGGCGCGGGCCCTTGGGGGACGCCGAGGACCGCGCGCATACGCCAAGAGTGGACGACGTCGCGCCAGATATTGTTGATCAGCGCTCGCATTTGCGAGGCATTAGCGGGCTCGGAGACACTGGCCGCCTCCGACCACTGGCTTTGCGACCAACCGCCGTCTGATGGCACGACGAAGGCAGTTTCGTGCGGTGCAAAAGAAACTTTGGGTTCGAAGGCGAATGCACCCAAAGGCCAAAGCAAAACGACGAGCGCGGCCCAATAGACCTGACTTTGATTAAGGAAACGCAGTTTCCGCTTCACCGCCATCGTCGCCCCGTCTCTTTAACTTTAGACCAAGTTGCTACCCGTCTTCATTGCTGGTTGCTTGATTGTAACGTCGGTTGGTCTCTTACAGATCATTCGTTCCGAACGTGTCGCAATTGTCCATCCGCCCAGATTCAAGCCCAGCCTTAAACCAACGTACGCGCTGGGCTGAGGTTCCATGGGTGAACGCATCTGGCATGACACGGCCTGTTGCTTTCTTCTGCAGCATGTCGTCGCCGATCTGGGTCGCAGCGTTTAAAGCTTCCTCAATATCGCCGGGCTGCAAGCGATGTTTGAACTGGTCATTCAAGTTCGCCCAAACGCCGGCTAGGCAGTCAGCTTGCAGCTCCATGCGGACTTGAAGCTGGTTTTGGCGCCGCTCGTCGGCATTTTCTTTAAGCTGTTCGACTTTTTCGGCGATGCCGAGCAATTTTTGCACATGATGGCCAACTTCGTGAGCCACGACATAGGCTTGAGCGAAATCGCCACCCGAATTGAAGCGCTTCTTCATCTCGTCATAAAAGGCCAGATCGATATAAACTTTCTCGTCCACAGGGCAGTAGAACGGACCCATCTGAGCCTGGCCTGCACCACATGCCGTACGCGTATAATTTGAGAAGATGACCAGCGGGGGATCGGTGTACGTCTTGCCAAAGCCCTTGAAAACCTGACCCCAGACGTCTTCGGTATCCTTCAACACGCGGCCGATGAAGACCTTCTTGTCATCTTCACTCTCGTTGGTTTGGGCTTTGCGATCGGTGCCGGGTAGCCCTGGAATATTCGTTGGCGCCCGCGTCTGGGTCGTTGGACGTTCAGCGCGCGGCAACTGCGGCATATTCGGGAAATTGGCGCCACCGCCCCCGCCGCCCATCAGAACGTCAAGTGGATTGATGCCGAAGAACAGCATGATGGCACCGATGATCAGCATCGACGTCAGGCTGAACCCGCCGCCACCGATGGGAATTTGAATGCCGCCGCGCCCGCCCGGAAATGGGAAACCGCCGCCGCCACTGGAATCATCGCTACGGCGATCTTCAACGTTGCGGCTTTCCTGGTCGTTTTGATCGTAGCGCATGGCGAACCTTTTCTTCGAATGCTGATGCGATGATGACCCATGTCAGGGCCTAGCGTTCTTGGAGTCCTGGCGCATAGTGCATGCTGGCAGAGGCAAAACAAGGTCCAAACAAAGTGGTTCCTGGACCGCCAATGTTACCTCTAAGTTGCGCGCTTGATCTGACCTTTGTCCGCAACGGCCGCCAGGGCGGACGGGGCTTCCAATTTAGCGGTCTCGTTATTCGGTTTCACTTTCGGGCGCGGGCGCAGCAGGCTTTTGACGGCCCTCGACGCGGCGACAGTGCCGTCGAACGCGTAGGCTTCGTGATTTTTTTCGATGTCTGCCAACTCATAACAATAGTTGACCATCAAACCATGGGCGTGCCGCAAACCCCGCTCGGAAACATCGGCGAGCCAATTGATGCGCTCAAGGCGCGCGCCGTTGCCGAGGTGGAAACGCGCCACCGGATCGACGGGCCGGCCATCGGGGGAGCGCGCCGACAGAAAATAGACGGCCGCCAAAGCCATCAGCGACGATTTGATCGCATCGGACTGGGGGCCGCGCGCCGCCGCAACCTCGATCCATCGCGGATCTCTGAGCATAGCTAAATTCCGGCGATCTTGCGAACTGATGTTGAGATCACCGGTATCGGCCAGTGCCCGGTCAAGCCAGCGCGCAAAGCTTGGCATAGGCGACAGCGTCACGAACGTCTTGAGGCTCGGGAGTTCGCGGCCCAGTTCCTCCACCACCTGCTTCAGCAAGAAATTGCCGAACGAAATGCCTTTCAAGCCGTCCTGGCAGTTGGAGATCGAATAAAACACAGCCGTCGTCGGCGGCTCAGGCGACGGCTCATCGCGATGACGGGCCTCGAGCACCGGCGCGATGGCGGCTGGGATGCCGGCCATCAACGCCACCTCGACGAAGATTAAAGGCTCATCGACAAGGGCTGGATGGAAAAACGCAAAGCAACGCCGGTCGACAGGGTCCAAGCGGCGGCGCAAATCATCCCAACCCTTGATCTCGTGCACAGCCTCATAGGCGATGATCTTTTCGAGGATGGCGGCAGGCGTCTGCCAATCGATCCGGCGGAGAACGAGAAATCCGCGGTTGAACCAAGTATGGAGCAAATGTTGTAAATCGCCGTCGAGCGCCGCCATCCCCTCGTCCTCGCTCGCGTACCGCAACACCTCGTGCCGCAATTGGACGATCTCGGCTGTCGCCCCCGGCGCCAAATTCAAGCGCCGGAAGAATTCAAGTCTCGGGCTCTCGGCACTCGTCTGCAAGTTAGCCAGTGTCGTCGGCGAAGGCCGGTCGAGATAAGCCTTGGCAGCACCCGCCACGGCGCGCGCATCCGGCTGGAACTGCTCGGCGAGAAAATGGAAGAAGGCGCGCCGGTCGTGCGACGAGGTCTTTTTCAAAGCGTTGAGGAGCTGGCGCGCAATGGCAACGCCAGAAGCTTCGCCGCGCACCGACATTAACGCTTTGGCGAGCGTTTCGACGTCGTCCTCGGCGCCCGCACCAAACAGCGCCTTGGGCAGCAGCGCCCGACTCTGTTCGGCAACCGTGTTGAGCAATTCCTGCAGAAACGAAACGTTCAAAGAGTCTCTCCGAATATTTGGGCCGAATATTTGGCTGCGTCCGGGCCTAGATTTGCCGCCAGTTAACCTTTCGTCAACACATCGAGCCGACCATAGCGATCTGACTTGTATAGGACAGATCCATGAACGACGCAGATCTCTCGGGGCGGATGACCTCCAGCCTCGCTGAAGTCAAGAACGACACCGGCAGGGTGGCCTTCTGCGGACCATATGTACTGTCGGCCATCACCGGCTACAGTATTTCGAGCGTCGAAGACGTCATTCGATCGGGCCGCGACCTGCCGCCCCATCGCAAACCAGTGGTCAAAGGCACTTACGCCGACGAAGTCGAAGGTGCGCTCGCCCATTTTGGCTACCGCATGGTGTTGAAAGATACGTTTCTCGCCAAGGCGCGCAAGGAACGCCCGACGTTATGGACGTGGATGCAGAAGCCGCGTAACGCCTGGGCCTATTACATTTTGGCTATCCATAAAGGCAAAGAGGGCCACTGGATTCTCGTCAAAGGGGTCAAAATGTGTGACACCTTCACGGAGGGCAAATGGACATTTGTCGTCGATGGCCCGCACCGGGGTTGCCGAATCATGGAAATATTCGAGGTGAAGAAGTCGATCGACGCGTGAACCTAAAGCATGATTTCCGATTGTCGCCCGAGCGCGCGCGAACGACCTTACTGATAGGCCATCGGACTTAGCCCGCAAGCTTGCATCCGCATCATTTCTGCGGGCAACGGCGCGGCTAGGACCTGACTGTGGGAGCCATGACGCCATGATCAGTTCTCTGCTTGCGTTCATCGCGCTCCTTGTCGCTTGGAGTTCCAGAAATAGCAGTTCCGGCCTGAAAGACAGGCTCGTCCGTCTCGAGGAAGCACTTGCAGAGCTGACGACAGAAATGCGCTGGCTGCGGGCGGAACGGCGCGGCGAAGCGCCTGACGATGATGGCCCCCTGTTCGCGCCAGACGCTGGCATGGCGCGCACTTATTCGTCGAAAACCGCCTTCGAGCCGACGGCCAAGCGTGACAAAGCCCTGCCAATTAGCCAACAGCCATCGAGCGGTCGCGGTTCGGCACCAAAATCGAGCGGCAGCGTTCCGCAAATCGAAACGCCTCCCGAAGCGCCACTCGACGCAACTGAGACGCCTAACTTTCCGCCACTCGAGACCGGAGCATTTGCCCCTGGCAGGAAAGAAAGCTTCGAACACACGTTGGGAACGCGCTGGGCGGTCTGGGCCGGGGGGGCCGCACTCGCCCTTGGCGGCCTATTGCTGGTGCGCTACTCGATTGAAGCAGGTCTGCTTGGCCCGGGCATCCGCGTCACGCTCGGCGCCGTGCTGGCGCTGGCACTTGTGGCCGCTGGCGAATGGATGCGGCGCGGCGAATTTAAAATCCGCGTTGAAGCTTTGCCCGCCGCCCATGTGCCAAGCATACTGACGGCGGCAGGAACCGTCATCGCGTTTGGAACAATTTATGCAGCGCACGCCGTCTACGGGTTCATCGGCCCCGCGACCGCTTTCACACTGCTGGGCATCACCGGCATTCTGACTATGCTCGGTGCGGCCTTGCATGGTCCCTGGTTGGCAGGTCTCGGGCTTGCATCGTCTTTGGCGACGCCGCTTCTCGTTTCATCGCAGACGTCGAACCCTTGGCCCGTCGTGCTCTATCTCGCCGTGGTCGCGGCGGCAGCCTATGCGTTGGCACGCGTGCGGCACTGGGCGTGGCTGGCTGGCGCGACCGTCACCGGCGTTTTCCTATGGGGGATTGCACTGCTCGTGCAGGACCACTCGACGCTGGCGCTCGGCATCACCGCCGCGGCGAGCCACACCGTTATTCAGCTCATTCTTGCCAGCGTTTTCGTGGCTATTGCCACAAATGCGACCGTACCTGACGAATACGCCGAGCCCGAGCCGGTTGCGAGCGCGGCGATGGCAGCGCTTGGAATGCTGGCGGTCTTGGTCCTTGCGTCGCACGGCCTGGCATCGCCGGAATTGAGCATGTCGGCCAAAACTATTTTCGCCGATCTGTGCATCGCCATTCTGACTGCCACCGCTTGGTTGGCGGCACCTGCCGCAGTCGCCGCCACCGTCGGCGGCGTCATTGCTTTGGCCGTGACGCTGATGTGGCCTGGGCTTAACGCTGCGCCCTCGCACGACCTCATCGTACCTTGGAGCGCCAGCCTGCTGCGTCTGCCAGACAACGTCACCGGCTTCATGAGCTTTGCGATATTTGCAACGCTGATCCCGGCCGCCGCGATGGCCCTGCGACTATGGCGCGGACCAGCGCTCCATCTCAAAGCGGCGGCTCTCTACGCGCTCGCCGCGACCGCACCAGCACTGCTGGTACTCGTGATTGCCTACCTGCGCGTCACGCAATTCGATATCTCGATACCGTTTGCGCTGGCCGGCGCCGCGCTTGCAGCGGCTTTCGCGCTCGCCTCTGAGCGCTTCCATCATGCCGACCTGGCACAACCGAGCCCAGCTTGGAACTTGGCCGCTGGTGCCTTTGCGGCGGCCGCAATTGCAGCGCTGGCCTTCGCTCTGACCGTCAGCCTTGACCGTGGCTATCTGACCGTCGCTCTGGCGCTCGCCGCGCTGGGCACGGCTTATGTCGCAACGTTGCGCGACATTGCGCTGCTTCGTTACGCCGTGACGGCGCTGGGCTTGATCGTGCTCGCACGCATCGTTTGGGATCCACGCATCATGGGCAGCGATGTCGGCAGTACGCTGATCTTCAACTGGCTGCTCATCGGTTATGGCGTGCCGGCGGCTGCCTTCCTCACCTCGGCGCGCCTGCTGGCGACCCGCAAACAAGATTACGCTGCTGCGTTTGCGGACGGCTTAGGCATTTTGTTCGTGGGGCTACTGGCGTTCTTCGAAATCCGCCATCTGACCAACGGCGGCAATGTTCTGCACGCTGGCTTTGGCCACGTCGAAGCAGGGCTCATGACGCTCGTGGCGCTTGGGCTTTCACTCGCACTCGCGCGGCTCAACTACAACCGCACCAACGTGATCTTCGAGGCAGCCTCCTTCGTCTTCGGCGCCGGTAGCGTTTTGCTGGCCGTCTTAGGGCTGGCATTGGGCGCCAATCCGTTATTCAGCGGCGAGATGGTTGGTGGCCAAGTGTTGTTCAGCTCGTTGTTGCCCTCGTATCTGGTGCCAGGAGTGGCAGCGCTTTATATGGCGCGCGCGGGCAAGGGCATCCAATCACACCGTTATTTGCGCGTCATCGGCGCGATGGCCGTCGGCTTGATCACGCTGTTTGTCACCCTGGAAGTCCGCCACGCGTATCAGGGGCCGGAAATCTCGATCGACCTTGCGACCTCCGACAGCGAGCAATGGGCGCATTCCTTTGCTTGGCTCGTGCTTGGCGTCGCGTTCCTCAGTTATGGACTGCTGCGCGGCTCGCTCGAAGCGCGCATCGCGTCTGCCGTTCTGATTGTGCTGGCGGCACTCAAGATCACAGTATTCGATCTGGCTGGTATCGGCGGCTTGTGGCGCGCGCTGTCGTTCTTGTGCCTCGGTGCCGTGCTGATCGGCATCGGGCTGGTCTATCAAAAAATCGTCTTTGCCCCGCAAGCGAACGCGCAACGATAAAACTACAGGATAAAATCAGCTGCGGTCAGGTGCACAATGCCGTCGAGTTTGACGCGGAAATCGGCGATCCGGTGACCGTCGATGAAGTTAATCCCGCCAGAGCGATAGGACGCCGCCGGATCGGGAAATGCAATCTAACCTACGGAAGATGGTGGTTGCGCGGCTCAGGAGGCTTGCAGGTGAAGGCCGCAAAGAAACTTTGTTGTCCAAAATCGTCAGCTGATGGCTTGGTCAATTGACGCCAGACTGCTAACGTTCAGCGCTATCAACGATGTCGTTAAAGAAGGGAAACCTTGAAGATGAGAAAGTTTTATGCGGCGCTATGGGCTGCCATCATGACGCTCGGCGTCACGCTAACGGCGACCGACGCATCAGCCGATCACCGCCACCGCGGCCGCAACGCCGCCGTCGGGATAATTGCTGGCGCTGCAGCGCTCGCCATCATCGCCAACTCTAACCGCGCGCACGCCTCGGATGACGACGACGATGGCGAGCATCATCACCACCATCGCGTCTATCGCTATATTGAAGACAACGGTGAGGGCCAATGCCGCCGCTGGCGTCACCGCTGCAACGAAGGTAGCGACTGGTCGTGCGAAAAGTTCGAGCACAACTGCTAAGCGCTGTCTGCGTCGGGCGCGCTAGTCCTTGGCGCGCTCGACGTAAGAGCCATCGGCGGTCATCACGACAACGCGTGTGCCAGCACCAATGTGCGGCGGCACCATAACGCGCGCGCCGTTGGACAATTTCGCCGGCTTGAACGACGACGAGGCGGTCTGCCCTTTGACCACCGGGTCAGCTTCGACGATTTCGAACACGACACGCTGCGGCAGTTCGATCGCGATGGGGTTGCCTTCAAATAGCGACACCATGCACGTCATGCCTTCTTGCAGCCAGATGCCGCTGTCTCCCACCACGTCCCGTGACACCGAGATTTGGTCGAATGTAACGGGCTCCATGAAATTGTAGCCCATGTCGTCTTCGTAGAGATAGTTGTAGTCCTTCTCATCGAGGTAGGCGCGCTCAACCTGGTCCGTCGTGCGATAACGTTCGGTCAGCTTGACGCCATCTTGAATGCGACGAAGCTCGAGATGGGTGACGGGCGTACCTTTGCCGGGGTGGATGTTCTCGGCTGTCATCACAACAGCGAGCTTGCCGTTAATCTCGAGCACGTTGCCTTTGCGCACCGAGCTTGCAATAATCTTCACCACCGCGTCGATCTCCGTTCATCTGTTCATGGCCGAGAAGACCATGACGGCCCAAAGCGGCAAGGGAAAAGCTGGAATCTGGCCCGTGTCATACTCTGTCCTGGCCGGAAGGCCAAGCGTGGCGGCACGTCACCTAACCCACCCTAGTAAACGGCCCTCAAGCAAAAGTAGCCCATGACCCCTGCCTCGCCCAGGTGGACGCCCGATCGCCACGCCGACCGACGGCCATTTTTGCTGGCCCGCGGCCGCATCAAGACGGCAATTCGCGCTTGGTTTGAGACGCAAGGGTTTATCGAAGTCGACACCGCATGCCTGCAAGTCTCGCCCGGCAATGAGACGCACTTGCACGCCTTCAAGACCGAGCTTGTTGGCACCGACCTGAGCCGGCGCGACCTCTATCTCCACACCTCGCCAGAATTCGCCATGAAGAAGTTACTGGCGGCAGGCGAGCGACAAATTTTTACCTTCGCGCCGGTGTTCCGCAATCGCGAGCGCGGGGCCTTGCATAGTCCTGAGTTCACGATGCTCGAATGGTATCGGGCTGGCGCGCATTATGAAGCGCTGTGGGAGGACTGCTCGGCGCTCGTCAAAATCGCGGCGCAGACGACGGGTCATCTGCAGTGGAGCTACAAAGGGCGCACCTGCGAACCTGTGAAAAACTTTGACTGGTTGACGCTGAACCAGGCGTTCTTGCAATTCGCCGGGATTTCACTGCACGAGACCTACGACGCGGTCGCGACTGACCGGCAAGCTCTTGCCGAACGGGCGCGCGCAGCTGGCATTGCATTTGGAGATGACGAGACCTGGTCCGACATCTTCAGCCGCGTTCTGACGCAGCAGATAGAACCGGGCCTCGGCAATTTCCAACCCGACATTCTTTGCCAATATCCGATCCACGAGGCGGCACTTGCTAAGCCATCAGAGCAAGACCCCAAAGTTGCCGACCGCTTCGAGCTCTATTGCTGCGGCGTTGAACTTGCCAACGGCTTTGGCGAATTGAATGACGCCAGCGTCCAACGCGCGCGCTTTCAAAAATGGATGGACGACAAGGAGCGCATCTACGCGGAACGCTACCCAATAGACGAAGACTTTCTGGCCGCTCTTGCCCAAATGCCAGCCTCTTCTGGCTGCGCACTGGGCTTTGACCGTCTCGTCATGCTGGCCACGGGCGCCGCAAACGTCGATCAAGTCATCTGGACGCCGATGGCCGAAGACGGCAAATAGACGATGGGCATATATCCGCTCTCCTAATCACGCCAACTCCAAGCCGGAAACACATGCGAAACGTCGAAGAGCTGATCGCCGCTGGACTTGTGCCAGCAAGGAACCGCGCTGCAGTCGAGCGCGTGCGCGCACGCTATGCGATCGCGATCACGCCGGAGATGGCCGATCTCATCGACCGCGATGATCCCAACGATCCGATCGCGCGACAGTTCGTGCCCGACAGCCGCGAACTCGATGCTCATCCAGCAGAGCGCGGCGACCCCATCGGCGATCACGCCAAAAGCCCGACGCCGGGCCTCGTGCACCGCTACCCCGACCGCGTGCTGTTGAAGATCGCGAGTGTCTGCCCGGTTTATTGCCGGTTTTGCTTTCGCCGCGAAATGGTCGGACCCGACAACGGCGAGACGCTTTCGCCCGAGGATCTCAGCGCAGCGCTCGTATATATCGCTGGCGATCCGCGTATCTGGGAAGTGATCCTAACCGGCGGCGATCCGTTCATTCTATCGCCGCGCCGCATCCGCGAGTTGACTTTGGCGCTCGGCGAAATCGCGCACGTTAAAATTCTACGCTGGCACACCCGCGTTCCCGTTGTCGACCCGGCGCGCGTGACGGCAGAGTTGATTGCGGCGCTGAAGGCCTCACCGAAAACAGTGTTCGTCGGGCTGCACGTCAATCACGCGCGCGAACTCAACGCGGCGGCGCGCACAGCAATCTCGAAACTCGTCGATGCCGGCATCCCGCTTGTCAGTCAAACCGTGTTGTTGGCCGGCGTCAACGACACCGCCAACGCGCTTGAAAACTTGATGCGAGCCCTCGTCGAGGCGCGCGTCAAACCCTACTATCTTCATCACGGCGATCTGGCGCCCGGCACCGCCCATTTCCGCACCACGATTGCGCACGGCCAAGCACTGATGACCGAGTTGCGTCAGCGCCTCTCAGGTCTCGCATTGCCAAGCTACGTTCTCGATATTCCGGGCGCGTTCGGAAAAATACCGGTCAATAACGCAACGGTTTTGAAAGACGGCGCGCGTTATCTCGTGCGCGACGTCCACGGCCACGTGCACGGTTACGAGGATGCCTGCTCAGCCAGCGATGTGCCCTGATGAAACTTGTAGCTGCCATCGTTGCCCTGATTGCTTTGACATCGCCCGTGTTGAGCGAGTGCCCATCGCCGCCGCCACCCGTCCATGATCTCGACCTCACGCGGTTTTATGCCGATGCCGCCGGTTCCGTGGTCGATCCCGATAAAATGGCGGCGCACAAGGCCCAGACCGCGCCGCTCACCGAATTCGTCGGCTTCGTTGCCAAACAGGCAGATCGCGCCTGGATGCAGCGCTCGTCTCCCACGATGACCATCGCCTGTGCCCTCTCATGGCTGAAATCCTGGGCGCAAGCCGATGCCTATCTCGGAAAAATGTCGTCGCCGCAATCAGAGTCGCAACGCAAATGGGATCTGGCAGGCACCGCGCTTGCCTATCTTAAAATCCGCCGCTGGACCGCTCCGGAAGATCGAGCGCTGATCGAGCCGTGGCTGATCAAGTGGGCGGACGCGGCACGCGCTGTCTTCGATGATACGAGCGTCAAGCGCAACAATCACTGGTATTGGCTGGGGCTTAGTCTTTGCGCGGTTGGCCTGGCGACCGACAGCGACACGCATTGGCAGATGGCTAAAGCGATCATGGCAGATGCCGCGCGCGATATCGCGGCCGACGGCACGCTACCACTTGAATTGGCGCGCCAGGGACGCTCGCTACATTATCATGCCTTCGCCGTGATGCCGCTTGTGGCGCTCGCCGAACTTGGCCAATCGCGCGGCGAGGACTGGTACGCGCTCAACGGCGGCGCGCTGCATCGGCTCGTTGCCAAAACGATCGAAGGGCTAGCCGATCCAGCCGTATTCGATGCGCTTGCGGGTGCACCCCAAGAGCGGCCGGTGAAATCGTTCGCAGGTTGGGTTTCACTCTATCGCAGTCGATTTCCCGAACGGCTGCAGACGGACATTGACCAACCCTCGAACCATCGCTGGCTTGGTGGCGACGTCCACGTGCTGAGAGGCGTGCTTAACTCCAAGCCATGACTAAACGCTTGCAGCTGTTCGCTGCAACCAGCCATCATGAACAGCCGTTCATCGCCGAACGTCAGGGAACAAACCTCTTGACCTGTCGTTATGCGACAGATCGAATGGAGGATAAAAATATGAAACGTGCACTACTTATCGCGAGCAGCGCTTGCGCACTTATGTTAACGGTTACTTTGGCTAACGCGGCGTCGCCTGGACGCATCCATACAGATGCAAAGTCTGACGTGGTTCGCGTCGGTCATGACGACGATGACGGCGATCATCATCGCTACCGCCACGGTCGACGTCACAGCGGCTTTGCTATTGTGCTCGGCGACGGAGACGGTGAAAATCATCACCGCCGCCATTATCGCCACCACGACGACGATGATGATAACGGCCACGGCCATCACCGCCGTTGGCGTCACCACGACAACGATGAAAGCTCAGGCGTCCGTATCCGTCTCGGCACTGGCCACCGCCGTCACCACGACGAATAGTTTTTGCAAAGTTTACGTTGGAGGCCCGGGCTCACCGTCCGGGCCTTTTGCGTCTTCGCTGATAATGAACGAGTAGTAGCCTAACCTGGCGGTGTTGCTTCTGTCTGGAAGGCGGCGACCGCGTCTGCCAGCGGCATCACCGTTTGCTCTTGGCTGCCGAGACGGCGGACCGAGACGTTGCGCGCTTGCGCGTCTCGCATACCGACCGCGATAATGACCGGCACTTTGGCGAGGGAATGCTCGCGCACCTTGTAGCCGATTTTCTCGTTACGCAGATCGCCCTCGACCCGCAGGCCAGCAGCCTTGAACGCGGCAACAACTTCATTGGCGTAAGGATCGGCCTCGCTGGTGATGGTTGCAACCACGACTTGCAGCGGCGACAGCCACAACGGAAAGTGACCGGCGAAGTTCTCAATCAGAATTCCGGTGAAGCGCTCCAGCGATCCAAACATCGCGCGATGGATCATCACCGGCGTTACCTTGTTGGAGTTCTCGTCAATGTAAAACGCGCCCAAGCGGCCGGCGAGATTGAAATCGACCTGCGTCGTGCCACACTGCCATTCGCGCCCGATCGCATCGCGCAAAACGTATTCGAGCTTAGGACCATAGAACGCGCCTTCGCCGGGATTGATCGCAGTTTTGACGCGCCCGTTCGACTGCCGCTTCACCTCGTCGAGCACATCGCCCAACGCCTTTTCGGCCTTGTCCCACAAGTGATCGGCGCCGACGCGCTTCTCGGGCCGCGTCGACAGCTTGATGAAAATATCTTCAAAGCCAAAGTCCTTGTAGATCGCCAGCATCAGATCGTTGATCTTGAGGCATTCCTCCATGATCTGGTTTTCGGTGATGAAGATGTGCGCGTCGTCTTGCGTAAAATGGCGCACGCGCAGCATGCCGTGCAGCGCGCCGGATGGCTCGTAGCGGTGCACCTTGCCGAACTCGGCGATTTTCAACGGCAGATCGCGATAGCTCTTCAGGCCGTGTTTAAAAATTTGCACGTGGCCAGGACAGTTCATCGGCTTGCAGCAGAACACACGCTCGTCTGGCAGCACGGTCGTAAACATGTTCTCGCCGTAGTTCTCCCAGTGGCCCGAGAGCTCCCAGAAATGCTTCTCCATCATGTCGGGAGAATTGACTTCCATGTAGCCGGCGCGCTCCTGCTGGCGGCGCATATAACTGATCAAGGTCTGAAACAGCGTCCAGCCCTTAGCGTGCCAGAACACTGAGCCTGGCGCTTCTTCTTGGAAATGGAACAGATCCATTTCGCGCCCGAGCTTGCGATGATCGCGCTTCTCGGCTTCCTCGATCTGTTTTAAGTGCGCGTCGAGATCTTCCTGGGTCGCCCAGGCGGTGCCGTAAATGCGCTGGAGCTGCGCATTTTTTGAATCGCCGCGCCAGTATGCGCCCGCGAATCGCTGCAGCTTAAAGGCTTTGCCGATGGCACCCGTCGAGGTCATGTGCGGCCCGCGGCATAGATCGAACCAGCCGCCCTGGTTGTAGATCTTCAAATCCTCGCCGACCGGAATGGCGTCGATCAGCTCGAGTTTGAACAGCTCGCCTTTAGAGCGAAAAACATCGCGCGCCTTATCGCGCGACCAAACTTCCTTGCTGAAGGGCGCGTTCTTCGCAATGATCTCGTGCATTTTCTTTTCGATTTTGGCCATGTCGTCTGGCACAAACGGCTCGGCCTTGGCGAAATCGTAGAAGAAGCCGTTGTCGATCACGGGGCCGATGGTCACCTGCGTGCCTGGCCACAAGGCTTGCACGGCTTCGGCCATCACGTGCGCCGCATCGTGACGGATCAATTCGAGCGCGGCCGCGTCTGTGCGCGCCACGAAGTTGATCTTGGCATCTTGTGTGATCGGGTTTAAAAGATCGGCCAGCACGCCATCGAGCAGCATCGCGACGGTGCGCTTGGCGAGCGAGGGCGAAATGCCTTTGGCGATATCCAGGCCCGTCGATCCGGACGGGACCTTGCGCGGCGCGCCATCGGGAAACGTCAAAGTAATGTCGGTCATATATAGAAAGCCTCCTTCTCAATCGCTGCCAACCACGCAGGTAAGATGAGAAGGAGGCTTCTAGTCAGATCGGCTCATGTGTCAAGCCGGAGGCTTTTGACACGCTATTCGGCTGCGGCCTGCAATACCCGGCCTTCGGCGGCGAATGCTGCGAGGTCTCGGTTGAGGTCGTCTTTATGCGTGAAGAACAAGCCGTGCGGCGCGCCGGCGTAGACCTTCAACTTTGCACCAGGAATAATTTTGGCGGCCGCCTCACCCGAAACTTTTATCGGCACAGTCTGGTCTGCGTCGCCGTGAATGATCAGCGTCGGCACTTTGATTGATCGGGCGGCGGCACGCAGATCGGTATGTGAGAATGTGTGGACGCAATCAATCGTCGCAATCGGCGATGCCGTCATGGCGACTTCGCACGACGCCGATAGCATCGGCATGCTGACTGGAGATGTGAGCATTCCTACGTTGAAGAATTTTTCAGTAAAGCCTGTGAGGAAGGCTGGGCGGTCCTTACGCAAACCGTCCTGCATCTCTTGAAAGACCGATGCGTCAACGCCGTCGGGGTTGTCGGCGGTCTTCAACATGAACGGCACAACCGACGACACAAGCACGGCCTTCGTGACGCGTCCGCTGGTGTTGTGCCGCGCGAGATATTCAGCCACCTCCCCGCCTCCCATCGAGAACCCTACGAGCGTAACGTCGGTGAGTTGCAGATGGTCCACCAAGTTTGCCAAATCGCGCGCGAGCGTAGCGAACTCGTAGCCCTTGTAAGGCTTGTCCGAGCGGCCAAAACCGCGCCTATCATAAGCGATGGTGCGGAAGCCCGAGCGCGCCAGAGGTTCGACCTGATATTCCCACATGGCGCCAGACAAGGGCCAGCCGTGAACCAATACGAGCGGCTTGCCCTCGCCGGTGTCTTCGAAATAAATCTTTGTTCCGTCTTTAGTATCTAAAAAAGCCATGACAAATCCAATCGTTGGTTTGGAGAACGCGATACCGCTTAACGCACCTTTGAAATTTTAGTTCCCCAGCTTCTCTGCTTCTAGAGCCCATGCGTTTGATCAATTAAAGCCCGCAACCGCGGCAGTTCGGGTTTACGACAGGTTAATGCGCAGGGCCAAAATGTAACGGCTTGCGCAGGCGGATCTCAACCATCCCGTGTCAAGATCGACCCCGTGCCAAGATCGGGTTGGAGACGGCAACATCTCCGCCCAAGACCACTGCACCGGGGGAATTCATGTCTGCGCCAAAGCTCGTCATCAAGAAGAAGATGCTGTTCATTCAAGGCAAGGTGCGCCCCTGTTGCCAGGTGCAGGCGTTCGTGTCGCCAGAGCTGCTGGCAACGCTCGAAGAACATTTTCATTCCGAGACGCTGTTCAAGCGCGCAGCTTACGCGTCCTGCTATCCAGCCAACGCGCTTGAAGTGCCAGCTGCACTCGCGCCCGCGCTGACTGCATTTTTGAAGAACGATGCGTGCCCGGAAATCACCGTGAAGACGATCTTGGCAAGCCAGATGCATCAAGCCGCCACCGTGTGGGAAATGATGGCGTTTGAGTTCGTCGCCAAGTTGGCGTTCGAGAACTTCCTGGCGCTGACCCGCACCGTTTCTGAACTTGGCGTCGATATTCTCTATGATGGCGTGACGCCCGGCGGCGATTTCGAAGCGTTCGCGGCCGACACGCAAGCTGAACGCATTTCGCTCGAAAACGAAGACATCGCTGCCTAGATTAAGGGTGCTCGCCGCCGTTGACACCGCGCCACCTGCCATAGCGCCAGGGCGCTAGGGGGTGATGCCGATCTCGAATATCGGGCACGACATCGACGCCGCTGGTGCCGCCCGGACCACAGCGCACGATGCGCGAGATCATCAGCCAGAAACCGCGCCACGCGCCGTTTTTATCGATGGCTTGCAGAGCGTAGTCCGAACACGTCGGCCAGTGTCGGCATTGACCGCCCGCGAGCGGCCGAAACGTCCACTGATAAATGCGGATGGGGAATTTCATAACTCGGCGCGCGATATCCATGATTGCGCGCCTCAATAAGACTCGCCGGATTTGCGCGTCATTTGAACTTGGCCGTTGGCGCGGACAAGCTTCAGATCGGCATCCGAATATGTGACGTCCTCATCGACAGAGCGCGTGCCGATTTCCAGATAGCTCGCAGCCTCAGCGCTGCGGTTGATCAGATGATGGCCATCGGCTTCCCCCGCTGGAAAGCCTGCCGCCATGCCGGCCGTCAGCTTCGTTTCCCCGTCATTGGTCGCGAGCCACAGCTCGCCGGATACGATGAAGACGCACTCGTCTTCCTTGACATGCCAGTGGCGCAGCGACGACATTGCGCCGGGCGCCAACGTCGTCATGTTGATACCAAACTGCGTTAGCCCGAGCGCGCTGGTCATTGGTCGCTTGCTGCGGCCCTCAAAACCGGCCGCCAGCTTGCCCGGGTAGCCTGATCCGGTTTTCGCTTCAAGGGCGAACGGGTCTTTGATGGCGTGCATGAAGATTGCTCTCCCCTCGTTGGACCGCTAATGGATCGCGCCGGTTGCGTTGCGCGTCGCCGCCGCGTCGAGCGCCTTTTCAACCGCATCGAAAATAAGCAGCGTCGAAGCGTGCCGCGCTTTGTAGTTACGGACCGGTAACAGCACACCTAAGTCAGCCCAACGCCCTTGCGGCGCGGGCCCGCCATCTTTCAGCATGTGGCGCATCTCAACCGCGATCTGGCGCAGCTCGGCGTCGGTCGTGCCGACGATTTCGCGCGCCACGACAGACGCCGCCGCTTGCCCCAACAAGCATGCCTTCACCGTTTGCCCGAAATCGGCAATCCGGCCGTCAGCCATTTTGAGATCAACAGACACGGTCGATCCGCACAGCTTGGAATGGGCGGTCGCGGTTCCATCTGGATTTTCGAGCCTGTCGCCTTTCGTCAGGGCGCCGGCTAGTTCTAGAATGCGCGTGTTGTAGATCTGATCGAGCTCTGCCATGACCCATCCATAGTTGCCGCGCGGCGGGCTTTGCCCTCGTCCAACGGCTCTTGCATCGCTATATAGTATCGCAACTGCCCCGACGCTAAGGTTTTCCATTATCGGCCAACAACCAACGATCCGCGCCCTATGACCAAAACACCTGCTGTTCTGACTGTGACGCCACTCGTGGCGCGGCGACCCACGCGGCAAGAGGCGGAAGACGCCGTGCGCACGCTGCTGGCTTGGGCCGGTGATGATCCATCGCGTCCCGGCCTGATCGATACGCCGGCCCGTGTCGCTGAAGCCTATGGCGAATATTTTTCAGGTTATGGCCGTGATCCGCGCGCCGAACTTGCCGCCACGTTCGAAGACACCGCCGGTTATGAAGATATGGTGATGCTATCCAACATCCGGTTCGAGAGCCATTGCGAGCACCATGTAGCGCCATTCTATGGCACGGCTGACGTCGCCTATATTCCCAACGGGCGCATCGTCGGGCTGTCTAAGATCGTACGTGTGGTGGAAATTTTGGCGCGGCGGCTGCAAACTCAGGAAGCACTGACGTGTGAAATCGCGCGCGCCATTGCGGCCGGCGTTCCGGCCAAGGGTGTGGCCGTCGCGATGCGCGCCGAGCATCATTGCATGTCGATGCGCGGGGTGCGCCAGCCGCATGCCTTGGCGATCACCAGCCATTACTTAGGCCACTTCGAAACCGACGCAGCGTTGCGCCTTAGATTTTCACAAGCGACCCAACGCGACGTCGGCAAAGCTTAACAAGCTTTAACGCCGACGATCGCCGCAGAAGAGAACAAACGCATGAAGACGCCAGATCGCAATGGACCTGCGCCTAAGTCCGTTGCAGAAACAGAGCTGGGAACTGACTTTCAGCCCAAGTTTGACGGCAACGGACTGATCCCGGCGATCGTCACCGACGCGGCGAGCGGTCAGGTTTTGATGTTCGCCCACATGAACAAGCAAGCCTTGGCGTTAACGATAGATACGCGAGTGGCTCATTTCTGGAGCCGGTCGCGCGCCAAGCTTTGGAAAAAAGGCGAGGAAAGCGGCAACGAACTTATGGTCCAAGACATGCGCACGGATTGCGATCAGGACGTCATTTGGCTGACCGCCAGCATCGCGGGCAACGGGGTTGCCTGCCATACCGGAGCCAAATCCTGCTTCTACCGGCGTATCGTTGCGGAACAAGGTTCGCCATTGGGCGTTAAATTACAGTTCGTTTCAGAACTGAGTTCCCGTTCTGAAGCCTGTTGACGCCCCGCCTCTCGTCCTCCAACGCTTTGCATTCGCCCGTTGCGTACTTACATCTTGGTAGCGGGGTTTTAATACGACTCTGCTACGGTGGGATTAACTTGTTTCGAACACCGCTCACCACATTATCCGATGGGTGTGCAGAGTGGTTGCAGGTTTCAAGAGGCTTAACGCCATGGCTGGAATGAAAATCGGTTTGGCTTTGGGAGGCGGCGCTGCCCGCGGCTGGGCTCACATCGGCGTCCTGAAAGCTTTGCATGCGGCTGGTATCAAGCCAGACATTATCGCCGGCACGTCGATCGGCGCCGTCGTCGGCGGGTGCTTTGCAGCTGGCCATCTGCCACAAATCGAAGCCTTCGCGCGCGAGCTGACCCCGCGGCGTATCTTCAGCTATCTCGATTTTAATCTTGCCGGCAACGGCGGTCTGATCGGCGGCCAACGGCTGTGCGACCGTCTCGATCATTACCTCGGCGACCGCCGCATCGAAGATCTGCCGACGCGCTTTACTGCAGTCGCCACAGAAATCGGCACGGGCCATGAGCACTGGCTGTCGAGCGGCAAGCTCGTCGACGCAGTGCGCGCCTCTTATGCTCTCCCCGGCATCTTCAAGCCTGTTCGTATCAACGGCCGCTGGTTGTTCGACGGCGCACTGGTCAATCCAATTCCGGTGTCCGTCTGCCGCGCTTTGGGCGCGCGCTACGTGATCGCGGTCAACCTCAATTTTGACATTCTCGGACGCGGCTGCATCATGCCATCGTCGTCGCTTGACGATGACGTCGATGCACACGACGAGTCAGATGAGCACTTTCCGTTGCCCGTCGAGAAGAAGGGCATGCGCGGTCTGATCAGTCGGCAGCTTGGCTGGCGCGGCGACGGTGCGCCCGGTATTTCGACCGTGATGGTCGATGCCTTCAATATCGTCCAGGATCGTATTGCGCGTTCGCGGCTCGCGGGCGACCCGCCCGACGCGATGATTACGCCGCGCTTGCAGGATTTCGGGCTGTTTGATTTCCATCGCGCCAACGACTTGATTGCGCGCGGCGTCGAAGCGGCTACGCGTCAAATCGAAGATATCGAACGCGAAATTTCGGCGCGGACACCTCGCCGTCAGTCGCTGACCGCCACTCCTGCAACGCGTGTCATCGACACGTCTAAATCGCGTGTCGTCGACACTTCTGCAACGCGTGTCATCGACACGACCCAATTGGCCGAGCTTTATCCGGTGGCCAAGTAACCGCGCATCGCTGTCACCTCAAGTTCGACTTCGGCGATATGCTGTTTGACGATGTCGCCGATCGAGACGATGCCAATGAGTGCGCCATCTTCATCGGTGACGGGAACGTGCCGGAAACGGCCGAGCGTCATTGTCTCCATGATTTCATCGACAGACGTTGTGACATTGCAGGTGACGACGTCCCTGGTCATGATCTCGTGAACGGGCACTTGCAGCGCATCGGCGCCTTGCTTGGCAATGGCGCGGATCAGATCGCGCTCTGAAACGATGCCAGACACCTTACCGTTTTCACCGACCACGACGATCGCGCCAATCTTGCGCTGAGCCAATCTGTTGGCGATTTCCTGCACAGTGTCATCCGGCCGCGCTGTCGAAACGCTGCGCCCTTTGACCTTTAAAATGTTGGCGATAATCAAAGTGTCTGCCTCCCTTGATCTCGTTAGGACGGCGCGGACTAAAAACGGATCGAGCGCTGAACGAATGGTGCGGCAAACATTAATCCGTTGCAACATCTCATTCGACTTTTTGTGGAGACGGTAACCGCGACTGCGGTGCAATATCAAACAGTGCAAACGCCAGCAGACCAAAAAAATATCCGCCTAAATGCGCTTCCCACGCAATGGCACCTGCGGCTCCGGGCGCTCCCACGCCCCAGATCGCCAGCATATTCAGAGCTACAAAGAAAATGGTCGTCGAAAGGAAACGGCGGTCCCTCATCGCAGTTGCGAGATCCATCCGCGGGATTTGCTGCGGTGCTTCGCGAAGCTGCCACCCGCGGCCACTGTTGAGCGCACTGAAGAGAAAGCGCATCACAGCGCCCATCAACCCCGAAATCGCGCCTGAAGCTCCAACGACGGGCGCCAGCAACCCTGGGTGTACAGCCAAAAACGTGGACGCTCCCGCGACGCCGCACGACAACGTCAGCGCCAAAAATCGCCATGTGCCGATCCGGCGCGCGATGATCGAACCAAATGCCAATAGCCAAGCGCTGTTGATGGCCAGATGCACGCCATCGCCGTGGATCAACATATGGCTCAGGAACGACGTGAACTTTGCCGTCTCGCCACCTGGCAGGTCGGGCGCGGCACCCGCATAGCGGGCCGGGATGAAGGCCATCGCCCACACGAACCAGTCGTCGTGTTCTGGCGTCAGGAACTGCCGACCAACGTGCACAGCGGCCAACACACCAAGCATTACAGCAACGATGCCAGGGACATTAAAGATCGGCTCTCGCTTATTCACCAAAGACCAATCCTTGCCTGTTGCGGCCGGTAGCTGCCCCCCGGCTTGTTAACAATGACGCGATGCCAGGGCAACCCGGATCGTAGCAAAGCCCGCCCTGGCATGAACGATGCTCCCTCGCCTCTGCCGCTCGGGATTAAACGCACACATTGTCCCGCGCTGGCACGCAATGGCTTCCGCTCACGCGGTTGGCATTGCAGGTCAGTTTATTCAGGGGCGGCTTTCGTTATGCCGCCGGGTTTGAGGACATGAAAGAAAAAATCAGCCAGACCCTCTTTGCATATTGGAATGGCGTGCGCGGCAGCCGCATCGCGCCCAAGCGTTTTGAGATCGAACCTTCGAGTATCGCGGGCATTCTGCCAGATACGTTCATTCTGGAGCGCACCGACGCCGAGACCTTGCGGTTCCGATTGGCGGGAACGCGTCTATGCGAAGCTTTCGGTACGGAGTTCCGCGGCGCTAATTTTGTCGAATTCTTTGGCCCCGAAGATCGCTCCACATTGAACCGGCAGTTCGCGGTGATCGCGCGCCAAGGTGCGGCGGGGCTGTTCGTGCTTGAAGCCGAGACGGCGTGTGCGAAAATCGCGCGTTTTGAAATTCTTATTCTGCCACTCGTCCACACGCGCGACATTGTCGACCGCTTCTTAGGCTCGATGGCGCCCGACAAAGCACACCCCTGGCTCGGTATCGAGCCGATCGCCAAACAACGCCTGCTTTCGGCCGAGTTAATCTGGCCGGACGGACGACCGCACGCCATGATCGACAACACGAGCCGACAATCGCCGTTCATGCCCCACATGCGCACCGCGCGAATTGTGCGTTCAGACCGGCGCCACTTTCGTGTCTACGACGGTGGTTTGGCCAAAACCGACGACGACCGCTGAGCCTTGTAAGCCTTGAGCGCCATTCCAAGATTTGCCGGACCTGTCAATTTTGACCCGCCGATTAGCACAATTTTAAGAGCCGGACGCCATAGTTGGTGAACCGGTCGGCCAATCCCATCGGATGCCTTATCGGCATTTGATGGTTTTGTGCTGGAAGTGTTTTTCGGAGTATCGTTTGATGGCACTACAGTCGCATTTGTATAGCCCAGCGATTTTGCTGCCCGAGCCGCGCATTGCGCAAGATCTCCGCCGTCACCGCCGGGTTCAGCTGGCGATTTCGGGCCGTTTTATGCGCGCCGACCGGCAAGAATATCCCTGCGAAGTGAAAGACATCTCTGTCGGTGGCGCCTCTGTAATGAGCGCCGTCCTGCCAGAAGTCGGCGAACGTGTCATCGCCTACTTCGACCAGTTGGGCGGCATCGAAGGCGTTGTGGGGCGCACATTCGCTGCCGGCTTTGCCTTTCAGTTCCGAATTACGGCGCACAAAAAAGAAAAATTAGCCGCGCAAATCACTTGGCTCATGAACCGGGACGCATTTCCAGACGAAGCTGGCCGCCAGCACGAGCGCGTCGGCGTAAATGGCCGGAAGTCCAAGCTGAAACTGGAGGATGGCGTCGTCATCGATGTTGATGTGCTGGACGTCTCGTCGTCGGGCGCTTCGCTTGGAACTTCGGCCAGACCGGCCATTGGAAGCGAAGTTTTCATCGGCAAGATCAAAGCCTTCGTTCGCCGCCACCACGACGGCGGCATCGGTTTGCAGTTTGCCGTCATGCAGGACGTCAACGCCCTGCGCCAAGGGTTCTAAAAAGGTGTCTGCCGGGGGCTCCAGATGTGTGATGCCGCAAAGCGCTCGCCATATTGCCCAAATCCGGAACTTAAGGTTTGAGACGAAGTTGCTTCAAATGCGGTTGCGGGCGTTGAGGGTAAATCGAAGTCTCGTTGGTACAGTCTGTTACCGTGTTCGAGGGCGTGTCATGAAGTTTGTCTGCGTTGGACAATTGGCGTTATGGGGTACACTTGCGTTTGCTTCTGCCGCGCAGGCGCAGCAAGTGGCAGCACTGCATCCAGCGACGCGCAGCCCCGCTTTCATGCGGGTATATGGCAATGCACAGCCACCGTACGGCTTCGTGCGCTTTTGCGAATCGTTCCCGCAGGAATGCGCAGGCCACGCTTCAGACGATACGCGCTATGACGCGACGCCTGAACGTCTTAGCGAACTCGACGAAGTCAACCGCCTGGTCAACAACCAGATCGAGCCGGCGACGGATATGGAAATCTACGGCGTCCAGGAATTGTGGACGCTGCCGACAAGCCGGGGCGATTGCGAAGACTACGCTCTGCTGAAGCGGCACAATCTGATGGCGCTCGGCTGGCCGGCTAGCGCTTTGCTGATGACAGTTGTTCGCGACGAAAAAAACGAAGGTCATGCCGTCTTAACAGTGCGCACATCGCAAGGCGACTTCGTCCTCGATAACAAAGTCGAAGCGGTGCGACTGTGGGCGCAGACGCGATATCACTACGTTATGCGGCAGTCCTACATCGATCCTAAAGTCTGGGTTTCTCTCGATCCAAGCGATGCGACGTCACCGATTGCAATTTCTGGCGTGCAAGCCAACCCGTAAAATTCGTTTTCGACGCCGACCCAGTTTCTACGCCGACCTGTTTCTACGACGACACTGATTTCTACCCCGACACTGCGACGACGCTAACTTTCAATCGACTTCAGGCCCGGGATGCCGACCCTGCCATCCCCCCCCGACCCTACTCGGGCCTGCCAACGAGCCGGATGCCTCCCCCGCATCCGGCTCGTTTTTTTTTAGCTTCTTGCTGCCCTAGGCTTTGAGCTTGAGACCGCCGGTAAACCGCTGCCAATTCTCAACGTAGCGCTGCGCCGCGCCGCTAAACCGTTTGATATCATCGTCGCTCAGTTCGCGCACAACTTTGCCTGGCGAGCCCATGACCATCGAGCGCGAGGGGATTTGCTTGCCCTCTGGGATCAAAGTATTGGCGCCGATCACGCAGTCTTCACCGATGCGCG
The DNA here is from genome assembly GCA_031367425.1 of Hyphomicrobium sp. Taxonomy (GTDB): domain Bacteria; phylum Pseudomonadota; class Alphaproteobacteria; order Rhizobiales; family Hyphomicrobiaceae; genus Hyphomicrobium_B. The sequence goes on from JANLPU010000025.1 coordinate 106,938, forward strand.
CGCCATTTAAAATGATCGAGCCGATGCCGATCAAGCTGCCGCGTCCGATGAAGCAGCCGTGCAGCATCACCATGTGGCCTATTGTGCAATCGGCTTCGATCGTCAGCGGAAAGCCGGGGTCGGTGTGCAGAACGCAGCCGTCCTGCACGTTCGATCGCGCGCCAATCGTGATCAGTTCGTTGTCGCCGCGCAGAACGGCGCCGAACCATACGGAAGCGTCCTGTTCGATGCGGACGCGGCCGATGACGGTCGCATTCGGCGCGACCCAGCACTGGTCAGCAGTGGATACGGCGACACCGTCGAGATCATAAAGGGCCATCGATCCTCCGATGCGCGCGACGCTGAGCGCTCAAACGCCTTCGAGATCCATCTCGAGGATCGCCATCTGCAGGGCGTAGGAGGTTTCACCGTCCTCGACTTCGCGATAAAGCGCGGCCACGAATTCCCCGCCGATGAAGACTTCCGCCATATCGTCCTTCTTAGGCTGAGCTCTGACTTCAAGCGTCGGCGTACCGAAGGTTTTGCGCAAGTAGCTCTGAACGCGGACCAGCTCGTCTTTTTTCAAGTGAGTTCTCCTGAAGTGTTGGAAGTGTCATAGTCCGCCGAAGTCATCAACCCAAGTCTGATCCATGGCGCGTGCGGGCTCGGCACAGCCGGCCGGTCCGACCACTTTGGCTGGCACGCCCGCAACCGTCACATTGGCTGGAACGTCCGACAGCACGACGGAACCCGCCGCAATGCGCGAGCAGTGGCCAACCTTGATGTTGCCGAGAACTTTCGCGCCAGCGCCGATCAGCACATTATCGGCGATCTTGGGATGCCGGTCGCCCGTTTCCTTGCCGCTGCCCCCGAGCGTGACCGCGTGCAGCAGCGAGCAGTTGTCGCCAATGACTGCCGTCTCGCCGATGACGACGCCGGTGGCGTGATCGAGCATGATGCCCTTGCCAAAGCGGGCGGCGGGATGAATGTCGACGCCGAACATGCGCGACGACTGGCTCTGCAAATAGAGCGCGAAGTCGTGCCGCCCAGCCTTCCACAGCTGATGCGCGAAGCGATGGGTCACCAGCGCATGGAAGCCTTTGAAGTACAAAATCGGATCGAGATACCGCGTGCATGCTGGATCGCGATCATAGACTGCGGCGAGATCGGCGCGCATCGTCAAGCCGACCGTTGGTTCACTGTCCAAGACTTGCTCAAACGTCTGGCTGATCAGGCCCGCATCGACATCCGTATGATTGAGACGTTGCGCCAAGCGATGGCAGATCGCGTCTTCGAGTTTGGCGTGGCTGAGCACGGTCGCGAAAATGAAACTGCCGAGCGCTGGCTCTGCAGCCATAGCTTGGGCAGCCTCGGTCCTGATCTGAGCCCAGATCGGATCGAGCGATTGCACCTTGCTACGAGCCGACTGGCTTTCTGCCAACGAGCGCTTTACCACCGCAGTCCTCTTTCGCTCAAAAACCTTCAGACCCAATTACCGCCTCGCGTTGCATGGGCACAAGATGTCCCGAACGGGCGTTACGAAGCCATGGTCTTTGGGCTTTATAACACTCACGCCGCCCACTCGGCCAGATGCTTGACGGCAGATCCTGAGCGCTAGCTCTCGGTCAATAGGTGGTTGCAAGGGTCGCGCGGGCGGGCCTAAAAGCGCAAATCAAGCGACAGAACGGAGCGGCGATGACAGTCGGGACGCAAGTGGCCTCAAACCTTGTTTACGCTAAGGACGGGGCGATCGCTTGGATCATCGCCGCCAACAGTGCCCGGATGAACGCCATGACCACGGCAATGTGGGCGGCACTGCCCGGCCACGTTGCATCGGCGGTCGCCGACCCGGAGGTTCGCGTCGTCATCCTCAGGGGCGAGGGCGACAAGGCTTTCTCGGCGGGCGCCGACATTTCCGAGTTTGAAAGCTCGCGCACCGGAGACGCCTCCAAGACTTATGACGCCTTGAACGACGCGGCGTTCTCAGCCCTGTTGCAATGTGCCAAGCCGACGATCGCCATGATCCACGGCTTTTGTCTCGGCGGCGGCTTGGGCCTAGCGCTGTGCTGCGACATGCGACTGGCCGACGACAACAGCCAGTTTGCCATCCCAGCCGCCAAGCTTGGCATCGGTTACAACGCCCGCTGGGTGGCGCCTATCCTGGCCGCCGTTTCGCCGGCCTTCGCCAAAGAACTATTATTCACGGGACGCCGTTTTTCTGCCCCGCAAGCGCAAGCAGCCGGTCTGGTCAGCCAGATCGTGCCAGCTGCAAGCCTTGCACAGGAAACCGCTCAGCTTGCCGGCGAAATTGCCGCAAATGCGCCCTTTTCTATAATCGCGGCCAAACGCGTTATCGACGAAATCGTGCGTCATCCGGAAGCACCAGACATGGCCATGCTCGATGGCCTTGTGCAAGCCTGCTTTGACAGCGAAGATTACATCGAAGGGCGGCGCGCATTTCTCGCTAAGCGGCGTCCGGTATTCAAGGGCCGGTGATGAAGCCTCAGTCGAACGAACTCACAGCACTACTCATGTCGGTCATGATGCTGCCGCTAATCGCTTACCCGGCAGTGGCCCGCGACGGTGCCGTGCAAGCGTCCTGCTTCGCACCCGAAACTTTGAGCGCTGTTGGCGGTGAAAATGTTCCGGTTAAAGGCGATCGCCGTTTTGATCCGTCCGCCGCTAAGCTCGAACTGCAACCTGCAGCGCCAGTCGCGGCCGAGCTGCGCGGCTCGATCCGCCGGGTCGAACTCCCGCCGGGCAAAAAGCTTATCGCTCTGACGTTCGATCTTTGCGAGGATCGCGGCGAAGTGGCCGGCTACGAGGGCCGTATCTTCGATTATCTCCGCGCGCAAAACGTCAAGGCGACGCTGTTTGCGGGCGGCAAGTGGTTGCGATCGCACGTGGCGCGCACGCAGCAATTGATGACCGACCCACTATTCGAAATGGCCAATCACGCTGAGGCACACCGTAACCTGCGCAAACTTCAAGGCCCGGTATTGAGCGAAGAGATCCTCGGGGTCCAGCGCAGTTACGAAGGGATTCGCGCTCAACTGGCGGCCACTCAGTGCGCGGCGGCGGCTCCTCAGAGCATGCAGTCCGTGCCGTCACGGCTGGGTCTGTTCCGGTTTCCGTTTGGCGCTTGCAACGCACCGTCTCTGGCGGCCGTCAACGACGCGGGATTGTTGGCGATCCAATGGGACGTGTCGTCTGGCGATCCCGATCCGCACATGACGGCCGCCGCGGTTGCCGAACAAATTGTGCGCCACGCCCGCCCAGGTTCCATTGTCGTCAGCCATGCCAACGGTCGCGGCTGGAACACCGCTGAAGCTTTGCCAATCGCGATTCCGAAACTTAAAAGCATGGGCTATGAGTTCGTCACGGTCAGCGAACTGATCGCGGCAGGCCGCCCGGTCATCGCCGACACCTGTTATGATAGTCGTCCCGGCGATACCGACCGCTATGACGATCTAGCCGCCTTGCATCGCCCGAAATCTCTATTGCCGTGGAGCACGGCACCCGGCCATTCTGCCAAGCCTGGCAACGGCTGGCAAAGCACTCTTGCGCCGACGGCCGAGACACCCGTAAAAAAACAAAAGCAAGAGCCCTCCCATGGCGGAACGTCTTCTATCTGGCCATTTTGAGCCGATCGCGGTTGCGCCGCTGCCGGGCGCTGACCGGCCGTTGTTTCTGACCTCGTTGCGAAGCGGCGACGCCGAGCGCCTTGGCGCCGCATTCGCCGCTATAGATCCGTGGGCTAGCTATCCCTATTCACCCGACGAATTGACGAGCTATTTCGCAGCCATTGAACCAGCGGCCCCGCGCTACGCCGTCCGCTCCGGCGACACCTTGATCGGCGCATTAGGCGTCAGGATGAATTGGCTGCGCGGTCCTTACATTCAGTTCCTGGGATTTTTTCCAGATGGTCAAGGCCAACAGTCAGGCAGCCGCGTGTTGCAATGGTTCGAAAGTGCGGCGCGCGACAATTCGCAACGCAACTTGTGGGTCGCCGCATCTGACACGAACGCGGGCGCGATACGTTTTTATCGCCGTCACGGATTTGAGCCCGTCGCCGATTTGGACGGCCTCGTCGCCGATGGCCGCACCGAGTTCTTATTGCGCAAGCGGCTGTGACGTTGCCCGTCGCGCTTCACGCGATCTCGATGACGACACGGCCACGCACTTTTCCCGCGAGAATATCGCGCGCCAGATTTGGCACATCGGCGAGCTTGTGGGTTGTCGTGGCCGCCGCGAGCTTCGCCGGATCGAGATCACGCGCGAGCCGTCCCCACGCGCGTTCGCGCTTGGCCATCGGCGCCATGACGCTATCGATGCCAGCCAGCGTGATACCGCGCACGATGAACGGCAAAACGCTGCCTGGAATATCGCCGCCTTGGGCCAAGCCCGTCGAGGCAACGCAACCGCCGTATTGGGTCGCGGCCAAGAGATTGACGAGCGTCGTGCTGCCGGCGACATCGATGGCACCCGCCCAGCGTTCCTTGTCGATGGCCTTGGGCGGACCACCTAACACTGTGCGGTCGATGATTTCTGCCGCGCCGAGCGCGCGCAAATAATCAGCTTCTTCCGCGCGTCCCGTCGAGGCAATGACGCGGTAGCCGAGCTTCGACAGGATCGATACTGCAACCGAGCCGACCCCGCCCGCTGCGCCCGACACGGCGACCGGGCCTTTATCGGGCGTCACCCCGTGATCCTCGAGCGCTAGGATGCACAACATCGCGGTGTAGCCCGCCGTACCAATCGCCATAGTTTGCGCGCGCGTGAACGCGGCTGGCCGCGCAACGAGCCATTCACCGGGAACCCGCGCCATGCCGGCATAGCCGCCGTGGTGGCGCTCGGACGCGCCGTAACCGTTCAAGATGACGTCGTCGCCGGGCTTGAAGCGCGGATTGCTGGAAGCGGTGACGGTGCCCGCGCAATCGATGCCGGGAATGATCGGGTTAATTTTGACCGGGATACGCCCGGCGAGCACGAGACCATCCTTATAATTGACAGTCGAATGACTGACCGCCACGTCGACATCGCCAGCCATCAAATCGGCAGCGGTCAATGAGGTTATCTTGACGTCGACACCCTGCTCGGACCGGGACATCAACAATGCATCAAACGATTGATCCGGCATGGGCGTAGCCTCTTTCTAACGCTATCTGGGGGGACACGAGTTGTTCCCTGACGTGAAAAAAATATTTATGTGGTGCACTGCACAACTCGAGGCCGTCTGTGACGGGAATGCCGCGCCGGTTGATTATGGCAAGGATCGAGAAAAGCACAACGCCGTAAATCACAGCACTTGGCGCGGCCTTGACTAATATCCTCGCTCAGCGTTGTCAGCGCTTGAAAGCCACAACGCTGTGACCGCTGCAAGACAGCCTTTCGGGTTGCATGCTCACTGGTGCCCCGTTCGTGTTTTACAACTGCAGCGCAAAACGTTTTTCGCTTGTCAGGTGGTCATCGAGCAACCTAGCAATGCGACTGCCATGAGAGTTCGCTTGAACAAGAAGCTCCATGCGCCTCGAACGCGAACGAGGAGGAAACTTATGGAACTGCAAACAAATCTCAATATGCTCGCAGCTCTGCTGTCATTTTGTTTCGTCGCAGCAATCGTCGTGGGCGCCGTCTAAGCGCACTCCCTACTGTCCAAAAGCGAACGGCGGGGACCGGCACGAGCCGATCGGAATTGTAGCCAAGGCGCGGAGTTTTACTTCGCGCCTTTTGCTTAGGCCTAGCGCCGGATCAAATATCCCAAGATCGCGCCTAACAGTGGAAGATAGAGTGCCGGAAACGGAACCGGCGACGCCGCCAGCACGCCCGGCGCAAATTGGATGACCGCCGCCCCGGCCAAAGCCAGCGCTAGCGCCAAGCCCAATGCCCCGGCAGATGGCCGACGCACGGATTTCAGGACGAGTGATGCCAGCAACCCGACGATCCAGACGATAACCGCATAAGCCGCCGCCAGGGCATAGTTCTGAGCGTCGCCAGAGACCGGCACATAGCGCAACAGTTGCGGCGCGCCAATGAAGCCTGCAGCGAACTGCAAAATGACCAAGATCACATAGCTGAGCATGAAAGTTCCCCGCGCCGACGTTTGACCAAATCAACGTCTGCAGTGTTGCATGACCCGACGTCATGCCGCTACGACTTTGCGGCGGACGGGCTCATAGTTGAGGACCGGCGCGAGCCAGCGCTCGGCGGTTTCGACCTCCCAGCCTTTGCGCGCCGCATAATCTTCCGTCTGATCGCGCTCGACTTTGCCGACGCCAAAGTAATGGCTTTCAGGATGCGCCAAATAGAGACCGGAGACGGCCGCACCCGGCCACATCGCATAGCTCTCGGTGAGCGTGATCCCGGTTTGCCTCTCGACATCCATCAGCGTCCACAGCGTCGCCTTCTCGGTGTGATCTGGTTGAGCTGGATACCCAGGCGCTGGCCTGATGCCGTCGTATTTTTCCAAAATCAAATCGTCGCTCGATAGCTTTTCATCGCGCGCATAGCCCCACAGCTCGCGCCGGACTTTTTTGTGCATGGCCTCCGCGAAAGCTTCCGCCAGCCGGTCGCACAAGGCTTTGGCCATGATGCGGTTGTAGTCATCCGTTTTGGCAATGTGCTTTTCGATCGCTTCGTCTTCGCCGTGCCCGGTCGTGACCGCAAAGCCGCCGATGTAGTCGGCGACGCCGCTATCTTTGGGCGCGATGAAATCGGCCAACGCTGTGTGGGCGCGATCGCGCGATGGGTCACGCGCGATTTGCTGGCGCAGCGTGTAAAGGGTCGCGAGCTTAGTCTTGCGGCTCTCGTCGGTGAAGAGTTCGATGTCGTCGCCGACAGCATTGGCTGGCCAGAAGCCGACGACGCCTGAGGCAATCACCCACTTTTCGGCGACGATGCGTTTGAGCAAGTCTTGAGCGTCGGCGAACAGTTTCGTTGCTTCCGTGCCGACTTTGTTGTCGGTGAGAATTTGCGGATAGCGGCCGGTGAGTTCCCAGGTTTGGAAGAACGGCGTCCAATCAATGAGCGGCACAAGTTCACGCAGATTGAAATTAGCAAACGCGCGCGAACCGGTGAACGTTGGCTTGACCGGTTTATACGCGGCCCAGTCGATGTTGAACTTGTTGGAGCGGGCAGAGGCGAGTGTGATGCGCTGCTTTTTGATTTCGTTGGCCAGATGCGTCGCGCGGACTTTGGTGTATTCCACTTTGATGTTTTCGACGTACGACGCGCGTTCCGTTTCAGACAGCAGGTTCGAGACGACGCCGACGGCGCGGCTGGCATCGAGCACGTAGACGGCTTGTCCCTTGTGATAGTTCGGGTTGATCTTGACGGCGGTATGCACCTTGCTCGTCGTGGCCCCGCCGATCAGCAGCGGGCACGAAAATCCCTCGCGCTCCATTTCGGCGGCGACAAAACACATCTCGTCAAGCGACGGTGTGATGAGACCGGAGAGCCCGATAATATCGACTTTTTCACGCTTAGCGGTCTCGAGAATTTTAGCCACCGGCACCATAACGCCGAGGTCGATCACTTCGTAGTTGTTGCACTGGAGAACGACGCCGACGATATTTTTGCCGATGTCGTGCACGTCGCCTTTGACGGTCGCCATCAGGATCTTGCCCTTAGGCGGCATCTCAACAAGGCCCGAAGCGCGCTTTTCCGCTTCGAGGTAGGGTTGCAGATAGGCCACCGCCTGCTTCATCACGCGCGCAGATTTGACGACCTGCGGCAGAAACATTTTGCCAGCGCCGAAGAGATCGCCGACGACGTTCATGCCGGCCATCAAGGGGCCTTCGATGACGTGCAGCGGCTTTGGCAACTTCTGGCGGGCTTCTTCGGTATCGGCTTCGATGAATTCCGTGATGCCGTGAACGAGCGAGTGCGCCAGCCGGTCTTCGACGCTGGCCTGCCGCCACGTCATGTCTTTTTCTTTGGCTTTCTGGCCGGGTCCGCCTTTGAATTTCGCGGCAGCATCGAGCAAGCGGTCGGTTGCGTCGTCGCGGCGATTTAGAACCACGTCTTCGCACAGCTCGCGCAGTTCGGTTGGAATATCGTCGTAAAGCGCCAGCTGTCCGGCGTTGACGATGCCCATATCCATGCCGGCTCCGATGGCGTGATAGAGGAAGACCGAGTGCATCGCTTCGCGCACCGGCTCGTTGCCACGGAAGGCAAACGACAGGTTCGAGACGCCGCCGGAAATATGGACCAGCGGCATTTTTTGCTTGATCTGGCGCGTCGCCTCAATAAAGGCCATGCCGTAGCCGTTGTGTTCTTCTATGCCGGTGGCAACCGCGAAGATGTTGGGATCGAAGATGATGTCTTCGGGGGGGAAGCCGACTTTCTCGGTCAACAGTTTGTAGGCGCGCTCGCAGATCGAAACTTTGCGCTCGACGGTGTCGGCCTGGCCCTGCTCGTCGAACGCCATGACGACGACGGCAGCCCCATAGCGCAGAACTTTCTTGGCCTGCGCCAGGAATTGTTCCTCGCCTTCCTTCATCGAAATCGAATTGACGATCGCCTTGCCCTGCACGCACTTGAGTCCGCTTTCGATCACGCTCCACTTGGAGCTGTCGATCATCACCGGCACGCGTGAGATATCGGGTTCGGAGGCGATGAGGTTGAGGAACGTGCTCATCGCTTTTTCAGAGTCGAGCAAGCCCTCGTCCATGGTGATGTCGATGATCTGCGCACCGGCCTCGACCTGCTGGCGCGCCACGGTCAACGCGGCGGCATAATCGTTCTGCTCGATGAGCTTGCGAAACTTCGCCGAGCCGGTGACGTTGGTGCGCTCACCGACGTTGATGAACGACGTCGCAGCCGAGGTGCGCGGGATGGTGCCAGCGGAGCTGCTCGTGCTGAGATCAGCGGAGTTACTGTTCGTGGTCATTTTCAATTCTTCTCGTTGTCATCGGGAGTTGGAAACGCCTCGCCCCTTGGGGAGAGGCCGGCGCGGCCCGTCAAAATCTTATCGTACTGTCCCTTTCATCCGTGCCGGGTGAGGGGGGAGTTCGTTAAGGACCAAGTGGCCGCCCGCTCACCCCAGCCCTCTCCCCAAAGGGAGAGGGAGTTGATCGTGCCTAACCCTCTCTCCACAGTGAAAACTCCTCACCCGGCCACGAAGGGTTCGAGGCCGGAGAGGCGCATGCGCGGTTCGATCAGGGGTAGCGCGCGCGGCTTGTGGGCGCGGGCGTGCTCGGCGATGTGCTGAATGTGATCGGGCGTCGAGCCGCAACAGCCGCCGATGATGTTGACCAAGCCATCGCCCATCCACGGTTCGACCTTGCACGCCATCTCGTGGCCGGTCTCGTCGTATTCGCCCATCGCGTTGGGCAATCCGGCGTTGGGATAAGCCGAAATGCGAACGTCGGCGACGTGCGCCAACTCGGCGATATAAGGCCGCATGAGCTCCGCGCCCAATGCGCAGTTGAGCCCGACTGAAAATGGCCGCAGATGCCGCATCGAATACCAGAAGGCTTCTGCCGTTTGTCCCGACAGCGTGCGGCCTGAGCGATCGGTGATCGTGCCGGAGATCATAACTGGCAACTCGAGCCCAACTTCTTCGAAAGTTTCGAGCGTCGCAAACCCAGCGGCCTTGGCGTTGAGCGTATCGAAGATCGTTTCGATGATGATGATATCGCAGCCGCCAGCAATCAGGCCGCGCACTTGTTCCTTGTAGGCCTCGCGCAACTCGTCGAAGTTGACGTTGCGGAAGCCAGGATCTGAAACCTTGGGGCTGATCGAAGCCGTGCGGTTCGTCGGTCCAACGGCACCGGCGACGAAGCGCGGTTTATGCGGTTCTTTTTTTGTCCAAGCGTCGGCGGCGCGGCGCGCGAGCTTGGCGCTTTCAACGTTCATTTCGTAGGACAGCGATTGCATGCCGTAGTCGGCTTGGCTGATCACTTGCGCGCCGAACGTGTTGGTCTCGGCGATGTCGGCGCCGGCGGCGAAATATTGATCGTGGATGTCTTGGATGATCGCTGGCTGTGTCAGAGACAACAATTCGTTGTTGCCTTTGACGTCCTGGCCCCAATCGGCAAAGCGCGCGCCGCGATAGGTTTCTTCCGTCGGCTTGTGGCGCTGGATCATCGTGCCCATTGCGCCATCGATAATCAGAATGCGCTCGGCCGCTGCTTGTTCGAGCGCCGCCCAGCTTGGATGTCTTTTCATTTCCGTCTCACAGTTCGTTGTTGGCAGTCATCAGGCGTTGCTCAAGACGCCGCGCGCCGTTGTTCGAGCGGCGCGGTTTTTAACGGCCGCAATCCCAATAGGTGGCAAATCGCGTAGACGAGATCGGCGCGGTTGAGCGTGTAGAAGTGGAACGACTTGATGCCTTCGTCGACGAGATCCATCGCCTGTTCGGTGGCAACTGCGGCCGCGACCAGATGCGTCGTTGCCGCATCATCTTCGAGGCCCTCGAAGCGCCGCGCGAGCCATGCCGGAACGGGCGCGCCGGCACGCACGGCAAAGCCCGCAACCTGGCGGAAGTTGTGGATCGGCACGAGGCCAGGCGTAATCGGCACCCAAATGCCGGAGGCGCGCGCGCGTTCCAAAAATCGCAGATATTTCGAGTTGTCGAAACCAAATTGCGTGATGATGCGATCAGCACCTGCATCGACCTTGGTTTTAAGATTGTCGATATCGAGCTGATGCGTCAGGCTTTCTGGATGTTTATCGGGGTAGCCCGCAACCGAGACCTCGAACGGAGCAATTTTTTTCAATCCCGCGACGAGCGCGGCGGCATTGTCATATCCGCCCGGATGGGGATTGTACTTGGCACCGATGCCGTCGGGCGGATCGCCGCGCAGAGCCACGATATGGCGGACGCCCGCATCCCAATAGGCCCGCGCGACATCGTCGACTTCACCCTTGCTGGCATTGACGCAGGTTAAATGAGCAGCCGGGCGCAAAGCGGTATCTTTGACGATACGCGCGACGGTGTTGTGCGTTCGCTCGCGCGTTGATCCGCCAGCACCGTAGGTGACGGATACGAATTCCGGTGCGAAGGGTGCTAACCGGTTGATGGCGAGCCACAGCTGCTCTTCCATCTTCTCGGTTTTGGGCGGAAAGAATTCAAACGAGACGTCGATGTCGCCCGATCCTAACAACCGGCTTTTGCGTTCCTTGTTGGTCTCAGCCATCAGCGGGCCTCCTCAAGAGTTTGTGCGGGATGCGTGGATGGGTTGGCGCGGTTGGCGGCTGGGCGTTCAGCCAGCCACAACGATACCGTCAACTTGTCGTCGCCTTGACCTTTTTTGGGAGCGAGATTGCGGATGCCTTTCGGCTGTAGACCGCTCTCGACAAGCCACTGCTCGACGAGGGCGGGGGCAAACCCTAAGCGCTCGTGCGCTTGGCTTTCTCGCAGGAACTCAAGATCGTGCGGCGCAAAATCGACAATCAGAATTTTGCCGCCTGGACTTAAAACGCGCGCAGCTTCGCGCACGGCCAGTGCCGGATCTGAGAGAAAATGCAAAACTTGGTGCATCACGATCGCATCTGCCTGGCGATCAGCCAAGGCCAGCGCGTAAATATTGCCGTGCCGAACTTGCGCGGCCGTCCGCCCCGCGCCGGTGAGTTTGGCGCGCGCGTAGGCAAGCATCGCTTGGTTGACGTCGATCCCAAGGCCGCGCGTGTAGCGGTCGGCAAAGAGTTCTAAGGTACGGCCGGTTCCGGTTCCCAAATCGACGAAGAACTTGAAGGGTCCAGGACCTAAAGCATCGCGCATGGCCGCTTCCACGTCGTGCTCTGAGATATGCAGCGCGCGGATGCGGTCCCAATCGCCGACATGATTTTCGAAGAATTTCTGCGCCGTGGCCTCGCGCTCGCGCTTCAAGGCGTCGGAGCGCTCACGATCGCGCGCGATAGCGGGATCTGACGCGTCGACGTCGGCCAGCAAGCGTAAGGCGAGCCGGCCGCCAGCCGAGCGATCGGAGATGTGGAAATAGACCCAGCTGCCCTCGCGGAAGCGCTCAACGAGGCCCGCTTCGACCAACAGCTTCAAGTGACGCGAGATGCGAGGCTGGCTTTGGCCAAGGACCAGCGTCAGGTCTTTGACGTTGAGTTCGCCTGCCGCAAGCAACAGGAGGATGCGCAGCCTCGTCGTCTCAGCTGCCGCCTTGAGTGCCCCGACAAGTTCTTCGGTTCTGAGGTTGGCCGGTTGATCCATGCCAGCATAGATATAAAGATATGTTTATGTGTCAAGAGATTTGTCGGAGTTTCCCACCGGCAGCTCATGTGGCTGCTCATTACCGGGCACGCTTTAACCCGGCATTAGCCATGGCCAGCTAGGGTCGGAGCCTGGAGCTTAACCCATAGAGCGAACGGACTGAGTATGCGGCCCGAGGCATTTGAAAGCGTTGAAGTTTTGAGCGAAGGATCGGCGCTGCCGATGCGTTCCAGCCAGAGCTCGCCGTGGAGTAGTAGCCTGTTCCATCTGGCCCTGATGACAGGCTTGGCGGGCTCCGTTGTCTTGCCGCAACTCACCTTGGCGCTCCAGGCCATGACGGTGACGGAAACCCGCAACCTCATTTTATCCAATCCGCTGTTTGCGACCGAATTGGCGCTCGCCATTGGCTTCTGGATCGCGTTGTTTGCCTGGCCCCTGAAACGGCTGGCTGTGCGCGTCAACTGGCGCCGCGAACTCGAAATCACGCCGGAAAGCGTCGCCGTCAAAGACCACAAGGCGTTTAGCCAAAACGCCTGGAACGCGCCGCTCAATTCGTATTTGGGGATTGCCCATCACGTACGCACGTCGTTGTCTGGTATCCGCCACGAGCTGATCCTGATGCATCCGCAAAAGCATCGTTCGGTGCTTTTGATGGTTTCAGAGCATATCTCAGCTGCAGACATCGCGCGCTTCAGCGCATTGCTGCAGCTGCCGGAAGTCTCGGCGAAAGATCTCTATGCGCTGCCGCGGCTACGGCAAGCGCTCCCGCAAAATGCCGGATTTTTAGCCGCTGCTGCATAATTGCGGGCATCGTTTTGACGCGATTTGCATGCCACTTGCCCTCTGCGATCGCAGCATGCGAAAACCGTCTAGTTGCAGCGGCACGAAGCCAAGAGCCGAATAAAATAATAGGAGTTACGAGAGTGGTCATGTCTGTTTCATTGAGGAAGTCCACCATCGGGCTATGCCGGACGCTCATCGCCCGTTTGCCAACGCTGGTCTTGGCCGTCATGGCATTGACTGCCGGTCAGGCGCGCGCCGAAGCGCCAGCCACCTACATGCAGCGCGTCGCCAACGAATTGATCTCGGCTCAGCGCAGCGGGTCGGTGTCGGCCTACGCCAACGTATTGCGCAAGCACATGGACGTGCCCTCGATCGGCATCAGCGCGCTCGGGCCACATGCTCAGGCTTTGCCCAGATCAGATCGCCCCGCCTATTACAACGGCATGATCAATTTCATTTCCAAGTATGCCGCCAAAGAAGGGCCGAAATATCCGGTCGCGACCGCCATGGTGATCGGCCAAGGCGAGGAGACGACCGGGGGCGCTTCGGTCGATAGCCGCATTACGCTGCGGACGGGCGAAACGTATGACATTCGCTGGAAGCTTGTTCGCACCGGGCAGACGTTCAAAGTCCGCGATGCTCAGGTCGTGGGATTTTGGATGACGTCGTTCCTCGACAACCTTTTTCAAAACTACATCAGCGAGAACGGCAACAATCCGCGCGCGCTCGTCATGGCCTTGAACCACTGAAAGATGGGGCGGATAAATCTGGAAAGTCAGTAGTGCGCGCGAACCACGCGTAGGCCTGTATCGTGCAGCCGGTCAGCTGAGTTGAGCGGCCGTCTGGCACTGGGCCGTTGCCATTTTTCGCCATCGGTCTGGCTCCAGCCTTTGGTCATCCGCGTTCCGCACAGATAAGTTTCGGCCGATACCGCCAGCGTTTCGAAATCGGGCGCCGGTATCGCATCCTGCCAGCAGTCGGCAACAATCTCGTGCACCTCGCCGACGCGCATGCCGATGTGGCCCGAATTATTGCCAAGGCTCGCGACCTTGCTGCGCACGGCATCCTCGCCAACAGTTTTGAGCGCGTATTCCCATTCGCTGGCTGTGGCGAGGCGAAATTGTTTGCCGGTGCGCGTCGTCAGCCAAGACACATACGTGTCGGCAAGTGCTGCCGAGACGCAGCGCGCGGCCGTTGCGGGTGCGGCTGAAACCGGACAGTTGGGCGCCGCCAATCCCGTCTCATCCAAGAACGTGGCAAACGATTTGGCCGATACGGCATCGCGGCCGATCGCAAATCCTGGCCAGAAGCGGCGCGTGGCTGCTGGCCGTTCGGCGTTGCCGGCGAACGGGTCGTCCAACGTCGCACCGATCACGGCGCTGCCAGCGGGCACCACGATGAGGTCGGGGCAGTCTGCGCAGTCTTTGATGAGAGCGCTGTCGTTAGCGTGTGAGGATGGCCGGTCCTGATAAAGTGCCATCAGGATATGCGCTTCGCGCGCGACGCTGTGCGATGCGGCTTTGATGATTTGCATCGGGCCACTGCTGCCGACGCCGTCGTCGGCCTCGTCGTCTTCATCTTCCGTTGGCTCGCCACCACCTTCGGACCCCAAGTAGTAATGCTTTTGTGCGCTCCGATCGGCCGTGCGCGCACCCGCTTCGAATGCTGGCCAATCGCTATGCGAAAAATAAGCTGCGTACACCCAAGAACTGCCACCAGTGACGGCAAGCGCGATCGCCGACAGCGCTGCCACGCGCGCCGTTTCGGGCCAAGGCACGTATTCGCAGATCAGCACGCACACGAGCACACCAGCATAACACGAGGCCGTCACATCGAGCGCGGTCATTGGCTGTCTCTCCCAGGCGGCACGAAGCCGGCGAGCGCCAAGCAATTTTCAAGGATCGGCTCAAATCGGCACACGTTCGATGCAATACCGCGCGCAGCTTCGTCTTGATTTGATCTCGAGTTTGCGTTGCCGCCCATGTTGCCCCGTGCATCTGCAGAGCTCATACCAATCGGGGTCAATCAGGACCGGAGCGCGACCCACGATCACGCGATGGTAAAGATGCACAAACTCCGCACACACAAATCGCTGCACAAAGAGCATAATGAGCAGCCGTCGGATTAACCCGAGCTTGAGCAAAATCGCTCGCGCTTTTGTGAACCCAGCATCTTCATCTTGATCGCATTCGCGGGCTCTGATTGTGCCGGGTCCGCACGCGCAAAACTCTATCCTGAGTTTGCCGTCTTCATCGAACCCTCCCAACCACAGGAGTCCAACTTATGAACATCGATGCACTCAAATTCTTCGCCGCTCGATCACAACATCGGCCATTTTGGCGCTACCCGTGGCACTTGCACTGACGTCCGTTGCGCAATCGCCAGCGCCGCAAAAAGCTCAGGGCCGAGATGTTACGACGGACGTGGACCGGCCTGCATCTGCGCCAATAGCCAAGCCGCCAGCCGCAGCCCCTCCAGCGGCTTCCAAAGATAAAGCGGCTGCGAGTTCCGCGACATCTGGCACTACCAAAGCGACAACCAAAGAAGTGGCCATCGGCACCGCTGTGTTCTGCTCGGACGGACAGAAGATGGGTGAAGTCAACGGTGTCAAATCAGATAGCGGCGGCGTGGTTGAAGAGATCCACGTCAAGACCGGCGGATTGTTTGGACTGGGCGGCAAAGTGTTGATCGTTCCAGGTGCCAAGATCACCGCTGGCGGGCAAACTGTCCAACTCGCACTGACGTCTGTCGAGGCCGGCAAACTGCCTGTTTTCGCCGCTAAAAAGGGCTGACGTTAATCCGTCGCACGACGCTCTAACGCCGATGTTTAGCGGGCCGCATGCTGAGAGCGCGCGGCCCGCGACTTGTTATGGGACGACGAGACCCTACATCAGGGATTCATCCATTCGAGACGAAGGAGATCGTGATGTTACCACTCGACATGAAGCTCGTAGCGAAGCGCGGTGTGATGATCGCGGCGATCGCTGGCGCATTGACGCTCAACACCGCCTCGACATTTGCGCAGTCAGCTCAACCTATTGCGCCGACCGCTGCTATGCCTGCAACCGGTGTGACGATCAAGGATGTCAAAGTCGGCAGTCCGGTATTCGGCAACGATGGCGCAAAGATTGGTGCGATCAACAGAATTTCGGCCGATGCGAGCGGTCAGATTTCTGAGATTTACGTCGCGCCCGGTGGCGTCACTGGCCTCGATGTACCTGTGATCCAGGTCCTAAGTAGCCAAATCGCCAGCACCGGACCCAATGTGAAATTATCCGTTTCTGCCGAGGAGGCTCGCAAACTTCCTTCTGGTTCGAACAACAGCGGTTGAGCACTTTCTCATCCAATACAATCGACGCTGAATAACGGAAAGGCCGCACCCGTTGCGGCCTTTTTGATTTCTTCAGCGTTACGAGGCCGCCGCGCTACTTGGACGCTGGATCATCGCTCTTGGCAGAGCGTCCCGTCGTTGAATACATCGGCAAGGTGCCGTTCTGGAATGCGCGGGCATCGTAATAGCGCAGTTCCATCGCGAAGCTGAGTTGCGCTGGATCGTGCTGGAGAAGTTTGTCTAAGGGTCCCCAGTCGTTGACGTCCGCCTCATCAACTTTCAGCGTGAAATTATAAATTCCTGGCTCGGTGATGAGCTGCTCGGGTTTTTCAGTTGGGCTCTTGGTATAAAACAAAACGGTTTCCGTGCGGCTGGCTTTGCCCGCCAGCGAGATCGGCGCGAACGGCTCGTACGAACTGTTGCGCGTTTTTTCCATCGTCCAGCGGCCGAAGTCTGCGGCATAGAAATGCTTGACCTCTTTAGTCTTGGGACCGGTGACTTCGAGATCGATCGACAGCACCGTGCCCGTGCGCCCGCCGTCGTTGACGAACGTCACCGGCACGGCGATCATTTCGAAATTCGAATTGTTGTAGGGCGAGCTGTATTGGATGACGGGCGGCACGAAGATCTTGATGTGCGGACCCTTGATCGAGCTATCCCAAAAACTAAAACTGGAAAACAACAGCGCGATCGCCGATACGGCAGCTGCTGTGCGGCCGCCGGAGTTACCGCTATGGTTGGCACTATCGACCGCGACTTGAGCCGGGCGATCGACAGCGACGGGGCGCAGCGGTGGCGGTGGCGGCGGGCGATGCGAACTGAGCGGTGGCATGGACATGGGTTGTCATTTTCCCCTGCTGAACTTGTTTCCCCGCTCTGGAACACAAGCAAGCAGGCTTGCAGGGGCGCGTCAAGGTCGTCCAGTCATGAGAACGAGCTTCCCCGTTCTGCCTGGCTTCATGGCAACGAGCGGAACTTTCCAATGAATTCGGGCTTCAGATACATATGAGCGCTGCGAACGCGCCGTAACTATACGGTTTGATACCGTCATGAGGTGACATGTCAAAAATAGCAAAGTCCTTCCGCATAGCGTTCCTGGTGGCCCTAGCTGCGTCGCCGATTGCGGTGCTGGATGCGCAAGCGCGCGAGTATCCTGAATACGTAAAATCCGACTGCAAGAAGGATTTCAAATCGTTTTGCCCGAGCTACAATCTCAACAGCACCGCCATCCGGCAATGCATGCGCAGCGTCTCCGATCAGCTATCGCCGCGTTGCGTCACAGCCCTCGAACGCAGTGGCGAACGCCGCACGCGATAGGGTCGCCCCCTACCGCTCGAACCTTTTGAACTTGATACGATGCGGTTCGACGGAGGCGTCGCCTAAGCGGCGCTTTTTATCTTCCTCGTATTCGGCGAAGTTGCCTTCGAACCACTCGACATGGCTGTCGCCTTCGAAAGCCAAAATGTGCGTCGCCAATCGGTCGAGGAAAAAGCGGTCATGCGAGATGACCACGGCGCAGCCGGGAAAATCTTCCAGTGCCGCTTCGAGCGCGCCCAGCGTTTCGGTGTCGAGATCGTTGGTCGGCTCGTCGAGCAGCAGCAGGTTGCCGCCCTCTTTCAACAGTTTGGCTAAGTGCACGCGGTTGCGCTCGCCGCCCGACAACAGCCCAACTTTCTTTTGCTGATCGGCGCCCTTGAAGTTGAACCAGCCGCAATAGGCGCGGCTGGGAATTTCCTTTTTGCCAGACAGCAGCATCATGTCGTTGCCGCCGGAGATTTCCTCCCAGACGGTTTTCTTGTCGTCCAAGTGCGCGCGCGATTGGTCGACATACGAGAGCTTGACCGTGGGCCCAAGGCGCACCGTGCCCTTGTCTGGCGTCTCAGCGCCGGTGAGCATTTTAAACAGCGTCGTTTTGCCAGCGCCGTTGGGTCCTATGACGCCGACGATGCCGCCCGGCGGCAGTTTGAACGATAGCCCATCAATCAAAAGCTGGTCGCCGAACGCTTTCGACAAGTCTTCGACTTCAACGACGACGCCACCAAGGCGAGGACCGGTTGCGATCGAGAACGTCGCCTTGCCGGTTTCTTCGCGGCCGGCTGCTTCGACTAATTTGTCGAACGCCGTGACGCGCGCTTTGGATTTTGCCTGCCGCGCCTTGGGCGAGGCTCTGATCCATTCGAGTTCGCGATTGATGGTTTTCTGCTTGCCCTCTTCCTGCGCCTTCTCGACCGCCTCGCGCTTGGCTTTCTGTTCGAGCCAGCTCGAATAGTTGCCCTTGTAGGGCACGCCCTGGCCGCGATCGAGTTCGAGCGTCCAGTCGGTCAGATTGTCGAGGAAGTAGCGGTCATGGGTGACGAGGATCACGCAGCCGACGTAGTCTTTCAAGAAGCGCTCGAGCCAGGCAACGCTTTCGGCATCGAGATGGTTGGTCGGCTCATCCAGCAGCAGAATGTCTGGCTTCGATAGTAGAAGTTTCGTCAGCGCGACGCGGCGCTTTTCGCCGCCCGACAGCTTGGAGACCTCGGCCGAACCCGGCGGACAGCGCAGCGCATCGAGCGCCTGCTCGACTTGCGCGTCGAGGTCCCACAGATCTTGCGCGTCTATTTGATCTTGCAGCGCCGTCATCTCGTCCGCCGTCTCGTCGGTGTAGTTCGACGCGATCTCGTTGTAGCGGTCGAGGATCGCCTTCTTCTCGGCGACGCCTTCCATGGCGTTGCCGAGCACGTCCTTGGCGGGGTTGAGCTGCGGCTCCTGCGGCAGGTAGCCGACCTTGATGCCGTCGGCGGGACGCGCTTCGCCGATGAAGTCATCGACGGTGCCAGCCATGATTTTCAGCAGTGTCGACTTGCCAGCGCCGTTGAGACCGACGACGCCGATCTTGGCGCCGGGCAGAAACGACAACGAGACATCTTTGAGAACTTGCTTGCCGCCCGGATAAGCCTTGGACAGCTTGTGCATGTGATAGACGTATTGGTGGGCTGCGGCCATTGCGGGCGCCTCTTTTGGGAAAAAGGTGATCGGGTGATTTGTTCGGCCTTCTAGCCCATTGCGACTAGGCACTCAATGTCGCTTTGTGGCGCTTTTTTTCGAACCGGCGGCGCGCTTCTGATTGACAGCAGTGCTAGCATTGCATACATTTTCGGGATGGCTAGTCTTACAATTCGCAATGTGCCCGACGATATCCGCACCAGATTGCGCGTGCGCGCCTCCCGCAACGGCCGCAGCATGGAGGCGGAGGCACGTGCAATTATTGCCGGCGCTGTCGATGTCCCTTCGCCGGACGATTTGCCGAAAGCGGTGGCGCAGCTCCAGGACTGGGTGGCGCGTTCGGCAAAGAAGAAGGGTAAGGCTGCGTCCGAGAACAATACGCTGGATACATTTCTACGCGACCGCCGCCGCAACGCCATCAGAGAAGCCATCGAAGTCGGTCTGCACCCGAAAGAGCTTTTTCGAGGGGAGCTGCCGCGCATCGCCGCTGAGGCAGGCTGGACGCTCGCGCACATCGACCAACTCGTCAAACAGAACCGCTCGTGATCGTTATCGATGCATCCGCATTACTTGCCTTGGCTTTCAAAGAGCCCGGCCATGAAAAAGTAGCAAAGAATTTGAGCCGATCGCTCATCTCGTCGGTCAATTTCAGCGAAGTGTTGGCGCGGCTAGCGCGGACAGGTATTTCACCGCGCGAAGCCGGGCCGCGCATTGCTGCACTCGGTGTTACGATCGTGCCATTCGATGGAGAGCATGCGACCATTGCCGCCGAAATCCGCGAACATGCGCGCGCTGCCGGATTGGGACTGGCGGATTGTTGCTGTCTGGCTCTAGCACTGCAGCAGAAGTTAAGCGTTCTGACAGCCGATAGGATTTGGAAATCGCTCGGTCTCGCCTTAGAGATCGAGCTTCTTCGCTGACCGCATCGTCGGCTCAAGCAGGGATCGGCGTTTCCGGGAAGGCCAGCTGTTCGCGCGCTTTCCAGTCGTTGGTCACGTAGTTGATGACGAGCGATTTGCGCACGCCCTCGATCTTGCGCCCTTCAAAGCCGTGATAGGTGTCGCTGCCAGGCACGAAGATCATTGCGGCGTTAGATTTAAACGGCGAGCGCGCGACCCATTTTTTATCGTTGTCGTAAATGTCTGTGCCCAAATCCTGGTGGCTTGGATCTTTCGACATGTACAAAAGAAACGTGAACAGCTTGACCCCTAAGTCGGTGTGCGGCTCGAGCCAGAAGCCGTTGATGTCCTGGGCGACCTCGATGCGCACATACGAACCCTTGAGCTTAGTGCCAAAGGTTTTCTCGATCGTGCTCGTCACTTCGGGGTCTTGGAAGGCTTGGGCGACATCATCGACAAAGGGAAACGCGGCGCGGTTCTCAGCATCGAAATATTTGCGCGTGGCATTGTGCAATTCGCGCTTGCCGGAAACGCCGTCTAGTCCCGGCGCTGGAAACGGCAGACCGAGCACGGCATCGACGGTACTCTGCGGCAAGCAGTTTTCGACGAACCAGTGCGGATAAGGCCGCTCACCTTTTTTAGCCGCAGCAAAGCTCCCGATCAACGATCTCTTGGTGTCGTCCTTGGAGCCAGCCATCGTTCTATCCCCGTTTGCTTTTAACCGCCGTTCCGACCTCTTACAGGTGATCGGCAGAAACCGCAAAGCGGCCGTCTGTTTTACCCAGAAAACTGTGTGAAAGTAGGACCCAGACGCGCATTGCACAGCCTGTACGGCTTACGAGGCGTGAAAACGGCTCCACCGGCTGGCGATCTCAGCGGCAATGGTTTCAGCGGAATTGAGCGGCTCGTAACTCCACGATTGCAGCGCGCTGAGGCCCGCCGGCAGTCGTCGCGTAACGCCCCGGCTCATCAGCGCTTGATGGTAGCGCTGGAATTTCGCCGATCCGCCATCCGGGTAAAACACGTAAACAGGCTTGCCCGTGACGCACGGCTCGCTCGTCATGTTGACGCTATCGGCCGGCACGACAAAGGCATCAGCGTAGGCGAGAAATTGTGGATAAGGATTGGCCCCCGTCATGTCCCAGAAGATGCGGGGGCACCCTTGCGTGGCCGCCCGCGCGCAGGCGATGATAGCGGGTTCGGTGCGCCGCGACGGCGTGATCATCAAGCTCGCGCCAGAGTGCGCCAATTTTTTCAGCGCCTGCCCAAGCCGCTCAAGAGCCGCCGGCGAATATGTGTAGTCCCCATTGGATCCGCCTAGCAGCACGGCGACGCGCGGCGTTCCAAGTGCTGCGATGTCGGCCGACATGTTTTCTCGCAACGCGGTAAGACGGCTGTACGTGAAGCTATGCGGCGACGTCAACGTCGTGACGACGTTGGGGCCGCGCAAGCCGTCGTGTTCGGGAACCCAAAACAGATCGGCGGTCTTCAACGAGACTTTCGGGTCTTGCAAAATGATCGTGTAGACAGCGCACCCTGCACGCTTCTTCAATTCGCGGATGTATGGCGTTGTCAGCCGCCCGATGGCGATCGCGAACTGCGGCCAAGGCGGGCCGAACGCACTGCCCGTTTGGCCAAATTTTTCAGACCGCGCCACGCCGCCCCATGGCGACAGCAGCTTCTGCAAGCGGCGCGGGGCAACGTGTTTAAGCGTGACATCCAAGCCGAGCGCTTCGCTGACGCCTCTCGACTGGGCGTCGTTGCCGGCCTTGCCGTCACTGAAAACCCAGCCCGTCCGGCCGGCTGTCGGGAGTGGCGGACGGGTCATGATCTACGATGCGCTTTCTGCATGTTGCGATTTGAGGAAATTAAGTTTCTCTGCCGCGATTCAATCGTTACAATCAGCAGCTACGAAATTGCCGAACCGAAACGGCTAGGCCCTCCGAGACAGCCCCCATGCGCCTCAACCTCGATAGCATTGACTGGCGCATCCTGAAAGAGCTGCAGGCCGATGGCCGGATGACCAACATCGCGCTTGCTGGCAAAATCGGGTTGTCAGCGCCGCCTTGCTTGCGGCGCGTGCGCGCGCTCGAAGAGGCGGGCTTGATCGGGGGATACGCGGCGCTGGTCGATGAAGAGGCGCTCGGTTTCGCGCTGACAGCCTTTGCGATGGTTAGGCTGCACAATCAGGCCGAAGCGGATCTGCGCACCTTCGAAAATCGCGTGCTCGGCTGGCCGATCGTGCGCGAGGCGCACATGCTGTCGGGAGAAAGCGATTACATGCTGCGCTGTGTTGCGCGCGATTTAACGAGCTTTCAGGATTTTGTACTGGAAGAATTGACGGCGGCGCCCAACGTTGCCAGCGTCAAAACGTTTCTGACCATCCGCCGGGCCAAGCGCGAAATCGGCGTGCCGATTGTGGCACCCGCCGTTTTGTAACGATCCCACGTCCCGCCGCCTGAGCAATGACCGCCGGGCGGCGGGAGAAGTTAATGGCCGCACTCGTGGCGTTGACCATGAGGGGGCTGCGGGCTTGCGTAGAAACGCCAAATTTGATCAGATCACCGCATAGCGATCAACGGTCATTGTTCCATGCGGTACCTATTCACGGCGACGATCTTGTTTCTGCCCGCGGCGATTGGCATTGCCATGGCAGACGAGCGGACTTCTGCCTACGAGGCCTATTTCAACAAGGCCGCAGACGGCAAGCCATGCTACGGCCGCTCCTACGACGCCGATCATCTGAGCCACCACCTAGAGCAAAACGTTCAAAGCATCGAGCTGGACACCGCAAAAATTAAAGCCAACGGCGAACCCAACACGGCTGAAGATTTTGAAATCGGTTTCGCCTTCAAACTCAAATCAAGCCCCGAATGGTACGGCCAGGCTGGCATCTGCAAAACGCGACCTGACGGTTTCAAGTGCTCGCTCGAAGGCGATGGCGGCGAATTCAAGCTGTCGCCAGAAGGCAGCTCGTCTCTCAAGCTAGAGATTGGGAAATACGGTATCGCCCTTGAGGGCAACGATGGCTTCGCCAAGCTTGAAGCCCGATCTGGTGACGATAAGGTTTTCGTTTTGGATCAGGGTGCTCAAGGGTGTCAGGAAGCAGCGTCGTACTTCCACAGTGCCAGCCCTTGAACGTCACGCCGGATTTATTCCGCGGATCGATCAGGCGGCTACTAGGGGCGTTGGCGGAAACATGGATCCATGGATTAAATGCGAGGATGACAATGTTAGCTACTTCCACTCGACTTTCAAAACCTGAAACGAGCGCGAGCCTTTTGGCGTCGTGACTTCCACGCTATCGCCCTTAGACTTGCCCATGAGCGCGCGCGCAATCGGCGACGAGATCGAAATCTTACCCTCGCGCAGATTGGCCTCCAGATCGCCGACGATGGTGTATTTGACCTTCTCGTTGTTGTCGTCGTCCTCGAGCGAGACGGTGGCACCGAACTTGATCGTTTCGCCGGAAAGCTTGGTGATATCGATGACGTCGGCGCGCGAGATCTTGTCTTCGAGATCGGCGACGCGAGCCTCGTTCAAACCCTGCTGCTCTTTGGCGGCGTGATATTCGGCATTTTCAGACAGGTCGCCGTGGGCGCGTGCCTCTGAGATGGCGGCGATGATGCGCGGCCGCTCGACGGCTTTGAGGCGCTGGAGTTCGGATTCGAGGTGGGCGTAACCCGGCACGGTCATCGGTACACGTTCTGTCGTCATCTCTAACGCCTCCTTGAAGCCCGCACCTGCGCGCAGTCCTTTTTGACGAGTGTCCGTCACATTCGCTCATGTTTGCGTTCGGACAAACGCGCCGGCATGGGTAAATTTCAGGGAAATCAGACTTAGCGGTGGGCAAACCCCTGCAGCGGGGCAACTTGCAGCGTATCCGACTTCAGTGCCTTGATCGCTCGCGTCACCGCAACCGCCCCCGCTAAAGTTGTATAATAGGGGATGTGGTGAAGCAAGGCCGAGCGCCGGATGTCTTTGCTATCAACCAGCGCTTTGGTGCCCTCGGTGGTGTTGAAAACCAGCTGGACAGCGCCGTTTTTAATCGCATCGACGACGTGGGGACGGCCTTCGAGAACCTTGTTGATCGTTTCGCAAACGATGCCGTGCGCCTCAAGGTGGCGCTTGGTGCCACGGGTCGCGATCACTTTGAAACCCATCGCCGCCAGCTCTTTCACCGGCGCGACGATGCGGGCTTTGTCGTTTTCTTTGACCGACACGAATACCGTTCCGCCGAACGGCAATTTCTGCCCCGCGCCGATCTGGCTTTTGCCGAACGCCATGCCGAAGTCGCGGTCGATACCCATGACTTCGCCGGTCGAGCGCATCTCAGGCCCCAACACCGGGTCGACCCCTAAGAAGCGCGCAAACGGGAACACGGCTTCCTTGACCGCAATGTGATCGAACACAGGCGTCTTCAATCCGAACGAGGCCAGCGGTTTGCCGGCCATGATCTCTGCTGCAATCGCGGCAATCGGCAAGCCGACGACCTTGGCGACGAACGGCACCGTCCGCGACGCGCGGGGATTAACTTCCAGAATATAGACGTGGCCATCCTTGATCACGAACTGCACGTTCATCAGACCAACGACGTTAAGCGCCAACGCTAGCTCGTGCGTCTGTCGGCTGAGTTCGGCGATGACATCCGGCTGCAGCGAATAAGGCGGCAACGAGCACGCGCTGTCGCCCGAGTGAATTCCCGCTTCCTCGATGTGCTCCATGATGCCCGCGATAAACGTATCGCGGCCGTCTGAAAGGCAATCGACGTCGACTTCGACGGCGTCGGTCAGATACCGGTCGATGAGCAGCGGGCGCTTGTCTGAAACAATGAGTTCAGACGGCCTATCGAGCGTTGCCGATAGCCGGGTGATATACCGGTCGATCTCCGGGCCGTCGTGGATAATTTCCATCGCCCGGCCGCCGAGCACGTAGGATGGCCGGATCACGATCGGATAGCCGATGCGGTCGGCGACCGCGCGCGCTTCGCCGGTATTGCGCGCAATGCCGCTTTCGGGCTGCGATAGTTTCAGCTTTTCGATGAGCGCTTTGAACCGGTCGCGATCTTCCGCCAAATCGATGGCGTCAGGCGAGGTGCCCAGAATTGGAACGCCGGCTTCTTCCAAAGCGCTGGCCAGTTTCAACGGCGTCTGGCCGCCGAACTGAACGATGACGCCCTTGACGCGACCGTTGGCGTTCTCGGCTCTGATGACTTCGAGCACGTCTTCGGCTGTCAACGGCTCGAAATAGAGCCGGTCAGAGGTGTCGTAGTCTGTCGACACGGTCTCTGGATTGCAGTTGATCATGATCGTTTCGTAGCCGGCTTTGGTCAGTGCAAAGCAGGCGTGGCAGCAGCAGTAGTCGAATTCGATGCCTTGGCCGATGCGGTTTGGACCGCCGCCCAGGATGACGATTTTTTCCCGCGCTGTCGGGTGGGATTCGCACACCGGAGCATCGACAAGTCCGGTTTCGTAGGTCGAATACATATAAGCCGTGGGCGCGGCAAATTCCGCAGCGCACGTGTCGATGCGCTTGAAAACGGGGATGACGCCCAGCGCATGGCGGTGGCGGACCGCCTCGGCCTCGGTGATTTTTGCAAGCTTGGCGAGCCGCGCATCTGAAAAGCCCATGGCTTTCAGCGCCCGTAGCTGGCTGGCGGTTTTGGGCAGGCCGTGCGCGATGACGCGCGCTTCGGTGTCGACGATATCTTTAATGGCGGCCAGAAACCACGGATCGATCTTGGAGAACTGATGCACCTGATCGATATCGAAGCCGTGCCGGAAAGCTTGCGCCACCTTCAACAAGCGATCGAAGGTCGGGCGCGAAACAGCCGCGCGCACGACGTTCTTATCATCGCCCTGCCCCAAGCCTTCGAGCGCGATATCGTCGAGGCCCGTCAGCCCCGTCTCCATCGAGCGCAACGCTTTTTGCAGGCTTTCGGTAAACGTCCGCCCGATTGCCATCGCTTCGCCGACCGATTTCATCGACGTTGTCAGAGTGGTATCGGCGCCGGGGAATTTCTCGAACGCAAAGCGGGGAATTTTGGTGACGACGTAGTCGATCGTCGGCTCAAACGAGGCGGGCGTTGCACCATCGGTGATATCGTTTTTGAGTTCGTCGAGCGTGTAACCGACGGCGAGCTTGGCCGCGATCTTGGCGATCGGGAAACCCGTTGCCTTGGAGGCCAACGCCGACGAGCGCGACACGCGCGGGTTCATTTCGATGACGACAAGACGCCCATCGGCCGGGTTGACGGCGAACTGCACGTTCGACCCGCCGGTCTCAACGCCGATTTCGCGCAACACCGCCAGCGAGGCGTCGCGCATCATCTGGTATTCTTTATCGGTCAACGTCAACGCGGGCGCGACCGTGATGCTGTCGCCGGTATGCACGCCCATCGGATCGAGATTTTCGATCGAGCAAATGATGATGCAGTTGTCCGCCTTGTCGCGAACGACTTCCATCTCGAATTCTTTCCAACCCAGAACGCTCTCTTCGACGAGCAGCTGCGAGGTTGGCGAAGCATCCAGCCCGCGCTCGACGATTTCGAAAAATTCTTCTCTGTTGTAAGCGATGCCGCCGCCCGTGCCGCCCATTGTAAACGACGGCCGGATGATCGCTGGAAGACCGATGACTTCGAGCGCTTCGGCAGCCTCCGACCGGTTGTGCGCCATAGCCGAACGCGGCGTCTCCAAGCCGATCTTGGTCATCGCTTCGCGAAACAGCTGCCGGTCTTCGGCCTTGTCGATGGCTTCAGCGCGCGCGCCGATCATCTCGACATCATGAGCCGCCAGCACGCCCTGTTTCTCCAGAGCGAGCGCGGTGTTCAACGCGGTTTGGCCGCCCATCGTCGGCAACAGCACGAGCTTGTCGTGCGGACGCTCGGCGCGCTCCTTGGCAATGATCTTGGCGACGATGTCGGGCGTGATCGGCTCGATGTAGGTCGCGTCCGCCAGATCCGGGTCCGTCATGATCGTGGCCGGATTGGAATTGACCAGTACGATCCGATAGCCTTCGGCGCGCAAAGCCTTGCACGCCTGCGTTCCCGAATAATCGAATTCGCAAGCCTGGCCGATAACGATCGGGCCGGCGCCAATGATGAGGATGGATTTGATGTCTGTGCGTTTGGGCATGTTAAAGCGGTCTTCTATTGGAGTGCGGCACCTTTGGCTATACCCGCACGGCATTTGGCCGAAAAGCCGCAACCACGCGCTATCCCTGGAAATCGTTGAGGGAATTGGGGGCGCGGCATTGCGGCTGTAAAAAGCGCGTAATCTCACAAGCGGCACGGGACAAAAAACCGCAAGGCCGGGATCTGCCCGGCCTCGCTCGTTTAAGCTCGACGTCTGTTGGGCCAGCGCGCGATCAACCCGGCGGCATTTCGTGGTGGTGGGGAATGTTGGGATTGTCGGCATCCCAGTCCGGACGGCGCTTATTATAGACGACAAACTGCGGCTCGAGGCCGCTCGAATCGTCCAGCGTACCAGCGCGGATCAACGTCAGTCCGGCAAGCGCCGGCGTCAGCATGATCACCGACGCGCCGCAGGTCGGGCAAAACTGGTTTGTCACCGGGCGGCCGCCATCTGAGGTGTACGTGAAGCTCTTCGTCTCGCCCGTCAGCTTGACATCTTCGGAGGCATAAACCGCGGCGGTCATCGCGCTGGCGCCCGTCGACTTCTGGCACATCTGACAATGACACTTGGCGGCAGTTTTCATATCGCGGGGAACTTCGTAGCGAACCTTGCCACACATACACCCGCCCGTCCTGACATCGTCGACCATAGCCACCTCCAACTTGTTACATCCGTCGATGATACGCCAGGGCGCGAAAACCGCAATTGCCAACTTTTACGGTTTTGCAGCGTCCGGCTTTGGTGCCTCAGCTTTCGCAGCATCGGGTTGTGCGACGGCGGCCGGTGCTGCCACGACATCCTTGGGTTGCTCGACCTTCAAATCGATGGGGAAAGAATAGCTGGTGCGGAAGAACGGCTTGCCTTCGCGGCCGGGGGTCACGAGTTCGTTGCCAACCGGCAGCCCGGTCGTGGCATCGACATAAAACATCCGGAAGGCTTCGTTCTTGGGGCCTTCGATACCTTTGGCGGGATCGTCTTCCAGCTTATAAGCCATAACTTCGCGGCCTTCGACTTTCATGCGGCCCTTGCACGAATAGTTGCCGACGTCGATCTGCTGGTCGACGACATTTTCTTGCATCTGGGACACATACTGCTGGGTCAGATCCGGCGGCACGACTTCCCAGTCTTTAGCGGTTTTTTGCCAAGCCTGCTTGCCAATCAGGATCAACTCGATCGACTGCTTCGAGGCAACCACCGTCGTGATCTGGTGCATCTTGTCCGGCATAATGTAGTCGACCGCCATTTCGGTCGGACCATTTTCGGTGAGCATGTTGCTCTCCATGCGGAACTGAGACGACTTGCGCAGTTTCTGCAGCGCCGCCGAAACTTCGTCGCGGCAAGGGTTGGCGTTCTCTTTACCTTTATCTGCCGATGGCGGGGGCGGCGCGTCGGCGCCCAAGGCCACGGAACTTGAGAGGGCGGCGGCTAGGGTGCTCATCAAAACTCGGCGCATACTGTTTCCTTCGTGTGTCTTAGAATTTCGCTCGTTGACTATTTCGACCCCTGCACCCGCGCGTTGGCCGGGGCTTCTATGACGATGTCCGATGGATAGCTGTAGACCGCTTTCATAACCGGTGGAGCACTCGCGCTCATGGGTGCCACGATGTTGAACGCTGGCAAGCCGTTGGCGGCGTCGACATAAAGCGTGCGCGCGATAGCGTCCTTGTTGGTGGCAGCGTCCGGCGTCGGCTTGGTGCGGTAGCCGAGGTAATCCTTGCCCTCGTACGGCACCGTTCCAAGACAATCGAAATCGCCGACGTTTGGCTGCGACTGTCCGACTGCGCTCTTGACGTTGGCGACGACCGATTGCGAAAATTGCGGCAGCAGTTCCTGCCACGCACCCGCAGTCCCCGAGAACGCTTGATCGCCGACGACGAGAGTTTGCTGTTCGGACGGCATGCCAGGACCGTTCACCGTCTGAATCATGCGGTCCGGCGGCAAATAATCGACGGTCATTGAAATCTCGCCCGCCATCGCGGGCTGGCTCATTTGGACGCGGAATGCGGGAGAGGTGCGCTGCTTTTCGAACGCGGCGGCGACTTCCTCTTTGCAACCCGCGTTTGCCGCGCCCGATGAGAGCGCAAGAGCAGTTGTGACAACAATCAAAGGCCAACGCATGAGCTTCTCCGGCGAACCTGTTTTCGCTGGGCTTTATACGCGGACTTTGCGGCCGGTCGATCTTAAACTTTTGAAAGGTTTATGGTCCGCCAACGCGGCCCGGTGTTCTGAACCTGCCAGAAGACTATTCGGCCTTTTTCTTCATCGCCTCACAAGGGTCACCGCGCCCGGCTTTCGGGGTAAAAATGATATAGTCGACAGCCGGTCTACCATCGGGATCGCGCGGCACATAGTTTTGCGCGTCGGTCTTGCCGTCTTCCACCTCGACCAACATGATTGAGACAATTTTCTTCTCACTTGCGCGCGCCCGCACATACCACGGCACGCCCCGGTCGGAGCGCACATGCCCGTTGCCGGCAAAGAGGATGGCTGAGCCATGTTTATCGGCGGCTTGGAGGGCAGCGTCCGCGAGGCTCGCGTCACGATAGCGTTGTGCATACGCCATGCCGCCGAAGGCCTCCTTCGGCATCGCGCCGCAATGAGCTTGCTCGATCTCGGCGACCGACTGTGCAGCAAGCTTTTCGCCTAACGAGACGTCCAGCTTCAGCCGACCACGAACTTCGACCGGCAACGCGCTCTCGCCTTCCTTGGCGACTTTCATGATGGTTGTGCGCGTCACGTCACCGGCATAAATCGGGCGTTGGGCGAACAGCGCGGCGCGCAGCAATAGATCATAGTTGTATTTGGCCCACCCGGACGCGTTCCAGCCGATCGCGCCTTTGAAGGTCTCGAGCGATCCTTCATTGATCTTGCCCTTGAGCTGTCCCATCACATCGCTCAATGCGGGCGCTTGATCGGCAGCTAACTGTTCGAACACGATCGAGGCATAGTTGCCCAACCCGAACAATGCGCGCAGCTCGTGGTGCTTCGGGTTGTCGTGCTCTTCGCCAACGAGGACAATGCCGCCTTGGGCGACGGCGGCAGTCAAATCATCTTTGAGGGTCAGCCACACGTCGGCATCGCATGGTGGGGGATTTTTTTTCACGTGCTCTGGGTCGCCCGCGAAAATCTTGCCGCACAAGGGATGCCCACAGGTGGTGCTCCAGCTATCTAGCGTTTTGAGAAACGCGCCGCGCGCATAGGTGCAGGCGAAGGTCGCGTTCGAAAGCGCAATGAACCAGACAACCGCCACGATCAATCTCGACAAAGCACTACTCCTAAGCGCGGCCGCAGCGCGCCATCATCATTGGAACTTTGAGTGATTTAGTAGATCGAGAGGCAAGCCCAATCAACCGATGTTCAGCGTTCCGAGACTAACGGCTAGTGCCGGTAGTGCCAGAGGAGCGAGGGTTTCGTTGGGCGCGTGCGTTACAACGCTGGCGTAGCCATCGGCGCCGGGGTCCAGATGCACTGTCGTCTGCAAAGAATTGGCATCGATCACCCAATACTCGCGGACGCCCAAGGCGGCATAAATCTTGGCCTTGCGCTCCCGGTCGTAGCGCAGACTTGAGTCTGATACTTCGACGAGGAGTAGATAGTCGGACGCCGACACATAACTGGGGGATCCGCCAGCTTTGTAGATCACGAGATCCGGCTCTAAATAAATATCACCTCCGGGCCGCCAACCAAGTTCAACGCCGATTTCGCAATCGTCGGGAATGCGGCGCATAAAAGAATTCAACAGTTTCGTCTTGACCGCTTCATGCCGGCCGCCTTTGGAATGCATCGGCACAAGTTCCCCGTCGATAAGCTCGACACGATCGTCGGCACGAAGCAATCCCAGATCGATCATCCGGTCGAACTCGTCGAGCGTCCATCGCCAGCGCGGCAGACCTTCGGCGGCCTGCGAGGTCTGACGCGCAAACGGGGTTTTAGAGTACTCGTTCATGGATTCATGTTTAGCTGAGATCCGCGCCCGGCTAAAGCCGTTACTTTTACGGTTGCAGCGCTTTTCAGCGCTCGCGCTGCGCCGACTGGCCTTTGCGTTCACGCATCATGTTGGTAAAGCGCGTAAAGAGATAATGGCTATCTTGGGGCCCAGGCGATGCCTCGGGATGATGCTGCACGGAAAACACCGGTTTGCCTTCCACCGCCAAGCCGCAATTGGATCCGTCAAACAGCGACACATGCGTCTCGACGACGCCCGCTGGCAGCGTATCGCGATCGACGGTGAAGCCGTGGTTCATCGATACGATCTCGACCTTGTCGGTCGTGAAGTCTTTAACGGGATGATTGGCGCCGTGATGGCCCTGGTGCATTTTCTGAGTGCGCGCGCCCAGCGCCAGGCCGAGCATCTGGTGGCCCAGACAAATGCCGAAGACCGGCAGCCCGCTCTGCACCAGCTTCTTGATTTCGGGAACGGCATAAACGCCGGTGGCGGCGGGGTCGCCAGGACCGTTCGATAAGAATATGCCGTCGGGCATGCGGCCCAAAACGTCCTCGGCCTTTTCGGTCGCGGGCACCACAGTCACCTTGCATCCGGCGGACGCCAAGCAGCGCAGAATGTTGCGCTTCAAGCCGTAGTCGATCGCCACGACATGGAACTCGGGGTTTTCGTTGCGGCTATAACCTTTGTCCCAAACCCAGCGCTGCTCGTCCCAGGAATAGCTCTGCCCGCTCGTGACATCTGGCACCAGATCGAGGCCCAGAAGCCCGTGCCAATCCTTGGCGTCCTTTTTCAGTTTTGCCAGATCGAATTTGCCCGACGGTTCATGCGCGATGACGCCGTTCGGCATGCCCTTTTCGCGGATGCGCGCGGTCAGCGCCCGGGTATCGACGTTGGTGATGCCGACGATGCCGCGCGCCTTCAGCCACTGGTCGAGATGTTCGCGCGCCCGGTAGTTGGACGGGTCTGTGATCGAGGCGCGCAGAACGCAGCCGCGCACGCCCGATCTGGCCGCAAGATTTGAAGTCTCGGTGTCTTCGACATTGGCGCCGACGTTGCCGACATGGGGAAACGTGAACGTGATGATCTGCCCGGCGTAGCTCGGGTCAGTCAGAATTTCCTGATAGCCGGTGATGGCTGTGTTGAAACAGACCTCACCCACCGCGCTGCCCGTCGCGCCGACGCCTTCGCCTGAAATGACGGTGCCGTCGTCGAGAACGAGGCGCGCGGTCAGAGGGGCGTCGGTCCAGGGCTTCGGCGATGTCATAGCAATCCAGTTGGTTTGAGGCGTGTGGCGCATCACAGCTTGCCCGGTTTTTAAGGGCCGACCAAAGCCTGAAAGCCTGCGCGGGCCCGCTGAGTTCAGTAAAATTTGAAAGGCACCGGACCCTAGGGGAACGGCTGCGAGAGGTCAATTGGGAGGGGCCGCGACAGGGCAGCTCATACATGAGTTAAGCGATGCTGCTTGAATGGCCGGGACGTGCCGCTTAAACGTGCCGCTCTGGATCACAAGGAGAGGCCCCCATGCGCGCCCGTATTTCGAGCGACCTCAAGTCTGCAATGAAGGCTGGCGAAAAGAGCAAGGTTGGCACGCTCAGGCTGATCAATGCCGCCATCCAGTCGGCCGAGATCGAAGCCAGGGCCACCATTGATGACGCCGCCGTGCTCGCGGTGATGACCAAGATGGTCAAGCAGCGACGCGATTCGATTACCCAGTTCACCGCCGGTGGTCGGCCAGAGCTGGCAGCCATCGAGCAAGCCGAAATCGAAATCATCGAACAGTACTTGCCCAAGCAGATGGACGAAGCCGCCGTCAAAACGGCGATCACGGCCGCCATTGCCGAAGCGGGCGCGGCGGGTCCTAAGGACATGGGCAAGGTCATGGCTGTTTTGAAAGCCAAATTCGCGGGCCAAATGGATTTCCAGAAAGCCAGCTCCGCCGTCAAAGCACAGCTCAACTAACGGTGGTGACCGCAGCAGTTGTGGATATCGGGCGCGATAGCGGCGACCTACACTGCGTAATTTCCGGGACTTGGCGCGAATCACTTATGGATTTGGGTGAGCAGTGATTCGGGGCGGGCACGTCCGCCCCCGGCGCTGCGCTTGCTAAGGAGCGCTATGCGGTTCAGCCCCAACTTCCTGGACGAAATCCGCGCCCGGATTCCGGTCAGCCAAGTGGTTGGCCGCAAGGTCTCGCTAAAGAAAAAAGGCCGTGAATTCGCTGGCCTCTCTCCCTTCAAGGTCGAAAAAACCCCCTCGTTCTTCGTCAACGATCAGAAGGGCTTCTATCATTGCTTCGCAAGCGGTGAGCACGGCGACATCTTTTCCTTTCTCATCAAAACCGAAGGCCTCGAGTTTCCCGAGGCGGTCGAACGGCTGGCCGCAGAAGCTGGCATCCCGATGCCAAAGACCCAGGAACGCTCGCTAGAACAGGAGGATGAGCGCGACAGGCTGTACCGTCTGCTCGAAGCCTCAGCGCGATTTTTTCAAGATAGCTTGAGCACCAACACTGGCACTGAGGCCCGCCGCTATCTCGACAAGCGTGGCCTGGCACGCGAGACGATCTCGTCGTTTCGAATTGGCTACGCCCCCAATTCGAGATCAGCGCTCAAGGACCATCTGAAAGCCAAAGGCTTTGCCGTCGGCGATATGGCGCTCGCTGGTATGGAGATTTCAGGCCCTGAGATCCCAGAGCCCTATGATCGCTTCCGCAACCGGGTGATGTTTCCCATCACCGATCCCAAGGGCCGGGTGATCGCGTTCGGCGGTCGCGCGCTCGATCCCGATGCGCCAGCCAAATATTTGAATTCGCCCGAGACGCCGTTGTTCCACAAGGGCCATGTGTTGTTTAACGCCCAGGCGGCCCGGCCGCTCGCCCACGAGCGCGGACGGGTGATCGCGGTCGAAGGCTACATGGACGTTGTGGCGCTCTCGGAAGCGGGCTTTGGCGAAGCCGTCGCGCCGCTTGGCACCGCGCTCACCGAAGAGCAGATCAAGCTGCTGTGGCGGATGGTGGAAGAACCGATCTTATGTTTCGACGGCGATAGCGCCGGCCGCAAGGCCGCGTTCCGAGCGATCGATACCGCTTTGCCCCACTTGAAACCCGGGTTTAGCGTCCGCTTTGCGTTTCTCCCCGATGGTCTGGATCCAGACGATCTGATCCGGGGCCAGGGCCGCGATGCCATGGCTGCGGTTCTGGACAAGACCCGGCCGCTCATTGAGATGCTGTGGGAGCGCGAGGAACAATCCCAGCCCAACGCCACGCCCGAACAGCGCGCCGCCCTCGAACAACGGTTGCGGGCGCTGGCGGCCACGATCGCCGATCCGACCGTGCGCAGTCACTATGAACGCGACCTCCGAGACCGGCTATTTGCACTGAGCCGGGCGCTCTCCCCCGCGCGTGCCCTGCCAGCGGCCAAGGTTGGTCCAGGGCGGCGATTTGGCAGCGCTGCCATCCAAGTTACCGCGCCTGATTGGCGGGCGCGGACGAATGCCTGGATCGACCCACGCGCCGTTCACCAAAAGTTCCGAAACGCCAGACCTGAACACGCGGGATCTGAGCTTTCGGCGCTCTCGCAAACGATCCGTCCGCGCGAAGCGTTAATATTGAAAGCGCTGCTTAATCATCCCTTCCTGATCGACGAGCACGCGGAAGATTTGGCGAAAGTCGACTTTGCTTCCCCAGCGCTGTCGAGCCTCCGCGATCATATTTTGCAACTCCACGCGGTAACGAATTCTCTTGACACGGCAACCCTGCGATCCCAATTGAGCAAATCGGGGTTGTTCAAGGTGGTGGACCTCGTCGCGCGAACGATTACGCACACAAGCGACCGTTTTGCCGAATTAGAGGCGTCCGCCGCCGAAGCCGAGGCCGGATTTCAGCACGTCTTAACGCTCCACCAGCGCCAGGACGGCCTTGAACGCATGCTTGATGCGGCTCAGGAGGCATGGCACCGGGATTGCACGCAGGATGCCGAAGAGCGCATTTTGGAAATCAAACGGCAAATCGCGCACCTGGGCGCGGTGGAGCATTTTGACAACGCCGAGCAAACCCATCTCGAACCGTCCAAAAAGATAGGCGGAGGCTCTCTCTAACTGTTTTAGACCGCTAGCGCACTGTGAGTAGCCGAGTGCGGCGTTATCAGCGGAACAGCTGAATGATTTGGGCCCGACCGCGTTGATCGCGGCAGGCTTCGACACATTGAAGGACAACGATGGCACGTCAACCGCAGGCCGTTCAAAAAACAGAAGATCCAGCCGCCCCGGCCGCGGAGGCACCAGATCGCGATAGTCCGCTACTCGATCTGTCTGACCAAGCCGTCAAACGGCTGCTTAAAAGCGCAAAGGCACGCGGCTACGTTACTCTTGACCAGTTGAACTCGGTTTTGCCGTCCGAGGAAGTGTCTTCGGATCAGATCGAAGACCTCTACGCGATGTTGTCCGATATGGGCATCAACGTCGTTGAAAACGAAGAGGGCGAAGAAGAAAAAGACGGCGCCGACGAGCCCGCCGGCGACGAAGAAGAAGGCCGTGCGCTCGTTCCCCAGAATGCCGTCACGAAATCCGAAGCAAAGTCGGAGCCGACCGAACGCACCGACGATCCCGTGCGCATGTATTTGCGCGAAATGGGCTCGGTCGAGTTGCTGTCGCGCGAGGGCGAAATCGCCATCGCCAAGCGCATCGAAGCCGGCCGCGAGGCGATGATCGCGGGCCTGTGCGAAAGCCCGCTGACATTCCAAGCGATCATCATCTGGCGCGATGAGTTGAACGAAGGCAAAATTTTGCTTCGCGACATCATCGATCTTGAAGCGACCTACGAAGGCCCGGAAGCCAAAGACGCGCCAGCCCTCAACGCCGACGGCACTCCGATCGCGCTCGACGTTCCGCAAACCCCACAACCGATTTCAGGCGCGCCGGAAGGCGATGTCGAAGACGACGAAGAATTTGAAAACGCCATGTCGCTCGCGGCCATGGAAGCCGAGCTGAAGCCGAAGGTTTTGGAAACCTTCGACCAAATCGCGGGCACCTATAAAAAGTTGCGCAAGCAGCAGGACAAGAAGCTCGAACAGCAAGTCGCTGGCGAACAAGGTACGCGTCAGCAGCAGAAAATTTATGAAAAACTGCGCGACGAAATCGTCGTCGACGTGAAGAGCCTATCGCTCAACAATAACCGTATCGAAAGCCTCGTTGAGCAGCTCTACGCCATCAACAAGCGTTTGATCGGCCTCGAAGGCCGCTTGATGCGTCTGGGCGACAGCTACGGCGTTCCAAGACAGAACTTCATCGACGAATATTTCGGCAACGAGCTCGACCAGACTTGGCTCGACCGGATGTCGACCAACGGCAAAAAGTGGACGCAATTCGTCAAGCACGAGCGCCCGCAAATCGCGACCATCCGCGGCGACATTCATCAGCTGGCGACCGATACCGGCCTTGAGATTCCCGAATTCCGCCGCATCGTCAAAGCGGTGCAGAAGGGCGAGCGCGAAGCCCGTCAAGCCAAGAAGGAAATGGTCGAAGCCAACCTGCGGCTCGTGATCTCGATTGCAAAAAAATATACCAACCGCGGTTTGCAATTCCTCGATCTTATTCAGGAGGGCAACATCGGCTTGATGAAGGCGGTCGATAAATTCGAATATCGCCGCGGTTATAAATTCTCGACTTACGCGACGTGGTGGATCCGCCAAGCGATCACGCGCTCGATCGCCGATCAGGCGCGCACCATCCGCATCCCCGTGCACATGATCGAGACGATCAACAAAATCGTGCGCACGTCGCGCCAGATGCTGCACGAGATCGGCCGCGAGCCGACACCTGAAGAGCTCGCCGAAAAACTCGCCATGCCGCTTGAAAAAGTGCGCAAGGTTTTGAAGATCGCCAAAGAACCTATCTCGCTCGAGACGCCGATTGGCGATGAGGAAGATTCGCACCTGGGCGACTTCATCGAAGATCGCAACGCCATCCTGCCGATCGAGGCCGCGATCCAATCGAACCTGCGCGAGACGACAACGCGCGTGCTGGCCTCGCTGACGCCGCGCGAAGAACGCGTGCTGCGGATGCGCTTCGGCATCGGCATGAACACCGACCACACGTTAGAAGAAGTCGGCCAGCAGTTCTCGGTGACGCGCGAACGCATCCGCCAGATCGAAGCCAAGGCGCTGCGCAAGCTCAAGCACCCGAGCCGGTCACGGAAGCTCCGGTCGTTCCTGGATAATTGATCATGTCGGATTATCCCACACTCAAGAACGCTCCCATTCAGGAAGCTCTTATCGACCTAAGGGCAATATTCGAGAGCCCTCCAGACGAAAGCGCGTTTGAGGGTATCATCGAAGAATTGCGCGAGAGGTATCCTGACAACAGTCCTATTCAGAAGTTCACAACACATATCCAAATTGGCGACGCCGGACAATCGCAACATTCGACTACGCAGCACCGCGGAGTGTTGTTGCAATCAGTCGATAAGAGCTTTGTTTTTCAGGCGCAGGTCGACGGATTTACCCTCAGCAAATTGCGTCCATACACGAAATGGGACGACCTTCTTGAAGAAGCCAAGCGCCTATGGGCCATCTACGAAAAGCATACAAACCCGCTAACAGTAAATCGTGTGGCTGTTCGATTTGTAAATTGTTTTGATCTCCCTGAACCAATCTCGAACCTCAAAGACTTTTTTGAAGCCCCTCCCGAGCTTCCTCCTAAGCTCCCCCAACATCTAAGCAACTATCTGGTTCGTTATCAGATACCCGATACTGAAACGGGGGCGACGGTATTGTTAACGCAATCGATGGACGAGGTCGCCAGCAATCAAAAACAGTTTATTATTGACATCGACGCGTTTAGGGCCACAGAATTTGACGTTAAGAAGCAACAATGGTGGCAGCTGTTAACACAACTCCGATCTCTAAAGAATCGAGTATTTTACAGTAGCCTAACTCCAAGAACCCTGGATCTTTTCAAATGACCTGTACGGCCCGTTCGATATCAGGCTACGGCGGATTCTCCGGTCTCCCGGGAAGGGGGAGCAGTGAATCGGCTCGCCACCTCGAAGACAAACTTCGGCGGGTCAATGATGGACGCGACATTACCGCGCTGGTGCAGCTTAGCAAGTACCGCACATTAGCTCAGGTTGACGAAGTTGTAGCTTCTTGCTCCCAACTCAACTGGGGCGGTAATGACGAACTTCCAATTACGCTTGCCGCTGTATGCGAAGCTCGTCAGCTCATCGACATGCTGCCCGTCCAATTTGCTGGCGCCGAGGTTTCACCCGAGCCGTGGGGCTCAATTGCACTGGAATGGCGCTTTGCTCCAATGCACACAATAGTCATCAGCGTAACGGGACGTGGCGTTCTCGAATACGCTGGGGTCGCCGGTCGCAACTCTGAATTTCATGGTCGCGTTGCGTTTGCTGGGGAACTTCCAGAATTATTATTGCGATACTTAACTGCAACTCGAGATGCGCGAGATGCATGACAAGACCGTTTTGGCCGACGAACAAGTGTGCCGATACATTATGGACAAGAACTACTTTTCAAAAAAAGAATTGCGCGTAAAGCACAACGCATTCATGCCGGCAAAAAATGATGAGCTTTCGCTCTATCGAATCGATGGCCTCGATCACGAAGAGGTTAAAGAGATCGGAACAAAATATGTGGCCGAACCTAGAGGAAAGGCATTGCTCGGATTTGCAAGCGTAAAAGCAGCCGTGCTTTTTGACAACGGATTACGCATAACGGGCACAGAGAAGCCTCATCCTCGTCATGCCAATGTTTCAAATTGGCCCGGTGGAACTACAAATAAACTTAAAGCAATCAAGATTGCAGAAGCTGCGACGCTCGAACTTCTCCCACCTCCAGCTACCAGCGCGTAAAAAAAAAATGATGGGAATGCTGCGAACGGCTTTCTTCATATCAGCTGTTTCACAGTCATCCTCAAGAGGCAGTTCGCTATTAAATGGCACACCAAGCCAGTCACGACCACGCGATTTTCATGTCGGACGCGTACACTTGTAAAATTGAGGCCATGACCAATACCGGATGACGGGTGGGATAAACAAAACTAATGACGCCATAAGCGCAGAATGAGGTGCTCCCCCCCCCTCCGCTGCAGCGCAAATGTCATCGCGGCACGAGCATAATTGTTCGAGTTAAGTCGTTAATCGTTTGACACTTTCGCGCTGTAAGGGCAGTTCTAACCGCAGTCCCCTAAGAACGGCATGACGTCAAAGCTTCGGGACTTTAGGGAGAACATCAATGCGCAGAATGACGCGAACGGGTCCGCTCACAGCGGCACTCGCAATCGGGCTTATGGGCGGCGCTTTCAGCGCAGCCGTAGCTCAGGAAGTCAAGAACGAGCCGGCAACGACGGGCAAGGCTGCACCAGCGGCCGCCGTCAGCCAAGAAATGCTCAACGGCGCCGCAGGCGATGCCAATAACTTCCTCCACACCAACGGCAACTACGATCAGACGCGCTTCCACCCGGCCAAGCAGATCAACACCGGCAACGTCGCCAAGATGCACGTCGCCTGGATCTTCCAGACCGACGTCAAGGAATCGATGGAAACGTCGCCGATCGTCGTCAACGGCGTGATGTACGCCACGACCTCGTTCAGCCACGTCTACGCCTTGAACGCGAAAACGGGCGAGATGTACTGGCACTACAAGCACAAGATGGGTGCGATCACGACCTATTGCTGCGGCCCCAACAACCGCGGCGTCGCAGTTGCCGACGACAAAGTGTTCGTCGCAACGCTCGACGCTAAGCTCGTGGCACTCGATGCCAAAACCGGCAGCGTTCTCTGGCAGTCCCAAGTCGGCGATCCGGAAAAAGGCTACTCGGAAACGATGGCACCAACCGTCGTCAACGGCAAAGTGCTCATCGGCACGAACGGCGGCGAATACGGTATCCGCGGCTTCGTCAAAGCCTTCGATGCCAAGACCGGCAAGCAGCTCTGGCAGTTCGACACCATCCCCGACAATTCGTCGGGCGTGTGGGCGAAGAACGACGCCACCGGCCGCGATATGCATCGCGATATCGACGCTGAGAAAGCCGCCTACGCCAAGCTCGGCGACCCGGCCAAAACTCTCGGCGGCGGCGTCTGGCAGAACCCAGCCGTCGACCTGAAGCTGAACCGCATCTTCTTCGTGGTCGGCAACCCTTCGCCCGACCTCGACGGCGGCATCCGTCCCGGCGACAACCTCTACACCGACAGCCTCGTCGCGCTCGACCTGGAAACCGGCAAGTACGCTTGCCACTACCAGTACATCGCGCACGACGTTTGGGATCTCGATGCCGTCAGCCCGCCGATCCTGGTCGACGCCAAAGACAAAGACGGCAAAGTCGTCCCCGCTGTCATCCACGGCGGCAAGACCGGACACGTCTATGTCCACAACCGCTCCGACTGCAGCCTGATCCGCTTCTCTGAAGCGATGGTTCCGCAGGAAAATATGTGGGTACTGCCGACGAAAGAAGGCAAGCGCATGCTTCCCGGCGCCAACGGCGGCGTGGAATGGTCGCCAATGACGGCAAACCCAGAATTGGGTCTGACGTATGCGATCAACCTGCATCAGCCAATGACCTACCATGTCGAAAGCTCACCATACCCCGGCGGCAAGCTGTGGCTCGGCGGCGCATTCAAGGTCATTCCTGGCGAAGAGCAGTCTGGCAACGTGACGGCCGTCAACTACAACACCGGCAAGATCGCTTGGCAGGTTAAAACACCTCAGCCGATGATCGGCGGCATCATGGCAACAGCAGGCGGCCTCGTCTTCACCGGCGAAGCTAACGGCTGGTTCAAAGCCTACGACGCCAAAGACGGCAAAGTCCTCTGGGGCTTCCAGGCCGGCGCTGGCGTCAACGCGCCACCGTCGTCCTACACCGCCGATGGCAAGCAGTATGTCGTCGTGGCGGCTGGCGGCAACGCTCAGATCGACAGCAAGCGCGGCAACAACATCATCGCGTTCACCGCCGATTGAGTAGCGACTAAGTTGGCCGTGACCACATGAATGTTTGAGAGCTTAAGTAACAGGACGGGACCGACAGCGGTTCCGTCCTTGTTTGTTGAGACGTGTTTGTCGAGACGTGTTTGTTGGACTAACTGTAAAGCCCCAAATTCCCGCCAGCCGAGGTTCGCCCCATGCTTCGCTCCATGAAGATCGCCGCTTCTTTTCTGATCGCCACCGCCGCATTTTCGATGCTCAGCGCGAGCGTCATGGCGCAGGACGCCGACATCAAGGACAAGGCGGCTGTGTGCGCCTCGTGCCATGGCGAAAAAGGCGTGCCCATCGACAAGGTGACCCCGAACATCTGGGGCCAGAAGGAAGGTTACCTGTATTTGCAATTGCGCGATTTCAAGGCGGGCGCGCGCAAGAACGACATCATGAGCGCCATCGTTGCAGACCTATCGAAAGAGGACATGCAGGCGCTGGCGGCTTATTTCACGGCGCTACCCTGGCCAGATCTCGCGCAGCCTTCGGCACCTAAAGAGGTCGCGGACAAGGCGCTCGCCGCCAACGTCTCGGTCGGCTGCACCGGGTGCCACTTGGCCGAATGGCAAGGCGACAGCACGGTGCCCCGGCTGGCTGGCCAATCGAATGACTATCTCGACAAAACAATGAAGGAATTTCGCGACCGTACGCGCGGCAACAACCCCGGCATGTCCGACCTGATGAATGCCGCCGCGCCGGAAGATCTAGCCCCGCTCGCGCAATATCTCGCCGGGGCTAGGTTGAACCAGTAGAGGGGCGGGCAAAGAGCCAGTAGGGTGCATGGCTTGCGACGATGGTCGAGCTACGATACGCAGTGCATTTGACGGGGCTTGAGAGGTTTGTAACGTATGCCCGACTCACCGCAAGACACTCCACCCGTGGTCGAAGTGAAACCTTCTGGCGATGATGAGCCAAACCTAACGCTTCGCGCTTTGCAGCAGCGAATTAGGCAGCAAGAGATACTGTCGGAACTTGGAGTTACAGCGCTTCAGGGCGCCACATTCGACCAGCTACTGAATGAAACGGCGCGCCTCAC
This sequence comes from Hyphomicrobium sp., assembly GCA_031367425.1. Lineage (GTDB taxonomy): Bacteria > Pseudomonadota > Alphaproteobacteria > Rhizobiales > Hyphomicrobiaceae > Hyphomicrobium_B. The sequence continues at coordinate 149,176 of JANLPU010000025.1, forward strand.
GGCTGAAGGGCTCAAAGCGGAGTTCTGCAAAGTGTTAGAATATCTCCCCGCTAAGAACCTATTGTTAGTGCGCGCTGGCATTGGTTGGAATCCGGGCGTGATTGGTGTCGCGACGGTCGGTGCCGATCTTGCTTCTCCCGCAGGCTTTGCACTTCGCACGGGAAAGCCGGTCATCTCCAATCATTTGGAGAACGAGCAAAGGTTCAGGACGCCAGAAATGTTGCGGAAACATGGCGTCCGACGCGCGATGAACGTAATTCTGCAGGGCGATGGAAAGCCTTTCGGTGTGCTGGAAGTGGACAGCAAATCGGAAGAAGATTTTGAGGAAAAGGATTTGGCGTTTCTCCAAGGTGCTGCCAATATATTAGGCATGGCGATCGAGCGGGAGCGTCACGAGCGAAAACTTAGAACCGCGCTCGACCGCCAAGAATTTCTCCTAAAGGAGATGAATCATCGAGTCAAAAACAGCCTGTCTATTGTTTCGAGCATGCTTCATTTGCAGTCCGCAGTTGTCAGTGACGCAAACCTGACGTCTCACTTAAACGAAGCTTCGTATCGTGTGTCGGCTGTTGCAAAGGCTCACGAGCAACTAACTCGCAGTCCCAACATCGAACGGATGGATATAGGCAAATATATTAAAGAAATCTGCAAAGATTTAGATGCCAGTGTTGCGCATTGTGACGTCCGAGCCGAAGCGGATAGTGGAATTGAGCTTGAAACGGATAGAGCTATCTCGGTGGCCTTGATTGTAAACGAGCTGATCACCAATGCAGCGAAATATGCGTATAAGGGCCGATCCGATGGCAGCATCTGGATAAAAGTCTCAAGGGTTGGACACGATTCATTTGCAATCGTTGTCCGTGATGAAGGATCTGGCTTGCCGATTAACTTTGATCTTGGCAAAGCCAAGGGACTTGGCATGCGAATTATTTCATCATTCGCAAGGCAACTGAATGCAACTGTCTCGGTAGCGGCATGCCACCCCGGCACGAAATTCACGATTTCTATTCCTTTGTCAGATCAGCGTTAGGCCTCATTGGCGGTCCCGAAACTCTTCCATCGTTTTTTCGAGATACGCATTCGATGGCTCTGTTCGGCCATTAAGTTGAAGCATCTTGAGAGTGTGATTCAGCACTCGGGAGAACGGCATGAACAGCAAAGGGTTTGAGGCACTTGTTTCGCAACTGGGTGATTTGTCGGCAGTGCAGTGCGATGCGCTGATCA
>JANLPU010000057.1:0-25788 GCA_031367425.1 Hyphomicrobium sp.
ATAGACTTCCACGGCATACATCCCCGCCAATCCCCCCGAATCGGAAAGGGATCAGCCTAGCCAGTGGCCGGGTTTTACTCCGCCACGCGACAGCACTACGCCGCCGCTCATCTGGCCTACTTTTGCACCGGCGCCTACACCCCACTATCGCAATCGTGCGCCATTCGTCATGTCGCGCACCCGAGCGCGCTACACGCGCCCGCGTGTCATTGTCGAAGACAAGATTGCACGATTTCTCGATGCGGTATGAACGGCGACGGCGATATGATTACGCACCGGCGCCCGCGATTTACACGCAAGGCGTCATTGCCGCTACGCCTCACAGGCGACGATATCGCAATCCTCCGTGCCGTGGCGCACCACCGCTTCTTGCGTTCGACGCACGTCGCACGGCTGTTGCCGCACCGATCGGCGCGGAAGATCATCGAGCGGCTGACCGGTCTCTACCACGCCGGGTTCCTCGACCGGCCGCGCGCGCAGATCAATTATTTCGCGAGCACGGGCAGCGCGCCAATCGTTTATGCACTCGGCAACAAAGGCGCCGAGATTGTCGCCGCAATCGAGCACGTGCCGCCACCATTGACCGATTGGACCGACAAGAACCGCGCCGTCAAGCGGCCCTACATTGAGCACGCCTTGCTGCTGGCCGATCTGATGCTGCCGTTAGAAGTTGGGTCGCGCGATAACGGCGCAATCAAATTCGTTGGCGGCGGCGCGCTGCTTGCATCGTTGCCGACCGGCACGAAACGTCATGACAGCCCGTGGACGATGACCGCACGACTCGCACAGGGTGGGCGCCGCGCGGCGATTTCTGTCGTACCGGATGCGGTGTTTGCGTTGCATTTCAAGGAATTTGATCAGCGGTCATTCTTCTTCGTCGAAGCCGATCGTGCGACCATGCCAATCACACGGAGCGACATGTCGCAGTCGTCGTTCCGCCGTAAGCTGCTTTCCTATCTCGCCGCGCATAATGAAAAACAACATGTCGAACGGTTCGGCTTTTCCAACTTGCGCGTGCTTACACTCACCACGAGTTCGGAGCGTGTCGCCTCGATGCTCGACGTAGTACGCGAGATCACCAGCGGCCGAGGCAGCGGGATGTTTTTGTTTGCGGATGTGGGGATGATTGCGGCAAATCCCGACCCGTTCACAACACCCTGGCAAACGACCAGCGGATTTGTGCGGATTGATGACCCGCCGCGATTACAAAATTCGGGGTAGATGATTTTGCTGGCTGCAAATCGTTTGGGCGCATCGCCCATGGCGACCGCGCTCTATCTCGCGCCGTGTCCGCCGCTCGACCGAGCCGACTCCGCTGTCTCGGCCCATGCGGGTCACGATCGCTTGCGCAGAATTCAACAGATTTGATGCTGCGAAGTCTTGAGTCAGATTTTTCCAATCCGGATCATGGACACGCGTGACGATGTTCTCCGTCCCTTCGCAACGAAGCGTACCGCGCCGTTAGGGGTCGCCGTCAAGTGGAGCGACGAGCACGTCACGGTGTGGCCACTTGACTGCGACCACCGGCGCGGATGGTGCGATTGCGTGGCGGCTCCGGAAAGATGGCCGTCATGGCTCACCAGAAAGATGCCGGGGTACGGCACATCAATGTACGCCGCGGCCTATGACACCTGTCCACCTGCTGCCGTTGACCAGCACCGGGCCGGGCGTATCGTTAGCGGCAGCTCCCATTCCCTCGTCGCCAGACGCCAAGCCCGCGAGCCAATCGCGCGTTCTCGCCTGCCTGCGCATGGAATTCCGTGCGTGTGAGGCAGGAAATCGCAACCGTATCAAAGGAGTGCATGCAATGTCCGAGACGCCGAAAATGTACCGCGTCTACTCAATCGTCCCGCGCGCGAAGCAGGACGACTACTGGCTGAACATCGGCGTGGCATTCCCCCACGACGACGGCCAGGGTTTTAACGTGATGCTGCAATCGCTGCCGCTCCCGACCGGCAACGGCGAATGCAAGATCGTGCTCCGCGCCTACGATCCGCAAGCACACAAGGAGGACGAAGAGACCAAACAAGCCGCCGCCAAAAAGGCGAGAGCGAAAGTATCGTGACAGGCCAAACTGCGGCCTGTCGATCGGAGGCCTGGAGCAATTCGGGCCTCTTTCCTTTTGTCCGGCCTATCCTCACGACAGTGGCGTCGCTACAGCCGCCAGTACCGGATCGCTCAAACTGAATTACCGCTGGCGCCGCCAGCGCCGACGGCGACGCTGCCCCGTCAGTCACTGCGACCCTCGGGCTCGTCGGCGCTCGTTACTCCGTCCACACCGCACGGCCTTTCGGTGGGCCTTACGCCCGGCCTTTCTCAAAGGCCTTCATCTCGCGACGGAGCGTCATCCTCACTTCTGCCCATAGCACTTCATGCCACCTCATTTTGGCGTCGTACCTCACCGTGACTGTGTGGCGATTTTCCTATCTCCCTTTCCATAGTCCTTCGAACCGCCGCGCGGCGGTACGCGTGTAGCGCGCTGTGTGTCTCGGGTCACGATGCCCAAGGTAGTCCTGGATGAGGCGGGTGTCGTAGCCCTCGTTCGCGAGGTAGTAGCCGCAGCCGTGCCGGAGCATGTGCGGATGCACGCGGCCGAGCCCGGCCTGCTCACCGGCGACGCGCAACAAATAGTTGACCGCTTGACGCGTGAGCGGCGATCCGCGCTCCGACAGGAATAGCCACGGCAATCGATCGGCGCGCGTGCGCAAATAACTCTTGATCGCGCGCAGCTCATCTCCAGCAATCGGATGTTGCACATCGAGTCCGCGTTTCAATCGCCGCACCTCGATCCGCGCCTCTTTCAAATTGAGATCGTCCTGGCGCAACCGGATCGCCTCGCTCACCCGGAAGCCGTGCCGGTACATGATCAAAATCAGAATATCGTCACGCTCACCGTGACGCCCCGATCGCGCCGCCTTGCGCAAGGCCTCAACTTCACCTTCGCTGAGGAAATCCTTGCCGCGTTCATGCGAGTCGACCGCGTCAATCGCCGTCGTAGCCGGGCGTGTGTGCTTGGCCCTGGCAAAAGCTTCCCGCCCACTCTTTACTTTTCGCCCCTTGGCCGCCTTCGTGCGAGGCCTTGAAAACCCGCGTGCCATATAGGGTTAGGATACCATACTCATTACAAAAAGCGTCTTTTGTAAAAAGTGGCAACGGACCGGACAGTATCTCGTTTTCTTCGGCTATGGACGGGACGAGGTCAACACGATCGATATCTGCTATTGTCACGGGCAGTGGGAAACTGACCCCTCAGACAACTCGAATCTGACCCATCCGTCATGGTGGTTCCCCCGAGAGGGAGGAGCCGATGATCACGTCGACGGAAGCCACTATCCGCAATCGCCGGAATCCGCACTCTCACTCGACATCCTACCAGAGCAGGTCGTCCGCGACGTTGAATTGGGCGCTGAGCGGATACGTACCGCATTATCCACATTCGTCAATTGCGCCCGTCAGGGTTTAAGCTTATACTAGCTATGACTATTTACTCCTGTATATGGAAAACCCAGACCGCAAGAGCAATGGCTCAATTAGTATCGAATCAATCCCGGGCGCTGTCGAGTCCCCACTTGTTTGGAAATCACTAACTCTGGGACTCTATAAATCGGCCGATGAATATCGACGAGCAATCCAACGCGAGCCGAAATACATCGAGGTTAGTAAGTCAGCTCAGAGCATGCTCAATGCCGTCGAATTTGCTTGGTCGCCAGATCTGATCGACGTCGATCTTGTGACTATAAGAGTTATCGATCTCGGGTTCCCTGAAGGTGGACACTTCGACGCCATATGCGACCGTGCCGCGGTACGTGGACTCAGAATGTGCCGCCCGGAAGTTGGGCCCGCGCTGCGCATTGCCCTGCTGGACCAGCCGGAAGGAGATACCCTGTATGTAGCCATGAATCCGATCGATGTAGCCCCATTTTCATATGTGTTTGGAGTCGAAAGTGACAATTTTCGACTGTCGTTATTCGGATTTTCTATTCCTCAAAGCAGGCAGATAAATGATTGGAATGCTCGATTCGTCTTCGAACGCCCCCGCGGATAAGACGGCCGTCACTCAGAATACGCAAGTGTTCAGCTGTATGTAACCGGCGTTGAATAACCGGCTCTGTTAGCCCTCTCCATGCTTCCTGCCTACCCGGCCGTCACCACGGCAGCCCGAGGCCATTTACATAGTATCCGATAGCGACAGCGAAGGCAGCTAGAAGCAACGTTGAGACGATGATCATGCCTGACCACCAGGTACTCTGACCACGGTGGTCGGCGGGGCGTTCGCCTTCCCCGCGAGGCGCGAGCAGTCTTGTTTCAAGATCATACGCCATCTGTCTCTGTTTGCGCCAGACATCGAGTACTTCCTGTGTACCTTGAAGTACAGCGTCAGTCACGCCGATCTCGAGAGCGACCACCTTCTCAGCTACGTTCAAACCTGCACTGTCGTTGCTGCCGCCCACCTTGCTAAGGTCCGCTGCCTCTTTCTCCGAGAGATTCTCGGCCCCCTCAAGCCGATGTGCTGCCACGGCATACAAAAGTCGTTGACCAGTCAGTGCCGACACGAAGACGCTATCCCAAATATGTACAGCGCCTCGTACACCAGCCGCAGCTGCAGCGAGAAACCTTCCACTTGGATGAAATACAACCGCCGTTACTTGCTCGGAGACGGGGAAAGCTGAGAGTCCTCGATGATCAGCAGTATCGAATACTCGCACCAATCGATCGCGACACGCCGTAGCCAAACGCGTCCCGTCCGAGTTGTAGCAAACGTCCATCACTTGGTCAGTATGCCCGTAGAGTTCATCGACCTTCTGCTGCGTATCCACGTCCCAAACGCAAGATCGTCGATCCGCTCCTGCTGAGATAATCCTTCGCCCGTTGGGGCTGAATGCAATCCGAAGCACCATTCCTTTGTGAGCAGTGATGGCTGGGCCAAGCTGCTGGTTGCGATGGTCAATCGCCCAAATACAGATAGAACCATCTGTCACGGTACTACCTGCACTAGCGAGGATCGACCCAGTCGGCGAGAACGCGAGGTCGGACACTTTCCCCGGATGCACGAACGGTCCTGCAACGATTCTGCCCGACGCTCGATCAAGTATCTCGATAATACGTTCGTCTCTTGCAACCGCCGCTAACGTTCCCGCCCCATCGATTGCCACCATTTCGGCCTTTGCGGGCATGCCTGCGAGACAGGTTCGCTTTGTTCGCTTCATAATGTGCCAACTGCTCAGGACGCCATTTCTATCCAGAATTTCCAGGTGTTGCCCATCAGCACTGAACTGCAACCGCTTCGCGCCTACGGTTTCATTGGGAAGTATCTGGCACTCTGCCATACTTTCCGTTCTCCAAATTCGCACAGGCTCGCCCGGCTCTCTCTCTCGTTCGCTATCGCTACCTGCAGCCAGCAACGAGCCGTCTGGGCTAATGGCAATGCGGCCAAACACGCCCGGCAAAGCAAACTTGGCAATTTCAGAAGACGAGCCTGTATCCCATATCCGCGCGGTACGATCGAAGCCGCCACTAGCGATCCGAGACCCATTGCCATTGAATGCAACGCTTTGCACCCAACCATCATGCCCTGACAGTTGTGATAACGGGCGACCAGTGCGAGCATCCCAGAGTCGAACAGTTTCGTCTCCGCTAGAAGTTGCTAAGCGCAAGCCATCGCGAGAGAAGGTAATTGACCTTATCTGTCGACTGTGCCCCTGAAGTTCGAACCGAAGACTACCTGTCTGCCGATCCCAGATACGCCCGACGCCGACATAACTCGCTGCCGCGAAGTGGAGGCCATCCGGGCTGAAAGCAACTCCATGGATTTCTCCATCAAGTAACTCACTCTCCCATGGCCTAGCCTTCCTCTTTCCCCTGCCAACAATGACCTTGCCTTGCTCATTCTTGTTTCCATCTTTGCCGCCCGTAACCAGATACTGACCATCGCCACTGTATGCGATACTCAGGACCGCACCATCGTGTCTCTTCAGTTTGTGCTTACGCCACCGCTTCGCAACATCCCAAATCTCAACGCAACCATCGGAGCACCCCGCGGCGATGGTCCTTCCGCTCGGGTGTATCGCAATGCATCGAACCTCATGATCGGTCGGCCCAAGTCGATATGTATGGGAAGCTTCTGGCTCCCAGATTGCGATGATACCATCGCGCCCACCAGTGACAATCTGTGCCCCGTTTGGCATAAACGCTATGCCGTTAATCCAACCTGGAGATTCCTTCTCCGCTCGTCGGTGCTGAAAATGCAGTTGATCATGGTAGAGTTTTTCGCCTGTATCGGCATCGAAGAGTCTGGCCCATCCATCGTGGCAGCCGGTAACAAGACGGCGGCTGTCGGGACTGAAAGCCAGACAAGGAATTGCGTCGGGATGCGGCTCCAATATGCGCAGCAAGCGACAGCTATAGGCGGCGCGCGCTAAGCTTGCCCGTCGCAGAGGATCATCAGAATAGCCTCGCTTTATCGACTCGTCGTCAACTTCCCCGGCAAGCGCGATACGCATGGCGGAATCGTAGCGCCGCTCAGATATCCGTTCTTCGACGACACCAGCCAGTCGACGCTGACGATCGAGGAAGCTCTCGTCGCTCGCCTTTTCATCTAGAAGCCTCTTTTCCTGCTTCGCTATACATGCCACTAGGTATTCAATTAGTGGTGCGCCACTCTCGGCCGCACGTTCAATCCTCTTGGCCCATTCGGCTCCTTTGTTCGCTAACCTTTTCGCATCGTCTAGCAGGGGGCCTGAGTGCTTAAGGAGATGCGGCCCCTTGGGTGTGTCCCTGTCGGGCCACCATTCCCGCGCTGCTCGCAATGCCTCATCAAGCGCTTGCAATGCGCCGGCCTCCTCTTCGATCAGCGGTGCTAGAGTTGCCCAACGTCGTAACAACGCCTCGTGCGCAACCTCGACAGTCGAAGCTTCGCCCTCTCCCTTTACAACCAAGAGTCGGCATTTAGTCAGCGCGTCGACCAGGGCTCTGCTTTCTTTTGGTATGTCACGGACATGTGCGACCCCACGTCGAATAGTTTTGCTGTCCAAGTCGATCCGGACCAAGTGTGGAACGAAAGCCGACCTCAATGCCTCACGCCGTTCTAATGGGTCTACAGGGGTATGGGCCAAATTCATGGCCCTCTCGCCTTCGGCATCGATAGCCGAAGCAACGCCGCCTTTAGCCTGAAGGTGTTCCAATTTAATGGTCGACTCGGCCTGGTATTCCTTCATCAACCGCTCCATGGCGAATGCCAGGAGCGGCAAGGCATCCTCCTCGCCGTGAATCTCGCTCTGAAGTTCGACCACAACCTCTTCAGAAAACGCGGGTGCTTTTGGGACCATGGCTCGCAGCCTCAAAGCCGGCTCGCGAATGATTCCCGCGATTTCCCCTTCAGGCACTGCCTCAAGGCTTATCGTGTCCTTATGCAGGCCGGCGAACACTTTCGCATTCTGAAGTTTTTCGAAAGCATCGGACCGAATCGTCGCAAGCACGAGCAATGCGCCCGCGTCCATCCCCTTGCGGGTCAATTGAAGAAAGTGGGTCGCATCAGCACCATCCGCCGCAAAAAGCTCTTCCGTTTGATCAATGGACAGGATGACCAGCGGCAACTCATTTGACGCAGCGCGGCTAGCTGCGGACGTGCGCAAGTCGGTTATAAGCGAAACAAACGAATCTTCCTGTCTTAAGGCTTCTCTAATGTCCGCGGGATTCCTGGGTTCTCCAATGTCCTTGTACGCCATTGCTAGTACTTGCAACAACCCCTCATCGCCCTCGATTGCGCCTTCGGAGCCTTTTCTAACCGGTCGTAGTGGTAACCAAATGGCATCATCTCGCTTGAGCCGTGGCAGTATACCTGCGCGCAAGAACGACGATTTACCGGCGCCCGAGGCACCAAGGATAGCGACCAAACGCGGGCGTGCTTGCACTCGGAAGCCACGCAATGCATCGAGGCCGCGGACGATGTCGGCACTCCGACCAAAAAATACCCCGGCGTCTTCTTCTTCGAATGGTTTTAAGCCGCGATATGGCGCGCGCCACCCGTGTGGTCCCTTTTGGTCTTCTACAAGAGGAAAATTGTCTGTTCCTATACCAGCCAACTTAAGCCCGGCTCTTAGTATGTTAAGGCCATATTTGGGAAACAGGATCGGCGTTTGCACGTTCGTTCGCTCGTCAACAGCAACGATACTCTCGTTGTCGCCACCTTCGACAAACAAGGGTATGCGCTGCCACTGTGCGTGTGTTGCAATTGGTAGGAGGTGCTCCGCAATATTCTCAAGCAGTACGCAGAAAAAGCGCTTATTTAATGACCTTGTTTTCTCGAATTCATGCTTACACCAGTCTGAATTTATCCAAGTTTCCGAAACCAAAAAGATCACGGCCTCGCAACGGGTGACAGCAGTTTCGATTTGCGTACACCATTTGTGGCCTCCAGCAATGCCGTGCTTGTCATCGAAATCTAAGTAAATTTCATTGCGTCGCGCGCACCCCCCTTCAGTGCTCGTTAGCCAGGTTTGCAATGCGATCGTTTTTTCCCTGTCTACTCCCGAGTGGCTGATAAATAATCTTGTCACGTTGCCGTCCAATCATGCATTGCTACGGGGCAAATTATTAGCGGCGATGCGGGACTCACTTAGGAATTGATGATCGCTGCGATCTTGACATTACTTCTTTCGCCGACAAAACTTTGGTCAGCACGTCCAGCTCCGGGGCCGCATGCCAATCAGGTTCGTCGGAGACGCTCCCGTGTTTGACCGTGTGGATGACCGCTTTCGCAGGCAGATAAACATTGTGCCGCCGCAGAGGCTCTGTGGTCACGATCTGTCCTGGATCGAAACGCGTGAGCACGACCTCTCCTCGATCGTCTTGCCACACGGCAAGGGTCATCCATCCGCTCTCGACTATGTAGGTTTCGCGAACCCTGCAATGGTAATGGCTATCCTGCCATCCTCCCTTGTTCCCGGCGATGGTTCGAACATAGCCGTTTCCATCGGCGCCAAAGAGCCGAAATCGCAACTCGCCGTTCGGCATCCGCTCATGGTGCGCAACTATGCCGAACTCGACGGGCAAGAGGTCACTGTCGTGAGCTTCGGTCATGGGCGCTACCGATCCCCTACTGTTGCTGGCTGCGACTGTTCGTGCCGGGTATTTAGGCTGACTGCGCCAGATAGAACAAGCACGCTGCGTCGCAGTAAAGCCCGCCTGCGAACACCCTTCTGATCGCGATCCGCATTGCCAAAGCGATTCAAGCGGAGACTAGCGTAGGTTGGTATCAGTTAAGCTATTGAAATAATTGGCTTGTGAATTAGGATTCGAACCTAGCCAGGCAGAGTCAAAGATTTTTGTTCGGAGCGGGATTTGAACCTGCGACCCCAAGTCGAGGCGCCCCATAGTGTTGCGCCATCACCCACCGCATCTCGCGGAAATCTGCTACCTATTTGCTACCTGGCCAATTTAATGTACTCAGAGCAATTTCGGCTAAGTCATTGAAATATATGGTAGCGATACCCAGACTTGAACTGGGGACCTACGGATTATGATTCCGCCGGTTCTGTTGCTGGTGCGTTGACTTTGGCGGTTGCGGCACTCGCCCCACCTCGCCGCGCAACTGTGTGAGGTGTAACTCGGCGGTGATGCCGAAAAGCAGCCTGTTGGCTTTTGTACCGATGCAAATGCATCTTGGGTTCACATCACCGCAGTTGGAGCGCTGGAACCTATCTGGAACCTAGCGAACCGGGACAATCTCATAAGTCTTTGATTTCAATGGTGGGTGCGGTAGGATTCGAACCTACGACCCGCTGATTAAGAGTTGGCGGAGACGCTGAGGGCTTGGCAATGGAGCAGAGCCGCAGGAAAGACTCAGCGAGACGCCGTCGGGGGGACCGAAATGCCGCAACTTGTGGCCCCTTGCCAACCTGGCATCGCTGGCGGCGCCAAGGAGCATGGTGGCCTATACGCGCGCCCTACGGGACGTGCACCAGCCTCAATTTCTCAACGCGCGTAATTCACCTACGGTTTCACTTGGCGGAGACTATGCGGAGACTAGCTTTTGTGGAATGAGGCTAAGTCATTGAAATTGTTGGCTGGGGAACTAGGATTCGAACCTAGACAGGCAGAGTCAGAGTCTGCGTCTTACCATTAGACAATCCCCCAAAGCTGCGGCGGAGTGGGCGTGTTTGTGCGCGGAGAAACAGCCAAGCCCGTTAAACTCGCCGTTCGGGGACCGCAGATGCTCACAAAGCGATGCGCGAAAATAATCAGGCGAAGGTGCACACGCACATTGCACCAGGAATAGTGACGGAGCCCTCAGCGGCGACAGCATCGCCGACGCCGCCAGCGGCGCCGCTGAATGATCCATCGAAGATTGGCGGGTGGCGATAGAGGCGCTAGTCGCACATCGCGCTGTCGTATTTTTTGAGTGTCACCCGATCATGCTGCCCACGCTTCGGCTGTCTCACTGGACCGGAAGATCCTCGAGGCGTGGCTAAGGGTTCTTGACTCATTCCGGAACTCGTTGGTGGGCGGTTGCGAGGGCGACCACCCCACTTCGCCCCGTATCACCGCAACGAAATACATCATCTTTTGTGGGGTTTTCTGTGGGAGAAATTCAGATATACTTACTAAGTAATTGATATCATAGAGGTCTGGGAGGACTCCCTCTCCGCCAGTTAAGCTAAGCTGCTGCGCCGGTTCGGCCGCCGGGGCCTACTGATTGAGCACAGTAGAGCGCCAAAAACAGCAAGTGCGCCGACGGTCCCATGTCCATGAACACCGTCTACGGTTAGCAAGAACGAAGCCGCTCGATGATTCTGCTCGTCGAGCCCTTGGTGTGCATTGCGTTGCATTGGCGGTGGCCGCGGCTATCAAGCCTGCGCCTGCCGGTACCGGCGCTTGAGCACATGACTGATGCGGTCGAACTCGACGGCGGCAGCGCCAATCAACGTTTTCGAACCCACAACGGATGAGAGGATCGCGCTGCTGTTGGCCAAGCGATCCTTGAAGTTTTCGACACCGCACAGAAAATCGACTTCTGACAAGCCTTGGTCGAACGCCCATTGGATATAGCGGGTGATGAGGAGCATTCCGGGCGAGGCTCGTTCGTACGCCGCATCATATGCCGTAATGAAAGCCATCAAGGTGTCACGATGAATAAAGTTGATCGTGACGGCCACGATTACTCCATCGCACTCAAGGACGAATATCCGCAGCAGGCCGCAATCGGCCAAAACACGAATAAGCGCTTTCAGCATCGGCGCGCCTTCTTCGAACAGGGAAGGTTTGATGTCACGTTTGGCGAGCCATTGGCGCTTCAGCGACGCTAGTCTCTCGAGCACCGGTTCCAATGGTTCACCTGCCGGGATAAGCCGAAATCGTACCTCGCCAGTTTGGCCGAGAAATTTATGGCCACGGCGATGGTTCTGCCTGAACTTCTTCGACTGGCTCTGCAACCAAGCGTCCCCGCTTTCCCAACAGCCGGTAACTCGGAAGCTGGTTTCGCTGCGGGGGCCAAGGTGGAGCGCCACAGCGCCCGGTCCTGTGTCGGCGAGCAGACAGCGCGCGGCGGCTTCCGGAGTTAGACGGCTTAGATAGACCATATCAAATCCGCCATCCGCTGAAAGTTGAACCCACATGCGTTGGATCAGTTCAGGGTCGGCTGCAGGATCGACGAGTACGTCGCCATAATCGGAGCAATCTTTTGCGGCCCACTCAAGGACCTTTAATCCGTGATGACGTCGGGTCGCGAGCGCCATCACCGCGGTCAGTGTATCGCCACGCCACGCCACAACGATTTTGAGTTCGCGCCGGTCGCAATCAGGCACGGCGTGCCACCATGCCGAAATCCATCCGTGACTTTGAAACACATACCCACCCGCTCGCGTCCACAGTCGGGTCCACGCAGCGGCAATCTCGCCCAAGCGTTCAGCCGTGCGAACGATTTCCAAATGCTCGCGCCGCACCGTCATGGCAGGGGACGTTGCTCTTGATCGGTCGCACTCGCGGCGTTGCGGCCACCCGGCACCCTGATCAATGCCCAAATATTCTTGAGCGGCAGCACATAAAGGCCAAACAGCGATTGGTAATCGCTCACTCCCCGGTCGGCCAAACCAAACTTGAATGTCTCGTCGGGTTTTGGTGTGCAGAGCGTGCCGAAAAAGTGATCCCAGAACGAAAACATAAGGCCGAAATTCTTATCGATATGCGCGGGATCAATGCTGTGGTGGAGCTGATGCCAATGCGGACAAAGCACGATATTGTTGAGAGGCCCAAACGAGATTTTAAGATGCGTATGGCGCACGAAGTCCATCATTAAAATGTTGCGCATAACATAAACGTTGACGCCGAATATTGTAACTTCCACAGGGTCGAGCGCGACGAGGGACCAAACGCCAAAGCAAAAACCGGGAATAACACCATCCCAAATCTTGTTCATGATCTCATCGATTGGGTGCACCCGGTCCTTGGTCACCCCGACCAAAACTTCGGCGGAATGGTGAACTTTGTGCAACTCCCACAACAGTGGGAAGCGGTGCTGCGCCCGATGATAGAGATAGTAGGAGAGGTCGTAGGCGAGCAACATCGTGAACGTGAACAGGCAAATGGCGAGCGGGCCTGCTGGACCACCCAGCAGTGGCGCGTGAATATTAAACAAGGCACCGAGAAAGCGGTTTGTCGCGTAGGCGGATGCCGCCACGAAGAACAGTCCGGCCGGAACGCGTACGAACGGCATGAGCAACTTCTTGGTTATCCAAAACTGGAAATCGGCTCTGGCCGAAGGCTGGGACATAATTTCTGTCGGCAGCATGAATGAGAAAAAATCCCGCAGAGAGCGGTCTTTCACGGTTCGAACGTAGGCCACCCCCGCACAGCCGAGCGCCGACAAGAGAAGCAATGCTAGAGCGGTCAACTTCGGGCCTGATAGCGCTTCAAGAACTGCGGCGTTCAGGGGAGCGGTCAGTTCTTGCACTCTTTCGATCAAAGGTACGTCCTGAACTCTTGTGGATTTGCGATTGAGTTTCCTTGGCAACAGAGAAAACGCGTGACGTAGCAGGTCACCTGCGAGCTAGCAATTTGCAATGCATTCCGCGTCATCGACCAATGCAAGTTGCCTGCCAATCGGCTAGTGGTGAATACGCCCGGGCGTCGCGATCAGAATAAGAATTTGCGGAACCTAGCGTCAAACGAACGATAACGCGTGGCGGTTTACCAATAGTCGGCATCGCCATAGTCGTGCATGGCGATACCCTAGTTAATTCGCTGACCTCGATCACCGTTAGATACGGTTAGCACGAACGCGCACGATGAATTCCCGTACCCAGCTAGGGTACGCAGGAGACGCCAGAGCGATGTTTGCATTGGGCTGGAGGTTGCGCGCGCCAAAACCGCGCAAGAAAAACGGCGCGCTCAAGAGCGTCAGCAATGCTGGCTCAGGAGCGCGCCGTACTACTCAGGTAGTCTCGTCCTAGACAATCTTGTCGCCCATCGGCATAGAACGCATGCGCTTCTTGGTGGCCTCGAAGATCGCGTTGGCCAAGGCTGCATGGAACGGCGGCAACCCCGGCTCGCCGATGCCGCTCGGCCGCGACGGCTTACCGTTGATGATGTGCACGTTCACTTTCTTTGGGTAGTTGGACATCCGCGCCACGTTGAAGTCGGTGTAGTTGGACTGCTCCACGGCACCGTTCTTGTAGGTGATGCCGCTATAGAGCGTGTTCGACATGCCCATGACGGCCGCGCCCTCGATCTGCGAGCGGATACGTTCTGGGTTGACGCCGAAGCCGCAATCGATTGCGGTGTTGACTTCGGGCACGCGGATCGTGCCGTCTTTGTCGATCTTCACCCGCACGACGGTCGCAACCGCTGCCTGCCAAGCGAAATGCGCGGCGATGCCGAGCCCTTCGCCTTCGGGCAGTTTCTGACCCCAACCGGCTTTTTCGGCCGCCATGTTGATCGCGGCTTTCAGCCTTGCCGTATCGATGGGGAACTCGGTGTAGGGATCGCCGTAGTGCCAGAAGTCTTCCGGGAACCCTAAGGCTTTAGGATCGAGCGTGCGATCGGCCCCGATGAGTTCGAGCAGGAAGTCTTTCGGGTCTTTACCCATCAAGTGCGCCGCTTCGCACACCGCCGATCCGGTGGCGAAGACGCGCGGAATGTTCGAGACAGACCGGTACCAGCCGATGCGCGTCTTGGCCATCACCTTGCCATCCTCGCAACTGACGTTGGGGATGTCGTAGGGCATGTTGACGTGGCCCATGCCGTTCTCGATGAAGAACTTGTAGCCGCTGTCTTCCACGAACGTCGACAGGATCGATGGTGCCACCGAGCGATGCCGCCAGCCTGTCACCTTGCCTTTGTCGTCGAAGGCCATTTCAACGCGCTCGACCGACACGGTGTGATAGAAGCCGTTGCGCATATCGTCTTCGCGCGTCCACTGCATCAGGATTGGTACGCCGCCCATTTTTTGGCTGACGAGTGCCGCTTCTTGGATGAAGTCGGACTTCGACTTGCGGCCAAAGCCGCCGCCGAGCAGGGTCATGTTGAAAATGACATCTTCCGGCTTCAACTTGAGCGCCGCGACGACATCGTTCTTCGCCCCGAACGGACTTTGCGCTGGGGCCCATATTTCGGCCTTGCCGTCTTTTACCTGTGCCACGGCAACGAGCGGTTCCATGGCCGCTGGAATCAAATGCTGGGCGTGATAGTCGGCGGTGAACACTTTCGCTGCGTCGGTGAACGCTTTGTCGGTGTCGCCTTGCTTGCGAATGACTTTACCGGGCAGTGCTGCCGTCGCCGTCATCTCCTTGTCGTAAGCAACGGAATCGTAGCTCGCGTTCGGCCCGTGATCCCACTCGATGACGAGCGCGTCGCGGCCCTTTATCGCCGCGTAGGTATTGTTGGCCACCACTGCGATGCCGCCCAGGACACCGAACTTGCGCGGCACCGCGTAGACGCCTTCGATCTCATGCACGGCGATGACGCCTGGCACTTTCAAAGCCGCAGCTGCGTCGAACTTTTTGATCTTGCCGCCGAGCACGGGAGGCCTCGCCATGACGGCGAATTTCATGCCAGGCAGACGAATATCAGCGCCGTAGATCGCTTTGCCGATTGTAATGTTGCGATGGTCGGCGACTTTTGTTTCGCCCTTGCCCATCATCGTGAATTCGCTTGGGCTTTTGAACTGTAAAGTGTCGACTGCGGGCACAGGCAGCGCCATAGCGGCTTCCGCCAATTCGCCGTAGCCTAAAGACTTGCCGACTTCCTTGCCGTCTTTGTCGATCAAGACGACGGTGTGCTTTTTAGCTTTGCAGAGCGATGCATCGACGCCCCATTTGGCGGCGGCCGCGCTTTCCAGCATCGTACGCATGGCAGCGCCGCACTGGCGCATCGGCTGAATGAAGTGCCGCATGCTGCGCGAGCCGTCGGTGTCCTGGTTGCCATATTTAGGCTCATCGCCGGGCGTGGCGACGATTTTCACACGGGCCCAGTCGGCTTCCATTTCGTCGGCGACGACCATGGGCAAACTGGTGGAGATGCCGGTGCCCATTTCGGCGCGATGAGACATGATGGTGACGTTGCCATCCTTGTCGATCGCCACGAAGATTTTTGGATTGTTGACGGTTTTGTTCGGCATGCCATCGGCGCCGGTACCGTAAGGCTTGAGGGCCTCGCGGGCAGTGGCCGGCGCGATGTTAATTGCCAGAACGAGGCCGGTCGTCGTCAACAGGCCGCCCAGAATTGTGCGGCGGCTGACGTTTTCGATAACGGCGTTCATGAGCGGCGTTTCAGCCTTCTGGGCGGCTTGCTCGAGATATTGCAACATGATCATACTCCTCCCGCAGCAAGACGAACGGCTTCGTGGATGCGCTGATAGCAGCCGCAGCGGCAGATATTGCCCTGCATTTCGGCCACGATCTGCTCGTCAGTCGGCGCGCGGTTTTTGGACAACAGCGAAGCGGCCTGCATGATCTGGCCGGCTTGGCAGAACCCGCATTGCGGCACGCTCACCTGACGCCAAGCCTTTTGCACGGGATGTTCGCCATCCGCGCTCAAGCCTTCGATCGTGGTCACTTTCTTGCCAACAGCATCACCGACCGTGGTCTGGCAAGAGCGCACAGCCACGCCATCCAGATGCACCGTGCAAGCGCCGCACACGCCCGCGCCGCAACCATATTTCGTGCCCGTTAAACTTGCTTCATCGCGCAGAAACCAGAGCAACGGCATCGCCGGATCGCTGGCATCTCTTGTCTCGCCGTTCACGTCGACTTTTG
This sequence comes from Hyphomicrobium sp., assembly GCA_031367425.1. GTDB lineage: Bacteria > Pseudomonadota > Alphaproteobacteria > Rhizobiales > Hyphomicrobiaceae > Hyphomicrobium_B. Next base: position 16,248 of record JANLPU010000057.1, read on the forward strand.
GCATGTTCGCACTCTCCCTATAAACTTTAGTCGAAAAATTTTGCGGCTGCTTTATCGCTCGCATCGCCCCTGATTGAAGTTGCAGACTAAGGCTGGTCAAAAAAATATACCAGCTATAATATCTGCTCGGTGGGCGCGTATTTTTGCGATAAAAAGCGGACACAAAGATTTCGGCCGCCGCCGTCAAGTGCACCGATGACTTATCGTGGCCAGTAAGGGCAAGATGGTAGCCATCAAGTCAGAAAAAATCGCCGACGCCATCGCGGGCCACATGGAAACGCTTATTCTTCAAGGCGTCCTGCGACCGGGCGAAAAGCTTGCGGGCGAACGCGAGTTAGCACTTAAGTTCGATGTCTCGCGGCCGTCCTTGCGCCAGGCCTTCGATATCCTGACCGAGCGGGGGCTGCTGACATCGACGCGCAGTGGAACGGTGGTGGCTGAATTTCTTGCACCCATGATGGAGCCGCTCGCTAATCTTTATCGCGGCAGCCAAAATGCATTCGCCGACTACTTCGAGTTTCGCAAGTGTGTCGAGGCCCAAGCCGCACGGTCAGCGGCGCTTAGAGCGACAGACGTTGAGAAGGTCGCCATTCGCGCCTGCATCAAAGAGATGCGCCGCGCCCATAAGATTGAAGATCCAGCTCAGGAAGCTCAAGCCGATGTCAATCTGCATATGCTCGTTTACGAAGCCGGCCATAACTTCGTCATGCTCCATGTCATGCGGGCGCTAAGCGAGCTCCTGCGCAACAACATCTTTTTCAATCGAAAGAATCTGTATCAGCGCCACGGTGTTCGCGAAATGCTTTTGGCGCAGCATATCGAAATCGCCGACGCCGTGCTGTCAGGCGATGCTGATCGGGCTGATGCGGCCGCCGCCGGTCATATCAGCTTCGTCGTGGGCGCAGTCGAAGAGCTTCATCGCGACAATAAGCGGATAAAGACGTCGTTGCTGCGCGTAAAGCGCCCGGATTTAATAGCGGGGGCATGAGGGCCCGGAACTTTTCGCTCGTCGAGCGTATAGTAGTACGATTGCAAAAGAGATGAGTGTTGCTGCGATGACGTTAACGTTTCAGAGGTTTTTGTCGCCTGCGGGCTTGCTATCAGACGAAGACGTCATCGCGCCACTGCATAAATGGCAAGCGGAGGGCAAGCGCACCGCGCTCGTGACCCTCATCGGCGTCGAAGGCGGCGCCCCCCGTCACGTCGGCGCGCAGATGGCTGTCGCCGAAGACGGGAGCTATGCTGGCTACATGTCGGGCGGGTGCCTGGAACAGGCCGTCGTCCTGGAAGCTCAAGGCGTCATTGATAGCGGACAAAATAGGATCGTCCGCTATGGCAAGGGATCGCCGTACTTTGACGTGAAATTGCCATGCGGCAGCGGTCTCGATCTTTATTTTGATCAAAACATTTCGCTTGGCTGCGTCGCCGACATTCTGGCGCGCCGCGCCCGCCGTGAGCCTTGCGTTCTCGAAACGGTGCTCGCAACCGGCGTCAGCACCGTCAAGAAATGCGCTGAAGGCTGCGATGCGGCCCAGAGCGTACGCCATGATGGCGCATTGCGCCGCGTCTACCCAAACGCGGTGCGCCTCGTGCTGATCGGCAACGGCCCGGGGCTTGTTGGCTTGGCAGTTTTGGCAGCAGCGACCGGCATTGAGCTTCGCATAATAACATCGGACGATGCGACGCGCGCCGAACTCGAAGCGAGCGGGCTGGCTCAAAACCTCGTTCCAGCCTCCGAAAGCGATAATCTCGCACAGCTTGATGCCGCGACCGCTGCAGTTTTGTTTTTCCACGCTCATGATCAAGAGCCAGATCTCTTGGGCGCGCTGTTGAAATCGAAAAGTTTTTACATTGGCGCTATTGGCAACCACGCCGTCCATCGCGAACGCCTCGCCGTGCTAGCGGCAAGAGGTTTCGCGCTCAGCGATCTCACGCGTATACGCGCGCCAGTCGGTTCGATCCTTGGTGCCAAAAGCAAGGCGACGCTCGCCATCGGCGTGCTGGCCGAATTGATGGCTGAAGCCAAAGCCTTCAATCTCGTGAGTTGAAGCTCAATCGAGCCCCAGCCGCTCGGCACCGCCACCCATCGCGGGACCTGCCGTGATATCGAAGTTGTCTGGCTTTTTGGCAACCAGCGTCTGCGTTGTGAGGATGAGGCCTGCGACGGAGGCGGCGTTTTGCAATGCCGTGTAGCTCACTTTGACGGGATCGATGACGCCGGCTTCGACGAGATCGACCTGCTTGCCGGTGCGCGCATCCAGACCCATGCCGTTTTTCAATTTCGCCAGCTTGGCAACCTGCTTCTCGCCGTTCAAACCGCAGTTGCTCGCGATCTTGAACAGCGGACGGGTCAAAGCGCGTTGGACGAGTTCGGCACCTTGCCGGGTGCTGTCTTCGAGGCTCGCAATCAATTTGTCGAGCGCGGGTGCGGCCCGCAGGAGAGCCACGCCGCCGCCCGGCACGACGCCTTCTGCGATCGCCGCCCGCGTTGCGTTGATACTGTCTTCGATCAATTGCGTGCGGCGCTTTTGTTCAACGGGCGTTGCCCCGCCGGACAAGATGATCGCGGTGCCGCCAGACAGCCGTGCCAAGCGCTGTGTGAACTTATCGCGTTCGACATTTTCGGGCGCGGCATCGTATTGGGTTTTAATCTGATCGCGGCGCGCTGCGATCCGATCCGATTTGCCGTGACCCTTGGTGATGATGGTCGTGTCGGCGGAGATGCGAATTTGCGCGGCGCCGCCCAAATCTTCGAGCGTGCAAGCGTCGAGCTTGCCACCCAGATCCCGGGCGATGACTTTGCCACCGGACATGATGGCGATGTCTTCGAGCACCGCTTTGCGCCAATGGCCGTATTCGGGCGGATAAATGGCGGCGACCATATGCTTGTTTTTTTCCCGCCGCGCCAACAGATCAACGATGCAGACAGGTGCAATTTCCTCAGCCAGGATCAACAGCGGGCGGCCGCTTTTTTCGATCAAGCCATAGACGTGGGCGAGTTGTTCTGGCGCGGTGATTTTCTGATCGGTCATGAGGATGTAGGCGTTGTCGAGCACGACGTGCATCTTCTCGACGTCCGTCACCATATGGTGCGACAGGTATCCGCGGTCGAATGCCATGCCTTCGACGACTTCGAGAATTGTTTGCACGCCGATGCCGTATTGAACGTCGACGATGCCTTCAGGGCCCGCGCGGTCGAACGCTTCGGCGACCATGGCACCTAGATGCGGGTCGTTGGCAGCGATACTGGCGATCGCCTGGCGGCCGGCGCTGCCTTGCAACGGTTTGGCCGATTTTTTCAAAACGTCGATAACTTCGGCGACGGCCAGCTCCATGCCGTTGACGAGTTCGACGGGGTTGGCCCCTGACGCGAGGCACTTCAGGCCGCCTTGCACGAGCGCGTCGGCCAGAACAGTCGCGGTGGTCGTGCCGTCGCCGGCGACTTCGTTGGTTTGACGGGCGACTTCCCGCAGGATTTGCGCGCCCATGTTTTCAAACGGGCATTCGAGTTCGATTTCGTCGGCGATGCTGACGCCATCGCGCGACACGATTGGCGTGCCGACTGGGCGGTCCATAACCGCGTTCATGCCGCGCGGCCCGAGCGTGCCGCCAACGGCGCGCGCCAGCTTGGCAACGCCGCGGCCCAACGCTTCGCGCGCTTCGTCGTCGTGCAGCATGATTTTAGGCATCGTTTTTCCATCCCGTTTCTTGAGGTGTTGTTCTTGTCAGGTATTAGGTGCGATCGGCTGGACCACGGTGCCGCATTTTTTGGTGAGCGGCGTCGTCATGTCGAAGCGTACAGCGAGTAAGCCGCGGCACAGAGCGCCGTTGAATTCGGCGTTGGCGCGGACGCGACGCAGGCCTGCGAGATAACTTGTGAGTTCGGAAGCTTGGATACCCTTGGCGTCTGCAGCGAGAAACGCTGGCGATGCACCGGAGAACGCTGCGATGACGCCGCGCCGTTCGAGATAGCGTGCTGTGAGCTTGGCACCCTCGTCGTCGCTGGCGAGAGCTTTCAAGCCGTCAATTGATGATCCGACGATGGCGTCGGCGGTGTGGCCAGCTTTGAGGAAATGATTGATCAGCGCTTCCTGGCGGCGTTGGAAGGCTTTGACGAGAAACGTGCGGCGCACCTCATCGAGGTCGCCGTTGGCTTCATCGCCGAACGTGTCTTGGAACGATAGACCCTGGCTGACACCACGGTTGATGGCGTCGGCGTACATATGCTCGCCAAGCACGATGTCGGTGTCTGCTACCCACGGCAGCGCCCGCAAAGCCGTTCGCATGTCGTCGGCCATCATGAATGCGAAGTTGGCGGCGCACCAATAGGTCGGCAGGCGAAAGCCGATGTGGACGCAATTTTTTTCGTCCACTTCGATGTTTGAGATGAAGCCCATGTCGGTCACGGCTTCATCGAGTTCGGGATCAACGACGGTTTCGAGCTGACGCCACACTTCTGCGATGTGATTCACAACTTTACGCTCCGCGTTGATCCCGTACTTTTCGACGTCTCGTTAGGCGTGCGCCATGGCTGGCGCTAGCCCCAACTTTTTCTTTTGCGCTTCGATGTCGATGCCGTAGAGGCGCGCGGCATTGAGGCCGAGTATTTTCTTCTTGGCCGTCATCGACAGCGATACGCCGGTTTCCTTGGCGACATCGTCCGGCAATTCGAAGGCCATGAATTTGTCGATCAGCCACTTCGGCGTCCAGATACCGTAGTCGCTGCCGTACAGCAGCTTGTCTTCGCCGAGCCAGAACAGCAGCTCAGAGATGATGTGGGCGAAGTAGCCCGGTCGGCTGTGGATGAACGGCAAGGCAACGGCAAGGCCGCCGAACACGTTCGTCTCCTGCGTTGCGATCCAGCAGAAATCGTCAAGGCGGGGCAAACCGCAATGCTCGACGATGAAGTTCAAGCCCTGGAACGAGGTCGCAACATCATCAATGTCGGCGACATCGAACGCGTCGCGATTAAGCGGTAAGATCGTCGGCCCTTTGTGGACGTGGATATTTTTGATGCCGAGCTTTACGCATTCTTCCAAGAACCGGTAGCTCTCTTTATCGGTTAATTTGTAGCCTTTGCTCTCGCCCTTCCATTCGGCGGTATAGAGCTTCACACCCTTGAGCTGATGTTTTTCCGCCAGCTCGTGCAGATGTTCCATGCCCTTTTGGCCATCGCGAGGATCGAACGCGCCATTGAGAATGAACCGGTCTGGATGGTTCTTTTTCATCGCGTAGTTGCGTTCGGTGGTGTTGAAGCCGTTCTTGTAGAAGTCGCCCAGATACGTCGGCTGCAGGATCGCCATGTCGTCGTAGCCGCGCACGAACAAATCGTCGTGCATGGTCTGAGCATCGTACTTTTCGAACTTCTCTTTCGGCCAGACCTCTTCCTTCGGGCTCAAACCGCTATGGTAGGCATAAAAGCAATCGATGAACTGCTTGCCGTGAATGTTCTTTTGGTTTGCCGGACTGCCGTCCCAGAAATGGGTGTGGCCGTCGATGACGAAGATCTCTTCGCCGCATTTGGTTCGGTACATGCTTCACTCCCATTTCTTTTATCTTTTATCCGCTGGGCGCCGCTTGGTATGCGCCTTTTGGACCCGGGATTGTCACGCTTAGATGATGTACTTCATCGCCTCGTCCATATCGCCAAACAGCGTCACCACATTTTCATCGATGGTCACCATCCGGCCGTAGTGCGTGGAGGTCGAAATCTCGAACGTCTGTGCCGACATTGGTCGGCCAAGCGATTCACTGATCTCATCCATTTTGAATTCGAGCTTGCCGTCGCCGTCGATGCGGATCATGGCCGGCATATAGGTGACGATGACGCCCGGTTTGCCATCCATGACTTCGGCGATCGCGCGCGCTTCAACACTATCGTTCATGGTGACCCCGCATTGATGCGAGATGGTATTCTCGAAGCGAATGTCCTTCATCGATTTGAAAATATTGGCTGTGTGTTCCTGGCTCATGACTTAAAGCTTCCTATTCCAGATTTGCATATTTTAAACGAACCGTTCCGTCAGGCGTTAACCCCGGCGGGCGGTGTCAAGCCGGTTTCGTTGGCAATGGCTCTGATGCGGTTCTTCGCCTTGGCCAAAGCTTCGGCGAAGGTCGCGACCTTGACGCGCGGCTGCGACCAGATCGGTTGCAGTTGATTGGCGGCATCAAGGGCGAGGTTGACGTGCTTTGCAAACCAGCCGTTGAGTACGGCGATGTTGTGCGCGGCGTGCTCTTTGTCGGTCGTCAGCATGTGAACGTACTCGACGGTGTTCGCCAGATTGCGCTCATAGTCGGCCTCGGCCGCCGAGACGACGCTCGGCGTGATGAAGTCGCCCTGGGCGGCGGCCATTTGCATGATGAAGCCCGAGCGGAACAACTCTCCGACGAGAGGTTCGAAAGCCAAGTTGGTCGCCATGTATTGTTCGGCGTAATCGGTCGAGCCCATGATCTCTTCAATGGCCCGGCGCGTACCTTGCCAGATCGGATCTTCCATCCAGTGTTTCTTGCCCGCGCTTGGATCGAGTGTCGTAATATCGAGCGCGATTTCGCCGATGTAGAGCGTCAAGTCCTGCGAGAAGCGCAGCTTGTAGGACGAGTTCGTAAGGATCGCAGAGTTGATCATCTGCGTGTAGCCATAGCGCTGGGCTTGCATGGTCGAGGTGCCCAGGCCGAATTCGGCGTGCTTGTAGGCGCCCAGATGATCCTGCAGCACTTTCACCCACGCTGGGTCAAAGCGCGCGACAGCACCAGACCGGCGGCCGTTTTCAATGACGCTTTGCACCGTGCCGCAGATCGTCGACTGACGCTGATAGTGCGTTTTTTCCCACTCTTGATCGACGGCGCGGAAGGCGTGCCAGTTGCTGCTTTTGCACTTCGTCCAGTCCTTGGTGTAGGTCCGGTCGCCGTTGGGGAAGTGGATAATCCAGTCTTGCAAGAGGTAGCGTTCGGGGTCTGGCTGGACGTCGACCGTCATATCCTCGTAGTGGGTCGCCTTGCGGCCCTTGGGATCGAAGTAATTGTATTTTCTGCTGTCCGATCCAGGGAATTTCGCCGATCCGGCGGCACCGGATTTTGTTGGGTTCGAGGTCTCAGCTGCCATTGTTTCCTCCTAGTTTTTGTTTGTTGGACGAGTTGGGTTTGGATCGCGGCTTTTGTTTCTCATTTTATCGGTTGGGTGAACTTGTCGAAGTAGATGCGCGAGGGCTCGACGCCGACGCGTTGCAGGACGGGGAGCACGGCATCGATCATCGGCGGTGGACCGCACGAATAGGCGTCCATCTCGCCGTTGAGGCCTTCGGCTTGCAGCGTGCGCGCGACGACCTCGTGGATGAAGCCTTTCTCGCCGGTCCATTCAGGGCCGGGCGCATCAGACAGCGCGGGGATAAACTTGAAGTCGTTGAGCTTGGCGCCGAGTGCGGCGATTTCGTCGAGATAGAAAAGATCCGCTTGCGTCCGAGCGCCGTAGAAAAATCGTATAGGGCGGTTTTCGCCGCTAACGACGTGATCGTTCAAAATAGACCACAGCGGCGACATGCCAGAGCCACCGCCGACGAGGATCACAGCGCCCTGTCGGCCTTCGCGGCGGAAACAGCCGCCATAAGGCCCCTTTGCAGAGATCGCCGTTCCAGGCGTGAGAGAGCCATCGAGTAGAGCTGAGAACGCGCCGTCTTGATATTTTTTGATGATGAAACGGAAGTCGCGCTGTTCGTTCGGCGCGTTCGCCATCGAATAAGCGCGCGTAACGCCGTGGTCTGGAATTGTCAGATCGACGTACTGGCCGGCCCAGAACTTCATTGGGCTTTCGAGCTGAACTTCGAGCAGCCTGATATCGTGGGTCAGATTTTTGACGCTTGTGACAACGCCCGGGTAGGCCTTGACCGGAATGGAGCGGCTCAGCAGCTCCTCGTCGAAATTCAACAGCTCGATCGACAGATCGCTGTAGGCGTGCGTGCGGCACAACAGGATGTGGCCGGTTTCGCTCTCATATTCTGGCAGCGCGAAGGTCGAGTATTTGAGCAGCTCGATGTCGCCTTCGAGCAGTTTGCTTTTGCAAGCCGAGCATTGCCCTTCCTTGCAGCCGTGCATCAAGGCGATGCCTTGACGGAACGCAGCGTCGAGAACGGTCTCGCCTTCCGCAACGTCCATTTCGATGCCGACCGGCTCAAAGCGAACCATATGCATTTTAGCGTCGGACATTCACTTTTCCCTGACTTGAAAGCGGGCAGCTTTAACGCTGGGGGATAGCGACGAAGGCCGCGCGGTGCGGCCTTCGTCAATTGTCGGCTTAACCGTGGAATGGCTTGATCGAGAAGCCCTTGCGATAGTCGGCAACGTGCTTGTCGCGATCGGCCGGGCTCATCGCGCGGATGAGTGTCAGCGGGCTTTGGATGGTGTGGCCCTTGAGGTCGTCAAGCGTCCACTGATCTTTAGCTTCGAAGCGCAAGTGCGGTTGCGCTACGATTGTCTTTCCGTCGTTGCGAACGAAGCCCAGATCCTTGATGCAATCGGCCAGATCCCAGCCGTGGTAGCATTCTTCCCAGATCCGGCGGCCTTTGAAGCGGCCCATGGCGGGCGTCGCGCGGCCTTCGTATTCGGCTTGGAATGCGACCTGATGGGTCCACTTGCACTGTTCCGAGCAGTACGTGTAGAGCGTGCCGTCGACGTCGCCGACACAGAAGTCCTCACGAATGACGGCTGGGCACATGCAGCTCCAGCAGCGATGCGGATACGCGTAACCGTTTTCGCCATCAAACAGCATGTTCTTCTGGCCGGGGACGCTCTTTTTCGCATACCATTTCCAGTAATCGCCGAACTCGGCGTACCAGCCTGGGTACTTCTTCTCGAACCACTCGAAGTCTTTTTCGGTCTGCGCTTCGATGCGCCAGAAGTTCACCGGCCAGCCGACCGAGAAGAACTGTGCGATCTTGTGCACGTAGTTTTTCTTGACCAGGCGATCCCAGGCTGCCGACACGTCGTCGTGATGGATTTTGATGCCGTACTTTTCGAGCGGCAGCATGTAGGTGCGATAGTAATCCTCGTAGATCCAGCGGTGCCAGAGTTCGACGTAGGATTCCTTGTTCTTGTCGCGGTTGGTCGTGCCGTATTCGATAAACGTACCGATAGCGGCATCGACGATCGCGTGGTTTTGCCAGAACGCGTACTTCAAATCGCGTTCCAGAAGCTGGTGGTTCGATGGATCGTTGATCATCGCCATCAGCAGCGAATGGCCGTTGCCGATGTGACGCGATTCATCCGATTGCACCGACAAGAACACGGTCGGCAAGGCGTAGTCGCCATTGCGAGCGGCTTCTGACGGCATGGCGACGAACAGCGTGTTTGTGAACGCGGTTTCGGCGACAACCGTCAGATAGACGTTGGCGGCGGTGATGGCATCACCCGTCAAGAAGCCTTCGGCGAACTGACGGCCGATGGTGCAGGCGTAGCATTTGCCGAAAGCGGCTTCCGTGATGTCAAAACCAGCCGGGTCGATGTAGTTTTCCATGTACCACTTCTTCAGGTTCATCTGAATGGTGGAGTG
>JANLPU010000019.1:0-4781 GCA_031367425.1 Hyphomicrobium sp.
GCTTCAGTGGCGCTCTCGTCCGTGTGTAACCCGGCGGCGCTGAGAACCGGCACATCCGCGCCACCGTATCCCGGCTCAAGCCGAAAACGCGCGACGCTTCCCGTCGGCTGTTCCCTTCAATGAATACGAATTGCCGAACCGTCGCATAGACTTCCACGGCATACATCCCCGCCAATCCCCCCGAATCGGAAAGGGATCAGCCTAGCCAGTGGCCGGGTTTTACTCCGCCACGCGACAGCACTACGCCGCCGCTCATCTGGCCTACTTTTGCACCGGCGCGTACCGGATGAAGTGCTCGAAGAGGCAGACGATATTGTCGTCGTCGATCTGCCGCCTGAAGAACTCATCCGGCGCTTGAAAGAAGGCAAGGTCTATCTGCCCGAAAATGCCAAGCGCGCCGTCGATCAGTATTTTAAGGTGGTCGCTGGCGGGCGCTGTTGCCTCAGTGCTCGCGGTCGCTGCAGCCGTGTTGATCGGCTTTAACCTCGAACGTCTGACGTCGCTGCCCAATCTGTCGATGATTTTCCTCCTCGCTGTGCTCCTGTGCGCGCTGCGCTTTGGTGTCTGGTCGGCGATCGGCGCGGCCCTGTTGTCGTTTATGTCGTACAATTTCTTTTTCATGGAACCGCGCAACACATTCGCCATTGCCGAGCCCTACGAACTTTTCGCACTGCTGATCTTTCTGGTCGTGGCCATCGTCACGGGAACCCTCGCTGGGCGATTGCGGGAGCAGGCTGACGCCACCACCGATCGCGCCGAAGCGACGCAAGCTCTATTTGACTTCTCGCGCAAGCTCTCTGGTGCTGCCAAAATCGACGACATCGTCTGCCTTCTGGCCAGCCAAGCAGCGGCCACCGTCAAAGGCAAATCGGTGATCGCCATGCACGACGGCAACGATTTGACGATCGCGGGCAGCTGGCCACCAGACGATCAGCTTTCGACCTCCGACTGGGCGGCGGCGCGTTGGACATTCAAAGCTCGACAGCCGGCCGGTCGTGGTACCGAAACGATGCCGTCGGCGCGCTTCCAATTCCGCCCGCTTATTGCCGCCAAAAGCGTGCTCGCCGTGCTTGGCGTCGAACCTGAAGGCAGCAATGACAGTCTCGGCGATGCCACCGAGGCGGCGCTGCAATCGATGAGCGAACAAGCAGCGGTCTCGATCGAACGGGCGCAACTCGTCGAGGATGCCGCGCGCGTTGAAAATGCCGCCGAGGGCGAACGATTAAGGGCTGTATTGTTGTCCTCGATTTCTCATGATTTACGCACGCCTCTTGCCTCGATCGTCGGATCGGTGACGAGCCTTCGAACGCTTGGAGATCAAATGTCTGTTGCCGAGCGCGCTGATCTGCTCTCAACAATCGAGGAAGAAGCCGGGCTCTTATCGCGGTTCGTCGCAAATCTCTTGGACATGACCAAGCTCGAGGCCGGGTCCATTCATGCAAGACGCGATTGGGTCGACATTGGCGATGTCGTGCGCGGCGCTGTCGCGCGGGCGCAAAAAAGTTTCCCCCAACGCAAAACCGATTTGACGATCTCTCCCGGTCTGCCGGTGGTGCGCGCAGACGCGACCTTGTTTGAACAAGTGATGTTCAACCTGCTCGACAATGCCAACAAATATAGCGATGCAAAATCCGTGACGCGCGTCGGCGTTGCCCATGTTCGCGACACTCTTGAAATCTCGGTGCGGGATGACGGCGTTGGCATTCCCCCAGATGCGGTTGCGAAAGTGTTCGATAAATTCTACCGTGTTGCCGGTAGCGACGGGCGTGCCGTCGGCACAGGCTTAGGCCTTTCGATTTGCGCTGGATTTGTGAAAGCAATGGGCGGCTCGATCTTAGCCGAAAGTCCGATCTCTCAAAACCGAGGCACGCGCATATCAATCCGGCTTCCGATTACCGCCGAGCCTGACCTTCCAGCAGCCGAGACATCATGAGCCGCGAGCGCATCCTGGTTGTCGACGACGAACCGCAAATCCTGCGCTTCTTAAAGCCGAGCTTAGCAGCTGCCGGTTACGACGTGATTACGGCGGCGACCGGAACGGAAGCGCTCAAAATCGCGGCGACAGCTGCGCCCGCCGTCATCGTCCTCGATCTCGGCCTGCCCGATATGGACGGTAAAGGCGTGATAGCAAGTTTGCGCGCATGGTCGAAAATACCGATCATCGTGCTGTCGGCGCGCGATCGCGAAACGGAAAAAATCGCAGCCCTCGATCTAGGCGCCGACGACTATGTCAACAAGCCATTCGGAATTGGCGAGCTGACGGCACGGTTGCGCACCGCTCTACGCCACGCGGCCACCCAAGCTGGCGAACAATCGGCGTTCGCCATCGGCGATCTCGCGGTCGACATCGTCGCCCACACCGCGACCGTCGCCGGAGTTCCCGTCAAACTAACGCCTAAGGAATTCGAACTGTTGGCCGTGCTCGTGCGCAGCGCCGGTCTGGTCGTCACCCACCGCCAGCTCCTCACCGCCGTGTGGGGACCAGCCCACACCGAAGACCTGCAATATTTGCGCGTTTTCATCGGTCAACTGAGGCAGAAACTTGGGCCCAAATCGGAGGTCGCCCGGTTGATCATCAGCGAGCCTGGCATCGGCTACCGATTGAACGCCGAGGTTTGAACCCGCCCGCCACGGTTTGAGAGTTGCACACTCAGGTTCGGCCGGCGTAATTAACGTTGTGCACGCGGTGCGCGACTGTAATCTGCAGGCCGACGAATGGCCCACGCAGTCAAATCCGAGACCCATCGACATGCCGATCCTGCCCTTGGAAACACGAACGGTGCTGCTCGCCATCGTTTACCTTTTGGTGAAGCATTTCATCGCCGATTTTCTGCTCCAAACCGAGCGTCAGCGGCGCGAGAAAGGGATCTATGGCGCACCCGGAGGGCTGACCCACGCCTTGACGCACATTGCCTTCACGATGCCCGTTTTCTGGCTTTTGCACAGCTCGGATCAGCATACCATTGCGCTGCTGCTCGCTGCGGAATTCACTATTCATTATCATCTCGATTGGGCGAAAGAGCAGATCGTGCGTACGAACGGCTGGGGCGCACAGAACCGCTATTTCTGGTGGGCCTTGGGGGCCGATCAGATGTGCCACGCACTGACTTACATCGCCATCGTTTGGCTGGCGCTTTAACGTCCGCGGCGGGAACTGTCGGGCGACCGCCTGTCTGTTGCGTCGAACGCTGCGCCGTGCGACTAACGGTGCCGCGAGATGCTGTCCTGCCACCACAACTGCGACATTTGAAATTATACCAAGTTTGGCGGTAACGCTGCTCAGCAGCCCTGCGAATAGCTTTCACTAGGAGCGACATTGGACCGGCAACTACGCGAAACCGAATGGTCGGGATCAATGCGGGCTGCGATAGGGGGAGACGCTGCCGCCTATCAAAGGCTGCTCGCCGACCTTTCGCGGACGCTGCGCGTCACCGTGCGCCGAGGTTTTGGTAGCTATAGCATTAATGCAGGCGACGTAGAAGACGTCGTACAGGAGGTTATTCTGGCGGTGCACTTGAAGCGCCACACTTGGGATCAGGCAAAGCCAATCGGCCCCTGGATCATGGCGATCGCGCGCAACAAATTGATCGATGAGCTGCGCCGCCGCGGCCGCCGCACGGAAGTGCCGATCGACGACATGCTCGACGTGCTCGAGGCCGGCGGTCAGGACGACGCGACGCATGCCTCTGATTTGAAACGCGTTCTGAGTGCCCTTAAAGGCAAACAGCGCGACATCGTCGAAGCCATCGCGATCGATGGCCATTCGGCCCGGGATGTGGCGGCACGCTTTGGCATGAGCGAAGTTGCTGTACGTGTAGCCTTGCATCGTTGCCTCAAGACGCTGTCTGAAACTTATCAAGAGCCAAGAACATGAAGACCGACGAACTCATCAAGGCCCTCGTGGCCGACAGCGCCACCGTAGAACCGCCGATTTCGCGGACGGTGATGCTTTCCCTGCTGACCGGCGCGATGTTGGCCGCTATTCTTTTTGCGGCGATCATGGGGCCACGGTCGGACTTCGGCTGGTCGATCGTCCATTCGCCGCGCTTTATCTTCAAATTCGTGCTGACCCTTGGCCTTGCCATTCCGGCCTACTTTGCCGTGCAACGCTTGGCCCGGCCCGATGCCACAGCAGGACGGACGATCTGGATCTTGGCAATGGTACCGCTGATGCTCGCCATCGGCGTGCTGGTTGAAATGTATCTGCTGCCCGCCGACCATTGGTCCGTCTATATGATTGGCTCGAATTCCAAGGCGTGCGTATCGCTTATCCCGCTGTTCTCACTGGCACCTCTTGGAGGTGCGTTATTAGCGCTGCGGCGCGGCGCGCCATCTCATCCAACCGCCGCTGGCGCATTTGCGGGCCTTTTGGCTGCTGGCATCGGCGCGACGCTTTACGCCTCGCATTGCGTCGACGACAGCCCGCTGTTTATTGCGGTCTGGTACACAATCGCGGTTGGCATGATCACCGGCCTTGGCGCGTTTTTAGGATCGCGCCTGTTGAAGTGGTAGCAGCTGCCGGAGCACCCATTCTGTTGTCAGGTTTGGGTGCCCTTGTCTCGCAGCAGGCCCGCCCGGAATGATATTGCATTTCTCCCCCCGTCGCGAAATGTAGACGTCACGCGCTACCGCACGGGTTTACCGCCGGTTTGATGACGTCCAAGAGTTGGGCGGGACGCCGCAGCATCCTCGGTCTGGTCGTCCGCAGGGGTTGGTGACGCTGGAGCGTCCCGCCCGCCAGTTTTTTGGTCCCTTCGGCAGCGCCTCTTTATAGCGTCGTT
>JANLPU010000044.1:0-50652 GCA_031367425.1 Hyphomicrobium sp.
AGATCGAAGTTTCCGGCGGACGCAAACTGCGTGTTGGAACTGGTATCGATATTGAGCTTTTGAAACGGATTGTTGTGGCGCTGGAGACATCCTGATGATTCCGGTGCCAGCCGGTGTTCGGGTATGGCTTGCGACAGGGCATACCGATATGCGGCGCGGCTTTCCCGGTCTCGCACTACAGGTTCAAGAAACTCTGAAAGCCGATCCGCATGGCGGTCACCTGTTCGTGTTCCGAGGCAAGCGCGGCGATCTGATCAAGGTCATCTGGCACGATGGGCAGGGCGCGTGCCTGTTCTCGAAGCGCTTGGAGCGCGGGCGGTTCATTTGGCCAACTGCCAAGGACGGCAAGGTGACGATCTCACCGGCGCAGCTCGGGTACATGCTTGAAGGGATCGACTGGCGCGCCCCACAAAAAACTTACCGGCCAGAGATCGCGGGATAGCACTCCGGTCATCCGAGCTACTTGTGCGAGGACGTGAATCGGCAGTGCCAGGAAAGCGCGAAGCAGTATATTATTGCCGCTATGGCGCTCGATCCTGCTCAATTGCCGACAGATATTGCTGCTCTGACAGCGCTTCTGATCGCGGCCGATGCGCGGGCCGAGAAGGCTGAAGCACGCACGCTCAATCTCGATGCGCAGATCGCTCATCTCAAGCTGACCATTGCGAAGATGCGCCGGGATACGTTCGGTGCGAGTTCTGAAAAAGGTGCGCGTCTTCTGGATCAACTCGAGATGCAGCTCGGCGAATTGGTTGCGGCAGTCAGCGAAGGAAAGACCGCCGACGCCATCGCATCGCCGCTTCCGGGTATACATTGATCGAAACCTGCAAGCTCAACGGCATTGATGCTCGTGCCTGGCTCGCCGACGTGCTCGCCCGCATCGCCGATCATCCAGCCCGCCAGATTGCCAGCCTCCTGCCCTGGAACTGGAAAGCGCAGCCTCAATTCTCGGCCGCCGAAGCAGCCTGAGCCTACGCCTGCGGTCTTGGCCGGATGCTTACGAAGCACCGGGGTGTTTTCGCATACCGGGCGCGGATCGTTTTTAGTTTGCGTTCGAGCCGAAAAGTCACGCTCACTTTATCGGTCAATCCTACTTGAACGGGTCTCCGCCGTAGTTCATGCCAGTCAGGGTACGGGCATGGCGGCGTAGTGGTCTGTTTGCGGGGGGGGCAGACAAGCGTCCTTACGGCGTCACGAGACGAACGCCTGATGGTTGGATCTCGAGATTGACGTCGCCGGGTTCGAGCGTGCCAGCGCTCGATGGCGCGGACGCTGGTGCAGGCACTGCCGCAGGCTGCACTTCAACCGCGGTCGCGGTGCTCCAGGTTTCGCTTTCGGGCATGCGCGCGCGCGCCACCAAATCGCCGCGCCGCTGGCGGCCTGCGTCGCGCATCGGCACCGGCTCGTCTGGGCAGCGCTCGGTGCGCGTGGCGCCCGATGACCGGTCAAGCGCCAGCGCCATACAGGCGCGCGGGTCGAGATTGAAAATCGATTGCGCGCTTGGCAGCGATGCCGGTTGCAAAGATAGCGTGGCTGGCGCCGTGCGCGCGGTTTCGATACGCGCCGCAGCCGTAGCGGCAACTGGAGCTGCAGGGGTATTTGCAGCCGCAGGGGCATTCAACGCAACGCTTAAAAAAAGCGCTCCAGAACCGGTCGCGTACCAAGTAAGCACGCACGCTGCGATCCCAATCACGGCCCAAGATACCGGCGAGCGCGATGGCCGCAACGCATCTAAGATCTTGGCCGTTGTGCCGCCAGCCTCGTGTTGCGGTTCTCCGGGTAAGGTAGCGCGCGTACCGAACGTCTCAGGCGCGATCGCGTAACTGCCGAAATGATAATCAGGCTTGGCGGCACTGTGCGAAGACGGCAGCGTGTAGGGCGAAGCCGGTGCTTCTGCCGCCGCAGCAACGGCGGGCGCGCGGCTCGCGACAGGATGCTTGCTGCCTGCCGCCTTCAGAGGCGCAGCATCTATCCAAAATTGATCGAGGTCGAACGTGCGCATGTCTCGCCAGGAAAGAATCAGTCCTGATCAAGAGTGCGGATTTGCACGACTGACCTCAAGGCGTGAACGCGGCAGGTTATGGGCTGGCAAGAGTTGTCCACAGCGCAGCAAGCGCATCTCCAGCGCCTGTTTTTTGTACGAAAGCGCTCAATTGTTGTTGTTTGGCCCCTCGATCAGGCGCGGGCGAGGCACAGGGCTGTGGCCCGGGTCTGGAGCGATATTTTTTGTCTTGCCGCTTTCGAAGCGCTCGTTGGACCGCACCGGCGGCACGTACATCTTTTCAGCCGAACACATCCGGCGCTGGTTTTCATTGCTGCCGCAGGCGCGCGACTGACCCTCTTTGGTGAGGCAGAAGCGGATCTCCTTCAGCCGACTGCCGGGGCCGCCGCAGGCGACGGCGAACGACCCTGGCTTCAAACCAGGATTGACCTTGGCGAAATCGGCGGCGAGCTCGACCGGTGGGACGAACTGTGGTTCGTACGGGTTCTTGTACCGCTCCGGGATGCGGATCGATTGGACCAGCCGACGGGCGAAGGCGAAGTAAGCTTCCGGTTCGAGGCCCGAACAGGCGCCGTGCGTTTTGTATTCGTGGATGATGAGGCCTGCAGCGGGCATCGTGTCGAGCATCTGATTGATGAGGTTCTGCGAGACGTACGCGCGGCGCACGGTGCGGCAGTTCTGCGGGTAGTCCTTCTCATACTGCGGCCAGAGCCCATGCAGCACGAACGAAAAGCGCCGACCGTCGCTGCGGTTGCACTGCATGTCGTCGTAGCCGGGTTGGCTCTCTGAGCAATGCGTTGGGCTCCACGACAAAACGAGATCGTAATAATCGAATTGGCCGGCGATGTTGCGCGTCGTCGCGGCGTTGAACCGCTCGCTAGGCCAGGGCGAAGCCGGGCGCGTTTGAGCTTGCGCCGTGCCCAGACAGACGACGATGGCGAGCACTGCAAATGCGAATGCCCTGAGGGCATATTTCGAGATCATAAATTTCGTTGGTCCTTGCGAGACGTTCGTTCGCCTTCCTCAAAGCTATCATGATTTGCCGGGCGCGGCAGCGTCAGCCAGTGCTGCCAGAATGCGGGCCCAGCTGCGTGCGCCCTTTTTGAAGCTTTTCAGATTGTATTTTTCGTTGGGCGAATGGATGCGGTCATCTTCAAGGCCAAAGCCGACGAGCAGGCTGTCCATGCCGAGCGCGTCGCGGAACGATGACACGATGGGGATCGAAGCGCCGCAGCCCATCAGTACCGTTGGACGGCCCCACTCTTGAGCCAAGGCACCGGCAGCGGCCGCCATGACGGCACCCGTCGTGTCGAAGGCAATGGCGCTGGAGCCGCGGCTGCCTTTCCAGTGTGCCTTGATGTCGGGCGGCAACATTTTTTCCACGTAGGCGCGCAGGCAGTTCATGACGTGATCGGGGTTTTGGCCAGCGACCAGCCGGCAGGTGATTTTGACCGAGGCTTGCGCGGGAATGACGGTTTTCGATCCGGCCCCCTGATAGCCGCCGGTGACACCGTTGAATTCAAGCGTTGGGCGCGACCACAATTGCTCGATGAGAGTGCGGTCTTTTTCGCCGGATGCGGTTTTGAGGCCGACGCCGCCAAGAAACGTTGCCCCCTTAAGCCCAAGCGATTGCCATTGCGCCAGTTGCGCGGGTGCCGGATCGGCCACGCCATCGTAAAAGCCCGGGACCGCCACGCTATTATTGTCGTTAAACAACGCCGCCATGACCTTGGCCAAGGCGCGGATGGGGTTTGCGGCCGGGCCGCCGTACATGCCGGAGTGCAAATCGCGATTGGGGCCCGATAAAACGAGTTCCTCGCTGACGAGACCGCGCAGCATGGTGGTGATGGCGGGCGTATCCTGATCCCACTGGCCGGTATCGCACACGAGGACGACGTCGGCCTTGATTTCGTGTCCCCACTGTTTGAGAAACCCTGGCAGCGATGGTGAGCCGCTTTCCTCCTCGCCCTCGATCATCACGGACACGGCGATGGGCAATTCCCCCGCAACCGCCTTCCAGGCGCGGGCGGCTTCGAAAAAGGTCATGAGCTGACCCTTGTTGTCCTCAGCGCCCCGGGCAACGATGACATCGCCGTTGTGGGCATCGTGGACGATAGCGGGTTCGAACGGCTTGGTGGTCCATAGGGCCAACGGATCAGCGGGTTGAACGTCATAGTGGCCGTAGAACAAGACGTGCGGCATCCCGGCCGGCCGGACCAAGCGATCATGGGCGACGACGATCGGGTGGCCGGTCGTATCGATCACTTTGGCGTCGGCAAAGCCGATGTCCGATAGTTCGCTGGCACACCATTGCGCGGCGCGCCGACACTGGGCCTTGTAGGCCGGATCGGTCGAAACGCTTTCGATTCGCAACAGATCGAAGAGGCGGGCGAGCCCCGGTTCGATACTTTCGTCGAGCTTTTGCAAAACTTTCGTAAGCGCCATAGCCCCTGTGTCCTCTCGTCGCCGATACCCTGGGGTAACCGGCGCGTTGTTGTTGGCGGCCTCTTAGCGCCCGCATCCTTAGTCTTGTGCCAGCGCCAAGCCGCCTGCTATGCCACGCCACGCTTATGTCCGGCCCATTCATACGTTCGACCCGCGGAGTTTAGATGGCACAGCCAGCCCAAGACGGCAAAACGAAATGGGTTTACGCCTTTGTTCCAGGTGACGCCGAGGGCCGCGCCGAGCTTACCGCGCTGCTGGGTGGCAAAGGAGCAAACCTCGCCGAGATGGCGCGGCTCGGGCTGCCCGTGCCACCTGGGTTCACGATCACGACGGATGTCTGCAACGCTTACTTTTCGTCCGGCAATAAGCTGCCGCCAGAACTCACGCGCCAAGTCGAAGCCGCAGTCGCCAAAATCGGCACCATCACCGGCGCGGTGTTTGGCGATCCAACGAACCCGCAGCTGGTGTCGGTGCGGTCGGGCTCGCGCGCCTCGATGCCCGGCATGATGGATACGATTTTGAATCTCGGTCTCAACGACGAAACGGTGGAAGGTCTGGCGCGCCGTTCGGGCGACGAGCGCTTTGCCTTCGACAGCTACCGCCGATTTATTCAGATGTACGGCGATGTGGTGCTCGGCATCGATCACGGCGCATTCGAAGACACGTTGGAGAATTTTAAAAACCTCAACGGCTTTGGCTC
Organism: Hyphomicrobium sp.; assembly: GCA_031367425.1. Lineage (GTDB taxonomy): Bacteria > Pseudomonadota > Alphaproteobacteria > Rhizobiales > Hyphomicrobiaceae > Hyphomicrobium_B. Next base: position 5,148 of record JANLPU010000044.1, read on the forward strand.
GGATACCGATCTTGATGCCCAGGCCTGGCGCGAGATCATCGGCGAATACAAGGAAACGATCGAGCGCGAGTACGGCCAGCCGTTTCCGCAAGATACGAACGCGCAGCTTTGGGGTGCGATCGAAGCGGTGTTGAAATCGTGGCAGAACGCGCGCGCCAAAACGTATCGCCGCCTGCACGATATCCCCGAAAGCTGGGGCACGGCTGTCAACGTCCAAGCGATGGTGTTTGGAAACTTGGGCAACACTTCGGCGACGGGTGTCGCCTTCACGCGCAATCCATCGACGGGCGTCAAAGAAATATTCGGCGAGTTTTTGCCTAATGCGCAAGGCGAAGACGTGGTGGCTGGAACGCGCACGCCGCAGCCGCTGACGAAGGAAGACAAAGCGGGCTCGGGCCAATCGCTCGAAGTGCTGATGCCGGTCGCATACGCCGAGCTGATCAAAGTCTTTGCCGGCCTGGAAAGGCACTACCGCGATATGCAGGATATCGAATTCACAATCGAAGACGGGCGGCTGTGGATCTTGCAGACGCGCTCGGGCAAGCGCACCACGGAAGCCGCCATTACAATTGCCGCCGACATGGCACAGGAAGGCCTGATCAGCAAAGACGAGGCGATCCTGCGCATCGATCCCGCCTCACTCGATCAGCTGTTGCATCCAGCAATCGATCCGGACGCGACGCACGATCTTATCACCGTTGGCTTGCCAGCCTCGCCGGGCGCGGCCTCTGGCGAAATCGTATTCCACGCCGAGATGGCCGAAGCGCTGAAGGCTAAGGGCAAATCGGTGATTCTCGTGCGCCAGGAGACGAGCCCCGAAGATGTCCACGGTATGCACGCCGCCGCCGGCGTATTGACCGCGCGCGGTGGCATGACGAGCCACGCCGCCGTCGTTGCCCGCGGCATGGGCCGACCGTGCGTCTCGGGCGCCGGCGCGGTCAAGATCGACGCCAATGCGGGTGTGATGAAGGTTGGCGCGCGGTCGTTTCGTGCTGGCGATTTTATTACATTGGATGGCGGGACGGGCCGCGTGTTCGCCGGCAGCGCCAAGATGCGCCCGCCGCAACTCACCGGTGCGTTCGCAACCGTGATGACGTGGGCCGACGAAGCGCGCCGGATGCGGGTGCGCACCAACGCCGATACGCCACGCGACGCCCGCCAGGCTCGGCTATTCGGTGCCGAAGGCATAGGTCTGTGCCGGACCGAACATATGTTCTTCGAAGAGAGCCGCATACTGGCCGTCCGCGAAATGATCTGTGCCGACGACGAGGCCGGGCGCCGCCAAGCGCTCGACAAGCTTTTGCCGATGCAGCGCGGCGACTTTGAAGAGTTGTTTGAAATCATGGCGGGGCTGCCGGTCACCATCCGCCTGCTCGATCCGCCGCTGCACGAATTTTTGCCGCACGAAGACCGGGAAGCCGCCCAAGTCGCCGCCGCCCTCGGCATGGAATTAAACCGGCTCAAGTCGCGGGTCAGCGAGCTTGACGAGTTCAACCCGATGCTGGGTTTCCGGGGGTGTCGGCTGGCGATCAAATTCCCCGAGATCACCGAAATGCAGGCGCGCGCCATTTTCGAGGCCGCCGCCAATTCGGGTAAAAAGACGGGGCGTCCGGTGCGCCCCGAAGTGATGATCCCGTTTGTGGCTTACCGGCGCGAATTCGACATTCTGCGTGCCGTGATCGCCAGCGCGGCCGAAGCCGTGCAACGCGAAAAGGGCGTCAAAATCGATTACGATATCGGCACGATGATCGAGTTGCCGCGTGCAGCACTTCGGGCCGCAGACATTGCCGAGGGCGACATTGGGGCAGATTTCTTTTCGTTCGGCACCAACGATCTGACGCAAACCGCACTGGGCTTATCGCGCGACGATAGTGCGCCGATTATGTCGAACTATTTGGAACACGAGATCATCGCCATCGATCCGTTCATTTCGATCGATCAATCAGGCGTCGGTGAATTGGTCGCCATCGGAGTGGAGCGCGGCCGCCGCGCCAAAGCCAATCTGAAAATCGGCATCTGCGGTGAGCACGGCGGCGATCCAAAGTCGGTCGCCTTCTTCGAGGGTTTAGCCCTCGATTACGTATCGTGTTCGCCCTACCGAGTGCCGATTGCCAGGCTCGCTGCCGCTCAGGCAGCCATCCGCGCTAAAACCACGCCAGATGCGGCGAACAAAGCAACTTTGAAATCAATGGATTGAGAGTACAAGTGGGCTACCCGTGCTTTTGGCCGTGCATCTGGGATCGATCACGCCAATCAGCCGATTGCGACTGACACGCCTCAATCTTGCTCAAGTCGAAGCAGACCCTTATCGAGGGGTTTGCCGGTTCGGCGAATGTAGCTGCCGTCTGTCAAGCAAAGAGGCTGGGAAAGGATATCGACATGTTGAAATTTAAGGCCGCCGCACTGTGTGTTGGTGTTGTGCTATCGGCGTTATCTCTGGCGCCTGCATATGCTGCCGACGATGCGGCTAAGGTCCCCCCTGCTGCCGCCAAAGCGGCCGATCCGGCCGCACCCGCCGCCGCGCCCGATGCTGGTCAGCAAGACGGGGAAACGACATCATCAACCACTCCGGCTCCAGACGATGGGGCAACCGATGCCGCCGCCGATCCAGGCGCGGTTGAAGGGGTAGCTCCCGGCGAAGGTTCGCCTAAGGAGTGAATGCTCGCCCAACAATGGCTAATGGCTGATCACAACTAGCAAACGGGGCGGATAACGCTGCGCCGTTTGCTATCTTGTGATACTGACCGCAACAGGACATCCGCGCGCATTGACCGGGCGCTCGCACTTTCCTATGTCAGCGTTATGGCCGAATTGCCCATCATTTTGATTCCTGATCCTGTCTTGCGACGGATCTCCGATCCGGTCGAGCGGATCGACGCCGGCGTTCTGCGCTTAATCGACGACATGCTTGATACAATGTACGCAGCGCCGGGCATTGGGCTGGCCGCTATCCAAGTCAATGTCGCCCGCCGAATTTTGGTGCTTGATACGTCGGATGAGGGCGAGGAGAAATCGCCGCTATGCATGATCAATCCAGAACTTATCGCGCTGGGATCGACCACACGACTGTACGAGGAAGGATGCTTGTCGATCCCCGATGTCCGGGTCGAGATCCAGCGTCCAGAGGCTGTCACCGTGCGCTATCTCGACCGGGCTGGAAAGACGCAGGAGTTGGCCGCGACCGGACTGCTCGCGACGGCCTTGCAGCATGAACTCGATCATCTCGACGGCCATCTGATTATCGATTTTCTGTCGCGGCTGAAGCGCGATATCATCATACGCAAATTCAAAAAGCAGGCGCGCGAATAGCTGGCCGTATAAGCCTGCCAAGCATTCGGGTGCAGCCCGTGCCAAGCATTCGGGTGCAGCCCATGCCAAGCATTCGGGTGCAGCCCGTGCAAAGAAGGATCTGGCATGGCTCTTCGCATTATATTCATGGGTACGCCTGACTTCTCCGTGCCCGTGCTCAATGCGATCGTTGCAGCGGGCCACGAGGTCGTGGCTGTCTATACGCAGCCGCCAAGGCCGGCAGGTCGCGGCATGGAAGTTGTGAAATCTCCCGTGCAAAACGCCGCTGAAGCGCGCGCGTTGTCGGTTTTCTCGCCGGTCAATTTCAAGGACGAAGAGGCGCGCGCCGCGTTCCGCGCGCATAACGCCGATGCCGCCGTCGTCGTCGCTTACGGTTTAATCTTGCCATCCGCGGTGCTCGCCGCACCAAAGCTCGGATGTTTCAACGTTCACGCCTCGCTGCTGCCGCGCTGGCGCGGTGCAGCTCCTATTCAGCGCGCCATAATGGCGGGTGATGCCGCGACCGGCGTTATGGTCATGGCGATGGAGAAAGGGCTCGACACCGGTCCCGTTTGCCTGACCCACGAGTTAGCCATCGGCCCTGACCTGACGGCTGGCGAATTGCACGATCAGTTGTCGGTCGCTGGCGCCGGGCTGATGGCCAAAGCGCTCGGTTTGCTGGAAACTGGCGCGCTGCCGTCGGTCGCGCAAAGCGATAAAGGCGTCACGTATGCCGCTAAAATCGATAAATCCGAGACGAAGATAGATTTTAATCGGTCGTCCGACGCTGTCGTCAATCATATCCGGGGACTGTCGCCGACGCCTGGAGCCTGGTTTTCCGTGATCGTTGCGGGCAAGCCCGAGCGCGTGAAAGTTTTGCGGGGCGCCCGTGTTGGCGAGCATGCTCAGGGTGCCAAACCCGGCAAGGTTGTCGACGACCGCCTGACGGTCGCCTGCGCGGGAGGGGCCATCGAGCTGCTCGAGCTGCAGCGCGCGGGCAAACGGCCAGTTTCGCGTGACGAGTTCCAGCGCGGGTTTCGCTTGTCGCCGGGTACGCAGCTCGACTAACACGGGCGAAATTAATCTTAAGGAGCGAAGCTCGACGGCATTCCGCTAGGTAACGCTAATCTCGAAACAATGACTTGGCTCTGGTCCAAGGCTATCGAGAAGGAAAGCCACCATGTTTCGTCTTCGCGCTTCTGCCGTCACGGCAACGCTCGCATTTTTGGGGCTATCGCACGGCGCATTAGCGGAAAGCTACACAACGCGCATTGAGACCAGGCCGTTCTACGGCGCGACGGTGACGCTCGAAGAGGGCGTGCGCGTTTTCAGGCCATTGCCGCCAGACCGGCACGTGATCATCAATCCAGGCGCCCAGACGCCTTTGTCGCTCAACGAAACCAACGTCTATGAGCACCGGGTCATCCATAACTATAATTATGATCAGCCAAGCGATCGCGCGCCTGTGATTGTCGGCCGTCGTGCCGTTGGCTGGGGCACCGGAGGTGGGCTCGGACGGGGGCTCGAACGCGGCCAATACGGCCACTTCGGTGTCATGCGCGGCAGTTCTTCTTTCGGCCACGGCCACGGTCAAACTGGTCACGGCCACCGTTGAGCGCCGACCACGCAGCGTTTGTTGCGAGGGCTTGAGCGCGCCTGCCGGCTCGGTTAGTCAAGGGTAACCTTGCTCTCACGAGGACGACCAATTTTTCATGCCGCGTTTTCGCACCATCGTTGAATACGACGGCACGCCGTTCGTTGGCTGGCAAGTGCAAGCAGCAGGCACCTCGGTGCAAGGCGCGCTGCAGGATGCGATCGAAAAATTCTCCGGCGAGCGGGTTAGCGTTCGCGGCGCCGGCCGTACAGACTCCGGCGTACACGCGACCGGCCAAGTGGCGCATTTCGATTTGGGCGGCGCGTGGGAGCCGTTCCGGGTGCGCGAAGCGGTCAATTATCATTTAAAGCCGCACCCCATCGCGATGCTCGAATGCGAACTGGCGCCGCCATCGTTCGACGCGCGATTTAGCGCCAGCCAGCGGCACTATCTCTATCGTATCCTCAACCGGCGCGCGCCGCCCGTGCTCGAGCGCGACCGCGTCTGGTGGCTAACCGTTGACCTCAGCGATGGCGCCATGGCGGACGCCGCCCAGACGCTTGTGGGCCATCACGATTTCACGACCTTCAGAGCCTCGCAGTGCCAAGCCCGCTCGCCGATGAAAACAATTGACGCGTTTTCCGTCGTGCGCCTTGGAGAGTTGATCGAAATCAAGGTTTCGGCGCGATCGTTTTTGCACAATCAGGTCCGCTCGATGGTCGGCACGCTCAAGCTCGTGGGTGAAGGCAAATGGACGGTGAGCGATGTGACCCGGGCACTCGCACAACGGCACCGCTCGGCCTGCGGCCCGGTCGCGCCCGCGCAGGGCCTTTATCTTAGCCAAGTCGATTACGGACGCATCGCGGCTGTCGGCGATGTGAGCGAACTCGACGACGAGTGACGCGGCGTCTTGGTACGGGCGTGGGGGTACGTCAGCCGTGTTCGACATCTTCGGTCGCCATGGCGAGGAATTCCTGCCGGGTGAGACCATTGTCGCGGAATGCTCCGAGCATCCGGCTCGTCACCATGTCGGTGCCGTGCTTGTGGACACCGCGCGTCGTCATGCAATGATGCTCTGCCTTGATGATGACGCCGACGCCATCTGGCTCGAGCACTTTTTGAATGGTGTTGGCGATCTGGGCCGTCATTTTTTCCTGGATCTGCAACCGTTTGGCGTAGGCATCGACAACGCGGGCGAGTTTCGAGATCCCAACGACCCGGCCCTTGGGGATGTAGGCCACCCAAGCCCGCCCGATGATGGGGGCCATGTGATGCTCGCAGTGGCTTTCGAAGCGAATGCCGCGTAGCACCACCATTTCGTCGTAGCCTTCGATTTCCTCGAAGGTTTTTGCCAGGATGGCTTCAGGGTCGTCGTTGTAACCCTTGAAGAATTCCTCATAAGCGCGCGTGACGCGAGCTGGCGTCTCCTTCAAACCGTCGCGGGCGGGATCGTCGCCGGTCCAGCGAATGATCGTTTTGAAGGCTGCTTCGACCTCGGCTCGGGTTGGCCGGGCAGGATTTTTCATCTGTGGAAGGACTTTCTGACTGGGCGGCCAATGGAATAGGTATACCCAAGATAGCAGAGTTGCGGACGTGGGGAACCCATCTGCAAGCTTGGAATGAGGCATTGGAATCGTTAAAGGATACCGCTGGCTACCGCAGCCGATCATTTTTGCCGTTGGGCGGGGGCCCTAAGTGTTTCCGAACAACCTCGATAAAAATGTCCATCCGATAGAAAACCGCTGGTGGGGCGTTTGGATCGGCACGTTTATTATGTTGGCGACGGCTGCCACATTGGTCAGCCCGAGAACCCTGCCGTTTGCGTTTCCAATTGTGTTTCTGGCGATACTTGTCGCCGCGCTGCGGCGTCAAAAGTTTCGCATTTTGCGATCCCCCCTTGGCGGGGGAAGTCTCGTGGCCATCGCATTTTTTGGTTATGCAGGTTTAAGCGGGTTGTGGGCGCAATCGCCCCTCGTGCCCCCTGGACATGCTCTGTCGGCCGGCTTGTGTTTTGCTGGCGCTGGCATCATGGCGCACTCTGTGTTGTGCGAACCCCGCCGCAATATTTTTCACATCGGTGAAGGTCTTTGGATGGGGCTCTTCGCTGGGCTCTTGTATCTTTTGATCGAGATCCTCTCCCATCAATCAATTAAGCTGCATATCTACAACGCCTTCGGGTTCGGCCCTGGCAACCTGCGGCCGCCGAGTTATTTCATTTGGAAAAATCACACCCTGTTGTCGATCGCGCCTGACGATCTCAAACGCAGCATCGCGCCGGTGACGCTGTTCATGTGGTCTGGCTTATTGGCCATTCGGGGAACGGCGCCAGCGCGCCATGCGCGCTGGATGATGCCGCTGCTGTTCGCGTTGTCGGCAAGCGTTGTTTTTTTCTCGGTGCATTCGACTTCCAAAGGCGCCTTGATCGGCGGCGCGCTGATATTTGCTCTCGCGCATTGGCGCCGCGACTGGAGCGAACGGGTGTTGCGCGGCGGCTGGATTATATCTTGTCTGGCCATCATTCCCTTTGCGCTCTTTCTACACCGCATCAATTTGCAGTCGGCACCGTGGGTCCAGCCGTCGATGCAGCACCGGATCATAGCGTGGAACTACACGGCTCAACAGACGCTCAGAGCTCCGGTATTTGGGATCGGTGCTGGGATGATGTACGAGCTTTTCGGCTCGCAGGTGATCGAAAGCGAGCCAGAAGTTTATGAGCCCAGACTGCCGCACGCGCACAACATCTATCTGCAAACCTGGTTCGAGTTGGGTGTGGTGGGGGCCGCTTTTCTCACCCTGATCGGCCTGGCGATCCTCGACCGCATTCACAGATTAGGCCCCCGCGTCGCCCCTTTCGGTCAGGCGACGTTCGCCAGTGCGACGATTGTCGCGTCATCGAGTTACGGCATGTGGCAAGCGTGGTTCGTGTCGATGTTCGCCTTCGCCGTCATTTTGTTTGCCATCGCGGTTCGCACCGTGATCGACCAAGAGCGCACGCCTGGGCTGACACACGCCCTAGATTGACGCCGCGGCCCGGCTATTCGGCGGCGAGTGGCTGCGCTGCGATGGGGTGCGGAGCTGGCAGCGCGGCGATCGTGCCGCCTCGCGCTGGCGTCATTGGCTTGCCGAACTTGCGCACCAGCACGTAAAACACCGGCGTAAAGATCAAGCCGAAAAGCGTCACCCCGATCATACCCGAGAACACCGCCGTGCCGAGCGATTGGCGCATTTCGGCGCCCGCGCCCGTCGCAAAGACGAGCGGCAGAACGCCCAGGATGAACGACAACGACGTCATCAGGATGGGCCGCAGGCGGGTGCGGGCCGCCTCGACGGCCGCCTCAAAGCGGCTCATCCCGTGTTCTTCAGCCTGCTTGGCGAACTCGACAATAAGAATGGCGTTTTTGGCGGCGAGCCCGACCAACACGACGAGCCCGATCTCGACCAGGATGTTGCGGTCGAGCCCGCGGAAGTTGACGCCGATCATGGCGGCTAAAATGCACATCGGCACGATCAGAATGACGGCGAGCGGCAGCAGCCAGCTTTCATAAAGTGCCGCGAGCAATAAAAATACGAAGGCGACGGCAAGGCCGAATGAAACGAGCGCGGTGTTGCCGGCGATTTTCTGCTGCAGGGCGATCTCGGTCCATTCAAAGCCGAAACCGGATGGCAACTTGGCGGCGGCGAGCTTTTCAACTTCGCTGATCGCCTCTCCCGTCGAATATCCCCGCTTCAGCTGCATTTGAACTTCAGCCGCTGGATAGAGATTGTAACGCGGCACGCGGTAGGCGCCCGTCGCGTCAGTAAACGTCGCGACCGACCCTATCGGCACCATTTGGCCGGTTGAACTTCGTGTTTTGAGGTTGGCGACGTCGCGCAAGGTCAGGCGATATGGGTTGTCGGCCTGGGCCGTGACGCGATAGGTGCGCCCCAGGATGTTAAAGTCGTTGACGAAGGTCGATCCCATGTAAGTCGATAGCGTCTCGAAGACCCGGCCGATAGGCACGCCAAGTTGCTCGGCGCGCACCCGGTCGATGTCGGCATAGACTTCCGGCGTGCGCGTGTTGAACAGCGTCATCGCTTGAGCAAAGCCCGGCGTCTGGGACGCTGGCCCCGCAATCGCCCACGCCGCGCCCTCGAGCGCGCGCAAGCCTTGCCCGGTGCGATCTTGAACATAACCCTTGATGCCGCCACCGGTGCCGATGCCTGGAACGGACGGTGGCTCAAGCACGAAGGCAAACGTTTCGCGCAGTGTCGACATTTGTTTGCGCAGGTCGGCGAGGATGCCGTCCTTAGTCAGACCGGCCTTGATGCGGTCTTCAAAGCTCGTCAAGCGCACGAACACCACGCCGGAGTTGGGCGCATTGACGCGCGTTGCGCCATCAAAACCGACAAAGGCGACGGAGTATTCAACGCCGGGACGGGCCAGCAGCATCTCCGACGCTTTGCGCACGACAGCGTCGGTCCGCTGCAGCGTCGAACCTGGCGGCAATTGGAAGACGGTGATGAGGTACGTGCGATCGAGCTGCGGGATGAGACCGGTCGGCGTTTCGACCAGGCGGCGATAGGTGAGAAACAGCAGCCCGCCGTAGACGACGAGCAAAATCAGGCTGATGCGCGTCAGTTTGCCCGTCAGCCAGGCATAGCCGTGCGATAGCTTTGAAAAGCCAAAGTTGAAACCGTTGAAGAACACGCGCAGCGGCGAGACCAGCCAGTAGCCGATATTCTTTTTCGGCGGCTCATTGGAATGCGGGCGCAGCAGCAGCGCCGCCATAGCCGGCGATAGCGTCAAGGAAACCAAGGCTGAGATCGCCGTTGAAGCGGCAATCGTAATGGCGAACTGCTTATAAAACGCACCCTGCAAACCGGTGATGAACGCGGTCGGCAGAAACACGCCGATCAGCACCAGCGAAATCGCAATCAGTGCGCCGCCGACTTCGTCCATGGTTTTGTGCGCCGCCTCGACCGGGCTCATGCCGCGCGCCAGATAGCGTTCGACGTTTTCAACGACGACGATGGCGTCATCGACCACGATACCGATGGCCAGCACGAGGCCGAACAGCGACAGCGTGTTGAACGTGATGCCGAGCAGGCTCATGACGAAGAAGGTGCCGATCAACGACACCGGGATCGCCAGAATGGGGATAATGGCCGCGCGCCACGTTTGCAGGAACAAGATCACCACGCAGACGACGAGGAAGATCGCTTCGGCAAGCGTTTTGACGACGGCGTCGATCGAAAATTGAATGAACTCGGTCGGGTTATAGATGATGGAAAAGCCAACGCCGCTCGGGAAATCTTTCGATAGCCGCGCCATCTCTTTTTTAACGGCGGCCGCCGTCGCCAGCGCATTCGATCCTGGCCGCTGATAGATGACGAGCGCGGTCGCCACTTTATTATTGAGGTAAGCGTTGACGGTATAATCCTGCGCGCCTAGTTCGACGCGCGCTACGTCGCGCACGCGCACGACTTGGCCGCCGGGCTCGGCGCGAATGACGATGTTTTCGAATTCTTCCGGCGTCGACAGCCGCCCAAGAGTTTTGACCGACAGCGTGTAGGCGCCGTCTGATTGCGCCGGCGGCTGGTTGATGGCGCCAGCCGCGACTTGCAAGTTCGAACCCCGCAGCGCGGCAATAACTTCGCTCGACGTCAGTCCGCGCGCTGCAACCTTGGCCGGATCGAGCCAGATCCGCATCGCGTAATCGCGCGCGCCGAACACATTGACCGCGCCGATGCCGTCGATGCGGCCCAGCACGTCTTTGACGTAGAGCGTCGCATAGTTCGAAATGTACTGTTGATCGCGCGTGTTGTCGGGCGACGTCATATGCACGACCATCATCAGGTCTGGCGATGCTTTGCGAACCGAAATCCCTAAACGCCTGACGTCTTCGGGCAAGCGCGGCTCGGCCACCGCCATGCGGTTCTGTACGAGAACCTGCGCCTGATCGATGTTGGTGCCGGGCCGGAAGACGACGTTGATGGTCAAGAGCCCATCGCCGGTCGAGGTCGATTCGATATACAGCATGTTGTCGACGCCGTTGATCTCCTGCTCGATCGGCGTGGCGACGGTCTCGGCAATGACTTGGGCTGATGCACCTGGATAGTTGGCGCGGATGTTGACGGTCGGCGGGGCGATTTCGGGATATTCCGCGATCGGCAAGTTGATCGCCGCGATCACTCCCAAAATGGTGATGATGAGCGATAGCACCGAAGCGAAAATAGGACGGTCGATGAAAAAGTGCGAAAAGCGCATTCGGTCAGCCTTCGATGCTTCAGTGTTCGATACTTCAGTGTTCGGTGCTATGGCCGCTCGTTCTGCACGATTTTGATCGCACCCGTTTCGGGCGTCACTTTGCTGCCAGGGCGCACCATCGGATTGGCGGTGCCCTCGATGATGATGCGGTCCTCAGGTTTCAAGCCGCTCTTGATCACCCGCAGACCTTCAGAGATCGGTCCCAGCACCACCGGCGTTGCGACAACCACATTGTCGGCGTTGACGGTGAGCAGAATTTTCTTGGCTTGGTCAGAGACGATGGCGGTGTCTGGCACGAGCAGCGCGTCGGCGTCGCCGCCGAACAGCGCCAGGCGCGCGAACACACCCGGCGTTAGCAAACCGTTTTTATTGTCGAAGACGGCACGTCCACGCAGCGTGCCAGAGCGATCGTTCAAGGCATTGTCGACGAAATTCATTCGGCCTTCGTGGCTCCAAGTGGTCTCATCGGCGAGCTTGACCTTTACTGGATTGGCGGTTTCACGCGACGATGGTCTTTCGCCCGCAATGAAGAGGCGCGAGTAGCGCAGGTAATCGGCTTCGGACACGTCGAACACAAAATGGATCGGATCAAGCGAGACGATGTTGGCCAGCAGCGTTGCGCCGGCGACGCCGCCAGCGATGAGGTTGCCAGCATCCACTTTTTTATCCGAAATGCGCCCTGTGATAGGGGCTCGAACCTCGCTCCACTCAAGATTGAGGGCGGCGGATTTGAGATTTGCTTCGGCCGATTGCAAAACCGCTTTGGCAACGCTCAACGTCGATTTGCGCAGCTCGAAGGCTTGATCGGAAATGACTTTGGTTTTGGCGAGCGGTTCGGCGCGCTCGACGTCTGAGGCCGCGAGCTGGACTTGCGCGTGCTGGCGCGCAACTTCGGCGTTGCCGATGTCGACCGCGATTTGAAACGGGCGCTTGTCGATTGTGAACAACAGATCGCCGGCCTTGATCAGCGAGCCATCTTTAAAGTGCACCTGTTCGATAAAACCAGAAACGCGGGCCCGCACCTCGACCTTTTCGACCGCTTCAAAGCGCCCCCAATATTCGTCCCAGCTGGAAATCCGCTTCGACAGGGCGGTTGCAACCGTAACCGGAAATGCCGGCGGGGCGGTTTGAGCGCTTGGCAATGCCGGTGCCAGCACGATCAAAACGGCGGCAAGTGCTGCAAAAGTTAGCGCGCGCATTGTCTTTCCCGTATTGGGGCCTGCATTGGAGCCTGTACAGCAGCCCGCACAGTGTCCTCCATCAAGCCCGTCGGCGACTGTTCGTTCCTGGCGGCGATGAAGCCGACGGCTTTGAGCCGAATTTCTGGGTTCCATGGTGGCGAAACATACCATTTTGGCTGCCGCGGCGTCACGGCCAACTTTTGACTATGTGAACGGAGTCGCTGCGGCTGGCTCTATGGCCGCTATCGTCTTCACCCGCACTAAAGTTTCTGACCGCAGCCTGGCAAGAGGTGCTGGCTTAAAAGACGCGCGCGCGGTCTTTGTCTGCTGTGGTAAACGATCAGTGTTATGGATCTGGACGCGTGTTTAAGTTGCTTACCGCGCGCGGATCAATGCCTGTTTTCAGATGTGATGTTCAAACCTTGCAGACGCGTGATCCGCCACCCTCGATGCAACATAAAGTCCGCAATATCGTTCTCGTGCTGGGCGATCAGCTATCGCCGCAGTTGTCAAGCTTGCATGCCTGCGATCCAGCGCGCGACATGGTGGTGATGTGCGAAGTCTTGGAAGAAGCGACTTACGTTCGCCATCACAAGAAAAAAATCATTCTTCTGTTTTCGGCAATGCGCCACTTCGCTGACGAGCTGCGTAGCCTGGGTTGGCAGGTAGCCTATACCAAAATCGAAGACGACGGTAACACCGGTAGCTTCACTGATGAGATAGCCCGCGCGATAGCAATCTATCGGCCGGAACGCATTGTCGTCACGGAGCCCGGGGAGTGGCGCGTGCTTGAACGGATGCGAGGATGGCAAAGCTTGTTTGGCATGCCGGTGGAGATTATCCCCGATAACCGCTTCATTTGCTCGATTGCCGAGTTTGCCGCTTGGGCCAGCGATCGCAAACAATTCCGGATGGAGTATTTCTATCGCGACATGCGCCGTAAAACCGGCCTGCTCATGGACGGCAATGAACCCGCGGGCGCGGTGTGGAACCTAGATCGCGAAAATCGCAAGCCGGCCAAGCCTGATTTGTTCATGCCCGAGCCCGCTCACTTTCAACAAGACGCGATCACGCGCGATGTCGTGGAATTGGTAAAATCGCGTTTCGGCAGTCATGTCGGCGACGCTGAGCCTTTCTGGTTTGCCGTGACCAGAGTTGACGCCGAAGCAGCCGTCGATCGGTTCGTTGCGGAGGTGCTGACTAACTTTGGTACCTATCAGGACGCCATGCTGAAGGACCACAGATTTCTCTATCACGCCGTTGTATCGATATATTTGAACTGTGGTCTGCTCGATCCGTTGCAAGTTTGCAGGAAAGTCGACGCCGCTTACAGAAGTGGCCTCGTACCGCTCAATGCCGCAGAAGGTTTTATCCGCCAGATTATCGGTTGGCGCGAGTATGTGCGCGGTATCTACTGGCTGAAAATGCCCGACTATGCTCAGTCGAACGCTCTCGGCCACACGCGAGCTCTGCCCGATTTCTACTGGACGGGCGTTACCGAGATGGCTTGTGTCCGTGCCGCCGTCACTCAGACGGTAGAAGAAGCGTATGCCCACCACATTCAGCGCTTGATGGTGACCGGAAATTTCGCCCTACTGGCGGGAATCGCGCCAAGAGAGGTGCATGAGTGGTATCTGATCGTTTATGCCGACGCTTACGAATGGGTCGAGTTGCCTAACACCATCGGCATGAGCCAGTTCGCCGATGGCGGCCTGCTTGGATCCAAACCCTATGCTTCGAGCGGCGCTTACATCAACCGAATGTCCGATTACTGCAAGAGCTGCGCGTATGACGTGAAAGCGCGGACCGGCGCGAAAGCATGCCCGTTTAATTTCCTGTACTGGGATTTCATCTCCCGCCACGCGGCACGGTTTAAGAGCATCCCGCGCATGGTCCAGGTGGTGCGAACCTACGATAAGTTTGGCGACGCTGAGAAGGCGCGCATCGCCGACAGCGCGTTAGAGTTTCTGAACGCCCTCAATCCGTCGGCGGATTGGCCTTGACGGCCGCAGCGGGCTTTGTACTCCGGCAACGGTCTGAACAAAATTTGACCTGATCCCAGTCTCGCGACCATTTCTTGCGCCAAGCAAACGGCCGCCCGCATGTCGCGCACATCTTGTGCGGCAGTGTCGACTTCTTGAAGCGTTTCGGCGGAACGGTCATTGGTGATCGACCTGACGCCAACGATTTGAATCGCAAATATCTGGTGCTGCCGGAGGGGATTGAACTCTCGACCTCTCCCTTACCAAGGGAGTGCTCTACCACTGAGCTACGGCAGCTAAACCGCAAATGCCAAATACGCCCGCACCGTTAAGTCGAACGGCATGACCAGCGGGCCGACAGATGAAAGCGCGCGGACACTGCCATAAGCTTCGCATTACGGCAAGCCGCAAGCGCAACTTACAGCACCCTCTCCGCAGCGATTGCGGGCAGCGCCTGCAAGGCGTGCCAAAAAAGCGCCGGATCATGCTAACAGTTGATCGAAATCACGGCATTTGGAGTGCGAAAGTCTATGGAAGAATGGAAAAACTATAAGAAACAGAAGCCGCCAGGCGCTGGTCCTGCCGCCAATTCTGCGCGCACCGAGCGCCTCGTCGCGGAAATGCGGGCGAATTTGACAAAGCGCAAAGTTGCGGCGCGTGGCCGCGATGGCGACCCTAAAGCCGATCCCAAAGTGGATAGTAAGTCAGCTGATAAGCCCAAGGTTTCGCGCTGATATGGGTTGGCCCGCTGACCACGGCTACCCTGTGAATAGGGTTTCCCTCTGAGTTGAAGGTGCCGCTTGACCCTTTCCACTTGCTGGTGAAGCGGATCAGCGACTAAGCATTCCTGATATTCGGCGCGGCGGCTCAAGGGTCGGCTGGCCGGAGACAACTTGAAGAAAAAGGCCAGCAGGCACGATGGATCGCATTAAAATTACCGGCGGACCGCAACTCAACGGCACGATCCCGATTTCGGGCGCGAAGAACGCCGCTTTGCCGCTGTTGATCGCCAGCCTTCTGACGACCGACCGGTTGACCCTCAAAAACGTGCCCAACTTGGCCGACGTCAATCTGCTGGTGCGCATCTTGCGCAATCACGGCGTTGATCTGGCCGTCGATGGCAAGCGCACGGGGCCCTCGCATCAGCTTGGCGAAACGTTCCATCTGACCGCACGCGATATCGTCGATACCACCGCGCCCTATGAAATGGTGTCGCGGATGCGCGCCAGCTTCTGGGTGCTGGGACCGTTGCTGGCGCGTATGCACGTCGCCAAAGTTTCGCTGCCCGGCGGCTGTGCCATTGGAACGCGGCCCGTGGACCTTCATCTGCAAGGTCTCAAAGTGCTCGGCGCCGAAATCGATATCGAAGCTGGATACGTTTTGGCCAAAGCCCCAAACGGGCTCAAAGGCGCGCGCATCGTGTTCCCGAAGGTCTCGGTCGGCGCCACCCATAACGTTTTGTTGGCCGCATCGTTGGCGCGCGGTGAAACCATAATCGAGAATGCCGCGTGCGAACCCGAAGTTGGCGATGTCGCGGAATGTCTCGTCAAAATGGGCGCGCAGATCGAGGGCATCGGCACGTCCACCTTGCGTATTCAAGGCCGCAACTCGCTGGAAGGCGCGGTGCACTCCGTCGTTCCCGACCGGATCGAAACGGGCACATTCGCCATGGCGGTGGCAGCAACGGGCGGCGACGTTCTGCTCGAGGGCGCGCGCATGGTGCACTTGAAAGCAGCGCTCGACGTGCTGGCGCAAACGGGCACCTCGGTGGAGGAAATGGCCACGGGTATCCGGGTCCGCCGCAACGGCGGTGGCGTGCAACCCATTTCAGTTGAAACAGAGCCGTTCCCGGGCTTTCCGACAGACCTGCAAGCCCAGCTCATGGCGCTCGTCACGCGGGCGGGTGGCACCAGCGTCATTCGCGAAACGATCTTCGAGAACCGTTTCATGCATGTGCAAGAATTGGCCCGCCTCGGCGCCGATATTCACCTGCACGGCGATACCGCCACGATCAATGGCGTGCGCAAGCTGACTGGCGCTCCTGTTATGGCGACAGACCTGCGCGCCTCCGTATCGTTGGTGATTGCGGGGCTGATGGCCGAAGGCACGACGACCATCAACCGCGTCTATCACCTCGATCGCGGCTTTGAGCAGCTCGAGCAGAAACTGTCGCGCTGCGGGGCCTTGATCGAACGGGTTTCGTCGGGCTGATTAAGAGTTCTGGCGCGACGTTTTGGCGTGGGGTCGGTGGGCCACCGCTGCCATCGGGTAATCGGGCCGTTATTGCGCTGCGGTGTGGTCCCCGCTATCACTCGGGCGGGCCGGGTTTCTGGCCTCCGGAGCTTAGCGAACCTAAATGTCTGATCTCAAACTCATAGCGCTCGACGCTGAAGATCTGATCGTCATCTCGGCGCATCTGCAAGACGCGGTCGTGCGGCTGGCCGACATGACCTATCTGCCGGGCGACAAACGCTTCGCGGCGGTCGCTAACCGTTTCGATTGGGCCAAAACTTTAAGCGCAACTTCTGGCCGCGCAAAAGGCGCGAAAGACTTCGAGCGCCGCCGCGCCGGATTGCGTTTCGAACGCGTTCTGGGCGCGCGCGTTCATGCGCTCAACTTAAGCGATAAATCTGCGACGCTGTCGTTGCTGGCAATTACATTTGAACCCTCGAGCGAACCAGAGTCGGCCGACGGCGAAGTCTTGCTGACGTTTTCTGGCGGCGGGGCAATCAGGCTGCACGTCGAATGCCTCGAAGTCGAAATGCAAGACCTGGGTGCAGCGTGGAGCGCGGCCAACGCGCCGCGCCACCCCGATGTCGAGCCAGGCAGCGGATCAATCGTCGGCCGCGAAACCAAGAGCTGAACACTTTAAGGGAACGGCTAGCTCGCTAGCCGGGAGGCACGCGCACATGGCGATGCATTTGAAGAGTAGCGATGCGGGCTTTGAGACCGCGTTCGCAACTTTGCTGGCGCAAAAGCGCGAGGTCTCGGCCAGCGTCGATGAAGTGGTCAGCCATGTTGTCGCCAGCGTGCGCCGCGATGGCGACCGTGCGCTGATCGATCTCTCGCGCCAGTTCGACGCTGTCGATCTGGAGAAAATCGGCATTGCCGTGACCGCTTCACAGGTCAAGGCTGCGACCGCTTGTTGTTCCAAGGAGACGCTGGACGCGTTGGAGTTCGCGCGCCACCGCATCGCTGAGCATCATCAGCGCCAGTTGCCGACCGATGGCCGTTATCGCGACGCGCTGGGGGTGGAACTTGGCCACCGCTGGACCGCTGTTGAAAGCGTGGGCCTCTATGTACCCGGCGGGCTCGCGTCTTATCCGAGCTCCGTTCTGATGAATGCGGTGCCAGCGCGCGTCGCCAACGTGCCGCGCGTCGTGATGGTGGTGCCCGCTCCCCGTGGCGAGATCAATCCGCTCGTGCTCGCTGCCGCTCAGATCGCGGGCGTCGAAGAGATCTATCGCGTCGGTGGCGCGCAGGCGATCGCCGCACTTGCCTACGGCACAGCAACGATTAAGCCGGTCGTCAAGATTGTCGGCCCGGGCAATGCTTATGTCGCCGCCGCTAAACGCCAAGTGTTCGGCACGGTGGGTATTGATTCCATTGCCGGCCCGTCTGAAGTTCTGATCATTGCCGATAAGCATAATAATCCCGAATGGATCGCGGCCGATCTGCTGGCGCAAGCCGAGCACGACACGGCCGCGCAATCGATCCTGATGACGGACGATGCTGCGTTTGGCCGCGCCGTCGAGGCAGCGCTCATGCGGCAGTTGAAAGTTCTGCCGAGGGGCAATATCGCTGGCGAAAGCTGGAACCTTTTTGGCGCGATCATCGAAGTCGGATCGCTCGACGAAACGCCGGCTCTCGCCGATCGCCTCGCCGCCGAGCATCTCGAAATCGCCACCGCCGATGCCGAAGGTTTGGCCTTGCGCATTCGCAATGCTGGGGCGATTTTTATTGGCGCGGCGACGCCAGAAGCGGTTGGCGATTATGTGGCCGGCTCAAATCACGTTTTGCCCACGGCGCGCAGCGCGCGGTTCTCATCGGGCCTGGGTGTCCTCGACTTCATGAAGCGAACTTCGATCCTGAAACTCGACGCCCAAGCGCTGGCAGCGGTCGGGCCCGCCGCCATGATGCTGGCGCGCGCTGAAGGTTTGGAAGCCCACCGCCGCTCCGTCGCGATGCGATTAGGTCTACCGGACTAATGTCATGACTGAGATACCCGGCAGCGCACCTCTCAGCCCCGATCGACTGATCGAGATCACGCTCGACCCGAAGTCGCTTGGGCGCGCAAGCTCCAACGTCGAGCATGAGCGCGAGGTGGCGATCTTCGATATTCTCGATGGCAATTCGTTTGCACTCGACGGCCTGCAGGCGGGGCCATACAAACTTCATTTGTCGTTGAGCGACGACCGCCTGCAATTAGCCGTCAATAATGAAGCCGATGCCGCCGTTGCGTCTCATCTGGTACCGTTGACGCCGCTCAAGCGCATCATGAAAGACTATTTCATGGTGTGCGAGTCCTACTATGAAGCGGTGCGCTCAGCGCCGCCCAATAAGATCCAGGCGATCGATGTCAACCGGCGCAGCCTGCACGATGAGGGCAGTAAGCTGCTCGTCGAAAAGCTGCACGGCAAAATCACGCTCGATAACGATACCGCGCGTCGGCTGTTCACTCTGGTGTGCGCGCTGCACTGGAAGGGTTAGCTAGTCCACGCCGCCGATGTTGCCTAAGGCTGCCACATCGCAAATGATGTCGGTGCCCCGGCGTGTGATGGCGCCTTCGCTTTCCAACAGCGCGAGTGCGGCATTGACCTTCGGACGGCTGGCACCGACAAGCAGCGCCAACTCGCTTTGCGAGATAGGCACCGACAGCGTCACGTGGGCGGCCTTGGAACTGGGATCCGTCTGCCGCGCGCGGCCAAGAAAAAAACGCGCCAGCCGCCCTTCGATCGGATGCAAGGCGATGGCTTCGAGCTGCTCGTCGGCGACCCTCAAGCGTTGCGATAAGAATTTGATCGCGGCTTCGGCAACTTGCGGGCGCGCGGCCAACAGCCGCGTGAAAGCCGATTTCGACAGTGTCAGCGTCTGCACCCGGCCAACTGCCGTGGCATCGGCGGAACGCGTGCCGCCGTCGAATACTGCGATTTCGCCGAAGATGGATCCGGCCTCGGCGTGCGCAAACGATAGCTCGCGCCCGTCGGCGGTCAACACGGATAGCCTGACGCGGCCCTTGGTCACGAGATGGATGTCCGTGCCTTGATCGCCGCGCGAGAAGATCAGTTGGCCGGCATCGAATTGGGCTTCGCGCATTTCACCGAACACGGCCTGGCGCGCGGTTTCGTCGAGCGTCCCAAACAGCGGCGCGCGGCCCATAAGTTCCAGGGTTTCGATCTTAGAGACCATGATCGCCTTGCCCTCAAATCCCCTCAAATGCTTGGGCTTATTCATGCCCTGTTTCTAACTTCCGGGCAACGCGTTTGCTGCCTCTTGCTTTTCGCTCGGCCATTCCCCATTCTGCGGCGCGAACAAGCGGCGCGATGCGCCACAAGGATCGTTTTCCATGATGTCGACACTGAAAGCCGCGTTGATGCCCTCGTTCGGGCGCACGGACGCGCCAAGCCGGGAAACGCTGCGGCGCTCGATGGCGCGCGAACGCAAGCAAATCAAAGGCGAAATCGAACGCCCTCGGCTCGTCCTCGCCAGCGCCAGTCCGCGCCGCGTGACCTTGCTGGCGCAAGTAGGCATCATGCCGGACGCTCTGCGGCCAGCCTCGATCGATGAGAGTGCAACACGCGGAGAAATGCCGCGCGGGCTGGTCTCGCGGCTGGCACGCGCCAAAGCAACGGCGGCGCGCGATCAGATCGCCAACGACCGCGATCTGGCGGACGCGTATATTCTGGCGGCTGACACGATCGTTGCCGTCGGCCGTAAAATCTTGATGAAGCCCGCGCACGTTGAAGAGGCGTTGGCGTCTCTGCAACTGTTGTCGGGGCGTATTCACAAGGTGCGTACCGCCGTCTGCCTGATTACGCCGGACGACAAGGTGCGGATGAAAATTGTCGAAAGCCGCGTCCGCTTCAAGCATCTGACGCGCCCTGAAATGGAAAGCTATATCGCCTCGCGCGAGTGGCGCGGCAAAGCCGGCGGTTACGCCATCCAAGGTTTAGCCGGCTGCTTTGTGCAGCAGATCGTCGGCTCTTACACCAATATCGTCGGCTTGCCGGTTGCCGAGGTCGTAGGACTGCTGACCGCTGAAGGCTTCCCGATCCATTTCAACTGGCTGAAGTTCGCCGAAGTCGATCGCGACTAAGCGGCAAAGCCCAACAAGCCAATACCGAGCACCAAGCCGAGCCCATGACCGAGCAACAGCCAGAGCATAAATGTTCGATCTGCGGATCGCCCTCGACCGTGCACTACCGGCCGTTCTGCTCGCGCCGCTGCGCGGACGTCGACCTTGGCCGGTGGCTAAAAGGCAGTTACGCAATTCCAGGCGGCGATGCCGATGCAGACGAGGACGGCGACCAGGATCAAGGCCCTCAGCCGGAGTTGGATCGCAGCACCGGAGATTGATTTTTGAGAGCGGCAACGCAGCGCTTGCCAGGCTCTGGACTGGCCCCTATAAGGGCGCTGCTTCGCTCGCCCTCTAAAGGAAGAGCCTCGCTCTTTGGTGGCAAGAGTTTATCCTCTAGCCGCAGGCCTTGAAGTCAAAAGCCCAGGTAGCTCAGTTGGTAGAGCATGCGACTGAAAATCGCAGTGTCGCTGGTTCAATTCCGGCCCTGGGCACCATTTTTTTCAATCCCACAATTTGACTGATCGCGCCGCTGCTACAGCTCTAGGCCGTTCGCGCGACTAAGGGCTGCCCATTCGCGTCTGCTGCCACGGTGCTCAGCTGTTGGGGCCTCAGCTGCTGAGCGAGTGCGGCTATCGTGGCTGGCAAAGCGAGCGCGATTTCCCGGCAATGGCGCGCAACGTCGGAGAGATCGCCCGCGCGCGGCACCAAACCGCGCTCAGTAGCCATGCGGCTCAGAATTGTCCGTGTCGCGGTGTCCTTCATGGCGATGACGATGCGGTTGTCGGTGGCGCTGCCGATCTGTATTGGCGCGGGATATTCTTGCAGCACCGTTACGGGCACACAAATGCTGAAGGTCGACCCGGCCCCTGCCAGAGATGAAACTTTAATCTCGCCGCCCATCGCCGCCACGAGCCGACGGCAAATGGTCAAACCAATGCCCGTGCCGCCGAATTTGCGCGTTGTCGACTGGTCGGCTTGCGAGAAGGCCTCGAATATTGTCGCGAGCTTTTCTGAGGGAATGCCGATGCCGGTGTCGACGACATCAATCTTGATCCAAGGTGCGTCCGCTGACGTGTCTGCCAGCATGGCGGCGTAAACCGAGACGCTGCCGTGTTCTCGAATTCGACGCACAACGTCGGCATCAAAACCAAAAACGACGCGTCGCTGAAGGCATCTGAAATCTGCTCGGCAGGTGGCATCCAAGGCGGGGGAAAAAACTTCAGCCCCGCGCCGCTCACCGACTGCCCGCAATTTACCGACCCACTCGCGGGCCGTGCCGAACCATCGGTATCTGGCTGCAACGCATCGAAGCTTGTACTGCTCAATCAAACCGTGACGCTGACACCTGGCACGTACTGCGGCGGCATCTCGATTATGGGCACTTCCAAGGTCACGTTCCAGTCGGGCATCTTTGTTATCAAGGACGGGCTGCTCGATGTTGGCGGCTCGGCCCAGATCACCGGTGCCGACGTCGGCTTCTTTTTCTCAGGACAAACGGCCGCCTTCTCGTTCAGTACCGACACCGTGATCGATCTGGCAGCGCCTAAATCCGGCGATATGGCCGGTATGATTTTTTTCGGTTCGCGTAGCCAGAGTGGAACTGACTACATGATGAACAGCGATCACGCGCATCAACTGCTCGGCACGATTTATCTGCCAGAGGGTAGCATCGTCATCGACGCCAACCAGCCCATAGCGGATTTGTCGGCCTATACCGCCATTATTGCCAAAACAGTCACGGCCTACTCTGGTCCGACAGTGACGCTCAACGCCAACTACGACGTGACGGACGTCCCCGTGCCCGATGGCATTCGCGGCACAGGCCAGCCTGTCAGGCTCGCGCGCTAGGCGTTTTCAGCGCCCTAACTCCACTGGGCTATCGCAGACTGCCAATTAGAGATTGCCGATCAGCTTCAGTAGGTGCTGGTGCAGGCGCGGATCGCCGGTCGCCAAAACGTTGCCACCGTTTGCTGCCGATGTGCCATCCCAAGTGGTCACGCGCCCGCCGGCCTGCTCGATGATCGGGATCAGGGCCGCGATGTCGTAGGGCATGAGATTAGGCTCGATCCACACATCTACGAAGCCGGCCGCCAGCAGACAGCCGTTATAGCAATCGCCGCCGTAGCGGCTCATGCGGGCGCCGTTCTTGACGGCGTCGAGCGCGGCGCGCTGAAGATCGTCTTCGAACAAATCCGGGTGCGTGGTGGTGATGACGGCGTCGGCGAGTTTCGCGCAAGCGCGCGTGATGATGCGCTTGGGCTTGGCATCGCCCATTCGCATGAATGAGGCTTTCTCGGCCGACCAGTATCGCTCGGCCGTGAACGGGTGATCCGCGACCCCTAGCAACGGCTCGCCGACTTCGAGCAAGCCGATGAGCGTTCCCCATAGTGGGCTGCCCATGATGAACGCTCGCGTGCCGTCGATCGGGTCGATGACCCAGCGGTAGGGACTGTTGCCTTCAGTACTGCCATATTCCTCGCCAAAGAGTGCGTGATCCGGGAAGCGGCTGGCCAAAGCTTTGGCGATGGCGCGCTCGGCGCCCCGGTCGGCCTTGGTCACGGGATCGAACGTCTGGTCCTTTCCCTTGTTTTCCACAGCCGTGGACTTGCGGAAGTAGGGCAGGATAACGCGTCCGGAGATATCGGCGAGCGTTTGCGCAAAGCCCGCGAGCTCCTTGAATGGCGTTTTTTGCGCTTTCGATGCCAAAGTATTCCTCCCGCTTTTTCATGATCTTGTTTGGTGCTGTGCACACGTCGGCCGATCTACTTGCAGTAAAATTTTTCGATTGACATCACGACTGTGTGAAAAACCTGTTGTTGCGTCCGCGATACATCGCTTTGTTAATCTCTTTGTGAGACAGTAATGGCGATTGTTCGAGGTGCCGAAGCAGCTCATCGTATTGATATCGACTGCGCTGACACGCTTCTCCGCAATCGTTGCCCACATTGGGCGTTTCCTCCCTAGACTTGGGCCGTTCGTTTTCGAACGGCCTTTCTTTATGCGGTAAGCACCACCGGTGCGCCGCAGTTCTTCTGCCTTAAAGCAGAGCTAACCCCATACAAAACATCGGAAAATTCCGGTCTGCAAAATCAGCTTAGCTGATTTGCATAAAAAGGCGTTGTCTTTGGTGCGATGCACTCATAATTTGTGCGTTGCGACATGCGCGAAGTTTCTCGCTGGTTGCAGCCCTCCTTGGGCGTTTCCTCCCTAGACTTGGGCCGTTCGCAATCCGAACGGCCTTTTTTTTGTGCGCGTTGCGCAACGAGTTCGAGCCAGATGAATGGGGAAGCCTCAGGGCGCTTATTCAGCTGCGGCGGCGTGCTCAAAGAGCTGCGGCAGCGTCGCAAAGACGTTTGCAGCGATGGCCATGAGATCCGCGCGCAGCGTTGGAAAGCCGCTCGTTTCCGTCAACGATCGCTCGTCGAGGTAGAGCCCGCGATTGATTTCGATTTGTACCGCGTGAACGCCCCGGCCAGGGCGGCCGTTGTGTTCGGTGATGAACCCGCCTGCATAAGGCCGGTTCAGCTGCACGTCGTAGCCTCGGGCCGCAAAGCCGTCGCGCAGCAGGCGCGTTAGGCGCGCGTCGCACGACGATCCGAATCGATCGCCGATGACGATGTCTGGGCGCGGGCCGCCGCTTGGCGCCATGGCCGCAGATGGCATCGAATGACAATCGATCAGGACGGCATAGCCGAACCGCCGCCGCGTCGCTTCAATGAGCGCGGTCAATTCGGCGTGGAAGGGGAAATACAGCGTGTTGATGCGGTCGAGCACATGGGCGAGCGACAGCCGGTCTGAATAAATGTCTTCGCCGTCCGCGACCACCCGGGCGACTGTTCCGAGCCCGCCTGCGACCCTTATGGACTGACTGTTGGCGTGTGCTGGCAGCGGATCGGCGACGAGTTCGGGATCAAGCTCATAAGGCTCGCGGTTGAGATCGAGGTAGGCGCGCGGAAAACGGGCCGAAATCAACGGCGCGCCGAGCGCGGTTACGCCTGCAAACAAGCGATCGACAAAGCAATCTTCGGACTTGCGCAACGATTTGGGATCGAGCCGAGATTGGCTGAGAAATTGCGCCGGGTAGGTTCGGCCCGAATGGGGCGAGCAGAAAACGCACGGCACCGGCTCAGCCACCGCCGGCATGACTTCAAAAGGCGGAAAGAATTCTGCCGGCACGGAGCTGAATTCCACGGTCGGCATTGAAGCGATTTATCCTTCGAGGTTTGGCGAGGTTTGGCGAGGTCTGGCGATGTCTGGCAAGTTCTTGCGAACTATCGGGCCGCTGTTAGCTTGAAAAGCTGCGAGTAGTCTGGAGATAATCTGCCGGGCCTAGCTCGCTGTCCATGTCTCATCCAAACTTAGCGGCGCTGCAATGATCTATTTTCGGGTGGTTGCGAAAAAGCCGCGGTTTGGCTGCGTCGTCCACAACTTCATCGTCTATTTACCAAACTCGCGTCAGATTTGCTTGCGAGCCGGTATCGGCTATCGATAATAGGCCAGACGTTTTTCCCCGCGAGTTGCCATGACCCTGAAGCCATCAAGCCTGCCTCTGCGCCGAATACTTCTCGCCGAAGACGACGACAGCATGCGCGGCTTTCTCGTCAAAGCGCTGGAAAAGGCCAATTACGACGTCATTGCCTTTGCCAATGGCGAAGACGCGTTCGAGCGCTTGAAGCACGAGCCCTTCACGCTGCTGCTGACCGATATCGTCATGCCCAAGATGGACGGCATCGAGTTGGCGCGCCGTGCCAGCGAGATCGATCCCGACCTCAAGATCATGTTTATCACCGGATTTGCCGCCGTCGTGCTCAACAGCGACAATGCGCCCCCCAAAGATGCCCGCGTCCTTTCCAAGCCTTTTCACCTCAAAGATCTGGTTCGCGAGGTCGACCGCTTGCTCGGCGGTTAAAAGGGCACGGCAATTTCCTGCGGGCCGCGCCATTTTTGTGTCGGCCAAGGCTTGACCCGGCGGGGGAAAGCCCTCTCAAAACGGTATCTCGTCGTCGAGTGCTTTGTCGAAGCCGCTCTTGCCGCAACTGCCGAAGCCTCCGTCCGCTGCCTGCGATGCGCCAAACCCTGACGACTTGTCGTAATCGATGCGCTTGGCAGTTTTCGGCGCTGGCAGCCTCGGCTGTGCATCTTCGGCGCGCTTAGCGACACCGATTGCAGCGCCGACGCGCTCAATCAACCGCACGACCGGCTCAAGTTTCTTCGCGGCCTGACCGATGTCGTCGCACGCCTCGATCATTAACGCGGCAAAAGCTGCCCAACGGGTGCGGGTGCGTTCAATCTCGGCTAGCAAAGAATTGATGCGGCTGTAAAGAGCTTCCTTTTTTGCAACCGACACGTCGAGCTTGTCGACGGTTTCGCGGATTTGTTCGAGCAGATGCCGCAGCTTTATTTTCGCGGCTGCGTCTAGCGCAACCGAATGCTCTTTAAGCCGCTCGGCCTTTCGTAACCGAAGACCGGTCATGCAGTAATCGACTTCAGCGATAAAAGAGTCGTATGTTTGCCAGTCTTCATTGCGAAGGGAAGGCAGCCGGCAACTCGAAAGGTCTGCGATGTTGTAGTGCTGCGCTGCCTTGAGAACGATGCTCATGTACCGCCGTTTGAGCGGATGCGGGCTTTCATCGTGATCGAGTTTGTAAATCTGAGTCTCAAGCCTTTCACGAACCGTGCTTTCGAGCTGGATAAACGCTTCCTCCGGATCTTCCGGCAGGTCCGCCATTTCATCGTCCGTTATGTGCGTCATTACCACGTCCCCCGCTAGAACCAATCGTGAACCTAACAATTAGGTAACGCATTGTGCGTTTCAATAGCGTGTGGGCAGAATGCTGTGGATTGTCGAGACGTTCTAGCCGCTTGCCTTTTGCTAATCACGCAGCTAAACAACCGGCTGAAAGCAGTTCTACACCTTACCTAGTGAGTTTTTTCTTGGTAGGGTTGAACCCTCCGAAGTCCAGCGTTTGCGGGACATATCGGGCACTTAGCTCAGCGGTAGAGCACTACCTTGACATGGTAGGGGTCACAGGTTCGATCCCTGTAGTGCCCACCATCCTTTAACCGGTGTCGTGATGAAAGTTAGAAATTCTCTGAAATCGCTGCGTTCGCGGCACCGCGATAATCGCGTTGTGCGCCGTAAAGGCCGCGTTTACGTGATCAACAAGACGCATAAGCGGTTCAAAGCCCGCCAGGGCTAAGCTGTCCGTTTTTTAAGTCTCGCTGGCTTTGACGTTCTCGCTTCGCTCGATTAGGGTGCGGAGATGATAACCCATGTGCATTCTAAACTTGCCGCGCTCGCCCTGGGCTTGACCCTGGCGTCGGCCTTTGCCGTCAGCGCTGCAGAGGGCCCGGCCAATAGCCTGCCGTCAGAGGGCTTGGACCACTATAGGCCGTTTACGCCCAAGGCCTTCCAAGAAGAAAAGAAGTCCGGCGATCCCGGTATGCTTGGCAATCCTTGGCCAAAGTCGCCGCAGGAAGCGAGCAAGACCCTGGATGTTCTGTTGGCCCATTTGGCCACCACCGATGACCACGAGCTTGGCCGCCAAATCGCTGTCTCGATCGAAAAGATCTGGCGCATCCCGGGCGGCGATACCGTCAACTTGCTGATCGACCGCGCCGAAGCTTTTTCGCAAAAGAACGAGAACGAGAAAGCGATCAAGCTGCTGGATGCAGCCGTCGACTTGGCGCCCGACTACGCCGAGGGTTGGAACCGGCGCGCGTTCGCCCACTATCGTGTGGGCAACAATGATGGTGCGCTGGGAGACTTACGCCGGACGCTGGCGCTGGAACCCAATCATTTCCGTGCTCTCGAAGGCATGGCCAAAGTGCTGACGAGCGTCGGCGAGAAAAAGGGTGCACTCAAAGCTTACGAGGAACTGCTGCGGGTGCATCCAACTGTCGAGGGTGCGCAGACGGTTGTCGATGAACTTAAGAAGGCTATCGAGGGCCAGGGTATCTGACAGTGCTTGACGCGCAAAAGGCGGAGACGTCGTCTCCGCCTGCCAAGGTCGCGGTCTTAGCCGTCAGATCAAGGGCAATACCAAACTCCGTCAGCCGTGACGCAAGCCTTTTCGCGCCAGTCAGCGGGCCGCTTATCAAGCTTGTGCCATTTGCCATAGAGCTTTGCGCTATCGCTGCCGACAGATTTGCTTGAACTTTTCTTGCTGTCGGTATCGGCGCTCTTTATCTTTTTGCCGTCGCCTTTCTTGTCTGCAATCAGGCTAACCGCCGGGCTGGCACTACCGAATTTCACCCCCGGCACAGCGAGCGAAGCCGTCGCAGAAATGGCAAACAGGCCCACCGTGGCGCTTAAAATTTGGGTTTTCACGGCAACAGCTCCTCTTGACGGAAAAAAATAGCACCGGGCCGACAACGCCGTATCGCATCGCCGTTTCTGTTCCATCACGATTTGTGATTTCTAGCGACGCAAAATTGGCACTAAACAAACGTCAGATCGGGCTAAACATCCTCGGCCACGGGTGCGCCACTCTCGTCGACGAAGGCGATGCGGATCATGTTGGTGGCGCCGGGCGACCCGAGCGGGATGCCCGCCGTGATCAAAATGCCGTCGCGTGGTTTGACGAGCCCCTCTTCAAACGCGATGCGGCAAGCCTTGCGCACCATATGCGACAGGTTCTCCGGATCGCCCGTTAGAATCGTTTGCACGCCCCAGGCAAGCGCCAACCGCCGCGCCGTCGATTCAACCGGCGTCAGCCCGATGACCGGAATGCCCGGCCGCTCGCGGATGACGCGCAGCACAGTCGAACCGGTCGCCGTGTAGCATACGATCGCGCCGAGCTTCACGGTGCCGGCGACCGCCGAGGCCGCCGCCGCAATCGCATCGGCGCCGGTGGGCAGCGGCTGGATTTTAGTGGCGTGCAAAATCGGCTCATAGAACGGGTCTGATTCAACCTCGATGCCGATCCGGTCCATGGTCTGGATGGCCTCGACCGGGAACTGGCCGACAGCGCTTTCGGCCGACAGCATTACAGCGTCGGCGCCGTCAAACACCGCTGTCGCGACGTCTGAGACTTCGGCGCGCGTCGGCATCGGCGATGAGATCATGCTTTCCAGCATCTGAGTCGCCACGATCACCGGCTTGCCGGCCGCGCGCGCCAGGCGGGTGATTTTTTTCTGGATGCCGGGCACTTTTTCGACCGGCATTTCGACGCCCAGATCGCCGCGCGCCACCATTAGCCCGTCTGATGCAGCGATGACGGCTTCCAGATCGAGGACAGCGGAGGGCTTTTCGATTTTGGAGAGAATGGCCGCCTTGTTGCCGATCAGCTTGCGCACCTCGTGGACGTCCTCGGCACGCTGCACGAACGAGAGCGCGATCCAGTCGACGCCAAGCTTCAGGGCGTGCGCGAGATCGAGTTTATCTTTTTCCGTCAGCGGCGAAATATCGAGCAAGCTGTCTGGCATCGAAATGCCCTTGCGGCTGGCCAGCATGCCGCCCACCGTCACTTCGCCGACAATTAAGCCGGGCTTCTTTTCGACGACGCGCATGCGGATTTTGCCGTCGTCGAGCACCAGCATGTGACCAGGCTCGACGGCTTGAAAAATTTGTGCGTGCGGTAGAAATACGCGCTCGGCCGTCCCTGGCGTCTCATCGGTATCGAGGCGGAAGATCGATTTTTCCGCAACCTGCACGCGACCGCTCGCAAATTCGCCGAGCCTGAACTTCGGGCCCTGCAAGTCGGCCAAGATCCCGATCGGGTGGCGATGGCGTGCAGCACAGGCACGAACGGTATTATACAGCGTTTTGGCGCCGTCGTGCGTGGAGTGGCTCATGTTGATGCGGAACACGTCGACGCCGGCGATAAAGAGGCGTTCGATCATTTCCGGTGAGGAGGAGGCGGGGCCGAGCGTCGCTACAATTTTTACCCGCCGATTTCGTCTCATCTGCTATTTTTTCCCCTGGACGTCTGGATCCGTGAGCCGGATGGTCCATTCTTTTGCTTCGCCGGTGTCTACTTCGAAAAATCCAGTGCGCTTATATCCGCGTTTGGGACATTCCATAACCCCACGGATCGCGAACGATTTTTCCGCCGTGCACATGTCGTTTTTGCCGCCCCATTCACCGCCACGGTCGTAGTCGACGGCGTGGACGTAGACGAAGCGGCTCGGCACCGGACCCTTGAGCAACGTTTCACAGGTTTGAGACGCCACGTTCCACCAGCCCTCGGTGGCCCACCCGGTATTGTCTTGATAGCCGATCGCAACGCCAACGCGGCTGGCGGTCGAATTACACAGCTTGAGATCGGCGCGCGCAACAGAGCCAAATGGGGCGCAAACGACGAATATTGCAACCGTCAAACATGAAGACGCAGGGCTGACAAATCGCTGCACGCCAAAGTCTCCGAAAAAATGGGAACTCACACAACGGTTGCCACGACGGGCTGTGGATTGGCGGCAGTTTCAAGGATCGACCAGGATAACCCGAAAATCATTGACGTTTGTCTGCGTTGGACCGCACAGGATGAGGTCGTCGATGGCCCGGAAGAAACCGGTCGAGTCGTTGTTCTCCAGGAAATGGGCGGCATTGAGGTTTAAGGCACCGGCGCGCACCAACGTGTCGGGGAAAACAAGCGCGCCGGCCGGATCGCCAGCGTTGCCCCCGCCGCCGTCGATGCCATCGGTATCACCTGCAAGTCCTGAGATTCCAGGCGTGCGGTCAAGCGCCAAAGCGAGGCCCAGAGCGTATTCTTGATTAGGCCCGCCCGAACCGTTGCCCTTGACGGTCACGGTCAATTCGCCGCCGGACATGATGGCCGTCTTGTGGCCCCGCGCCTTGGCGTCGCGCGCCATGGCGGCATGGAAGCGGGCGACATTTCGAGCTTCGCCTTCGAGGCTGTCGCCGAGAATATCGACATGATAGCCGCGCGCCCGCGCTGCTGCTGCGGCAGCTTCGAGTGAGGCTTTCGGCGCGGCCACGATTTTATAACTCGATGCTGACAATTTGGGATCGTCGGCTTTCAGCGTTTCGTTGCGTGGATCATTGAGCGCTGCTGCGATTTCGGGCGATGGCGTGATGTTCCAACGGGCCAGAACGGCGCGCGCCTCAGCCAGCGTCGACCGGTCGGCAACCGTCGGGCCGGAGCCAATTTCGTCTGGGTGATCGCCCGGTACGTCAGAAATTGAGACCGTCATCAGGCGCGCTGGGTGAGCTGCGGCTGCGAGCTTGCCACCCTTGATGCGCGACAGATGCTTGCGCACGCAGTTCATTTCGGAGATCGGCGCGCCCGACCGCAACAGCTGCTTGGTCAGTTGTTGCTTGGCTTCGAACGTCACGCCCTCGACTGGCGCCGACCACAAGGCTGATGCGCCGCCCGATAGCAGACACAACACGAGGTCGTTGGGCCCGGCGGTTTTGGCCAATTCGATCGCGCGGGCGGCGCCTTCGATCGAATGGGCGTCCGGCACGGGATGGCCGGCCTCGATGATCTTGATGATCTCGGTTGGTAGCCCGAAGCCGTGGCGCGTCGAAATGGTGCCTGAAATTTTATCGCGAGCGCCCGCCGCAATGTAATGCCGTTCCGTCGCCACCGCCATGGCGGCCGATCCCTTGCCCGCGCCGATGATGATGATGCGCCCGCCTTGAGGCACGGTCGGCAAATGCGGCGGCAAGCACGTCGAAGGGTGCGCCGTGGTATAGGCGATCTTGTATAGAGCGTTGAGCGTCGCCCGTGCACTTAGCGTGCTATCGCCGTCGGCCATGATGTCTCCCCGTCGCGCGCCAAGTAATCCCAAGCGACCCCTCGGCGGCGTCCGGCTGGGCCCCATTATATGCTATTTGAGGGTTGGTTTGCGCATTCGGCCCCCTCCCGTCAAGGAATAGGAGGCCGCAGGCGGCCGATGCTGCACTATCTTGCGTCAAACCTGCCCTGCATGAGCGGCGACAGGCCGGGCCACAGATGCGATAACCGCAACAATGCATATATTTGGAGCCGACCATGAAAACATTCGATCCACAAACGACCTTGGAGCTGGAAGCGGCAGCTTATCGCCGACTTGCTGCCCATCTGCGATCGCGCCCAGAAGTGCAAAACATCGATATGATGAACCTTGCGGGCTTCTGCCGAAACTGCCTGTCGAATTGGATGGCGGACGCCGCCCGCGAAAAAGGCTTAGAGCTCAGCAAGGACGACGCGCGCGAGATCGTCTACGGCGAGCCCTACAAAGACTGGCAGGCCAAGCATCAGACAGACGCTGGCGTCGATAAACAAGCCGCGTTTGAAAAGAACAAACCAAAGCACGAGTGAGCGAGCCCCGAGCGGAATTGATAGCGATGACGAGCCTCACGCACGCCGTTTACGGGGCTGTGCCAAGCGACTTGGCAGAATTTCCGCCAGCAAGCATCCAATGCTCGCCGCGAGTGCCCATGCCGCACGCGTCTCTGCTGTCGGACATGGTTGCCGCATCGTGCGCCGACATCGTCGTGCACGCACCGGGCGGAACGATCGAGCGGCGCAGCGTCATGGCTATGGCGCTGCGGGCGTTAGCCCCAACTGGAAAAATTACAGTTTTGGCCGCCAACACCAAAGGCGGCACGCGGCTCGCCTCCGAGCTGGCGATGTTGGGCTGCACGGTCGACGTCGATTACAAGCGCAAGCATCAGATTGTTCGCGCCACGCGCCCGGCCCAACTGACCGGCATTGAAGAAGCGATTGCATTGGGTAGCCCACGTCTCGTGCCGGGTCTTGAGCTGTGGTCGCAACCGGGGCTGTTCAATTGGGATCGGATCGATCCAGGTAGCCAGTTGCTGATTCAGCATCTACCCGTGTTCAAAGGCCGTGGCGCAGATCTGGGATGCGGCTTTGGTGCGCTGGCCCGCGCCATCAAGCTTAAGTCGCTTGACGCACAGATCGTGCTCGTCGATATCGATCAACGCGCGTTGCAGATGGCGCGCCGGAACGTGCCGGGCGACGGCATCAGCACGCTGTGGGCCGACGTGCGCGCAACGGCGCCATTTCCTCGAGATCTAGACTTCGTCGTCATGAACCCGCCGTTCCACGACGAGGGCGAAGACGACATCGCGATCGGCCGGGCGTTCATCGAAAAAGCTGCCGCGATGTTGAAGCCGGGCGGCGTGCTGTGGCTGACGGCCAACCGGCATTTGCCTTACGAGGCGACGCTCAAGCCGCTGTTTGCGAGTGCCGAGCAGGTCGCAACCGCGCAAGGTTTTAAGATTTACGAGGCCCGCAAAGCAGCAGCCGCCGCGGCGTTCAAATCGCGGCCCGTGAAGGCGCGCGCATGAGTTCGGCCAACGCCACGCTGCGGCTCGACCGTTTACTCGCCAACCTAGGCTACGGCTCGCGCAAGGATATTCAATCGTTGGTGCGATTCGGCCGCGTAGTTTTGGACGGCGCAGCTGTCAGCGATGCCAGTTTGCACGTACCTGTGTCGCCGGATTTGAGCGCACGTTTGAAGATTGCTGGTGCGCCGCTTGATCCAGCGCCCGGCTTTGTCTTCATGATGCACAAGCCCTTGGGCGTCACGTGCAGCCACAAAGAGACCGGTAAGCTCGTCTATGAGCTTTTGCCTCCGCGGTGGCGGGCCCGCAAACCGGCGATCTCGACCATCGGCCGGCTCGATAAGGAGACATCCGGGCTGTTGCTGATGACCGATGACGGGGCCCTCCTGCATCGTATTATTGCGCCCAAAAGCAACGTCGCAAAACGCTATCGCGTGGTGCTCGCGCGTGCCTTGCGTGGCGATGAGGGTGAACGTCTGGCTGCGGGCACGTTGCTGCTGGAGGGCGAGGACAAGCCCCTTCTGCCGGTCACACTCGAACACCTGCCTGCCGAAAAGACTGATGCCGAGAAGACTGATGCCGAGAAGACTGGCACGCCGGTGGTCCATGTCACGCTGACGGAGGGGCGCTATCATCAAGTGCGCCGCATGTTTGCAAGCTTAGGCAATCACGTCGTGGCACTTCACCGCGACCGCATTGGAGGTCTGTCGCTGCCGCATGATTTAGAAGCTGGCCTATATCGCATTTTGACAGCAGCTGAGACCGGCTCGATTTTCACAATCTGAAGAAAAATTCATCGCGACCTTTTCTGCGACACAAATGCGCCGATAAATTGTGTCCACATTATTTTGCTGCATCTGACGCGCGGGGCGTCGGATGAAGGGGCTTATCTACGAACCGACGACAATGAGTGCTCATCCTCTTTGTTAGGACAAGGGCGCGTGACTGTCATCGACCGTTGTGTGAGCCGCGCTCAATTGTAATTTTTTAGCGTGATGAAAAACATGATCCCCCCGCCGCTGTTACGCGTTTCCTGCGGATTGCTCGCAGCCCTTTTGACCGCTGTGCTCGTCAAGTTTGTCCTGTTCGATTGGGGCACTTTGAATGCATCCGGACAAACCTCGTTCTTCTCCAGCTTGCAGAGTTCTTTCAGCTACGTGCTGAAGTATGGCTTGCTACTCGCCATTCTCACAGCGATCGCAACCGAGCTTTTACGCGTTCGCCATATCGCGGTGCATATCGCGTCGGGCGTCGCGTTGGTGCTGGTTGCAGCGCAGTTTTCCATTCGCGGTGAGCCGCTGACGTCGGCCGCGTTTGCCGGGGGCACGCTGACCGCACTATCGATACTGGCTGTTGGCATCCTATCGTCGATCGCCTATTGGGCGGTCGCGGGACGGCGCGCCGGCTGGCTGGGTGACGCGGCAGAGCGTGCCGAACACATGTCGGGCGAAGCGTTCCGCACCGCGAGCGCCAATGCCAATTTTGACTATTGCCGTCAGTGTCTGGCCGGCTGGTCGGCGCTCGGGCTGTTCCTTTTTGCACTGTTGGGCTGGCTGTCGATCAACACCAGCGGCCTTCGCTACTGGCTGATCGCTGAAACCGTCATCCAGGCTGAAACAGTGCTGGCGGACGCGGGCTATGCTTGGGCGAAATTCAAGGTCGAAGGCGACCGTGGCATCGTCGAGGGTTTGGCGCCCGACGAAGTCGAGAAACGCGCCGCTTTCGATACTGTTCGCGAAGCGCTCGTTTCAGTCACGGGGTTCCCAGGTATTTTGGCTCGCGTCGATAACGCAGCCGTTGCCCGCATGCCGATGTCGGCGGTATCTAAGCAGTTGGCCGAGGCAACCCGGCGCGAGACCGAAGCCAAGGTTGCCATAGAGGCGGCCAAACTCGCAGCCGACAGCGCACGGACCGCCGAATCCGAAGCCAAAATAAAATTCGAGACGCAGACCGAAGCCGTCAGGGCCGAAGCTAAACGCTCAGGCGAGGAGGCGACGCGCGCGGCGGAAGCCGAACTCAAGCGCAAGTTCGAAGACCAAGTGCGCGCCGCAGAAGAGAAAGCGCGCGTCGCTGCAGCAGCCGCCTCACAAGCCGCCGCACAAGCAGCAGCCGCCGCACAAGCCGCCGCGACAACGGTCGTCGCCAAAGCCGAACCGCCGCCACCTCAGGCCCCGACGGTCGAGACGCCAGCCCCGCCAGCAGTCGTTGCGAGCTTAGAGGCCGGGCCGCAAGCGGCTGACGATAGCAACACCTCGTCGGCGCTCGATCCGTCAACGGCGACGCCGAGCGGCACGTGCACCTCGCAAGATCTCGCGCTCATCGAAAGCAGCACCATTCTGTTTGACAATCAGTCGTTCGATGTCAGCGCCGAATACAACAGCGAACTCGACAGGTTAGCGGCATCCGCCCTAGCTTGCGGCCCGCGCGCGGTGCTCGTTTCCGGCCGGGCCGACAGCAATAGCGATAGCCTTTTCAATCGTTCTTTAGGTTTACAGCGCGCGCAGTCGATACGCGACGGCCTCGTTGCGCGCGGCGTGGCGGCAACGGCGGTCATGGCCCAAGCGGAAGCCAAAACGATGCCGACGATCTACGACACCGGCGCGCAAGATCGCGGGCAGAACCGCAGGGCCGATTTCAGGTTGCTCGAACCGTCCGAAACGTCCCGCGATGCGACGCTGCGGCCTGATGAGCGTGCGACGACCTGTGAAAGCGATTTGGCCGAAATCATGGCCCATTCGACGATCTACTTCCCCACGGCGTCGGCGCGGATCGGGGGCAAGAGCATGACTGTCATCAAAAAGCTCGCCACTGCCATCGAGACGTGCGGCAGCGTCATCGTCACCGTCGAAGGCCACACCGACAAAGTTGGCACCACGGATTACAATCAGGGCTTGTCAGAGGCGCGGGCGAATACGGTGCGCGAAACGTTGATTATATCTGGGGCCAATCCGACGCGGATTGCCTCGCGCGGGTTTGCCTCCGACCGGCCGTCCGATACAGGCGATACGGCTGAAGCCCTCGCCTTAAACCGGCGCATCGAATTCAAAGTGTCAGGCAAATTCACCTCAACCAACGCTGGCGGACCATGACCGTGACCACGGACCGTGACCAGGGACCGTGACCAGTATTTTTGACTTAGGAGTTGTTTGGCTATGTACCTGATTTCGCAATTAGCAACCTACCTGTTCTTGACGTTTCTGCTTGGCGTCGGCGTCGGATACACGCTGTGGCGCACCTGGGGACAGCGCGAAATGGTTGCCAAATTCAATGCCGCCGAAATGCGACTTGCAGCGCATCTGGCGCGCTGGGAAAAAGCATCGACCGTGCGCCCCGATAGCGAGGCGCGCGAGGTGCCGAAATTGCCGCGCGCGGTTGGCCAAAACGAAGGCTAGTCGGCCATATCGGCACGGCATCTTTAGGGGGTAGCCACTACTGCAACTTGCGCGCCGACAGGTACGTTCCCGGTCGTTCACGACTGCAAGTCGGCTTTGATTATGGGGAACGGACCTATAAGCGCCAATCCGTGGCGCTCATCGCGATGTTTGCGATCGGCTACTTCATCCTCACCGGCGCGGCTTGAGCACTTAAGCGCTCTCAATCTCATCTTTTCTGAGACTCAAAAATCGTGGCGCAACGCTCGTGTGATGTTCCCGCACGTCAAGCGTCAAGTTGCAGTTATCCCTTGGGATTGCGGTCATCCACGGCTTGCCGCGTGCAGCTGGCGCGACTAGCGTGACGCCTGATGAATTTGTCATGCGAGGAACGATCCGATGAGCACGCTGCAAGCGACCGGCCAAAAGCAACTGCGTCAGCTCGTCGAGCAGATCGAGCGCCTGGAAGAGGAAAAAAAACAGCTCGCCAGCGATATCCGCGACAAGTATCTCGAGGCTAAGGCGGTTGGGTTCGACGTCAAAATTTTGCGCCAAGTCGTGCGCCTGCGCAAAAAGAGCCAGGAAGAGCGCCAGGAAGAAGAGACCGTTCTCGAGGTCTATATGCACGCGCTAGGCATGCTCGACGATAAGGGCTCGATGGAGCAGGCAGCCGACGCCATGATTGCGGCCGAGTAGCTCGCGCAGAACTCGCCGAAGGCTTGAGAGGTAAGACGCCCGGCCACCGATTCGGCGCTCAGGGCCGGGCGCTTGGCCTGTTTGGGACGAGTGCCCCGGTGCGGCCTAGTTCAAGTCCCAGCCTGCGCTGAGCACTCGACATCCATTGGATATACGCTGTCATCATGATAAGGTGAAATTCGTTTTTCTGTTTAAATGATCAAATATGCTTATGAATATCACCTTCAAGCAGCTCCGGTATTTCGACGCTTTGGCGCGCGAACTGCACTTTGGGCGCGCGGCGGACGCCTGCTCGATAACCCAGCCAGCGCTTTCGATGCAAATTCAAGAACTCGAAACCCTGCTCGGTCTGTCGCTTGTTGAACGCACGCGCTCTGGCATCAAGTTGACGCCTAAAGGTGCCGAGATTGCAGTTCGCGCCCGCAAACTGCTCAACGACGCGCACGATCTTGTCGATTTCGCCAAGCATTCCGCCGGTGTGTTGTCGGGAACGCTTCGTTTTGGGGTCATTCCCTCGATTGCGCCCTATCTTTTGCCGCCGCTGCTGCCGTTGCTCAAAAGCGAATATCCCGATCTCGAATTGCATCTGCGCGAGACGCAAACTCAGCCGCTCACTGACGATCTCTGTAACGGCAAGCTCGACGTTCTCTTGCTCGCCCTACCGTTGAAGCATCCAGATATCGAAACGCTTCACCTCTTTGAGGATCGCTTCTTCCTCGCATCGCCGAAATCGCGCAAGCCTTCGGGCCGGGTACGCGCCACCAAAGAACTGATCGAGCACGAGCGGCTTTTGTTGCTCGAAGAGGGCCATTGCCTGCGCGATCAAGCACTCAACTACTGCAACTTGCGGCAAGCCTCGACGATCAACACCTTCGGCGCGTCGAGCTTGTCGACGATCACTGAAATGGTGGCTGCGGGCATGGGTATCACCCTGCTGCCGGAGATTTCTCTGCTAGTCGAGGGGCGCGGCCGGGAACTATCGCTGATGCGCTTTGCAGATCCAGAGCCATCGCGATCGATCGGTTTAGCGTGGCGGCGGACAAGCTCGCGCTCGGGGGAATTCAAGGCGCTCGGGCAAGTCGTGCTGGCTGCCGGCCAAGCTCTGCTTAAGCGCACGGCGGCTGCCAAAACCGTTGCCGCGCATTAGATTCTTAATTTAACGCGAACTTGTATGAACGGCGCGATCTTCAATGCCATTGGTGAACCGGCTCCGATCGAGTTCCTGCAGCGCATCCAAATGCACCGCCTTGCCCTGGAACTGCTGCGCCCACATTACTTCGGCGACTTGCTGGCCCGGACGGAATTTCATCGGCTGGATAGCGCCGACGTCGTCTAGGAATTCAAGGGTCCGGGCGACATCGGGGTGCTGCATGCCAACGAGGCCAGGGTCGTGCGCGGAAGCTGTTTCGGTTAACAGTGGGGCGAGTGGGAATGGCCGGTAGGCTAATTCTTCCGGGTGGTCCTCATCGAATTCTGGCGCTTGCACCCAACCGTTCCCAAGCGATGCCGGGCTCATGTCGGTGATGCTGGCTGAACCCTTGTCAGGCTCAAGCGAGGCGACCCTAGTCCCTGCCGCGAGGGAAGGCTGAGGCGTGGGCATCGCTGCGGCGGCAAGCGCCTTAGATGGCCTGACGGCCGGTTTGGGCGCTGCCACCAAGTGCGGCATTGGCTCGTTTGAAGCTTTGGTAACAAGCGCCGTCAGGCTAGATTGATCCTTGCGCGAGGGGGCGGGCGTAAATTTGGAGGCGCGCTCAAGCAGCTTTGGCTCGGCGACGAGCTTAGGGCCCGCGGCGGACGCTTCCGGCCTCAGGGCCGCGACTTTGGCTTCGGCGGTTGGCAACTTAGGCAATTCAGCAGCTGGAATGCTCTCCCACGTGACCGGCGTGCGCAGCTTGTTTGCTGCCGCGAGCGGTGCTGGGCTGTCGCCTAACGAGGCCACAGCAAAGCGCGGCTGACGGGCAGCTGGCGCGGCCCAGGGCTTGGCAGCTGAGGCTGTTGGGCCTGCATCGGCGACCAGTACAGCGGCCTTAGGCGCACTGCGCACATCGCGGAACTCGGCGATCTGGACGGCCAAGTCATGATACTTCGTTTGCGCGACGCGTACGTCGTCGCGCGAGATTGGTCCACCATCGGCTGGCATGTGCTGACTGCGGCCGCTCGGGAACAGCAAAGCCAACTCATAGCGCGGCAGGCGTGGCCAGGAGCGCACCCGCGCGCTATCGACGTGCACGAAGGGTATGCCTGACGTCGGATAGTAACCAACGCCGCCACGCTCGCGGATGAGCGCCGAATAGCGCATCCGCTTCAGCGGCACGTCAGGAAATGTAATGTCGACGGCTTTGCCGGTGATGTGCTGGCTTTGGCTCGCTTGGCCGCCGACCGTTTTGCGCAGCATCTCATTGGTGTCGCGCGAGCGGAAGCCGCAGATGATGTTGACGGGCTCTTTGGAGCCCAGTTCCGAATGCATTTCCCAGATCAAGTCGATCGTTTCGGCGTCCATGCGGGTCGATTGATTTTTGCGCCAGTCGCGCATGATCCAATCGATTTGCTTCATCGCCTCGGGAACGAACTGGCCGTTTTTCTTATAGGTGACCGTCAAGGTCTCTTTGGTGTGGATGTGCATCAGGGAAATGGTGCGGTCGGCGCCCGTGCTGGCAGCCGTCATGCGATCGGCCGACAGGCCGATACTGGCCACCATCGCCAATAGACCAAACAGCACCGTTGTGCGGCGATGACCCAAGAAATCCCCCATACCTCTACGCAAAACCCGTACCCAGTAGATAATTCCGCGACGGCGACCTTAAGGGTTAATACTGAACCCTTAATCCCTGGTGACCGCCGGTGAAGGTTCATTAAGCGCCCGCCTCTGGGCAAGAAAAGGGCGGGTAGGCTCCAGCACGCACAAACGGCCCAGCGGGGGTGCCGGGCCGTTCAAAATATTAGTAAAATTGGGTCATTTAGCTCAGTTGCCGAAAATTTGGTTCATGAACGAAGAGAACGAAGATTTTTTTCGGTAACTCTGCTGCTGACGGTAGTTGGGCTGAGGCGCTTCTTCGCGATAACTGTAGCGCGCGGATCGACTGCGTGGCGGCGGCGGCCCATCTTCGTCACCCCAGTCGTCGCGGCTGCGAGCGATCGGAGCATCTTCCGGCGGCAACAGGTGATCGCGGTTCTTGACGATCTCGTTCCAGCGCCCTTCAAGGCCAAGCTTGATGCGCTGCTCGTGCCCATAAACGTCGGGGAACGTCTTAAGTTCGCCGTTGTCCTCGACCCAAGCGGTGAAATACGTGACGTGCACCGGCAAGGGCTTGTCGAGCGCGACGTCGTTGTCTTCTGGACCAGAGCCGATGAGCTCGTTGATCTTGGCTTTGCTCCAACCCTTGTCTTCCGCCATGATCACTTCGGCGAGCTGAACGGGATTGCGCACGCGCATACAGCCGTGGCTGAAAGTGCGCACCTTCTCGTTGAACAGGCTCTTGCTCGGGGTGTCGTGCAGATAAACCGAGTGCTTGTTGGGAAACAGGAATTTCACGATGCCTAAAACGTTGCTGTCGCCGGGCGGCTGATAGATGTGGAAATTGCGAATGTCTTGCTTTTCCCAATCGACATCCCAAACGTCCAAGTCGTGACCATTGCGTTTCATGGCAAGGCCGCGGCCCTCAAGCGGGTTACCGCCGGCGCGCAGCTTGGGCAGCAATTCTAGAATCTTGATCGACTCCGGCACGTTCCAAGACGGCTGGAACACGACGGTGCGCATCATGTCGGAAAAAATCGGGGTTTGCGTCTCGAACTTGCCCGTCACCACCCGTTCGGAATGGATCACCGAGCCGTTCTTGACGACGCGAACGGTGAACTCGGGAATGTTGACGTTGATATATGTGGACCCGAGATCGGACGGCATCCAGCGCCACTGTTCCATGTTGGCCAGAATAGCGCGCTCGTCTGGGCGATCATCTCTGTTCAAGGCTTTACGCAGCGCTTGAGTAATGGTCGGGTTCACCGGCTCGATGTCGTTCTTGGTTTTGAATTCCTCGACCGCTTTGGCGAGCGCGTCATCATAAAAACCTTCGTCGAACACTGGCGCGTCGGGTTTAGTAACAGGTACGGCAACTTTGAGCCGGCGGCGGATCAGCGAGATCTGCCAATGGACTTTACCGACTGTGATTTTGGGCCCGTCGGGAATTTTCTCGAATTCGTCTGCAGCGCTGGCGCCACGCATGGCGATGAGTTTCTGGCGCAGCCTCTCGAACTGGGCGTGCTTGGGATGGAGCGAACGCAGATACTCGGCCTTATCGGGCGCGGCATTCAAAGCCTCAAGAAGTTTTGGGCGCGCGATAAGCTGCGGCTTGCGATCCAGGTAAGATGACAACTGGGTCGACGGTTCATCGATGCGATCGCCGCGCGCTTCGCGACCATATTGCATGGCAGCCAGTGACAGTTTGATCTCGGCTTCCGCCAAGTCGTCTTCATTCGGGTCGCCCGCAACAGGCTTGTTGAGTGCTGGAATTTTATAGTCGACGGCACTCAAGCCCCAGTCGTCGGCTTTTTTCATTTCGGCGATCAGACTGTCAGCGCTTGAGTTATAGCCGGATTTGGAGACCCAAATCGGTTCGCCGAGACGCGCGTCGTAGAATAAAGCGAGCGCTTCGCGGTCAGCCTGATCGAAGTCTTTCAAAGTGACGGCGGTCTTGGTCTCGAAGTAGCGCTTCAGCGGCAGGTAAAGTTTGTTTGCGTCGGGCACAGCCGTGACCGTCGCCGTTTGGGCACTGGCGGAAGCTGGGCCGGCTTGTACCGGGGGTGCCGTCGCCGCTGCAACGGGTGGTGCTGCAGTCGCTGGCACTTTTACGACATTCTCGACCGGCTTTGGCGCGGGTGCTGCAGCTGGGGGGGCGGCGGCCGCTGGCTGCGCGCTGTGCGCCGTCGGCTCAGGCGGATGCGACTGAGGCGGTTGTGCTGGCGTCGACTGTGCGGGCGCTGGCGTCGATTGAGCGGCGGCGGCTTGCGCCGACGGCGGTGGCGTTGAGGGTTGTGCCCCGTCACGGGGCGTGATTGCTGGCGGCGTGGCACCCGATGGCGATTGAGGAGACGGGGGAGCGCCTTGTTCGACACGCGCTGATTTGCTGCCAGCGCGCGGAACTGTCTCTAACCAGCCGGCGCGCGTATCGGCGGCTTCGTCAGAAGGAATAGGATCGAGCTTATCGACATCACTCTCCAGGTTGGATTGAACCGAGTGAGGCTCTTTCAGATCGCCTTGCGGTTCGACCTTTACCTCAGGCTGGCCAAGATCGCGGCCGAGGATATCCTCGATCGTCGCCGGGCGCCTGACGCCATGCTGGTTATCGGCTTCCCACCGGACTTCGTCTGCATCTCTGGCTACTGCGATCTGATAGGGACCCAGCAACAACACCGATATGCACAACGCCAATGGACGCGTACCACGCATCTAACGCAACCTTTCATTTTCGCCGCTGATTAGTCAGCGACGGTACTTTGCATCGTTGCCCCGGCGCTCCAATGGTTTCATTCCACGTTCGTGTGGCGAAACTGTTGCTAGTTCGGGACGTGAATAAGCGTTTGTGGGGTAAATCCGCACAATAGCCATGTACTCTGCATGCAACGGCACTACGCGTTATATCCGCTTAAACCTGTAACAGTAGGATGGTTAAACTTCCCTGCCTTTATCGCTGAGGCATGGCGTGCGATCACATTTTCGATCCGCGATGCGCTTTGCCCACATATTTACTATTCAACGGATGACGTTGAACGTTGTTCCCCCGTAGGGGACGATAGGTAGGGAAGCAGGCCATCTTATCGCGGATATAGAAATTGGTGGTGGGACGGTACTCTCTCCTTGCTGCGCGCGGCCGCCCCACCGCACCCGGCGCACGCATTTCAAGTTCGCAACGTTGCCGCTGCGAACTTGGAATTTCTAGAAAGCTAATTGGCGCGCGGTTCCAGACCATATTCCTGCATCTTGCGATACAGGGTCGAACGGCCAATGTTCAATCGCTTGGCAACTTCCGTCATGTGACCGCGATAGCGCCCAAGTGCGAGCCGGATCATGTCGGCCTCGATGGCTTCGAGCGAGCGGATTTCGCCGTCTTCGGCCATTGCTTGAATACCCAGATTGCCGCCGCCGCCCGAACCGCGCATCTCAACGGTATTAGGAACGGTGTTTTCAGCTCCAAGCAATGCCTGGCCGGTGAACGCCGGGGCCTTTTGCAGGACGATCGGCGCGGCTGGGATTTCGGCGTCGAAACCATCAACGTGCGCCGCGATCTGCGGGAACTCGGCAACCGTCAATTCGGGGCCGTCGCATAGCACGACAGCACGGAACAGTGCGTTCTCGAGCTGGCGCACGTTGCCGGGCCACGGATAAGCCTGGATGAGGCGCATCGCGTGCTCGCTGATCGAGGTGACGCGCTTGCCTTCTTCGGCGGCAAAGCGCGCCGCGAAGTGGCGGGCAAGCTCTGGCACATCTTCTGGACGTTCGCGCAACGGCGGCACGAAGATCGGGAACACGTTGAGGCGGTAATAGAGATCCTCGCGGAATTTGCCGTCCTTGACGAGCTGGATCATGTCGCGATTGGTCGCCGAGATCAGCCTGAAATTCACTTTGATGGGCTTTTTCGAGCCGATCGGATCGATCTCGCCTTCTTGCAGGGCGCGCAGAAGTTTGACCTGAGCGTCGAGCGGCAACTCGCCGATTTCATCGAGGAACAGCGTGCCCCCGTCGGCCTCCTGGAATTTGCCCGTGCGCTTGTCGACGGCACCGGTGAAGGCGCCTTTCTCATGCCCGAACAGGATCGATTCAACGAGATTTTCAGGGATCGCGCCGCAGTTGA
Source organism: Hyphomicrobium sp. (assembly GCA_031367425.1). Lineage (GTDB taxonomy): Bacteria > Pseudomonadota > Alphaproteobacteria > Rhizobiales > Hyphomicrobiaceae > Hyphomicrobium_B. The sequence continues at coordinate 48,909 of JANLPU010000044.1, forward strand.
CGGTGATGAACGTTTTGCCGGCTCGTTCGCTTTCGCCTTGAATTGCGCGTGCGATCAGCTCTTTGCCAACGCCGCTTTCGCCTTCGATCAGAACCGGGATGTGCGAGGCGGCAGCACGCTTGCCCAAGCTGATGACGCGTTTCATCGCTTCGCCGCGCATCACCAGATCGTTGAAGGTCAGCGTGCCTTCGACTTTCTTTTTGATGCGGTTGATTTCGCCGGCCAGCGCTTCGATTTTCAAGGCGCTCTTGATCGAAACGTCGAGACGTTCAGGCGAGGCCGGCTTGATGACGAAGTCGGCAGCGCCGGCACGCATAGCGCTGATGGCGGTGTCGATCGAGCCGTGCGCGGTTTGCACGATGACCGGCGGCATGCCGGGCTTATGAGCAACGCGGTCGAGCACCGCCATGCCGTCGATACCCGGCATGACCAGGTCGAGGAGCACAAGCGATATCGATGCGCAGTCGGGGCCTTCAAGAATTTGCAGTGCCTGGTCGCCCGAACCGCAAGTCTTGGTTTCAAAGCCAAGGCGTTTGATGGTCTCTTCGAGAATACGACGCTGGGCAGGATCGTCATCGACGATCAAAACACGCTTTGACATGGTGACGCGAACTCGACTGTACTGACACGCGGTCGGCTTTGGGACGACAATCCCCACCGTGATCCAGGATCGGACACCCGGCGACCAACCGCTTACACAACGAGGCCAGATTGCCCTACAAGGGTAAACGGAAGGTTTCAAACTGCCCTTTTTTTGCGTCGATCGCGATCGCGTGTGCACGAAAGTTGAAATTTGCTCTCGTCTTGAGACACTATCGATGCGTTCGCTTCATCCTGGAGCCGATTGCAGGATTTGATATGGTGAGCGCGCTGACGACGGCACGCTTAGCGTCTGTCGAGCGGCGTGGGGTGGGGGGGTTACATGGTCTATTTTCTCGATACCGCCGTCAATTTGGCGCTTAATATCGCTGGCTTTTCGGGGCTTGCCGATCCGCACCAGATTTTGATCGCAGTTGTTTTGGGCACCGCGGCCGTGCTGTGGAATTCGACGCTCGTGCCGCGCTGGGCGCTGACCGCATTTTTTTCCTTGATGGCAGTTGCGAGCACGGTTGCAATTTATGCGCTCGCGCTTGGCCGTCAGCCAACCTGCATCTATCAGTATGATGACGCTAAGCCCGTGTTCGCCGATAGTCTGACCCGCAAGCTCAGTTGGGACGAGGTGCGCGCGCTCGATTGTCCGACGTTGTGGGTCGCGCGCAATGAGATGTATTATCGCAGCAAGTACTGCTTTTTCACGCCGATCAGCTATTCCTATTTTGACAACGGCGCGACCTGCGATCCAAGCCTTGAAGATGTGTCGACGCCCATCGGGGCTGACAATGCCAAGATCCTCGCGCGCATGGAAAAGCGCAAGAGCTGCCCCGCGCCGATGGACAGCTGCAAGCGTTTGGGAAAAGTTTCAGCGTCCAAGATGGATTTGAAGCGGCAAACGCTGAAAGAAGAACGGTGAGATTTGCGCCGACTGTACTCAAGAAAATCGCCTCTCCCCGCCTTGGCGGAGCCAAGCTTCGCTTGGACGCGAGAGGGTTGGGGGTCCCCCTCTCCCCTTGGGGAGAGGGCTGGGGTGAGGGGATGTGCTGTCAGACTTAAAACGTCCCCCACAACCGGTCCGTCGGACCACCATATACCCGAGGGGAGAAGGGCTAGAAAAAGTCCCCCACATACCCCACCTCAACGCGAAGCG
>JANLPU010000010.1:0-1880 GCA_031367425.1 Hyphomicrobium sp.
CTTTCGGTGTGGTAAATGCGGTCAGTCTTTACGTCGAGCACGGACAGGAGACATTTCATTCCGTGCATGTCGAATCTGCCGAACGGGTAGCAGCTCAAGCACACCGAGCCGGAGTCGAGCGGCTCGCCCACGTTTCAGGAAACGACAATGCGTTCCGCATTCCTTTTGCCTCGCTCGTAGAGACCAGCCAGCTTAAGCGTGTTTCGAATCACCGAATGGACTGAATACCAATTCTCGATGTGAAAGAAATTGATGCCTTGACCGAACACTTGCGCTTCGTGGGCAGTCTCGATTCCTAATCGCTGCTTCGCATGCACGCGTCCGAGACGTTGCTCCAGCTTCGCCAGTATGTCCTCATGCATTCAGCAACTTCCTTCGAAATCTGCCTGTCTTCGACAATCGCTTTCTGGCCCAGCGCGGCATTCAAAAAACGGCGCTTCTTAGCTCGCTGGTTTTGGTCCTGCCTTCATGGCGACGATCATGATGAGGATCGCGAAGGCTGAAAAGGCCACGCCGGCGAGAAACGTTGCCGTCGGGCCGAAGGTTTGCCACAGCCAGCCAGCAAGGACGCTCGCGATCAGCAGCCCGCCGGCGGTTACCAGATTAAACAGGCCGAAGGCCGTGCCTCGCAAGTCTTCAGGAGCGGTATCAGCCACGAGTGCCGACAACAGCCCCTGCGACAATCCCAAATAAAGACCCCAGAGGCCAACGCCTGCGAACACGCCCCCGAGCCCGGGAATAAAGGCCAGCGTTAGATCGGCGACGACCAGCGCCACCAGCCCGCAAAGAAGCAGCTTCATCCGTCCCATCTTGTCCGAGAGAATTCCGGCCGGCGTCGCCATCAAAGCGTAGATCAGGTTCATCCATACGAACACCAGCGGGATCAGGGCTAACCCAAGTCCTTCGGCCTGCGCCTTCAGCACGAGAAAGGCTTGGCTGAAGCGCGCCAAAGTGAACGCCAAACCAATTGCAACGACCATCCAAAAGGCCGGGGAAAGGCGCTTGAGTTCGTCCCGGCGGATCGGCCAGCCGCGGGTTGCAGTTCGCTTGACACCATCAGGCTCTTGCACTCCCACCACGACCAGAAGCACAGCAAGGGCCGCCGGCACCACCGCCCACCAGAACACGGCGCGGAAGTCGTTGGCATAGAGCGCCATCAGGGCCATCGCCAGCAACGGACCCACAAGACCTCCGACAGTATCCAACGCCTGACGGATGCCGTAGGCGGCGCCACGGATCTCGATCGGCGTAATGTCGGCCACGAGCGCATCGCGGGGAGCGTCCCGGATGCCCTTGCCGATACGATCGACGAAGCGCGCAGCCAGAACTTCCCATGCCGTTCCCGCGAGCGGGAACACCGGCTTGGTGACGGCAGCCAGTCCGTAGCCGATGCCGACCAGGAGCTTGCGTTTGCCAATTCGATCAGAAAGGACACCGGAAAAAACCTTGGCAACGGCTGCCGTCGCCTCGGCAGTACCCTCGATCAACCCGACGGTCACCGCGCTGGCACCCATCACCGTCACGAGGAAAACCGGCAGCAAGCTATGAATGAGCTCGGATGAGACGTCCATTAACAAGGAGACGAAGCCGAGCGCCCAAACGCTGGTCGGCACGTCGCGCCACGTTACAGTTGGAACCCGGCGGATTTCGAAATTCATGAGGAAAACTAGCAGGCTTCCGGATAGCAAACTTGCGCCAAATCAAGCATCGGCTGAATGTCCAATCTTCCTGCGGACCGCCTGATAGGGTTCAGAGGTCTTGCCCAACAAAGGCCGATTGCAGACTTATTTCGAATTGATGTGACGGAGTGGCCGCGAGGAGAATTGTAAGGCGATTCCGATCGCGGCGGCGGCGCGCTATCGCTCGGTGGCAAGCGTAAG
>JANLPU010000026.1:0-160860 GCA_031367425.1 Hyphomicrobium sp.
CTGATCACTCCGCCGTTCCGCTGCGCTCCACAGCTCCGTTCTAAGAGCCGGACCGTGTACGCACCATGGGGGTCAATTTTACACGCCGGTCCGGGGTCAATGTTCAACGCCGATTGACAGCCGGAACAATGGAAAGTACTCCAGCATGTGCGCGAGAAGTTCACCTGCCGGGCGTGCGAGAAAATCACCGAAACACCTGCGCCTTCGCATCCGATTGCACGTGGGCGTGCTGGGCCGCAGCTCCTTGCTCAGGTTCTATTCGCCAAATACCGGGCGCATCTACCCTTGAACCGCCAGAGTGATCTATACGCCGCGCAAGGCATCGATCTTGATGTCTCGACGCTGGCCGATTGGGTTGGCGCGTGCGCGGCGACGCTCGAGCCCTTGGTCAAAGAAATCGAAAGACACGTTCTCGCCGCCGAGCGCATCCATGCCGACGACACAACGGTGCCGGTACTGGCCAAAGGGCAATGCACGACCGGGCGGCTGTGGGCTTACGTGCGCGATGATGCGCCGTTCAGCGGGACAGCGGCACCAGCTGCTCTCTTCCATTACGCCCCAACGCGCGGCGGCGAGCATCCTGAAAAGCACCTCGCCACGTATAGTGGACTGATGCAGGCCGATGCTTACTCTGGCTATAACAGGCTCTACGCCAAGGGCCGCAAGCCGGGCGAAGTCATCGAAGCCGCGTGCTGGGCGCATGGACGGCGCAAGTTCTTCGAACTGGCCGAGCTACAAAAAGCACCGGTTGCCATTGAAGCCGTCAGGCGCATCGACGAACTCTTCGCCATTGAGCGCGAGATTAACGGCAAGCCGCCGGATGTGCGGCGCGCGCTTCGCCGCGAACGATCGAAGTCGCTTGTCGAAACGCTTGAAACCTGGCTCCGTGACGAACGCAAGAAGCTGTCGTCAAAAGCGCCGGTCGCCAAGGCCATCGACTACAGCCTCAAACGATGGCCGGCCTTCGCGCGCTTCCTTGATGACGGCCGTATCTGCATGTCCAACAACGCCGCCGAACGCGCCGTGCGTGGCATTGCCGTCGGGCGAAAAAACTGGACGTTCTGCGGTTCGGATTCTGGCGGCCACCGTGCGGCGGCGATGTATACATTGATCGAAACCTGCAAGCTCAACGGCGTTGATGCCCGCGCCTGGCTCGCCGACGTGCTCGCCCGCATCGCCGATCATCCCGCCCGCCAGATTGCCAGCCTCCTGCCCTGGAACTGGAAACCGGCGCCAAACGCCACCGCCGCCAAAGCAGCCTGAGCCTACGCCTGCGGTCTTGGCCGGATGCTTACCACCCTCTTTGCATTTTCAATGCACAAACGCGCCGGGCGTGATCTCCATGCCGTCACGTTTTGTTACCCGTCCTCCGCTGTTGCTGGTTGATCTAATTCTTATATGGTTGGCCACATGACCCACTTGAAGATAGTACTCAGGATGCTCGGAGCGGCGTTGGGCCTTTCCATTGGCGTCGTAGCAAAAGCAAACACACTCATTGTGTTACCCGGAAAGCTAGTTTGCTCAGTTGAGAAGCAAAGCGCGGCCGATCTCCAAAGCACTGGCGTTAGACGTATACTGCCTCCAGATCCCGCTCAGTTCGTATTTGAAATCTGGGATCGGCATTCTACACCGGAAATCGGTCATAGAAAGAAGTGCGAATGGTACAAAGCAATGCGGGTTGATGGCAGCGACGATGTCGAGGCTTGCATCCGCGAGCAGACTAAGTCGTTCGAAAAGGTGTGTGCGTCGAAGCGAGGTTTTACTCCCGAAAATATGCAGTGCGCCGCGACGCACGAGGCGGAGGCACAACCTTGGCTTTCCGTTCACGAAAGATGGGTGGCTTTCTCCAACACCCATCAGTGGTACCTGACAGTTTTTGCCGGCTTCCTAGAAATTGCTTTAGATGGCGGATTCACATCCGTAATCTCAACCCAGGGCGCCGACTTTATGGCTGGTGACTTCGTCATCAGGTCCGGAAAATGTCGTCAAGAGGCGGCTAGGTGATCTAAAACCCGGTAATTTTGGCGGGATGGTCCAGTACGTTTACGAACTCGGCCGTGAAACGCCCCTGCGCCGCTGGTACTTTGTCTTAAGACATGGGAGAGTAGGTCGTTGCCAGGTCTGCAGAGCCGTCATGTGAAATTCGCGACACCAAAAAAAAGTCAATCAACCTCTTTAAAATTCATACGCAGAAACGCGCCGTGGCCTCGAGCCACCGGCGCGTTTTTGCGTTTGTGGTCGTAACGCTACCGGCGATCTACTGCTTGCAGACAAACACGACCATGTCGCTTTTGCTGGAGCCAGGCACCAAATCATACCATTTTGTGGGGTCCGGTTTGATATTTGTTGGCCCTTCTTCACTGTAGCCGATATCTCGGATTTGCCGTGTCTTGCAGTTAATTTCGCAGCGTGTGTAGCCGACACCGTCTACGCCTATTCGCTTGTGAAGGGTTTTGATAATTTCACCATCCCTCTTGGATTCGAGCAGGAAGTAGCGGCCTTTATCACCCGGGGCGTTCCGTGGAATTTGCACTTCTCCAGCAGCAGCAGCAGTAGGTGGCGCAAGTGCAAGAGCAACAAAAATTATCGATCGCATAGATAGGCTCCCTAACCAGATTGCTCTAAAGTGTAAGTCGATTCGACGGGCGTTGGGCACTGAACTCAATCGTATTCCGAATTCTTAGAGTCGCATTTTTGCGTTTTGATGCGCGTGTGAGCGGCAGTTTTCCTAGCTCGGCCGCGTCGAGCGGCTTTTTAAAAGTCGGTCATCCGATTTACTAAAAAGTTTACATATGACACCGTTCAAAGCAGCGGAACTATTCTCTCGATGTTGGCATTTTTGTTGCCAGACAATGTCTAGGAAGCTCGACGCCACACCCTGCCCCTGCCCCTGCCCGTTGCGGTGATGCGGTTGACGCTTGAAAAGCGTCACGCACGCGCCCACCACCACTTTTCAAGCGGGGTATTTCAAAACGTTGGATCTCGTGCGAGCCCGCGCGTGCGCCGATGCTTCGCATCGGACCGCATCACCGCAACGCGCAGGTGGACCGGCTGAAAGCGGTGAAAAATTTTGGGGTGCGCGAATTCAAATTGCAAACTGCTCACCCGAACCGCGCGGCGCTGCGGGCCCGGATTTTTTCCGCTTCCGTCTCGTGATCGCGGGGCGGCGCATTGGTGACCAGCGCGCTCAGCAGATCCGACGCTACGCGCGTCACGTCATCGACGGCGCGCTGGAACGCGGCCTCGTTGGCCTTGCTCGGGGTCGCAAACCCGGACAGCTTGCGCACGAATTGCAGCGCCGAGGCGTGCACCTCATCGGGCGTTGCTGGGGATTCGAAATTGTATAGCGTTTTGATATTCCGGCACATGAGCGACATCCTTCGCTGCTTCCCTTGCGCGTCAGGGCGCAAAATCAGCCCAGTTTACGCAAATGATTATCGAACGCGAGCTCGGCAAGAGCGGCTTCGGCAATAACCGCCTTGCCTGGAACTTCGTGGCGGAACGCGCCGAGGCCAGACGTCACGGCGAACACATCATCATGCACGCCCGCGATGCCGCAGCCGTCTTTCAAATCAGATTGTGCGCGCACCTCGCCGGTCGCCGCATCGATATACAAAATGCGTCCAGCCTTGGGCGCGCTCGCCGCGATGATGCTCCCGTCCGCACTCGCCGCCATCGATCCAATGTAGCCCTTCAGTGCGCCCCCGAGCGCTGCTTGCGGCGCAATCAACCGGAGTGCACTGTCGCGTCCGGCGCGCCCGATCAACTCAGGGGTCACTGCCACATCGCCTTCCCACTGACCGCCGAACCACACCGTGCCGTTGGTGTCAGCCGCGAGATGTCTGATCGACAAGCGTTGCAAATGAGCGTCCAGCGTATGGTTTGCGACCAGCGTGCCGGTTGTCGCGTCTACCAGCACAAGCGATGGCGCCATGTCGTCGAGGTTGAGATTTTCGCGGCCGCTTTCCGGCACCGTATCGATGCCGCCGTTGGCAATGGCGAGCGTCTTGCCGTCCGGCAATAAAATGATTTCATGCGGGCCGACCCCGAAACTCGGGAATTCGCCGATCCGCTTGAAGCCGGCGTTCACATCGTATTGACCAACGACGCCGCGCGCATTGGCGATATCGTTTTCCGAAACATAGAGCAAGCGGCCGTCGGCTGAGAACGCGCCATGGCCGTAGAAATGGCGTCCGGCGATAGCGGTGAAAATGACCGGTTGGCGGCGGCCATCGAGCGCAAACGCGACGGCAAAGGTGCCGGGGCGCCGCGCAAACACGACGGCTGAGGCCGTGGCGCGATGAACCGCGATGTCATGGCCGCGCGCTGACAGTGCAACCTCGCGCACCAAGCGACCGTCGGCGGACAACAGCACGACAGCGAACGATCCATCGGGCTTGCGGGCGGCGGATACGAACGCGGCTTCAAGTGTTGCGGCGCCCGCGTTGCCCTGCTGCGCGAAAGCTTTGGAATAATTGGCCACGGGCAGTATTGCGAGCGTGCCGAGCAGCAACGATCTCCGATCAATCATCTCTCATGATCTCCGATCAATCATCCCTGATCTCCGATCAGTCGCCATCGAGTTCATTAAACCCCAAAGTTAAACCTGCAGCGCTGGCCATCTCCTTACCGACAAGCTGGCGAAGGCCGTTAATTTTATCGTGCAACTCTTTGACGGAAGGCGCCGCCGATTTCTTGCCGCCCGGTGGCGGGCCACCCGCGCCATCGCTCTCGCGCATCGCGCGCCAAGCGCCACCCGCCCAAGTTCGCACCCAGTCTTTGTCTTCCGGTAGATAGCCTTCGAGATCTAGCGTTTCGTTCAAGGCTTCGAGCGCGCTGGCGCCAGCAACGAAATAGTCGCGCGACAGCCCAATTTTGTTGAACGGTCCAATCGCTGGCTTGTCTTTGACATCGGCGGTCGCTTCGGCACTCGCGTCGGCTTTGGGCTCCAGATGCGGCTTGACCTCCGTTTCGCTAACAATCTGCAGGCCGGTCAGCATAGCTTTGACGAATTCGCCGGCGGCCTCGGAGGGTTCTTTGTAAGTGTCGTTGTCCGAACCGGGCCGCAGCATTTTTTCTTTCCAGCCGCCAGACTTTGTCCAGCCTTCCAATATGTCGTGCGCAATCGCGGCGACGTTGCCAGAGATCGCTTTGGCCAAAGCGCAGCGGTAGGCGACCTCTACGTTTGAACCCAATGGATTATCTTTATCGGTCAGCAGAACTTCGAGCGCTGGCAAGCCTTGCACGGCAGCACTTTGTTTGACGATGAGAGCGCCGTCGATCGCCTTGAGATCTCTGTTGGCAAGCATTTGGCGCAGCTGTCGCGTCATCACGCCGCGAGGATCGGGCCAGTACGACAGGCGCTCGCGCCGTCCGCTTTCAGTCAGCGGTCCAAAGCGCAGAAACTCGACGGCGGCCCACGCTTTGACCGTGTCGCGAAAGCGCGCATCGAGTTCTTCGCGCGCGCCAGCATCTCCCCTCGTGCACACTTGCTCGACAGCACTCGGCAAAACTTCCGCCGCGCGATTGAGAGATTCAAAGCGGGGCACGGCGAATTTATCGATCGCGTTCTGCACCATTGCAAAGTGGCTCGGCATTTCGCGCGCCTGCACAGAGTTAAGCGCAGCCATCCCAGCCAAAGCAGCAATGCAAAGCAGCGCCGTCAATCGTCTCGTCAAAAGCGGTGTCAAGGTCTGGCTCATGTTCACTGGTGTTGCAGAAATTGAATGATGCGGCGTTGTTCTTTTGCTTCGAGTTTCGCGAAATTGTGGGCAGCATCCTTGGCCTCGCCACCGTGGGCGGCAATCGCTTGGGGCAATGTGCGCGCTCTGCCGTCGTGCAGATAGCGGCGCGTGCCTCTTCGTGCTCCTAAATCTAGCAGCGGCGCTGTCCGCCATTCCTGTGATGCCACGCCCGGCTCGCCAACGCCATCGTCAAGGCCGGGTCCTAAATCATGCAACAGCATATCCGAAAACGTCGCGATAGGCCGACCGTCTCGGCCCGCTAAGCTTGGTACGTGGCACTGGGCGCAACCGGTTTTGTCAAAGAGTGCCAAATCTTGTGTGCTTTGTGGCTCAGTTTGCGGGCCAGTTTGCGGGTCAGGCTGTGGAGCGCGCCCGGAAGCGGTAAGGTCGCGCAAATATAACGCGAGCAACGCCAGCATTTGGGCTGAAACCTCTTCACCGTCAGATTGCGCAGATCGGCCGTTGGGAGCGGCAAGGCACGCTGTCTGAAGTGCTGTGCAATCGCCGTAGGCGCGGGAATCGCGCGGGCTCGACAGGCCAAGATCGAGGGCGAATGCGTTGGCGATCTGCTCCTCAAGCGTGGCATGCGCGGCCTTCCAGCCGAACTTACCGATTGCGCCGGATGAGCCATCGGGCCCGATCCGGCGCGCGCGCCCTGCAATGCCATTGCCGGTCGTGCGCTGGCGTTCTGCTTCTTGCAAAATTGCCTCGTCGGAGATGTCTTCAAAGCGCGCGCGGCCTGCAAGCGATGGTGCTAATCGCACGCCCGCGTTAGTGCCAGGGGAGAGCGATGGCCCGTGCAGTTTGATGTCGAGCTTTGGCTCGAAGCCGATTGTTGCTTCGCTGTCCAGTCCCGGCACCGCGAAGGTTTGCAATTGCTGGCCGTAGAAGCGATCGATCTCGCCGCGCGCATTGCCCAGACGCACGACCGCGCCATGGACGTTTGTCTGGCCATCGTCGTTGCGCTCAAAGCGGGCGGGTCCGCCGCCGTCATGACATTGCGCGCAAGATCGAGCGTTGAACAACGGCCCCAATCCTTGCGCCGATTTCGTCGATGCAGGCGCTGGCACCCAGTTGCGCTTGAAGAGCGCGCGGCCGACCAGCGCATCTAACTCGTCGCCGGCGCGTGCCGCGAGCGGCACGCAAAGCATCAAAAGCAGAGCGATTGCTGAGCGCATCATGTGACGGAGATGTAGCCCATCATGCCGGTCTCTTGATGTTCCAGAATATGGCAATGAAGCATCCAGCGGCCCGGGTTGTCGGCAACGAAGGCGACCTCAATTGTTTCGCGCGGCAGAACGAGCACCGTATCAGCGCGGTGGGGGCTAAGCTTGCGCAGGCTCGACGACAACACTTCAAACGTGTGGCCGTGAATATGGATGGGATGGGCGTGTGCGCTCTGGTTCTTGAAGCTGAAAATGTAGCTTGCGCCAAGCTTCAGTTCGGCGAGCGCTGGCCCGGCATCGCTATGATCGGCGCTCGCCCAAGACTGCTTATTGATGGCCCAGAACGTGCGCTTGGATAAGCATAAAGATCCAACCTCGATGCCCGATGCGGCGCCAAGCGCACCGATCGCTTCGCCAGATGCCGTCGATCCCAAATCGAAGGTCAAGCGTTGTGCGGCTTTGAGATTGGCGGCAGGCGCCCGGCTCGCTCGCAGCGGCCGCGGGTTGAATGCATCGGCCCGTTTGTCGGGACCTTCGCTAACAAACTCAGCAAGCACGATGGGCTCGGCGGCGAAATAATCGAGCAGCTTGACGGTGGCTCCCTCGGCCGGAGAGCGCAGCAGAATGTCAAGCCGTTGCGCGGGTCCAAAGCGCCAGCTTTCGAGCGCCATTGGCAAGCATGCGTTGCCGTCGACCGCGATGATGTAAGCCGGCGCACCGTCGAGCCCGACGTCGCCGATCCGCGTCGGATCGACGTTGAGCAAACGCAGTCTGATGTCGGCACCGGCCGCGACTTTGATGACAGGCTTGATCGTACCGTTGATCGATCGCACCGTGCCGGGCGAGCCGGACTTCGCGGGACCGTCTGCCGTTGCAAACGGCAGGAATGCGCCATCGGGCCCGATGCGCCAATCTTTCATGGCGAGAACAATGTCGGCATCGACGGGTTGGGTCTCGTCGCCCTCGACGATCAATAGGCCGATGAGCCCGCGGCCGAAATGCTCGACGCTGTTGCAGTGCGTGTGGAAGAAAAACGTTCCCGTGTCTGGCGGCACGAAACTGTATGCGCCTTGGCCGCCCGGCGGAATGGGCGCTTGCGTCATGTAGGCAACGCCGTCTTGGCCGTTGGCAATACGCAGGCCGTGCCAATGGATGGTCAGATCTTCGCGCGCGCGCGTCAGGCTGTTTTTCAAGCGGACGTCGAGGCGGTCTCCCAGTTTCATCCGCACTGTTGGAAACCCGGGCGTGTCGTGGCTTGTCGTGTCGTTAAACGTCCACAGCGGCAGTGCCTTGCCGCCAAAACACGGCAGTGCCACCTGGCGCTCGGCAACGTCGAACTCGACCGCGACCGTTTTGCCCGTTTGCGGCACAGCGGGCGGCGCCAACGTTTCGGCGCGGGCTGGCACCCACAATGGCCAGCGGGCAGCGCAATACGAGGCCCCGGAAGCTGCCGCGCCAAGCACTAGCTTGCGTCTCGTGATCATGACTGTCGACTGCTCGCGATCAAAGTTCTAAGGCGCTGCGGCCTCGCCAAGTTTGTCGAGGCCCTTGGAGCCTTCGATCTTGATTTTCAAATTCAAAGCTGCAACGACTGCCTCGACCGCGCGCGTTTGCGCAACGAGGGCTTCGGACGCGTCGAGGATCAGCTTGTTGCCCTCGTCGTTACCGGCGGCCATCATTTGATCGTACGCCATCGCGCCGCTATCGGCCTTGTCCTTGATGAGCTTTATTTTAGCCAGTGTTGCCGCCATCGCGTCATCGAGGCGCTTGGCGGCTTCAGGCGACTTGTCGAGCGCCAGATCCCGCATGCTCGCGCCTTTGACCGGCGTCGCGCCGTCATACTGGCCGCTCCAGATCGCGATCATGCCGACCTGATCGTTAAAGTGGCTATTGTGGGTGTTGTCCGAAAAGCAATCCTGTTCCTCTTCGGTGTCGTGCAGCAGCACGCCAAGCTTCATGCGCTCGCCGGCAAGTTCGCCAAACGACAGCGAGCCGATGCCGGTGAGGATCGCGGCCAGCTGCTCGCCCTCGGGTTTTCCCGCGAGGGCGACGCGTGCCGGCCCTTTGGCGCGCCAGTTGTTCGCCATTTCGCTAAGGTCATCGACAAGCAATCCGGTCGCGGCCTTAAGGTAATCGCGGCGGCGATCGCAGTTACCGCCGGTGCAGGCTTTAAGATCGTAATCGGTCGCTGGCCGATTGCCAGCCCCTGGCCCGGTGCCGTTTAAATCCTGGCCCCAGAGCAAGAATTCAATCGCGTGATAGCCCGTGCCGACATTGGCTTGCACGTCTAACGCGCTGTTGAGTTTGGCGATCAGGTCCTTATCGATTTTTGCAGCGTCGAGGATTTTGGATCCAAGCCGGAGCTTTTTATTGGCGATGATGTTGGCTGTATAGAGCGGGTTGTCATCTTTTTGGCGGCCGTAGGATGCGTCGTCGACGTAGTCGATCAAGCCTTCATCGAGCGGCCAAGAATTGACCCGGCCCTCCCAATCGTCGACGATCTTGTTGCCAAATCTGAAGCCTTCAGACTGCGCGTATGGCACACGAGATTTTTTCCACGCTTCGCGCGCCGCACCGAGGGTTTCAGCACTGGGGCGTGTGAGCAAATCGTCAACGGCTTTGTCGAGCACTTGGGCGGCGATTGCCGCATCGCCGAAGACGGCGGCACCTATCGCTTCGTAGTTTGAAATAATGTCGGCAGTCGTTGGCGCGGCGCTGAGCCTTGCCGACGCGCACGCCACGAAGATGATCGGCAGTAGATGCAGAAGCGCTTTCGCACGGCCCATACGCAGTGGCTCCTCGAGCAAGGGACTTGTTCCGCGCAATTTCTACAGAATTTCACGGGCGCAGTATCTTAACACTACGTAAGGAACATTCATGGCTGAAGCTTAACGGGCCCAAGCTCAAGGGCGGCACTCGTCGCCGTCGTTTAGAATTGGAACAGTTCTATCCGTGACACTCTCAGTCGCACGTTTGCGATACAGCGGGGCGCAGATGGTCGAAGCAATACATCTTCGAGCTGCAATAGCGCCGGTCGATTTTGGAATACGAGATGATGCCGGTTCCGACCGGGCAGCGCACGATCAATTCAACAATCGGCCCGCGATCGGTATAGGCCTCGATGATGCCGCCCTTTTTCAGAAATGCCGGATAGTCGGAGAAAATTGCGGCGGCGGCCAATCCCAGTGCTGTAAGTTTGATCATTGGCCAACGCCCTAGAACATCTTAACGCCATGGAGCTGCAACGATTGCGCCAGCCAGTTCGTTGCCGGGCGCTCCATCCAAAGCCTAAAGCAAATGTCCTGCCAGACGCACGGGCGCGCGCGCGGGCGCCAGTCGGCATTCTCATTCATGGTTCATGGGGTAAGGGTTTAGCGCCGCAAAACGGCGACGGCCTCGATGTGGGGCGTGTAGCGGAATTGGTCAATCGGCGTGACGGTCTCGAGCCAGTAGCCGCCGTCGATGAGAATGCGCACGTCGCGCGCCATGGTCGCGGGATTGCAGGACACCGCGATCACTGTTTTAACTTTTGACTTTGCCAGCATGCGAGATTGTGCCTCCGCGCCCGCGCGCGGCGGATCGAACACGACCGCGTCGAATGCGTTCAGCTCTAATGCCGAGAGCGGCTCGCGCAATAAATCGCGCACGCAGGTTTCGATCGGCTTTAGACTGGTTGCTTTGCGCGCGGCAGCTTGCAGCGATGCGATAGCGTCAGCGTTGTTGTCGGCGGCAAAAACTTTTGCGCGCGCCGCGAGTGGAAAGGTGAATGCGCCAACGCCGGAAAACAGATCGGCCACCGCCTTGACTTTCGGCAATGCTGCAAACATTAGCTCAACCATTGTGGCTTCGGCGTCGGCAACGGCTTGCAGAAACGATCCCGGCGGCGTCACGCAATCGGCATTGCCAAAGCGCAAGTATGGGCTGGAAGCCTCGAATGCGGGATCGCCCGCAATGCTGACGCGGGCCAAGCGATGTGCCGAGGCGATGCGCGCGAGGTTGGCCCGCAGTTCCGGCGTTAGCTTGCGCTCCGTGCTTTCAATCGCCACGTCGAGCCCGCCGCTGGTCTGCGTCACGACCAAGCGCACTTCGGCTTTTTTCGCCATCAGCGGCGCGAGCAATATCTTGAGTCCTGGAAGAGCGGCCACGATGTCGGCCACCAGCACCGGACATTCTTGGATATCGACGAGATCGTGCGTGCCAGCCTCGTGAAACCCCATCGCGATGCCCGCATCCGTGCCGCGTGCCGTGAGTGTCGCGCGCCGCCGCAAGCCTTGCGCCAAGATCATTTCGCTAACGTTGGCGTTGATGCCGCGGCCGTTGAATGCGGCAACGACTTGCTCGCGCTTCCAGACGCGGTAGGACGCCTCGCTCATGTGTTGCAGCGCGCAGCCGCCGCAGGTGCCGAAATGCTTACACACTGGCGCGATGCGATCTGGGCTGGGAGTGTCAACCGAAACGAGACGCGCGCGATCGCCTGAGACATGCGCGCTGACGACTTCGCCCGGCAACGTGAACGGCACGAACACCGGACCGCTCGGCCTTTCAGCGACGCCATCGCCCTGCGCGGCGACCCGGTTGATCGTCAAGCTTATCGCGTCATCCATTTTTCACGGCCCCGATCAAAAACTCGAGATTTCCCGAGCCGCCAACGATGGGGGATGGGCAAACGCCAAGCACGTTCCACTGTGTCCGTTGCCTAAGCCACTCAGTGACGTTGTCAACGGCTCGCCCACGTGCCGCTTGGTCGCGCACGATGCCGCCTTTGCCGATATCGGCCGGTGTCAGCTCAAATTGCGGCTTGATCAGCGCGACGAGCCAAGCGCCGGGTGCGGCAAGCTCAAGCGCGGGCCCGAGAACTTTGGTCAGCGAAATGAAGCTCACATCGGCGGTGATTGCATCGACCGGCCCGCTGATGGCATCTGGACTCAATTGACGGGCATCGAAGCCTTCAAGCGCGGTCACACGCGGATCGCCGCGCAGGCTGTGATGCAATTGCTCGCGCCCGACATCGATGGCAAAAACGTGCGCGGCACCGCGTTGCAGGAGAAGTTGCGTGAAGCCGCCGGTTGAAGCGCCGATGTCGAGCGCGCGTCGGTCGTGGGCCTCAAAGCTAAAATGATCGAGCGCGGGCCCGAGTTTCTCAGCGCCGCGCGACACGAACGATGGCGTCTCGCGGGCCAGCGAAATGACAGCACCGGGCAAGACCGTCATCGATGGTTTAGCCGCAACAACACCGTCGATCAGCACAAAGCCGCGCTGGATCAGATCGCGCGCCCGCGCTCGGCTTGGCACCAAGCCGTCGGCGACGAGCCGGTTGTCCAATCTGTTGGCGGCTGGTTTGGTCATGTTCGATTTGACACGGTGGTTGAGATTTGACGCTGCGACAAGACTTCTGGGGAAGTTGGGGACCGCCGCTGACGTGCTATACTGCAAATTTAAGCGCAATTGCTTTTAGCAGATGAGTGGGTCGTACATGCACCGCCGCGAATTGCTCCAATCGTTGGGTCTGGTTGCTTTGACGGCGGGCTTGGCGCCACCGTTGTTGTCGCGGGCCCTACCGCGAGCGTGGGCCGAGACCGCGCCTGAGCCCATTTTTAAGCTGGCGCCCATCGGCTACCCCTATGAGGCGCTCGAGCCCTACATCGATACTGCAACGATGAAGGTTCATCACATCGGCCACCAGCAAGCCGCGGTCAATAATCTGAACAACCTCGCGGTCAACGTTCCAGAGCTCGCGACGAAATCGCCGGTCGAGATGTTTGCATTTTTGCCTAACGTTCCCGAAGCTCATCGCACGCTCGTGCGCAATGCGGTGGGCGGCAACTGGAACCATGATTTTTATTGGGCGCTGATGTTTCCTGGTGGCGCCAAAGCGCCAACCGGCGATCTCGATGCTGCGATTGGGAGCGCGTTCGGCTCGACTGAGAAACTGAAGGAAGAGATCAATAAGGCTGGCATCGCGCGTTACGGCTCAGGCTGGTCTTGGCTGGTCTTGAACAAAGACAAGAAGCTCGCCGTCATGAGCACGCCCAATCAGGACAACCCGTATGAGCAGGGCCTGACGCCGATCCTGGGCGTCGACGTATGGGAGCACGCTTATTATCTGAAGCATCAGAACAAGCGCGCCGATTACCTGAAAGATTGGTGGAACGTCGTCAACTGGGACAAGGTTCAAGCCAACTTCGCCAAAGCGGCAGGTTAGCCGCGCCTTCTCCCGCACTCCTCTATCCCACGTCATCCCGACGAAGGTCGGGACCTACGACAAGCATGCAAAAGTTCTTGAGGTGCGAAGCACCATCAACGCCATTCGCCTATCAACCTGTCGTGGTTCCCGGCCTTCGCCGGGATGACGGTCGGGCATTGGTGCGAGCAGCGGGATAAAATTTCAACCGCGCCGGCCGCCGGTTTCGCCAGCCAGCGCGTCGCGTCCCAAAGCTTTGAATACCGCGGCGACGATGCCATCGGCCGATAGCCCAGCATCCTCGTACATCTTCGCCGGGTTGCCATGATCGATGAAGACATCCGGCAACACCAGCGGTCTGATTTTCAAGCCTCGGTCGAGCAAGCCGTCCTCGGCCAGGTAATGCAGAACGAAACTGCCAAAGCCGCCGATGGAACCTTCTTCGACGGTGATCAGAACCTCGTGATTGAGCGCCAAGGTGCGGATCAATGCTTTATCGAGCGGCTTGGCAAAGCGCGCGTCGGCGACAGTTGTCGATAAGCCAAAGCCCGCCAAAGTATCGGCGGCTTTTAGGCAGTCGTGCAACCGCGTGCCGAGCGAAAGCAGGGCGATTTTTGAACCCTCGCGCACGATGCGGCCACGGCCGATCTCGAGCGGCTTTCCTTCCGCTGGCATTTCAACGCCGACGCCTTCGCCGCGCGGATAACGCAGCGCGCTCGGGCGGTCGTCGATGGCAGCTTGGGTCGCAACCATGTGCACGAGTTCGGCTTCGTCAGATGCCGCCATGATGACAAAATTCGGCAGGCAGCCCAGATACGTCACGTCGAACGATCCGGCATGCGTTGGCCCGTCGGCGCCGACGAGGCCGGCGCGGTCGATGGCAAAGCGCACCGGCAATTTCTGGATCGCCACGTCGTGCACGACCTGATCGTAAGCGCGCTGCAGGAATGTTGAATAGATTGCAGCGAACGGCTTGTAGCCTTCTGTCGCCAAGCCCGCCGCGAACGTGACCGCGTGCTGCTCGGCAATGCCGACGTCGAATGTGCGGTCGGGAAATTCACGGCCGAAGACATCGAGCCCTGTGCCGTCGGGCATCGCGGCCGTAATGGCGACAATCGATTTATCTTTTCTGGCTTCCGCGATCAGGCTGTCGGCGAAGACGCGGGTATAGCTTGGCGCATTGGGCTTGGGCTTGACCTGCGCGCCGGTGACGACATTGAACTTGGCGACGCCATGATATTTATCGGCTGAAGCTTCGGCCGGCGCATAGCCCTTGCCTTTCTTCGTCACGACGTGAACGAGGATCGGCCCTTGCTTGGCGTCGCGGACATTCTTCAACACCGGCAGAAGATGATTGAGATCGTGGCCGTCGATGGGGCCAACATAATAAAAGCCGAGCTCTTCGAACCACTGACCACCCTGCCACAGATGGCGGGTGTATTCTTCGACGCGGGCAGCGCGCCGCTCCCAATTTTTCGGCAGCATGCGGGCCAGATGCTTGGCGTAATCGCGCAGCTGGAAATACGTGCCGCTCGACGTGACGCGCGCCAGATAAGCCGACAGCGCGCCAGCGGGCGGCGCGATCGACATGTCGTTGTCGTTTAAAATTACGATCAGGCGCTCGTTGCGCGCGCCAGCATTGTTGATCGCCTCGTAGGCCATGCCGGCACTCATCGCGCCATCGCCGATGACCGCCACGACGTTATTATCGCCACGGTTGAGATCGCGCGCCACGGCCATGCCAAGGGCGGCGGAAATCGATGTCGAGGAATGCGCCGCGCCGAACGGATCGAATTCGCTTTCGTCGCGCTTGGTAAAGCCGGACAATCCGCCGACCTGCCGTAGCGTGCGAATGCGGTCGCGGCGGCCGGTGAGAATTTTGTGCGGATAGGCCTGATGGCCGACATCCCAGATCAGCCGGTCTTTGGGCGTATCGAAAAGATAATGCAGCGCGACCGTCAGCTCGACGACGCCGAGCCCCGCACCCAGATGCCCGCCGGTGACGGAGACGGCATCGATCAGCTCGGCGCGCAGTTCGTCGGCGACCTGGGGCAAATCCTTCGCATCCATCAGGCGCAGGTCGGCTGGCAACTTGATCCGGTCGAGGAGTGGCGTTTTACTCAAATGAGCACCAGAAGTTGAAATGGGTGCGGCGCATGTACCGTTCGGCCGCGCCAGTTGCGCGGCTCGACCCGGTGCCGGAAGTGACAGATTAGCGGCTTAGGGCGCCCAAACCAAGTCCCGCCGGTGGAGCTACTGCGCCGCAGGCAGCCGGTCAGCGGCCGGGTGCCAATCAGCGTAAAGTCAGTTTTTAGCCCGCTCAGGATCGAACGGCTCGGTGCCTTTTGGCCGCCCGTCTGCCCCGAACGTTAGTTTCTCGACCTTGGCTTCGGCTTGTTTCAGCAGCTTATCGCAATGATCGCGCAAAGCTTCGCCGCGCTCATAGATCACAATGCTCTCTTCAAGCTCGACGTCGCCGCGCTCGAGCCGCCCGACGATCGATTCCAACTCTTTCAAAGCGCGTTCAAACGACATCGCTTGAATGTCTGCATGAGGTTGGGTTGGCTTCGCAGCGGTCATCGATCAGGCTTTCTGTTATGGCATTAGAAACTTCGCGCAGGCGTGGACTTCACGACCCTGCGTCCATGAGCGTCTTGACGTGCACCGCAACCGACCTTGCCAGCCCCGTCAAGTCATAGCCGCCTTCGAGCATCGACACGATGCGGCCATTGGCGTGGCGGCGGGCCAATTCGGCCAGTTGCTCGGTTGCCCACATGAAGTCGGCTTCGACGAGCCGCAGGCCGCCCAGCGGGTCGCGCTCGTGGGCGTCAAAGCCCGCTGAGATAATGATGAGGTCGGGCGCGAAATTATGCAGCGGCAGCAGAATGCGCGAGCGGAACGCTTGCTCGAAGGCGTCGCGGCCATCGCCGGCGCGCAACGGCGCATTCCAGATATTGCCGACACCCGTATCGCTCAATTCTCCGGTGCCGGGGAACAGCGGCATCTGATGGGTCGAGCCGTAAAACAAATTTTTGTCGGACCAGAAAATTTCCTGCGTGCCGTTGCCGTGGTGAACATCGAAGTCGACGACGGCGATGCGTTCGGCGCCGTATTTCGCGCGCATATAATGGGCGGCAATTGCGACGTTGTTGAAAAAGCAAAAGCCCATCACGCGGTGGCTTTCGGCGTGATGCCCTGGCGGGCGCACTTGGCAGAAAGCGTTGGCCGCTTGGCCCCCCATGATCCGGTCGATGGCGTCGAGGCCGGAACTGGCGGCGCGCACAGCCGCCTCCCAGCTGCCGTCAGACATCACCGTGTCGCCGTCGATGTGGTGCAGCTCGCCTTTGGTTTTAGGTTCGACCTTTTTGATCGCGCCGTAATAGCCGCCCGGGTGCACGCGCCCGATCGCCTCTTCGATGTCAGCCCGAAGCGGCGCCTCGTGGCGCACGAGATCCTTGTAGATGTCATGGGCTAAAACGTTGTCGATGGCGCGCATCCGGTCCGGCCGCTCGGGATGGCCAGCGCCCGTATCGTGATTGACAAAACATGGATGCGTAATCAGCAGCGTGGTCATGAGTTCTCACTACCGCGCGGCATCCGATCCGGCAAGGCTTGCGCGCGGTTTTGCTCGGGCCCTCGCCCAGGGCTCACCCCAATTCGGACACGCGGGCGATTTTGACGTTTGGCGGGGGCAAGCTGTCTGCGGGCACGAAAAAGTCCGGTGCCAGGGGCATCGTTTTATCGACCCGGTAATGTTCGAAATCGGTTATGCCGCCCAGCTCGTGCAGCAGCGTATCGTCGATCAGGAAGCGCCCCGTAAACGTCTTGGCAGGTTGGCTGAAAATCACGTGCGCGGCGTCGGCCAGAATGTCTGGCGTGCGGCTCATGCGCATCAGTTTGTCGCCGCCCAAAATGTTCTTGATTGCAGCCGTTGCAATCGTTGTGCGCGGCCACAGTGCGTTGACCGCGACGCCGTCTTTTTTCAGCTCATCGGCCAAGCCCAGCACGCACATGCTCATGCCGTACTTGGCGATCGAGTAAGCAACGTGGCCTGAGAACCATCTGGCCTTCATGTCGAGCGGTGGGGACATCATGAGGATGTGCGGATTGGCGCTGCGCCGCAAATGCGGCAGGCAAGCCTTCGCACACAGCAGCGATCCACGCGTGTTGATCGCAAACATCAGATCGAAGCGCTTCATGTCGGTTTTGTCGATGGGCGTCAGCGCGATGGCGCTGGCGTTATTGACGCAAATATCGATGCCGCCGAAAGTCGAGACGGTGAGGCCTACCGCTGCTTCCACCTGCGCTTCGTCGCGGATATCGCACATGATCGGCAAGGCTTGGCCGCCGGCTTTGCGAATGTCATCGGCGGCGGTGTGGATCGTGCCTTCGAGCTTGGGGTTAGGGTCTGAAGTCTTGGCAACAATGGCGATCTTTGCGCCATCGCGCGCGGCGCGTTTGGCGATAGCCAAGCCGATACCACGGCTCGCCCCAGTGATAAAAAGTGTTTTGCCGGCTAAGCTGCGCATCAGATGGGCATCCCTGCGATTTTTGAACCTCAATCAGGTGATTATTTTAAACTAGTTGCCGCCAGCTTGCGAGATCATCTTTGAGCTGCGCGGCCGCGAAATACACGGGCGAGCCAGCGGAAAGGCGCAGTTACTGTGGCCCACGTCACCACCGTCGCGTGGTACATCAAAGCCGGTGCGCCAACGATGGGCAGAAAGACGAACCAGAAAACCAAATTGAGGGGCAAGTTGTGTAGAAATTCTGACAACCGTCCGCGGCCCTCGACCGGTTTGGGCTGACCGACCAATCGCCACCACCAACGCGCTAAAACTTCCAATGCAAGCAGGCCGCAAACGAAGCCCATCAGATAGGGAATTTGCACGTATGTCGGGATGCCCGGAATGATTTGGCCATCGATTTCGCGTTGGCTCGATTGATCGCGGCCGTGAATGTGGATCGATCTCGTGACCACCTCGCCGGTGACGTGAGACAGCCATTCATCCTTGGCTTGGTTCGCACTTTCCACAATGCCGCCGCCCTCAGAGCTAGGGCTCGCGCGGATGGCTACCCGACCCGTGCCCTCACGCTCTGCCGACAGCGTCAGCGGTCTGTTGCGGGCGGCGAGCGCTTCAAGGAAATCGCCGACGGTCGCCGTTTTCATCGCCTCATCGAGGCCGCCGACTTCGATCTTTTGCCACAGCCAGTTGCGCCCACCTGGCTGGCGCGGGCTATCGGCATGAAGCATCACGAGATTGACGTCGCTTTGCGCGGCGGCCGACATGAGCTCCTCGACTTCACGGCTAATTTCCGGGCCTCTCGCTGGCTGAAAGAAGATTTTGCCGTTCTCGACGCGCCCCGTCACGAGCGCCGTCTGGCCGCGAATGGAGCGGAATGCTTTGGCCAAATTTGCGGGATCGAGTTCATCAACGAGCGCGGTTTTGGTCGCCGCATCGATCTTGGGCGCGGACGACAGAATATTGGATGATCCTGGCTGCAGAGCGATGGTTCTGACATTAGCTTTGTTGAGCTGGCGGCCGAGCGACGCCACCGTTTCGTCAAACAGCGCGCGGTCAATGAGTTCGACAGCGACGTTTGGTTTTAACTGCGCGGTGATTTTTTCTGAACTGCGTGTGATCGGAAATGCGCCGCCGTTGGTGATGACGTGCAGGTCTGCGTCTTTGGGCAATTTATCGAGATGAACTCTATTTTCGAACACGCTGTCTTCGGACAGATAAAGCGATAGTTTGCCATTGCTGCCCGGTGCCAGATCGGGCGATAACGAAGGCACGACGCGCTTGAATTCATCCGCCGTGCCAGCCGTCAACGTTTGCCCTTCGCGATTGACGAATTGCCAGTGGCCTTCGGGCGTAGCGTGCGCGGCTAGCGCGCCCTTGGGTGCAGACGCCAATCCTTGCAGATGCTCGGCGGCGCGCCCGACAGCCCCGAGATTGGGATGAGCATGACTGGCGCCACGCGCGCCAACTTCGGCGGCTTCGCGCGTCAAGGCGGTGAGCCAGTGGGCGTCGGCGGCAGGCGGGAACATCAGCGCCGCGCTGCTCATGAAAAGAACCGCGCTTATCGCGCATCGGCCCCGGCTGGTCATGGCGGCTCACCCCTCGAATAATCGTCGCCCTAGCTAGCCCTCGATTACGGCTTGCGCTTGGCAAAATTGGCAGGTCTCTTCTCGAAAAACGCCGTGAACGCCTCAAGTGCCTCGGCCGATTTGAGACGTTCGCTGAATTGGCCGGATTCTTGTCCCATCCGACTCGCCAATGCAGCCGGATCGCCGCGCAACAGAGCCCGCGACATCGCGAGCGCTTCAGGCGGCTTGGCCGCCAAGCTTTGGGCCACGGCGATGACTTTTTCTTCCAGCGCGTCGGCTGCAACAATTTCATTGATGAAGCCTGCTTCGCGCGCCCGCTCGGCGGAAAATGGCTCACCCAGAACGAGCATTTCAAAGGCGCGCTGATAGCCAATGCGAGCGGGCAACAGCAAGCTCGAACCGGCTTCGGGCACCAATCCAAGATTGAGAAAGGGTGTTGAGAAAATGGCCGATGGCGCGGCGTAGACGAGATCGAAGTGGAGCAGCATCGTGACGCCGATGCCGCTCGCCAAGCCGCCGACGCCGGCAACAACCGGCTTTCGAATGGCGGGCAATACATCGAGGAACGCCATCGTTTCAGATAGCGCGTCGGCTTTGCCCGTGGCGACCGCGAGGAAATCGCTCATGTCGTTGCCCGCGCAAAATACGCCGCCCGAGCCAAATACCACGTGCACCGCAACGTTCGCGTCGGCGTCGCCCGCGCGGAACGCATCTGACAACGCGCGATACATCGGGCCGTTCAGAGCGTTTTTCTTCTGTGGCCGGGCGATGCGGATAATCTGCACGCCGTTTTGCGCGGTGACCGAGATCTCAGCGCTCATGCTGTCGTCCTTTCGATGGGCGTTGCGAGCACTGCGTCGGCGCCATCGGTGACGCTGGAGGCAAGGCCTTCGGCCTGAGGTAGAATATTCTCGGCAAAGAAACGTGCCAGGCCCGCGTGGCCCGACGCGCCGTCCGGTTCAGCCAATGCACCCTTGGCCAAGTATGCGGCACCCGTCGCCACGCCAAAGAGCCGCGCGTAGGGTGTCGCGCCCGCGAGCGCTGCTTCTGGATGAGTACGCAGAGCATCGAGCATCCAGTTGGTCGCGTCGTCGAGCGCGGCCACCGCTTCTTGCAGGCGCAAACCTGTTTTTCCAAGCTCAGGCCGGTTCGAGGCCGCGGCCGTCTGCGCAATGCCCGCCAGTGCCGCGATGTGCGCCCTGACCACCGCGCCGCCGCCGAGGGCTAACTTCCGCATCACCAGATCGATTGCCTGAATGCCGTTGGTGCCTTCATAGATCGGCAGGATGCGGCTGTCGCGCCAATGCTGGGCAGCGCCCGTTTCCTCAACGAAGCCCATGCCGCCGTGCACCTGAATGCCCAGCGAGGCAACCTCGACGCCGATGTCGGTCGAGTAGCCTTTCGCGATGGGCGTTAGTAGCGCGGCGCGCTGGGCTGCGGCCTCGCGTTTCGGTGCGGTCGCGGCGTGATGAGACAGATCCATTTCGCGCGCGGTCGCCATGCAGATCATACGCGCGGCCTGCGTCTGAGCTCGCATCGTCAGCAGCATGCGGCGGACATCCGGATGCGCGATGATCGGGCTCGACGCCACGTCGCCGACCCGGCTCTGGCGGCGATCTTTGGCATACGCAATGGCGCGCTGCGTCGCGCGGTCGGCAATCGCCACGCCTTGCACGCCGACTGCCAGACGGGCTGCATTCATCATCACGAACATCGTCGCCAGCCCGCGATTTTCTTCGCCCACCAGATAGCCGACGGCGCCGCCCGTATCGCCAAATTGCATGACGCACGTCGGGCTCGCCATGATGCCGAGCTTGTGTTCGAGGCCAACGCACACGACGTCGTTGCGGGCGCCTAGCGCGCCGTCGGCGTTGACGAGGTATTTTGGCACGAGAAAAAGCGATATGCCGCGCGTTCCGGGCGGCGCATCGGGCAAGCGCGCGAGCACGAGGTGGATGATGTTTTCGGTCATCTCGTGGTCGCCGAAAGTGATGAAGATCTTGGTGCCGTTGATGCGATAGTTGCCATCGGCGTGGCGCGCGGCTTTGGTGGTCAGAGCCGACAGATCAGAGCCAGCGTGCGGCTCGGTCAGGTTCATGGTGCCGGTCCATTTGCCGGAAATCATGTTTGGCAAGTAGGCCGCTTTGAGCGCGTCGCTGCCGCCCACCGAAATGGCATCGATCGCCCCCTGCGTGAGCAATGGGCACAGCCCGAACGACAAATTTGCAGCGTTCCAGATTTCGCACACCGCCATGGCGACGATTTCCGGCAAGCCCTGGCCACCGTATTCGGTCGGGCACGGCAGCGCGCTCCAACCGCCATCGGCGAAGGCTTTATAGGCTTGTGCGAAACCAGCCGGCGTTGCCACGGTGCCGTTGGCGAGCTTGCTGCCCGCCCGATCGCCGCTCCAATTGAGGGGGGCGAGCACGTCAGCGCCGAAGTTGCCCGCTTCTTCGATCACGGCGCGTACCGTGTCTTCGTCGAGCCCGTCGAACGTTCCGGCTGTCAAAAGTTCATCGAGGCCACCTGCGGTCTTGAGAGCAAAGAAGATGTCGTCTACTGGAGCCTGATAGGTCATCGGCGGTCTTTCCCGGTCGCAGCATCTGATAGGGGTTTAACGGAGTTTATGACGTCCAAGCACGTGGCAACAAGACTATGACGCATGATGGCGACAGCAAACCGCGGCCGCGATCCGGTTGCACAATTCACCCGGCCGATGAGGGTGCGATTGCGCGGGCCGGGGAACGCCTGCGGTCTGGCGCCCTCGTGGCATTTCCGACCGAGACAGTCTACGGCCTGGGTGCGGACGCTCGCAACGGCGAAGCGGTGGCGCGCATTTTCCAAGCTAAGGGCCGACCCCGCTTCAATCCATTGATTGTGCATGTGCCAGATCTCGCCCAGGCGGCTGGCATCGGGCAAATCTCTAAGCAGGCTGAGCGGTTGGCGCTGGCGTTTTGGCCAGGTCCGTTGACGCTCGTGGTTGAGCGTCGGGCGGGGTGTGGGCTCAGCGACCTTGTCTCGGCTGGGTTGCCGACTGTTGCCATCAGGGTGCCAGATCATCCGGTCGCGCGCGCTTTGCTGCGGGCAGCAGACCGGCCACTGGCGGCACCTTCCGCCAATCGTTCCGGCCATGTCAGCGCGACGCGGGCGGAACATGTCGCTCGCGACTTTGCCCAGCACAACTTGATGATCATCGACGGCGGGCCAACGGCGTTCGGACTGGAATCAACGATCGTCGGCGTGACCGGCGATAACGCAGTTTTGCTGCGTTCGGGCGCCATCGAAACCGGCGTGATCGAACAGGTTTTGGGGCGGTCTTTGTTACGCTCGGGCGAGGTGGGCGACCGGCCTAACGCGCCGGGGCAACTGGCCAGCCACTATGCTCCAAGAGCGCACTTGCGTTTGAATGTAACGGAGGTGCGCGCCGACGAGGCACTGTTGGCGTTCGGCGCGGTTGTGCCAGCGAGCCGCGGCCAAATCATCAATCTCTCGCTCAGGGCAAATCTCATCGAGGCAGCTGCGAATTTATTTGCCAGTTTGCGGGCGCTCGACGACGCAGGCACTGGCGCGATCGCCGTTATGCCGATACCTGATGAGGGTCTCGGCGAGGCGATCAACGATCGCCTGCGCCGTGCGGCCGCCCCCCGAGCCTGATCAGTTCGCCGATTTCCGGCCGTCGTCTTTGCCAGCGGCAGGCGTTTTGGCGACGCCTTCGTCACCGACAACGCCGGACAGCTCGTACAAATCGCGCTGTCCGACATAGAGCACGAAATCATGCTCTTTCATCGCCTTGCGGGCGCGCGCGATGTTGTCCTTGTTGGCCAGATATTCGACGACAAAGATATGCTTGCCGGCCGCTTTCGCTTGGTCGAGCAGCTTGGTCGAGTGCTCGATATCGCCCTGCGGATTGGTTTTTTCCGTGTGGCTGATGCCGAAGATCAGATCTTCTTTGACGATCGCGTCGATGGCATTGAGATAATCTTTGTGATCCACCAGCTCTTCGGCGTTCTGCGCGAGGATGAGAGCATCCGGTTTGCGCTCGCGGATGTAATTCGTCATTTTCTTGACGAGGTCGATCATCTGCTGGCGGCGCTCTTCCGTGTCGCCGAAGTAGTAGTAAGCGTCGACGCGATCGATCGAGAGACCATCAAAGCCAGCATCGAGAATGCGGTCGATCAGAGAATTTGGCGTGCCATAGACGATCTTCTGCCACTCTGGCTGCCAGTATTTGACAACGTAATCGCCCTTCCACTGCTTGTCGACTTTGGAGACCCACGATGGACGATTCTTGTTCCATTCCGGCTTCCAGTAATAGCGGAAGTCTTCGCATTCGCCCGCCGAGAAATAAGCGATGACCTGGCGGCGGCTGCCGTCGGGCTTTTTCTTCATGCTGTCGATTTGCGCGCGCGTCAGCCGTATTTCTTTGCCGTCTGGAAACATCGAGCTGTCGATGATCACCATGTCGAAGGGCGACGCCGCAACCTTATCGATCTTTTCTTGCGTGACGTCCTTGAGCTGGTAGGCCCATGTTTTGACGCTGCTGAGTGCCGCCGCGCGGTCTTCAGCGATTGCGGCGGGGGTCAGGAGCCAGCTGAGGGCCAGCACGCAGACGCCCAAGCGAAGATTTGCCATACGCTTTTACTCTCTCGAATTTACGGTTGATCGCTGCGCGTCTACCCGGTGGAACGCATCGTTGGCACCCCTGCACGTGCAGTCTGCCCCGGAATAACGCAGCAAATCAAGCCAACATATCGACACAAGGTTGACGGCCTGAGCTGCCCAGCCCAAGCTTCACTGCTAAGCATAAAGTTACCACGATGTTCCAGGGGGACAGTCTTTCGTGGTGCGCTCTGGCGTGCCGATCTCGGTCTTGAGATCGACGGCGGCCGTCGGGTCGGTGCCATCAAGCGCGCGGGTTTCGAAGTCCGGTACGATGCGCAGCCGCCTCAGCTCCTGCTCGGTGTCGCGAATGTGGTGCGCATCGAGAAGGTATTCGACCGCGAATGTCGGTTTGCCGTCCGACGCCAGTTGGCGGATCTGGCCTAACGACCAGGCGATTTCTTCGCGCGTGTTGCGCTTGGCCGTGGCGGAATTGCCGTGCAGCAAGCTCTCTTTACCAAGGCCATCGATAACGAACCGGTAGTTCACGTCAGACAGCAAGCTCTCGGCGTTCTGCGGGATAATGAAAAATCCAGGCTTCAACCGGCGCGCCGTGCGGGCCAGCTCTGCGACGTGTTCGATCATCTCTGCACGCGCCTTGACGCGTTCTTTCTCGAACGTCACGTAGATGTCGACGCGGTCGAGGTAAACGCCGTCAAAACCCGCTTCGATGATACGCGCGAGATAGCTGTCGGCCGCCCTAAAATTGATGTCTTTCCAGCCCGGTTGCCAATAGCGCACGCGGCGTGCCTTGGGCCAAGCACAGTTCTCTTCGCCCAGCCAATCAGGCGGCGATTTTTTCCAATCGTCGTTCCAATAGAAGCGGAATTCTTCGCTCTCGCCCACAGAGAGATAGGCGACCACGTAGCGCGGATTGCCGTCTGGTCCGATCTTGAGGGCCGCAACTTCATCGCGGCTCAACGGCACCTTGCCGTCTTTTTTGGCGTAGTCGATGACCAAGAGGTTGGCGTCGATTTGGGCGAGCTTGGCGACGTCGATATGGTCGAGTTGATAGTGCCAGGATTTGACGGCTGCCAGCGGCCGTTCGGTTGTTTTAACAGCAACCCATTTTGCCGGCAGTCCGCGGTACGGCCAAGCAATCGCAAAAAGCGCTGCCAGTACGAAGAAAAATAGCACCCAGGAACTTTGCCGCGTCATGTATTCTTTGCCGTGTTTTAACCGCCCGCGCTATCAGCAGCGTAGTGCCTGCCTGGCTTCGTTTCGCAACCATAAACTTTCATTGCTAACAGGCTGCTACAAGGCCTTGCTAAGATGCCGGAGTGGCCGCAAAACGGCCAATCCCAACTTTCCTCTCAAGGCCAACGTTCCCGCGCCATGCCGCATCATTTCGTTTCCCCAGCCCCTGGCGAGCTGCAAACCATCCAGGATTGGCTGCGCTTTGCCGTGACGTCTTTTAATCAGGCTGAGCTAAGCTACGGCCACGGCACGAGTAGCGCTTTGGACGAGGCAGCCTTCCTTATTCTCTCAACGCTTGGCCTGCAGCCAGACAGTTTAGAGACTTGGGTTTCGTGCCGCCTGACGGCAGCTGAAAGTGCGGCCGTCGCAGCCATCATCGCGCGCCGCATCGAGACCCGCAAACCCGCCTCCTATTTGACGCAGAGCGCGTGGATCGGCAGCCACAAATTTTACGTCGATGAGCGGGTGATCGTGCCGCGCTCGTTCGTCGGTGAATTGATTTGCCGCGATGGTTTGGCCGCGATTGTCGATGAGCCCGACGCCGTCGCCAGCGTGCTCGATTTGTGTACGGGCTCGGGGTGCCTCGCCATTCTGGCAGCGCTGGCGTTTCCCGGCGCGCGCATCGACGCCTCGGATATCTCAGTGGATGCTCTGGACGTCGCCAGCTGCAATGTCGCCGACTACGGGCTTGAAGCGAGGGTCGCGCTGCACAAAGCCGATCTGTTCGATGACCTGCCGCAGGTGACGTACGATCTCATCATCGCAAACCCGCCTTACGTTACGGCTGCCGCCGTCGCAGCGTTTCCCCCGGAGTACCAGGCCGAGCCGCAACTCGCGCATCTGGGAGGCGATGATGGCTTGGCGCTGGTGCATCGCATTTTAGGCCACGCTCGCCGATGGCTGTCACCGCACGGGACACTCATCGTTGAAATCGGCGATGGCCGTGAGGGGCTCGAACTTGCGCGGCCCGATCTGCCGTTTCTCTGGCTCGATACCGAGACGAGCGAGGGGGAAGTTTTCGCGCTCTCTGCCGCCGACCTTGACGACAAAGCCAGCAAGCCTGCTCGCAGTCCTTCGAAGAAGCCTAAACCGGCGCGCTAAACTTTGTCCGAAGTTTCGTAGAACGACGCTCGCTTCAATCCCCCTCTCCCCTTGGGGAGAGGGTTGGGGTGAGGGGATGTACACTCACAAATCGCCGATAAATAACTGCCCCCTCACCCGGCGCGGTATC
Source organism: Hyphomicrobium sp. (assembly GCA_031367425.1). GTDB lineage: Bacteria > Pseudomonadota > Alphaproteobacteria > Rhizobiales > Hyphomicrobiaceae > Hyphomicrobium_B. Next base: position 26,291 of record JANLPU010000026.1, read on the forward strand.
GATGCCGTCGCGACAAAACAAAGTCGAGGGCCGCGCCGACCTCTCCCCAAGGGGAGAGGCTAAACGACCTGGAACATACCCGGCGTCGCCCCACCCCTGTCCCGTCCCCGCTGGGGGAGGGGGAATAGCAGGAGATTTCGGGGCTAAGCGGTCGCTTCGATTTCGCTGAAGCGGATCATGCGGCGGCGCTTGCCATCCCAAAGTTTCAGACGTGCGCAATCGAGGCTTTCCCAAACGGTGAGCCGGTTGATCGAGCGCAGTTCGGGGCTGGCCGCGATGCAATCCTGCAAGCGGTAGTTCGGGATCATGCTGTTTAAGTGATGAATATGGTGCAGGCCGATGTTGCCGGTGAACCAGTTCAAAACCTTTGGCAGATCGTAGAACGACGAGCCGAGCAAGGCTGCGACCTGGAAGTCCCACTCCTGGGCGTGGTCCCAATGGGTTTCTTCAAACTGGTGCTGAATGAAGAACAGCCAGCCACCGGCGGCAGAGGCGACCACCACGATCGGCACCACGACCATCAGCACCGTCGCGGCGCCGAAAAGATAAAATAGCGGACCGTAGAAGAGCGCCATCGCGAGGTTGAGGCCCAGCACGCTCTTCATGCTGTCGCGCGGCGTCAAAGCGTGCAGCCAAGGCGTGCGCTGGACGAGCAAAAAGTAAGCTGGAACGCCAAACGCGAACAGGAACAGCGGATTGCGATAAAGGCGATAGTGCAGTCGGCCGAGCGTCGAAAGGGCGAGATATTCTTGCACCGTTTTGGTGTCGATGTCGCCGGCACCACGGCGGTCGAGATTGCCAGACGTCGCGTGATGCTGGGCATGTTCGCGCCGCCACAGGCCGTAGGGCGCAAGCGTCAGAACGCTCATGAGGCGACCGGTAATGTCATTGAGTTCGCGCGACGAAAAAAACGATCCATGCCCGCAGTCGTGCTGGATAATAAACACGCGCACCAGCAGACCGCCAGCCGGGATCGCCAGTAGTAGCGTTGCCCAATAGGCGACCGGCGCGAGCGCGAACATCAAAGGCACAATGATCGCGAGCGGAATGAGTGTCGAGGCGAGCTGGCCTATGGCGCGGGCCGTTATGGCGCCGCGATAGGCTTGGCAGTGGGCCGCCAAGCGGCGCACCTTCTGCTTTGTCGTCTCCGTCATAACGGCGGCATCGGCATCCGTTGGTGCCAAGCCTTCGGCGGCATAGCCGGAGTTGCTGAAAGCGGGAAGCGCATCGGCAAGAAGCGGCTGTGTCAAAGTCACGATTTGCATTCCTTCACATTCGTTTTTGAGAAAGTGGCCCACCCAACCGACTAAACTTCGCGCTCGGTTAGCATATTTGGTGGCCCTGCGCGATTGTAATGTGGTGATCGTCAACAGAGTGCGGCGCAGTTCACTTAAATTGGCTCTATGGCGATTTGGTGTGGCCTTTGCCGCACTTTTAAATTTAGAGAAATCTGCAAGGATTCGAACGACAACAGGGCCGCGATGTGCGGCCCTGTGGAATGAGTTTCGCGACGATGCAGCAAGGCGGCCAGCCTTAATGCTGCGCCCAGATTTCGACGATCGCGGCACCTTTGCCAGCAGCGCCCGCATCGAAAAAGCGCGAACGATACTTAGCTTCGATGTGGTCGATGATGCGCTTGTAATCGCCGCTGAGTTCGATCGGCCCGAAAGTGCCGCCAGCGTCGACTTTGGTGCGCACGGGAATGGTCAAGGCGTCGCCTGCCGTAAACACGACCTTGATTTCGTTCAAGGTGATCGCGCGATCCTTGACGGTGACGCGGAGCTTCTTGAACCCACCTTCGTTGCGGCCAACCGGAATGTTGTCTTTGTCGAAGCCGACAAAGCCAGCGGTCTGCGCGCCCAAAAGCACCCAACCTTGATTGTATTTGCGTCCTTCGCCGCCCGGTCCAAGCCAGCCGCCGGCGTATTGGCCGAAGACTTCGATACGGGCTTGGCCTTTGAAGTTGGCGCGCGAGTGATAGATCATCTGGATTTCTTTGATGAACCGGTCGCCCTTCAGTTCAATCCAGTTGGTGCGCGAGTTTTTAGGGATGTTGGCGTTGACCGCCAGCGTATCCGTTTCGCCGTTGGCGTAGACGACTTTCAGTTCGGTAATGTGAATGTCGTTGTCGAGAACGCGCAGGCGAATACGGTCGAATTTGCCGATCTCGTTGCCGACGCGGATCACGTCACGGTCGTTGACGAAGCCGACGTACTGCGCGCCGAACAGAACGTCGCCGCCTTCGGTGACTTGGCCTGGCGTTGCAGTCGATGGTTGATCAACCGTTGGCTTGGTCGGGATATTGCCGGCGATTGCGGGATCGGCACCTGAAGGTTGCCGCTCACGTGGTGGCGCAACAACGGTGTTGCGCGATGAGGTCGCGGCACCGCCACCGGCCGCTCCACCACCAGCTGACGCTCCGCCACCGCGCGTGGTGCGGATGGCTTCGCGGCCTTCAGCCGATTGGACCCCTAAGATCTGCAAGCGACCGCGGCCGACGCCGGGAGCCTGTTCGACGGTGACCTGGTCGACGAAGTAATTATCGGCCGTTGGGTTGATGACGCGGCTGCGCTCGCCCTGGAACAGGTTGATGCGGCGGTCTTCGTTGTGCACCGAGCCGTCGTTATAGACGACTTGAACTTTGCCAAGTTCGAAGTGTCCACGGGCCGATTTAACGCGAATGCCCTTATAGGCGCCCTTCGCTGAGCTGACGTCGACCGTGAAGCGATCAAGAGACATATCGACATCTTGTTCTGAGATGACGACCAGGTTCTCGCCTGTCCATCTTGAATGATGTCGGCGATGGGCCTCGGCGGTTACAAGGACGCCGGTGGCCAACATGGCGCACGTCGCCACTACCAGCCTTCGAAGCATGAGTGAACTCCCCTAATTTTTACGCACGAAGCCCCGTGCCCTGCAGACGCTTCCTAGTCTATCGGGTAATGAAGGAAAAGGCAGCGAGTTGAGCTTCTAGCAGGACTTCACACCGGACTGTGGTGTGAATCTGCAACACGGTGGAAAGACTCGGACATTTGCGATTAGCTGGTCTTTGGCACAGCACCTTCGCCACCCAGAATTCTGTCGAGCTGGCGGTGCCTGACGCCGAAGAGGCCGGCGCGATGCGCTTCAAAGGCTTGTTGAGAGAGGTGCCTAATGGAAAATCTCACAAGCCTCGCACCTAGCGAAGTTTCTGCCGCCCGCAGTTTAAGTCCTCCGGTTGCCAGCGCTCTGGATCGCCTCGAGGCATCTTTTCGCGGCCGTATCTCGACCGGCGAAGCGATACGCCTGCAGCACGCCAACACCCTGACAAGCTTGCCCGCCCAACCCCCCGACGCTGTGATTTGGCCTGAAACAACGGCAGAAGTTGCTGAGATCGTGGCCTGTGCCAGCGCTTTCGCCGTGCCGATCATTGCTTTTGGCGCTGGGTCTTCGCTGGAGGGCCACGTCAATGCGCCGCGCGGCGGCATTGCGGTCGACTTTGGGAAAATGAACCGTGTTCTGGAAATCCGCCCAGACGATCTGGACTGCACCGTTGAAGCCGGCGTCACGCGTCATGGCTTAAATACCGAGCTGCGCTCCACGGGGTTATTTTTCCCCGTCGATCCAGGCGCCGAGTTTGCCACGATCGGGGGCATGGCGGCGACGCGGGCGTCCGGCACGACGACGGTGCGGTACGGCTCGATGCGCGACAATGTCATCAATATCACCGCCGTCATGGCCTCTGGCGAGGTGGTGCGCACCGCCCGCCGCGCCCGTAAATCGTCAGCCGGCTATGATTTGACGCGGCTGCTCGTTGGCTCTGAAGGCACGCTCGGGCTCATCACCGAGCTGACGCTCAAGCTTTATGGCGTTCCCGAAACGGTGACGGCAGCGGTCGCGGCATTTAACACTTTGGACGGGGCCTGCCGCGCGGCGATCAGCGCCATTCAGATGGGCCTCGGGCTCGCGCGCATCGAGCTGCTCGACGATCAGCAGATCAAAGCGGTCAATTTGCATTCGAAAATGAGCCTGCCGGAAGCCCCGACCCTGTTCATCGAATTCCACGGATCGAGTGCGGCGTGCGTTAAGGACTTGGAAACTTTTACCGAGCTCGCCGCCGCCGACGGCGTCATCGATGTGCGCTCGGCCAGCGATGAAGATGGCCGCCGCGCGTTATGGAAAGCGCGTCACGAGGCGCTGTGGGCGGTCAAGTCTGCCTGGCCGGGGCGCGAGTTGCTCGTCACCGATGTCGCCGTGCCCTTGTCGAAGCTCGCCCAAGCGGTGGCCGAGACCGCTGAGGACGTCCGCCAATCCGGCCTGGTCGCCCCGATCGTCGGCCATGTCGGCGATGGTAATTTTCACGCCATCATCGCGTTCGATCCCGATGATGCCCAAGAAGCCAGCCGCGTAAATAACTTTCTCGACCGGCTGGTGGCCCGCGCCTTGAGCTTTGACGGCACCGCCACCGGCGAGCACGGCATCGGCCAAGGGAAACGGCGCTTTTTGCGCGCCGAACATGGAGCAAGCGTCGATGTGATGCGCGCCATTAAAACCGCGCTCGATCCGCTCGGCATCTTCAATCCGGGCAAGCTTTTTTGAGCTTAATGCGGCCGCGTTCTATCACCGCTTAACAAACCGTTAACAGCGACAACCATGGGCTCCCAAAACCTTTTCTCAGTGAGAAGGCGTTGTTAATACCGCCATGCGAAAACTTGTTATTGGCGTGCCGGTGAGCTCCGGCGCGTCTGATCGTGCGTTTGCGGAAGTTATGAGGGTATGGCGGTAAAGATCAAGCGGGAGCGGCCTGACCAACGGCGGCACCACCGGGTCACCGCGCCACTCCACGTTGGGGTGGACGGCCAACGGCTGCGTGCAGCCGATTGGTCGCTTGGCGGGTTCAGGCTTGATAACTTCCCGGGCGAAATGCCCTCCGCGGGAAGCGAGAAAACATATCAACTCACGCTCCCCTTCCAAGGCTTTGACGTTTCCTTCGACGCCAAAGCCGAAGTTGTTCGCATCAATCCCTCAATCAAAAGCTTTGCTGTCCGCTTTACCGAAATCGGCGAGCGCGAACGCGAGCTGATGCAGCACTTCATCGAAGAGCTGGTGCGCGGCTCGATGTCGGACGTCGAAGATACTATCCAGCGTATCGACGTGCCCGTCACGCCCGCCAAGCTTGAGCCATCGCAGTCCGTTCCGGTTGGCATGCCCGTGCGCCGCTGGCCGGTTAAGACCGCGGTGATGACGGGCATCTACGGTTTTGCTGGTCTCGTCATCTTCGGCTACGCAGGACTGCTTGGCTATTCGAACTTCTTCCGCATGGAAATTTCAACCGCCGTCATTTCGGCGCCGGTCGAAACCGTGACCGCGATGGCCGATGGCGAAGTGCTGTGGACCAACCTGAAGCCGGGCGATCCGGTCAAGGCTGGCGAAGTTGTGGTCAATGTTCTCGATAATCAGCTCGAGCGCGAAATCGAAATCGCCGACATCAACATTCAGGAAAAAAAGGCGCAGCTCGCGTTCTTCAAGAAGCGGCACGCTGACGAACTCGATAAAGCACGCGGTTTTGCCAACGTGGATATCAAAAACGTCAAGCAGGGTGAAGCCGAGCTAGAAGGTTTGCAGCAGCAGTTAAAACTCGCCGAAGAAACATTGCTGCGCACCAAACAACTTTACGACAAGGGATTTTCGACCGAACCCAAAATGGACGAGGCGCAGAAGGCTGTCATCACTCTGAAGAGCCAGATCCAACAGCGCCGCCTTGAGCTGTTGTCGCACGTGGAACTGGCCGATCAGAATTTCGGCAAGCGGTTGTTCACCGGCAACAATCTTCTAGGCCAGGCCGAGGAGATCGAGGCCCAGGTTGGGCTCGCTGAAAACGAGATCAAAATTGCGCAAAGCAAACAGCAGACGTTCTTGAAGCAGCGCCAGCGCATCGCGGTCACGTCGCCGTTCGACGGCACCGTTCTGGAACTGCCCCGCGTCGATAAAGGCTCGATCCGCAAGGGCGACACGATCGCCATCATCGAGCAGATGAAGAACCGCCACGTGACGGCGTTTCTCAATCAGGACGAAGTCTTGAAAGTAGGTCTCGGCGACGAGGCTGTGCTTTATATCCCGGCGCTGGGTGAAACCGTGAAGGGCCGCGTTCTAAAAATCGATCGCACCAGCGGCTTCGTGCGCGAACAGGAAATGCGCCAGAACCCGGGTTATGGCTGGCGCGGTCCAGCAGACCGAACCGCCAAGGTCTGGATCGATTTCGATGACGCCACCAAGGTCGCCGATTGGCAACGCTATCGCGCCGGTTTGCCCGTCGTCGTCGTGTTCGAACAGCGTTCGACCAACTCGCTGCTGTCGACGCTCAAGAAAAAATTCCAGGTGGCGCTATAGATGGCGAACACGCGTGAGTTTACGTCGATCGACCTGGAAGACCCATCCATTCCACTGCCGCGTTCGGTCAAGTGGTCGCCGCTCGTTCAAATTAAAATCCTGTCGTATTGGGCGGTCGTCTCGATTGCGCTGACGGTCATCCCCAACCAGATCTGGGATGGTCAGAACAACCAAGTCATCTACATCATCGGCATCTTAGGGATCTGGCGCTATCTGTGGTGGGGCAACCATTGGGCGCGCGCCAATATTTTCGGCCGAATCACGTATCCGCGCATGCGCGACCGGGCGGCGGCAGTTTGGGACAGCGGCTGGCGGCCGCGTGAAATCCACATCCAGATGACGACGTTTCGGGAACACCGCGAAATCAGTGAAGCGGTCATCCGGGCTCTAGTCAATGAGATCCGCGATGCCGGCGTTCCAGCCACGATCTGGCTCGGATCGAGCGAACTCGCCGACGAGCAGAAAATTGGCCGCCATTTGCAACTTGTCGGCAGCGATTGCGATATCACGCTGCGCATCATCCGCCAGAACCAACCTGGCAAACGCGTCGCCATCGCCTTGATCCTGCGCGCCATGTCGCGCGCTGGGCTGGGCAAGGATGACATCGTCATCTTCATGGACGGAGATTTCGTTTTCCATCCGGGCTTGGTGCGCAAATGCACGCCGCTATTTGCGCTCGATCCCGATTTGCACGCGTTGACGACCGATGAACACGTCATGGTGCGCGGTCCGGCCTGGATGCAATCTTGGCTCAACATGCGCTTTGCCCAACGCCGCATGGCGATGCAGAGCCACGCGTTGTCTAACCGGGTGCTGACGTTAACGGGCCGTTGCTCGGTGTTCCGCGCGACCCACGTCGTGTCTGAGGAATTCATCCGGCTGCAGGAAGCCGATTTCCTCAATCATTGGCTATGGGGATCGTTCCGGTTCTTGTCGGGTGACGACAAAAGCACCTGGTACACGCTGCTGAAGCGCGGTGTGAAGATGACCTACGTGCCGGATGCTTCGGGCACAACCATTGAAGTCGTCGAAGGCTCAGGCTACCGGCGCATGGTTGAAAACCTGCGGCGCTGGTCTGGCAACATGCTGCGCAACGGCTGGCGCGCCATCATGCTTGGGCCGCGCGCCATGCCGTTCTTCATCTGGTGGTGCTGTATCGATCAGCGCATCGCGATGTGGACGATGCTGTTCAGCCCGATGGTGGCGATCGCCGGCATCATGAAATACGGCGGTTCGTTCGTATTGTCGTATTTCACTTATATCGCCGTCTCGCGCATGATGCTGTCGATGGTACTCTTTACATATGCGCGCCGCGTCGATCTGAATTTTGTGTGGACGCTCTACGTCAATCAATTACTGAATTCCGTCGTCAAAATATATATGCAATGGCGGCTTGCTAAACAAAAATGGACCAATCGCGGTAACCAAAAGGCAGGCTTTGCCGACAGCAGCTGGCTCTCGACATTCCGCGAGGGCATGGCGTTTTATATGACAACCCTTTCATTTGTCTCGGTATTTCTTATCGTTATGATTTATACCAAATTAATTACGCTGCCAACGAGCGGCTTTATAATTGCGATGCTTTTTCGCTAGATAGATAAAATTGTAACGCCGCTCTTCAAAGCAAAACGACGTTTCCCAGGCATTGTTATCCCGTACGCGACGAGACGGTGGGCACTCCGGCAGGGGAGTTCGACCGGCGCCGAGAAGCTCTGTGTGTCGGTCATCGGCGCGCGAGTTTGTTTGCGAAGTCTTGCAGCGTTCGGGGTCGAGCAAAGGCGGCGAAAAGCCGTTAGTGGGAGTGTTAAGACATGAATTTCGAATCGTCCGTTGCGGAACGGAATACCGAGACCGCGAGCTTTGAAGTTGCCCGCACGGACATCGGCGGAAAGCCAGCCATCAGCGTCATTGGCCTTGGTTACGTCGGCGCCGTTTCGATGGCATGCCTGTCGCACCTTGGCTTCCGTATGATCGGCGTCGATGTCAGCCGCGAGAAAGTCGATGCGATCAAGGCCGGCGTCTCGCCGATCGTTGAAGAGCGCCTTGGCGAATTGCTGGCGGACGGCGTTCGTCTCGGCATGATCGACGCGACGCAGAACCTCGTTGCCGGCGTTCTGCAGTCAGACGTCACGTTCCTTTCGGTCGGCACGCCAACGTCGAAAGACGGCGGTTGCGACTTTACATATGTGCGCCAAGCCAGCCGCGCTATCGGCCAGGCCATCGCCATGAAATCCGACTACCACGTCGTCGTCCTGCGCTGCTCTGTGCCACCGGGCACCACGCTCGACGTTGTCGTTCCTGAAATCGAACAGGCATCCGGCAAAAAACTCGGTCGCGACTTCGGCGTCTGCTTTAATCCGGAATTCCTGCGCGAAGGCGTCGCCGTTGCAGACTTCTTCGATCCCCCCAAGACGGTTGTTGGCGCGTCCGACGCGCGCGCGCAAAGCACGGTGACGGCCATCTACGGCGCGGTTGATAAGAACGTTATCTTCACGTCGATCGAATCTGCCGAAATGGTCAAGTATGTCGACAACGTCTGGCACGCAACGAAGGTCGCGTTCGGCAACGAAGTCGGTCGGCTGTGCAAGAAGCTCGACATCGACAGCCATGACGTCATGAATATCTTCGTCAAGGATCTGAAGCTCAACTTGTCGCCATACTACTTGAAGCCAGGCTTTGCCTTTGGCGGCTCTTGCCTGCCTAAGGAAGTCCGCGCCGTCAGTCACATCGCTCATGCTATGGGCGTCAACGTTCCGCTCATCGACGCTTTGACGGTCAGCAATGCCCGCCATATCGCAGAAGCGATCCGCATGCTGCAACCGTTTGCCGGCAAGCGCTTCGGCTTCCTCGGCGTCACCTTCAAGCCCGCAACCGACGACATGCGCGAAAGCCCAACGCTCGACGTCATGGCGAGCCTGCTCAACGCTGGCGAGACGATCCAGGCCTACGATCCGAACCTGAACTTCGGACCGTTGTTGCAACATCAGATCGACTATGTGCGTCACGCTGTGCCCGCACAGGCGGCTCTGATGGACAATCTCGAAAAACTAACTGTGAAAAGCGCCGCCGAACTAGTTGCTAACTCCGATGTGGTTGTCGTGTCGCACGCGACGGATGAATTCCGCAAAGCCGTGACCGACCGCAATAAGAATATCCACGTTTTAGACTTGGCTCGATTGTTCAAAGTATTGCCGACCGAGGAAACGTATCAGGGTATCGCCTGGTAATGCGGCAAGTTCACTTCCGGTAAAAAAGAAGAGCGGCTCGAATGAAGCCGCTTTTCTCTTGGCCGATTAGATAAAATTCGAAGTAATTTTTACGAAAAACGCCAGACCGCTCTCCACGTTATATTCGAATATTGCGTGTAATTGTGATGGGAGTACCGAAGGGATTGCGCGCGTTTTGCGTTCGCAATCTGCGTCGGGCCGAGAGATCTGTGTAGGAGAGAGTTGCGGAAAATGAGCGATAAAGAAAACGAAGGTCGTCGGGATAACGCCGACGAAGATAAATTTGATGGACGTGGGCATGGTGATGGCGATCACAATGACGACGGTCATGCGGACAACGGCTGGGCAAAATCAGCCCGCGACGTGAGCGACAAGTTCGAGAAAACTTGGAAAGATGCAGGCGACAAAGCGTCGAAGGCTGAAAAAGCAGCTGACGAAGCCAAGAAGTCGGCTGACAAATCCCCGCGCGATAAAGCGCTCGCTTCGCAGGCGGACAAACTTTCCAAGGACGCAAAATCGGCTCGCGAAGATGCTGATAAGTGCGGCAAGGATGCCAAAGGCGCGCGGGACGAAGCCGAGCGTCGCGAAAAGGTAGTCAAAGATACGGCTGACAAAGCCGCTGCGGATAAAGCAGCCGAAAAGGCTGCGAAGGAAGCTGCTGATAAAGCCGCTGCTGCTGCAAAAGCTGCTGCTGACAAGGCTGCTGCCGAAAAGGCTGCCGCTGAAAAGGCCGCTGCTGAAAAAGCCGCCGCCGATAAAGCTGCTGCCGACAAAGCTGCTGCCGACAAGGCCGCTGCTGACAAAGCTGCAGCCGACAAAGCCGCCGCTGACAAAGCCGCCGCCGACAAGGCTGCTGCTGACAAGGCCGCCGCCGACAAGGCCGCTGCTGACAAAGCTGCTGCCGACAAAGCCGCTGCCGACCAAACTGCTGCTGACAAGGCCGCCGCCGATAAGTCTGCTGCTGACAAAGCCGCCGCCGACAAATCCGCCGCTGAAAAAGCCGCTGCCGACAAATCCGCCGCCGAAAAGGCCGCTGCCGCTGAAAAGGCCGCTGCCGAAAAAGCTGCTGCCGACAAAGAAGCCGCAGACCATAATGGTCACACTGGCGTCGACATTCACATTGGCAACGATGGCAAGGATGGTCTCGCTGGCTGGGATAATCATGATAGCATCGTCTTCGGTGAAGGCGGCAAGGACGTTCTCGTAGGCCTCGGCGGCGACGACATCATGCACGGCGGCGGCGGAGACGACACAATGTCGGGCGATGAGGGCAACGACCTCATGTTCGGATCATCGACCGTTGGCGGCAAAGTCGACATGACCAAGTTCAAGGTCACGGAAGACACCACCGCACACGTCACCTTCAGCTACGAAAGCGCCGGCTACAAAAACGCGCTTGGCATGTACAAGATCGCGGCCGATGGCTCGATCTCTGGCGTGCAGATCCTGTTCGCCAACGCCTCGATGAAGGGTTCTGGCGGCGACCTCGTTGCCGGCGTCAGCTCGGTTGATGTTGGCGTCAAGGGCGGCGAGAAGCTTGGCTTCTTCGTGGTCCCCGACGGCTTCAGCCAGCGTGGCATGGCCGATCTTCTGTCGGACAAGTCGGCGAACTTCAAGTTCGTTGGCGCCGATGGCAAGCCTGGCAACGTCAACGGCGGCTCTGAACTCAAACTCGTTCAAACCAACGCCAAGGGCGTCGAAACCGTAGTCAAGTCGGCTTACGGCACCTCGATCTTCCACAGCGTTGATAACGGCACGGCTGGCCTCAACGGCGACGGCATCTCGCACGCCCACGGCACGGTCAACAACATCAACGGCACCGTCAAGATCGGCTTTGAAGATCTGAAGTATGGTGGCGACAAGGACTACGACGACAGCGTGTTCACGGTGTCGCTCGGCGTTACCAACACGTCGCTTCTGGCTAAGGAACAGACAAAGGCAGTGCGCTCGTCCGATGCCGACACCATGACCGGCGGTACCGGCAATGACAAAATGTTCGGTATGGCCGACAACGACAAGATGACCGGTAATTCCGGCGACGACCAGATGTGGGGCAACTCCGGCGACGACCTGATGGACGGCGGCGACGGCAATGACCAGATCTCTGGCGGCAAAGGTAACGACACGATCATCGACGGCACTGGCAACGACAAGGTGTTGGGCAATTCCGGCAATGACAAGTTCATCGCCGGCGAAGGCAACGACAGCTACGATGGCGGCGCTGGTTTCGACACACTCGATTATTCGGCGTCAACCCGCGGAATGAACGTGAACCTAAATGCTCACGTCGCCACGGGCATGGGTGCCGATACGATCAAGGGCGTCGAAGCTGTGATCGGTTCGAAGTTCGCAGACACGCTGATTGGCGACAAGAACGGCAACGTTCTGATGGGCGGCGACGGCAACGACAGCATCCGTGGCGGACGCGGCTCAGACACGATGTCTGGCGGCAACGGCGCGGACACCTACGGCTGGTCCAAGAAGGACGTCGGCACCGGTGTCGATCACGTCACCGACTTCGGCAAGGGCGATCGCCTGAACTTGCACGACCTCGTCAAGGGTCAGAAGTTCTCGAACGTCTCAGACGTTGTCAAAGTGACGGACGGCACCCATGGCTCGACGGTATCGGTCAAGTTCGGCGGCAGCTTCCATGATGTCGTCGTACTCGACGGCGTCCATGGCCACAACGCGGCTGAACTTTACAAAGCCGGCATGATCCTCGTCTAAGCACTGGCCGACTGTCAAAAACTTAAATTGAAAACGGCCCCCTTACCGGGGCCGTTTTTTTTATCTTCGCCGCACCAAATCTCCTCGAAAAACTGATTATCCAGCTTCGAAATTTCTGGTCAAAAAGCGATGAATTTCGCCTCTTTTTTGTTTCGCTCTGGCGCAAAAGACGCCGGCAAACGGCGGTCGATAAAATGCTCCGGCAATTTGCAGAAAATTGTCTCGATGAAATCGACCCGTTCTTCATGCGGTCTTGCTACTTTTATAAAACAGAGCGGACAACACCGGCGAAAATAGAACCGAATTTGCTGCTAAAAAATGTGGGCTGGGACAAGGATCGGGCGACACCATGGCGAAGATTACGGGAACAATTGGTTCAGACGTTTTGAACGGAACTGCTTTCGACGACGTGATCCAAGCCCTCGATGGCGATGATCTTGTAAGCGGCGGAGACGGCAACGACGAAATTCACGGCGGCAGCGGCAACGACGAGGTGTCGGCTGGCGCGGGTGATGATCTTGTATATGGCGGCGGCGGCGACGACTTAGTCTACGGTGGTTCAGGCCATGATGTCATTTACGGCGGCGCTGGTGCCGACACCATCTCGATCGTTGGCGGAGAAGTTTATGGTGGCGCTGGCAATGACCACATCTTCGCTGGCATGGACGCTGCCGTGATTGACGCTGGCAGCGGCGATGACACAATCTTGATTGGCGGCAGTGGCGATCTGTCCATCACAGGCGGATCAGGTTTCGATACCCTCGACTACTCGGCGGCGTCGGCCGGCATCAACGGCAATTTATCGACGCATCTCGTCACTGGATTTGGCACCTCGACAGTGACGGGCGTCGAGAACCTTGTTGGCTCCTCGTTCGACGACGTCTTGACCGGCGATAAAGGTGCAAACGAACTCTTCGGTGGCGTAGGCAACGATATCCTGCGCGGCAAATCTGGCGCCGATACTCTGTTTGGCGGCGGCGGCGACGGCAACGACACCTACGTTTTCATGAAGAAGGATGTCATCCTCAACGGCGTGCACCAGGGTGTCGATCGTTTGGCCGACTTCCATTCGAATGATAGCATCGACATCCGCGACTTCTTCAAGGGCAGCCCGCCGGCCGATCTAGACCAGGTTGTGAAGCTGACCTGGGACGGCAGCCAGACGACGTTGTCGGTTGACGCGGGCGGCGGCAACTTCATCGATGTGGCAACCTTTGCCAATCACTATTTGAGCGCGCCGTCTTCCCTTGCGGCAGACAATATCATTTTGGCTTGAACCCGAAATCGGCATGACATCAGCCAAGACCGGTTGCCGCGCGAGCGGCGCCGGTCTTTTGCCGCCAGCCGTCAACCGTCAACCTTGGGCGCGCCGAGCCCGTGTCCCATACTTCATAGTTCATCAACACTTTCTTTAACCCAACCACCTATTGTTTTCGATTATCTCCTTATCGCCGTCCGGGGGCCCGACGCGTGTCATGAAAAAACTCAACGCTCAATCCTTTGTATTCAACATTGCTGGCGGAGTGATGCTCGTCACGGTCGTTGGCTACATGGTCAAGGAGCAGATCAAAGGGCACACCGTGCAGCGTTGCTCGGAGCGCTATGCGGCGGGGGAGCAATTTGCTTTGCAAAACGGCAGGGGCGATTTGCTTTCGGCCATCGAGCTGCAGGCGCGCTCCGGCTCGCGCGAATGGGGCATCTTGAAAAATACCAAGGTCGTCAAGGCCAGCGGCGCTCCGCTCGGACGCGCGCTGCAAGTTTCTCTGACATCGACGCAAAATGAAGATCAAGCTGATCAGAACGGTCTGGGCTACGTTTGGCCGGTTGCTTCGATGAGCAATAGCAAGTCGGCTTGCCTCAACTATAGCGTCATGATCCCGCGCAGCTTCAAATTCACAGAACCTGGATACCTGCCGGGACTGTTCGCCGGCAATAGCGCGACGGCTTTGGATCAGCACCCCAGTGTCGGGGGAATGGTCGCCCGGATGGGATGGGTCCAAGCCGGCGAACTGGGTGTTGAACTCAGAGCGCCTGCAATCCCTGGCGCTTGGCTGGGCGGCTTAAGCACTGTCGAATGGCCAACGGGCCGGTGGGTTTCCGTCGAGCAGGAAGTCAGACTAAACACGCCCGGCAAAGCTGATGGCGTGGTCAGGGTTTGGATCGATGGTAGCTTGCGGGTCGAAGATGCTGCCCTTGATTTGCGCGGCAGTGACCAATTTGCCCTATCAGGTGTCGTATCTGACATCGGCTACGCGCACACGGCGTCAGTACCTGCGGACTTTCAGGTGTCGCCTTTTGTTGTGCAATGGCAATGAGTTGCGAGATCGCCAGAAAGCGATCTTAACTTTACGCGCGGTCTCGTTAACCCGCTCGTGAGAATTATTGCAGCTTTGACAAAATCAATTGTTGCCGAATCAGTAGCTTGCAAATGGTGATTTGCTGCGGTCTACTGATCAACGGAACTTGAGCGCCGTCCCGCTTACCCCCCAAGTGGCGCCAGTTCTTCCTTGCCCGCGGCCTCCCCCGGCCGCGGGCTTTTCATTGCCCGAGATCTTTGCCCGAAATTTCAAAACGACGCCTGGCCGTTACGACCGGCTCGACAGCTTGAACCCTGCCGCGCGCGCATCGTCTTCGCTGCAAAACCAGCGCTCGCCTTTGACGGTGCGCAGTTTGCCCTGGGCGTAATCCTGCGACCAAGGCATCGCGTACATCCGTCCGGCGGTGCGCACATAGCCTTTGATCGGGCAGCCATCGGGGCTCGATTTCTTGGCCTCCTCCCAACGCCGTTGACGCCACTCGCCCGGCCGCTCGGCTTCGCCCTGCCACAAGCCGATCTTCTGCGTTTTCGCAGCGTCTTCTTCGCTGCTGAACGAGCCAAAGAAGCCCGTTCCGGCGAACGCATGCCCGCGCCGCACCATTTCGGCGGCAACGTCAAACTCCGGCGTGGCGCAGGTGGCCAGCGGGCGACCCTGCTCGTCAGCGCCGGACGTTTCGCAGGTGACAGTCTTGCCACGCAATAGGCCTTTGAGCCCATCGAGCGCGGCGGTACCGCACGACCAGCGTCGGCCATTGGCTTTCAGGCACGACTGCTGGCTTTCTGGAACTTCGATGCCCTTTAGCCGCACGAGCGTTCCTGCAATGCGCAAGACATCGCCGACAACTGCCGTTGCCCGGCCGGTGAGCCCGTCTGCCGAAGGCTCCGACGGGGCCCCGATGCTGGCCGTTGTGAGACGCGCGTCGTGCACTGGGGATGACGGTGCGAGCGCCCGCCCGCCGACCAGCACGGTCAGCA
The DNA here is from genome assembly GCA_031367425.1 of Hyphomicrobium sp. Classification (GTDB taxonomy): domain Bacteria; phylum Pseudomonadota; class Alphaproteobacteria; order Rhizobiales; family Hyphomicrobiaceae; genus Hyphomicrobium_B. Next base: position 41,906 of record JANLPU010000026.1, read on the forward strand.
ACAAAAAGCCCGCGTAGACAAATGTCTGAGGCTTGCCGAGTGAGGTGAGAGTGAAAGCGGGCGCGGCTTGTTTCATCCGCTGCAAGCGGCCTTTGGCGAAGTTTGCATCTGGCAGCGCTGGCATGGCCACGCGAGCGAACGCGCCCCGGACTTGGCTTGCAGTCCACGCGCTGCCGACCGCCACAGCTTTGTAGATCGATTTCAATGTGGCGAGTGCGGCGAGCCCGCATGCCACTAATAGCAGCCACAACCAATTTTGGGCTTGCTCGACGTGGACTTTGCCAGCTTCGACGCCACGGTCCTTAACGTCTCTGACCTTGGAGAGTGCGGCGAGCCGGGCGTCGTCGAGACGGCGCTGCCGGTCGGCGCGGCGCACCAGAACGGTGGTTTTCACGTACTCGCGCCATTCAAAACCTTCACTGCGTCTGCGCCATCCAAACATTCGTAAGGCTCCGTCTTGACCAAACCAAATTCGCGAGAATCGAGTGCGGCAAATGTCGGGTGAGAAGATGGCAGGCATGAGGACAGCGGCGAACTTCTCCGCAGCTTTAACACTCTTGTACGCGCCTCATCGCCTACGTCTCAATGATAGCCTTCGCCCGAGCGCATTTTGCCTCGAAACGTCCAGTAGACGAACGCGGTGTAGCCCAAGATCACCGGCAGCATGATCAGCGTGCCAACGAGCATGAACTTCTGCGAGCTTGGCGCTGCCGCCGCCTGCCACACGGTGATCGTATCTGGCACGAGATAAGGCGCATTGGAGATCACGAGGCCCGCAAAGCCAAGCAGGAATAAGGCAATCGTCGAGAAAAACGGCCGCGTGTCGTGGTCCGTCGCAATCGATCGCCAGCAGTAGAGTGCCACGGCTGCGGTCAACAGTGGTATCGGCGAGAGCAGCGCAATGTTGGGCCATGTAAACCAGCGCTCGGCCACGCGCGGCAGGGTCAGCGGTGTCCACAAACTGATGATCGCAAACGTCGCCATCAGCGCCAGGAACGCTGGCTTGGCGATGTCGCGCGCCCAGGCCTGCAGCTCGCCTTCGGTCTTCATGATCAGCCAGGTCGCCGCCAACAGCGCATAGCCAACGACCAGCGCCACGCCGCAGAACAGCGCGAACGGCGTCAGCCAGTCGAACGATCCGCCCGCGAAGTGACCGTCCTTGACGGTGATGCCTTGCAGCAATCCGCCGAGCACGATCCCTTGCGCGAACGCGGCCACGATTGATCCGTAGGTGAATGCATAGTCCCACAATTGATGTTTGGGTTTCGATACCCAGCGGAATTCAAAGGCGACGCCGCGGAACACCAATGCCAGTAGCATCACGATGATCGGCAGATAAAGGCCCGACATGATGACGCCGTAGGCTTTCGGAAACGCCACGAACAGGCCGCCGCCGCCCATCACCAACCACGTCTCGTTGCCATCCCAAAACGGCGCGACGGTATTCATCATCACGTCGCGGCGCTCTTCTTGGCGAGCGAACGGGAACAGAATGCCGAGCCCCAAATCGAAGCCGTCGAGAATAACGTAGAGCGCCACGGCGGTCGCGATGATGGCGGCCCAGACCAGCGGCAACCAGTAAGAAGGATCGTCCATCTGGCTTTACTCCGCCGGTTGGGTTGCTTGCCGGGCACCTTGCTTGGCGCCCGAGAGAGGCCGTGATGGCACACCCTTTTCATCTGTCGTCGTGGCAGGTGCCGGGCCTTTTTCGATCAGCCGGTTGATATAGAGGATGCCCATCGAGAACACGCTCGAGTAGACCAGCACAAACAAGATGAGCGTCGTCAGCACCGCGCCGAACGAGACGGCCGAGACAGCGTCAGCGGTCTTCAAAACGTTATAAACGAGATAAGGCTGGCGGCCGCTCTCGGTCACGGTCCACCCCGCGATAATGGCGATGAAGCCGAGCGGCCAGACATAGGTCAGGGAGCGCAAATACCAGCGCGTATCGAACAAGCGTTCCTTCCACCACAAAAACGCGCCAACGAAACCGATGGCGATCATGAGCATTCCAACGCCGACCATGACGCGAAAAGCAAAGAACACGGTGGCCACGTGCGGCCGCTCGTTGGGCGCGAAATCTTTCAGACCTTTGAACAAGCCGTTGGCGCTGTGGGTGAGAATTAAGCTCGCGACGTTGGGCACGCCGATTTCATAATCGTTGCGCTCGGCTTTTTGGTTGGGCCACGCGAACAGCACGAGTTCGCCGGGCTTGGAGCCATCCCAATGACCTTCCATAGCGGCGATTTTCGCTGGCTGATATTGCAATGTGTTGAGCCCGTGCTGATCGCCAATCAACAGCTGCAAGGGCGCGAGCACCGCGACCATGCCGAGCCCCATGCGCATCATTGTCTTGGCGTCTTCGACGTAGCGGCCGGTGTAAAGATAGCGCGCGCCGACCGACAGCACGACGAGCGATGTCGTCAGATAAGCGGCGGTGAACATGTGGGCGAAGCGATAAGGAAAGCTCGGATTGAAAACGATCGCCAGCCAGTCGAGCGGATAAGCGATACCGTTTTTGATCTCGTGTCCGGCTGGCGTTTGCATCCAACTGTTGGCCGACAAAATCCAGAATGCCGACATCGATGTGCCGACCGCGACGAGGATAGCGGCGAGTGTATGCAGGTTTGGCGACACCCGCTTCCAGCCAAACAGCATGATCCCTAAGAACGTCGCTTCGAGAAAAAACGCGGTCAAAACTTCATAGCCGATCAGCGGACCGACAACGTTGCCGGCGACCTCGGAGAAGCGGCTCCAGTTGGTGCCGAACTGATAAGAGAGCACGATGCCTGAGACGACGCCCATGGCGAATGACACGGCGAAGATCTTGGTCCAGAAATGAGCAAGGTTGCGCAAGCGTTCTTCGCCCGTCATCCGCCAGCGCACCAACAGCGTTGCGATGAAGGCTGCCAGCCCAATCGTGAAGCTCGGGAAGATGATGTGGAAGATGATCGTGAAAGCAAATTGCAACCGGGCGAGCATCAGTGCATCGACGTCCATTTTGGGGGAACTTTCCTAAGTCGCGAAATTGGTGCGAGCGCATGATGAACGTAACCGTCCGTCGCGTCGAGGACGCATTTGGCAGCACACACCGCCCGCTCCCCACCCCACCCGCATTCCCGGAAGCGGCGCGTGAGCGCGGCTATCCGGGACCCTTATCCGTTGCTGTTTGAGTTCAATTGCTGAGGGGGAAGGATCCCGGCTCTGCGACGCGCTCGCGCGTCTCCGGCCGGGACGGCGGGTGTAGGGTGAGGGGAGCGTTGCGCACTACCGCTGAGCGATGACGGGCTCGGGCAACGACCACAGCGTCACGGTGCCCTCGCTCCCGCCCGTGACAAGCGTGCGCCCGTCAGGCGAAAACGCCAGCGTCTTGGCCGGGCGCTCCAATCCGCTCATCGACCAATAGGCGCGCGCCCGCTTCATGCCGCGCACGCGCACGGTGCCGTCTTCCGCGGCCGACGCCAGCAAATCGCCAGAGGGCGAGAAGGCGACGCTCGTCACTTTGTCGGTATGATTATTGAGCGTGCGCAGCGGCCGCGATGACGACGTCGACCATAACTTGATCGCGCCGTCGAGGCTGGCGGCGGCTAAGGTCGCGCCGTCGTTGGTAATGGCGAGTGCCGAAATGAAATCGGAATGATTGCGATAGGTGCGCTTCAGTTCGTTGGTTTCGAGATCCCACAGCTTGACCATGCGATCGGCACCGCCCGACGCCAGCCAATGCCCTGACGGCTCGGTCGCCAACGCCTGCACGGCGTTCTCGTGGCCCTCCAACATGTGAGCCGGCGCCGACTGGGATGACGTCTGCCACAGCGCCACCGTCCAATCGTGGCTGGCGGTCGCGATCTGATCTTCAGAGCCAGCGAACGTTGCAGCCCAGATGCTCGCGTCGTTCCGTTTAAAGCTGAAAAGTGCGCGCCGCCCGTCCAAGTCCCAAACCACGCTCGTGCCGTCGGCGTGGCTCGTCAACGCGCGATTATTGCGAACCGATAGCGAAGTGGCCGCACCTTTGTCGAGCGCCAACGTTGCAGACAGAGTGCGGCTGGTGGCGTCCCAAATTTTGAGTGTCTTGTCGGCCCCGGCCGTGACGATCAAGCGGCCATCGCCGGAGAACGCGACGCCGTCGATGCTGCCCTCGTGCGCTTTGAAGGCTTGGCCTTGGTTAATCGTGTGCGTGGCGTGAAGATCAGGCGCGAGCGCGCCCGTCGTGATCCGGCCGGTCGATGTTGCCAGCAAACGCGGCAGACGATCTTGATAGGCAAGTGCAGCGCCCGCGATACCAGCCGCGCACACCATTTTCGTGATGAAGCCTGCTGAGAAAATGCGGCGGCGCGCGACGTCAGGCGCGGGCTGCGAGCGGCTGCGTGCTTTCACCGCCGGCTCCGAAATCACAATCGGTTTAGCAACGGGCGGTTTAGCACCTGGCGGTTTGACAACTGGCTCTTTCTTGTCGCGCGCAGCTTTAGTTTTGCGCGCGCCCATTGGCTTTTCAGCGATGCCAGCCGCCGCGCCAACGGCGGCGAGTTTAGCAGTGAGAGACGTACTCTCCAGCTTAGCGTTCGCCGCTGCCGGCAAATGTTTTTCCTTCAGGCCGTCGAAGAAATCGAGCAGTTGACCCGCAGGGCCCGGCGCATCGGGCGGGGGTGGCACTGCGGTTGCGACGCGCATCGCGCGCGCTGCTGCAGTCTGTGGTGCGCTCGGCGCTGCCCAGTCGCGCTCTGGACCTTGCGCCTTATCTCGCATTCGGGAGAGGATGCCTGGCTTTTTTGGCTCTGGCGCCAAGAGTGCGCCGCGCCACGCGACGACCGACCTTGGCCGCGCATCGATGTTGAGAGCCAAGCCCTTGTCGATCGCCTCCAGGAATGTCGCGCGGTAAGCGCCTAATGCCGCTTCGCGCGCTGGCACATATTCGTCGTTCAACATCCGCGACGGGCTGTCTGGCGGACGCTTACCCGTCACCGCATGATAAAGCGTTGCCGCGAGCGCATAGATGTCTGTCCACGGCCCCTGCTGACGGCTCGTCTCGGCATATTGTTCGTAAGGGCTGTAGCCCGGCTTCACCAAGGCTGAGACCGTTTTGGTTTTGGAATGCGCGGCGATATCGCTGCGCGCCGCGCCGAAATCGATCAGCACCGGCTCGCCATCCGTTTTGCGCACGATGATGTTGTCGGGCGCGATGTCGCGATGCAGGAACTCCGCCTTGTGGACGGTTTCCAGCGCATCGAGCAGCGGCATCAAAATGGCGTCGAGTTCTTTTTGGCGCGGGGCGCGGCCCAGACCCTTGAGCCACGTCTTGAGGCTTTGCCCTTCCTCGAAATGCAGCACCATGTAGGCGGTATTGTTGGCGCGGAAATAGCGGAACACGCGCACGATATTGGCGTGATTGAAGCGCGCCAGCGTCTGCGCTTCCTCGATGAAACGTTCCAGACCCCAGTTATAATCCTCGTTGCACCCTTGGCTGCGGGGCACCGCTGATTGATCGGGGGCGCGCGCTGCAAAGTCTGCCGGGAAATATTCCTTGATGGTGACGAGGCGGGTGAGCGCGATTTCTTCCGCCAGATACGTCACGCCGAATCCGCCAGCGCCGAGCACGCGCTGAATGCGGTAATCGCCGGTGAGTTCCGTTCCGCTCGGTAGCGCGATGAGGTGTGTCATGTCTCCGGCTCTGCCCGCTTAGCTCGCATTGACCCGCAAGCCTCTTTCCCCATCTACAACTACATCTACAACTACACTCGCGACGCTCGCGAACTTTGTCAGCCTTGGCCTAAAAATGTGGCCGTGAAAAGAGCGATGAACCCGCGATGAACAAATCTCTGACGTGACGTTTTCCGGCCATGTTGCAGCCCAGATCGCCGCGCCAAAATGAACTCTAGGCGAGGATGAGCACTATGACCGCAAAGCACTGGATATTTGCGAGTTCCGCGGTGGCCGTCGGCCTGTACATCGCGGGCCAGTCCACAATCGTCCCGACGTCACACAATGCGATTGTGAGCAGTGTGCTTGTGCATAGCGCGAGTGTATTCCACCTCGCACTTGCCGGCCTTGGGCACGGCTATCGCGCTGCGCCCGCTTTGATGCTCGGCCTCGTGGCGATCGTCGTCATACCGGTTTTGGCTTCGGCCAGCCGGTCGATCTCGTGGGCCAAGCGCGGGCCGGAAGCAACGCGCCGGTATCGCGGCAAAGCCGTTTTGCCGCCCAACGCCGCCGCTGATATCGCGAGCGAAGCCGTGACGTTGCCCGGCCACGCGTCGGTGGAGATCGTCGGTGCTAACGGCGCGCAGTTCGCAATTCTGCGCGACATGTTCCGCATCGGCCGCGAAGCCGACAACGACATTCGCATTCCGAGCTTTGCAGTGCACCGCTATCACGCAGCGATTCACCGCGAAACGTTCGGGGATTATCGCATCACCGATCTCTCTGGCATCGAGGGCAACGGTCTCGTCGTCAACGGGCAGCGTTGCAGCGATGTGCAACTGGCCGATGGCGATCTGATCGAACTGGGGCCGGGGCGATTGCGGTTTCACGGCGGACTGATGTGACGGTGCGTAGCGCTTGAAGGCCAGTCTTCACGGCCCTTAAGGGCGTCTTTTCTGATTTCATTTCATTCACAATCCGATGGAGGAGCAACGATGACGATCGAGCGGGCAGAACCGGTGACTGGAGCGACGCCAAACGGCGCGAAAGGGTTTCTTGGCAGTTTGAAGGATGCGCTGCTGGCCGCCAGCCGCGATGAGTTGCCAGTAGCTGTGACGCCGCCAGCAACGGTCAAGCCTGCAAAGCTCATTGAGCTCGCCGCCGTGCAACCGCCACCGATTGCATTGCCCGCAGTCATACCACGAGCTGAAGAAGCCGCCCGCCTTGCCCGCACGATGCCCGTACCGCGCGCCGTTGACCGCCACAGCGAGCCCGATGCGCCGCCGACAACCCGTGTCGTCCGCCGTGAAACGCCAGCGGTCGCCGAACCAAATCCAGACCGCACGGTTCTGTTGCGCGGCCGCCAAAAGATCGAGCGCGCTAAGTTCGATGGCGATCCCGTGGTCGGCTTTCTCGTCGTCGTTGGCGGGCCGGGCCTGGGCGCGTTCCGCCCGATTTTCGAAGGCAACAACACCGTTGGGCGCGCCGCCTCCAACCGCATCGCAATCGACTTTGGCGACGACACGATATCGTCCGAGGCCCAAGCCTATATTCGCTACGATGCGACGGATCGATCATTCCTGTTCGTGCCAAACCTTGCTAAAACAAATGTCGTGTCGGTCAACGATAAGCGGCCTGCGGGCGCAGTCGAGTTGAAGCCCATGGACGTCATCACGCTGGGTCGCACCCAAGTTGCGCTGCTGCCGTTCTGCGGCTCTGATTTCGATTGGTCCGAAATTTCGGAACCCAAAACTTGATGGCAGCATTTGAGCATGCGGTCGCCACCACCCGTGGCGCGCGGGACTATCAGGAAGATACCGCCGCCTATTGGCCGGGCGCGGTGGAGCCATACCTGCGCGCCGCGCATTCGGAGTTATCGAGTTCCGGTACGTTCGCAGTTTTGGCCGACGGCATGGGCGGACACGCGGGCGGCGCACTCGCCAGCCGCCTGGTGTGCGAGCAATTTTTATCAACCGTCGTTTTGGCGGACGGCGAATCGCAAGCTCGCCTCGTCGCCGCATTGCAGGCCGCCAATGAAGCCATCGCGTCAAGGGTCGCCGATAATCCGTTGCTGTCTGGCATGGGTTCGACGCTCGTTGGCGCCGCGTTCGGGCCGGGCGGCATCGAGTGGGTGAGCGTCGGCGACAGCCCGCTTTATCTGTTCCGGCGCGGCGAAGTGGCGGTGTTGAACGAAGACCATTCGTTAGCGCCTGAACTTGACAGGCTGGTCGCTGCCGGCCAATTGACCCCGGAGGACGCGCGCCGCGATCCGCGCCGCCATATGCTGCGCTCGGCCGTCACGGGCGATGAAATCGATCTCGTCGATATTTCGCGCCAGCCATTGGCCTTGGAAATCGGCGACTACATCGTGCTCGCCAGCGACGGCGTCGAAACGCTCGACACCGACGAGATCGCGCGCATCATTCAAGGCTACGCCAAGGACGGCGCGTCAGCCGTGGCCACCGCCATCATCCGCGCGGTCGAGGCCCTGCGCGAACCGCACCAAGACAACGCCACCGTGCTGGTCGTGCGGCCCGTGGGTTGAGGCAGGATGCGCGTTGGCCTAATGTATCGAATGCTCTGCCACATAAGCTTTCCCGAGCATTTGGAGGCTAAAAAAACATGAGCGGCCCTGATTTTGAAGTAGCCATAAGAATCGTTGGCAAGCTGTTTCATTGGGTCGCGACCGTTTCTTGGCCGCTCGTCGCAATTTTTATCGCAACCACCTATCGCCAGCCTGTTATGCAAATTGTCGGGACATTGGCGTCCACGTCAGATGCGCTCAAGGCTTTATCAAATCGCGTGACTCGTTTTGGTAACGCTGAATTCGCACAACACCAGAGTACTGATAAAGTTTCGCAAGGAGAACAACTAGCGAGTACGGAGGCCACATTAAAATCCGTTGTAGAAAATGATCCTTCACTAACTGAGTGGATAGATCGCAGCTGCGAGTTCATCGAACAAAACGGACTAACGAACGCAACCGATTTGAAGGAACGTCTTATCCGGGCTTGGGCCTATACACAAAGGGCAAGAGACTTCGATCGATTAGGAAGAGAAATTTTTGAGACACAGATTGCCGCCCTCCGAAAAATTGCGATAAATCCTTCGGACGGACGTGGACTTCGAAGAATTCACCAACAACACAGAGAACTCGCGCTTGGAATTGGAGTTCCGGAAGGCGATATTCTTGACTTGAAGCAGTGGATGAATTTTTTGGTTTTCAATGCTCTGGTCAAGCAAGTCAATGGTGCCACCTATTCAATTTCGCATTTAGGTCAAGCATTTTTGCAGTTTGCAGATGAAGACGGCTTGAAGAATGCTTTGAAATTCTAGTTTTCTGGGCCTGTGCTTATCAGCAACAGTCACCTTATCGCCGCCTTCGCCCGCGTGGCTGCACCCGCTGCTCTCTTCCTTCGACGCAGCAGCAACTCCAATGGCTCACGCCGTATTGGCGATCAACGCTTTCGGAATACAAACTTATCCTCGCGCTGTCGAAGTCCCGCAATACTCGCCCCGCTTGTTCATTAGACCCGGGGTGCAGACGTGCGCTGGCGGACTGCACGGACAAGCCGACGGTCAGGATCCGACCCCATAAGCTGGTGAGGGTCTTCCTTCCGCTGAGGCGAAAATCTCAGTGAGCTCCGGGCAGGGATGCAATCCGGGGAAGGCAGTGGACAAGTCCCCCGTCGCGCGGGGCGGCGAGAGCCGCATCCGAATAAAACAATTGAAGGGCTCGAACCGCCCCGCTCCTGGGTCTATCTCCAGGTTAGACACCTCTATTATCCGTGGCCGCGCATCAGCTATGCGCGGGCGCGCGCGTTGCGTTGCATCACAGTGTTGGCGCAGAATGCGAACCGCGAACTTTATGATCGGCAAAGGCGTTGTTCGAAATCTGCAATGCGTGATGGTCTTGCAAGAGCAGCATTGCGCGCTCAATGATGCGCAACGCGCGCACGACATGCTTCGCCAGACGCCCACTAGAGGACGCCCATGTACAAGTTGGAATCCGAGCGTGAGATTGTTGCACACCTTGGCGGCGCGGCAAAACCATCAGCCGAGACGGCCGCACCTGCACTCAAAATCTCGTTCGTCGAATTTGTGACATTGACGGCCGCGCTGATGGCTCTGACCGCATTGTCGATCGACATCATGCTGCCGGCGCTGCCGCAAATCGGCACCGCGCTCGGTGTCAAAAGCGAAAACGACCGCCAGCTGATCATCGTGCTCTATATGGCAGGCTTTGCGGCCGGTCAGCTGGTCTATGGACCGCTGTCGGATCGCATCGGGCGCAAGCCGACGCTGATGGCAGGCCTCGCGATCTTCGTGGCTGGAACGCTCGGCGCTTTGATGTCTGGATCGTTCGATAGTTTGCTCGCCGCACGCCTCGTGCAAGGCGTTGGCGCGGCGTCCCCTCGCGTTGTGGCCCTCGCCGTGGTGCGCGATCTCTACAGCGGGCGGCAGATGGCGCGCGTGATGTCGTTTGCGATGATGGTGTTCATCATCATTCCCGTTTTGGCGCCGTCACTCGGCCAAGGCCTGTTGCATCTCGGCGATTGGCATCTGACATTCTACGCGCTGTTAGCATTAGGATTGGCGGTCACGGTTTGGTCGGCATTGCGGCTTCCCGAAACAGCGCGCGCCGTTACCGGCCATTCGCAGCGGGAGTCTCTGCTGTCGTCGTTCAAGGCCGTCATCATGGAACCGCAGACAGTTGTTTACGGCGCGGCCGGCGGCTTCATGTTCGGCTGCCTGTTGGCTTATGTCGCCAGCGCTCAGCAGGTGTTCGTCGACGTGTACGCGCTCGGCGATTATTTCCCAATTGTGTTCGGCGCGGTGGCTTCCGTCATGGCGATTGCCTCGTTCGCCAATTCGCGACTGGTCGGACCGCTAGGAATGCGGCGCGTGTCGCACACCGCACTCGTGGGATTTGTGATTGTTGCGATTGTCCTGTGTCTTGCGGTCAAGGCCGGGTTTGCCAATGTCTGGGTGTTCGCCGGGCTGATCTCGGCTGAATTCTTCCTGTTCGGGCTCATCGCGCCGAACTTCAATGCGCTCGCGATGGAGCCGCAGGGCCGCAATGCCGGCATGGCCTCGTCGGTAATCGGCGGGCTCAGCACCGCCATCGGCGCGACGGCGGGCGGTCTCATCGGCCGGATGTTTGACGGCACACCGCTTCCGCTCGCTATCGGGTTCGCGGCTTGCAGCTTGATCACGCTGGCCATGGTCTACGCGCTCGAGGGTCGAGAGGGCTTCTGGGGCAAAAACCGCCCCAGGTAGCGGACGCTCCCTACGCCGCGACAATCGGCAGCCGGTTATTTTTCGCAGGCCCGCTTGGCGGCGGGTGTTCGAAAGTACAATATGCGGCTGCCTGACCGGCCTCGACGCCGTACAGGCCAACCATAAGCCCCGTGGAGGAACTGCGCCAGTGTCCGTCAAATCCGACATCGAAATCGCGCGCGAAGCGAAAACGAAACCGATCGCCGAAGTTGCAGCCAAAGTCGGCGTGCCCGCGGATGCTTTAGTGCCTTACGGCTGGACCAAGGCTAAGGTAACTTTCGACTTTATCGACGGATTGGAACACCGCCCCGACGGCAAGCTGATCCTCGTTACCGCCATCAGCCCGACGCCGGCTGGCGAAGGCAAGACGACGACCACGGTCGGCCTCGGCGACGGCCTCAACCGCATCGGTAAAAAGGCGATCATGGCGTTGCGCGAGCCATCGCTCGGACCCTGCTTTGGCGTCAAAGGTGGCGCGGCCGGGGGCGGTTACGCCCAAGTTGTGCCGATGGAAGACATCAACCTGCATTTCACCGGCGATTTCCACGCCATCACTTCGGCCCACAACCTGCTCGCCGCGATGATGGACAACCACATCTATTGGGGCAACGCGCTGGGCATCGACGCGCGCCGCATCCAATTCAAGCGCGTGCTCGACATGAACGACCGCGCGTTGCGTTCGATTGTGAATTCGCTCGGCGGCGTATCGAACGGTTTCCCGCGCGAAGACGGTTTCGATATCACCGTCGCCTCGGAAGTCATGGCGATCCTGTGCCTGGCGAAAAATCTCAAAGATCTCGAAAAGCGTCTCGGCAACATCATCGTGGCCTACACGCGCGACAAGAAGCCGGTGACCGCGCGCGATCTCAAAGCCGATGGCGCGATGACAGTGCTGCTGAAAGACGCCCTCTCACCCAACATGGTGCAGACGCTTGAGAACAATCCGGTGTTCATCCACGGCGGGCCGTTCGCCAACATCGCGCACGGCTGCAACTCGGTACTGGCGACGCGAACGGCGATGAAGCTCGCCGACTACGTCGTCACCGAAGCAGGCTTTGGCGCCGACCTGGGAGCTGAGAAATTCTTCAACATTAAGTGCCGTAAAGCCGGCATCGCGCCCTCGGCCGTGGTGATCGTTGCAACCGTGCGCGCGTTGAAGATGCACGGCGGCGTTGCCAAGGACGATCTGAAAAACGAGAACGCAGCCGCCGTCGCCAAGGGTTGCGATAACCTCAAGCGCCACATCGAAAACGTCAATAAATTTGGCGTGCCCGCCGTCGTGGCCGTCAACAAGTTCATCACCGACACCGATGCCGAAATCCTGGAAGTGCAAAAAGCCGCCGAGAGCATGGGAACGAAAGCATTCCTGTGCACCCACTGGGCGGAAGGCGGCAAAGGCACGGAGGCGCTCGCCCATCACGTCGTCGACGTCATCGCTCAAGGCAAGGCGCACTTTAAGCCGCTCTATCCCGACGACATGAAGCTGCGCGACAAGGTCAAAACGATCGCGACCGAAATCTATCGCGCCGCCGATATCTCGTGCGAGCCGAGCGTCGAGACGCAGTTCAAGGATCTCGAAGCGGCGGGCTTCGGCCACTTGCCGGTGTGCATGGCCAAGACGCAGTATTCGTTTTCGACGGATGCCGCCAAGCGCGGTGCGCCGACCGGGCACATCGTGCCGGTACGCGAGTTGCGGCTATCGGCCGGCGCCGAATTCGTCGTCGTCGTCACGGGCGAAATCATGACCATGCCGGGATTGCCCAAGGTACCATCGGCCGACAGTATCAGGCTCGACGACAAGGGCCAGATCCAGGGATTGTTTTAATCCCCGGCGTACCCGCCTTGTGCGAGACTTGAAGAGGTGGCCAGCGTTGGCCGCCTCTCTTAAATTCTAATCGTCGGGGCGGCACCAATGAGGCCCTTGACGTCATCGCCGAAGTGCAGCAGCAAACGAGCAGCAATAATGCTGGCACAAGGGATGACCTATGACCTACTGCGTCGCTCTGCGCCTTGAGCGGGGTTTGGTGTTCGCCGCCGATACGCGCACGAACGCTGGTGTCGACAACATCGCTCAATATCGCAAGCTGCAAACCTGGCGGCAGCCCGGAGACCGCGTGCTGGTGCTGCTGACGGCTGGCAACTTGGCCGTGACGCAGGCCGTCGTCAGTCTGCTCAATGAACCGATCACCGATGCAAATTCCGATCCCGATGCGACGACCCTACTCCACGCGCCAAACATGTACCGCGCCGCCCGCGTCGTCGGCGATGCCGTCAGGGAAGCGCGCCGCGTCGATGGCCCAGCATTGGAGGCGAGCAAAGCCGGCTTCAATGCGTCATTTATTTTCGGCGGCCAAATCGGCACCGAACGGCCGCGCTTGTTTCAAATCTATCAGGAAGGCAATTTCATCGAGGCGACCGAGGACACACCCTATTTGCAAATAGGCGAACACAAATACGGCAAGCCGATCCTCGACCGTGTTGCGCGCTCCGATATGCGGCTGGGCGAAGCAGCCAAGCTGATGCTGCTGTCATTTGATTCGACCTTACGCTCGAACCTCTCCGTCGGACTGCCGATCGACGTGCTGATCTACGAACGCGACACGCTTGAAGTGCGGCGCGAAAAGCGCATTGGCACCGATGACGAGTATTTTCGTAACATGTCGTCAGCCTGGTCGGACGCTTTGCGAACGGCATTCGCCAAAATCGACGAGTTCAAGGTCTAAAGCAGCTGGCGCTTGAAGACGCCAAAGCGCAAGCCGACGTAGCTGACGATCATCGCGATCAGAGAAGCAGCAAAGAGCGCGGCGAGCGGATCGGTGCCGCCGCGCAACAGCATGATCGCTGCATAGCAGCCGTAGTTGATCGATGTCGCGGCCATCGCGACGCCCGCGAATTTCGCGAATTCACCCAGTGAGGCCGGCTCCGTGCGGCGAAACGTGAAGCTGCGGTGGGCGAAATAGCCAACGATCATGGCACAGCCGATGGCGACGATGCGGGCTGAGAAGGGGTCTAGCCCAAGCCCCCGCGTCGCCCCGAAAAGAATGCCGGCGTCCGTGAGAAATGCCAGCGTGCCAGAGGCCAAAAAACCGCCGCCGTGGCTGATAGTCCCCGTCACGATGCGACCGATGAAATCGGGTTCGCCGTGCGCGCTGCAACGGCGACCACGTTGCCGCTGCTTGGCACCGCGCTGCCGGGATGATCAAACCCCAATTCGTCGCGCACTAGAAACAATGGTCGCGCTTTGACCTCCTCGTAAACGCGCCCCAGGTATTCGCCGATGACGCCAAGCGAGATCAACTGGATGCCCGAGAAGAACAAGATCATGATGATCAACGTCGGATAGCCGCGCACCGGCTCGCCGAATGCAATCGTCTGGAATAGTACCCACAGCATGAAGCTGAACGCGATGCCCGAAATTGTCAGCCCGAGAACCGACCAGAACCGTAACGGGATGGTCGAGAACGATGCCAAGCCGTCGAGTGCAAAGCGCACGAGATTGATGGCCGCCCAGCGGGATTTGTCGCCCTCAGCGCGCGCTGGCGTCTCGAACGGCAGGCCGATCGATGGAAATCCGATCCAGGCAAACAGGCCGTTGTTATAGCGTTTGCGCTCGCCAAATTGATTGATGGCGGCGACGGCGCGGCGGCTGAACAGCCGAAAATCGCACGAGTTCAGTTGCAGCCGCGTGCCGGAAAGGTGGCGGAACATCCGATAGAAAATTCGCGCTCCGAGCCGACGTCCGACGCTTTCAGGCGCACGGTTGATACGTTGCCCATAGACGATGTCGTAGCCGTCGCGCCAGCGCGCGATAAACTGCGGGATCATTTCAGGTGGATGCTGAAGATCGCCGTCCATGACGATGGTTGCATCGCCAGTTGCGTATTTAAGTCCGGCCGCCACGGCGATTTCCTTGCCGAAGTTCCGGCTGAGCGAAATTGCTTTTATGCGCGGATCCCGGCCATGCCATTGCCGAAGGCGTAAAAGCGTGCCGTCGGTCGAGCCATCGTCGACGAAGACGATTGCAAAAGACGACCCCGTGCTCTCAAGCACCGGTATAAGTCTGAGCAGCAGGCCTTCGATCGTGCGCTCTTCGTTGAGCACGGGAATTACAACGCAGAGTTCTGTTTGGGAGGCGTCGAGCTGAATTGGCGGCATAAGGTCCACTTTGGATAATTGCAGAATCCGTTATACGCCAACTGCGGCGTCTTCTAGCCCTTTGTGAGCGAATGTGTTACCGGCAGGCCGAACCGGTACGTGGCTTCAAGGCGCGGGCAAAGGTTCGCGCACCGATAGAGGGTGTCAACAGCAAATCTGACAGGAGAAACTTCGTGAAGATTTGCATGATCGGCGCTGGTTACGTGGGCTTGGTCTCGGGCGCGTGTTTTTCCGAATTCGGCTGGAATGTCGTCTGTGTCGATAAAGACATCAGCCGTTTGGACATGCTCAACGCCGGGCGCTCGCCCATCTACGAGCCCGGCCTCGACGATTTGATGCAGCGGAATATGCGCGCCAAGCGCCTCGTTTTCACCAGCGATCTGGCGATGGCGGTCAAGGGCGCCGACGTCGTATTTTTAGCGGTCGGAACGCCCATGCGCCGGGGCGACGGCTATGCCGACTTGTCATATGTTTACAAGGCCGTCGAGGACATGGCGCCCTACATCACGGCAACGACCGTCGTCACCACCAAATCGACCGTGCCTGTGGGCACCAGCCGCGAGATCGAGCGCCGCCTCAAAGCTCTGCGGCCTGACCTCGATGTTGCGATCTGCTCCAATCCCGAATTCCTGCGCGAAGGCTCGGCCATCCAGGATTTCACCCACCCGGACCGCGTGCTCGTTGGCACCGACAGCGCGCACGCACGCGAAGTTATGGACCGCCTTTATAAGCCGTTGGCGCTGCGCGGATCGCCGGTGATGTTCGTCGCGCGCGAATCGGCCGAACTTGCCAAGTACGCGGCCAACGCGTTCCTGGCGATGAAGATCAGCTTCATCAACGAGATTGCCGATCTGTGCGAAGCCGTCGGGGGTGACGTGCAGGAAGTGGCGTCGGCCATCGGCAAGGATCGCCGCATCGGCGACAAGTTCCTTCATCCAGGTCCAGGCTATGGCGGCTCGTGCTTCCCCAAAGACGTTTCCGCGCTGATCCGCACAGGGCGCGAGCACAAGGCGCCGATCTCAATCATCGAGCAGGTCGAGCGCGTCAATCACGAGCGCAAGATTGCCATGACCGGGCGCATCGAGCAGGCCGCCGGCAACAATTTGCGCGGCAAGACGATCGCCATCCTCGGCGTCACGTTCAAGCCCAACACTGACGATATGCGCGACGCGCCAAGCCTCGTCATTGTGCCGATGTTGCAGGAGCGCGGCGCCACCGTGCGCGCCTACGATCCTCAAGGGCAGAAGCACGCCGTCGAGATGCTGCCGGAGGTGACGTGGTGCGAAAACGCGCTCGAGGCGGTGCGCGGCGCCGATGTGCTCGCGATCCTGACCGAATGGAATGAGTTCCGCGCCATCGATCTGGTGCAAGCGCGCAGCCGCATGAACGGCAACGCCATCGTCGATTTGCGCAATGTCGTGAGCCCGGCTGCAGCGCGCGAGGCGGGCTTCACGTATTCGGGCATCGGCCGGAGCTGACGCTTCAGGCTCTCAGCGTTCCTTGAAAGCCTTGGCAAATTGATCCTGTAGTGGCTTCAGCAGATAAGACAGCGCCGTGCGCGCCGTGGTGCGGATCTGCACTTCGGCCGGCATACCTGGGATCAGTTTGAGGTTCACGAGTTTCTTCATGTCCTCGTCGGAAATTTCGACGCGCGCCACATAGTAAGAAATATTGGGCTGTTGCTGATCCTTGGTAAGATCGGCCGCGATGTTGGTCACCCGTCCCGCGATCTGCGGCGTCGTGCGCTGGTTGAAAGCCGGGAACCGGATCATGGCCTCCTCGTGCGAGCGCGCCTGATCGATGTCCTGCGGCGCGATCTTGGCTTCGATGACGAGCTTGTCGCCGTCGGGCACGATCAGCATCAAAGGCTCGGCCGTGTTGATAACACCGCCAACCGTGAACACCGACAGCTGATGCACGACGCCGTCAACGGGCGAGCGCAAATCGATGCGCCTGAGCTGATCCTCAGCGGCCGTGCGCCGTTCGGACAACTCGGCAATCTTGCCTTCGGATTCGCGCAGATCTTTCAGAGTTTCGCTCTTGCCGTCGTGGTCGATGCCGAGTTTCTGCACCTCGATTTCGGCAATCTTGCCACGGCTCGATGCGGCCGAGGCCTTGAGTTGCGCGCGTTCGCCTTCGATGCGCGCGCCATCGCGGCGCAGCGACATAATCTTTGTCGTCGTCACGAGCTGCTTGGCTTCAAGCGTCTCGAGACCGGTCAGCTCCTTGCCGATGAATTCGCTTTCCTTCGACTTACTTTCGGCTTGCGCCGTGAGGCCGGCGATTTCCTCTTTCAGTGCCAAAATTCGCTCATCCAGCTGTTTTTTCTTGGAATGATCGCTGTTCCTGCGGCTTTCGAATAGCCGTTTCTCGCCGTTGAGAATTTGATCGATTTCGAATTCCGAGGCCCGGTTGGTAATTTCCGGAGGAAATACGACGGTGTCAGCGTCGTCGCGTTCGGCGCGCAGGCGAGCCTGGCGGCCGGCAAGTTCATCGAGCTGGCGCGTGATGACTTGCAGGTTGGCGCGCGTCACAGTTTCGTCGAGCCGGACGAGCAGATCGCCCGCTTTGACGTGATCGCCGTTGCGCACGAAAATTTTGCCGACGACGCCGCCGGAGGGATGTTGAACTTTCTTGACGTTACTGGCGACGACGACCGTTCCCGACGCGACGACCGCGCCGGCGAGGTCGGTGGTCGCGGCCCAGCCGCCAATGCCACCGACGAGGAAGACGACGGTCAATAGCCCGGCCACGATGTAGCGGCGCACCGACATCAACGTGTGATCGAGGCGGATCGCTTCCTTGGATGGCCCGCCCGAGCCCGGAAGCATCAAAACTTGGCTGCTCATCCTGTTTCTTTCACTTGGGTGTCGCCGGCCGTCACTTCGTTGCGCGCATTGGCACCTTCAATGGAAGGGGTGGCGGGGCCTTGAGGCACAGTTTGCAGAATGTTGCGCAGCACTTCGTCTTTCGGACCGAAGGCGCGGGTCTGGCCGTTGGCGAGAACGAGAACTTTGTTCACGGCGGCCAGAGCTGAAGGACGGTGGGCAATGACAACGGCAATGCCGCCGCGCTTACGAACAGAAAGAATGGCTTCCGTCAGGGCGGCGTCGCCGGCGGCGTCGAGACTGGCGTTCGGCTCGTCGAGAATGACCATGAACGGATCGTCGTAAAGGGCGCGCGCCAGCGCCACGCGTTGGCGCTCGCCGCCGGAAAGCGAACGGCCTGCTTCGCCGATCCGCGTCTGATAGCCGTGTGCCATGCGCACGATAAGATCGTGAGAGCCGGCAGCCTTGGCGGCGGCCACGACCGTTTCGCTCGTTGCATTAGGATCGAACCGGGCGATGTTTTCAGCAATATTGCCGTCGAACAGTTCAACGTCCTGCGGCATGTATCCGATGTGGCGGCCGAGTTTCTCGGACGACCACTGATTGAGCGATGCGCCATCGATGCGGACGGCGCCGGCGGGGTTGGATGGCCGCCAGACGCCCACAAGGGCGCGCGCCAATGTCGATTTGCCAGAGCCGCTGGGACCGATCACGCCGAGCGCATCACCTTTCTCAAGGGCGAACGCGACGCCTTTGAGGATAGGATCGTTTTGTCCGGGAGGCGCGACGACGAGAGCTTCAACCTGCAGCGAGCGTTTAGGCGGCGGCAACTCGACAACGTCTTGATTGATTTCTTCGGCGGCCGTCAAAAGATCGGCCAGCCGCTTAGCGCTGAGCCGCGCCGATACAAAGCCTTTCCAATGCGCAATCGCGGTTTCGATCGGCGCCAAAGCGCGCGAAACCGTGATCGAACCAGCGATGATCGATCCGGCGGACAGCTCGTTCTTGATCACGAGATAAGCGCCAAGGCCGAGCACAGCCGACTGCAAGATCATGCGGATGACCTTTGTGATATTGCCGATGCCGCCGGCAGCGTCCGAGGCTTTGAGCTGTTGCGCCAAATACTGGTCGTTGAGCGCTTCGTAGCGCTGCTGGATGTGCGGCGAGATGCCCATCGCGTAGGTGACTTCGGCATTCCGGCGGGCCATTTCGGCGAGTGCCAGCCTTTGGCCACCCGATAGGCTTGCCGCCTTGATAGGCTTAGAGCTGCGATATTCCGTCAAGACCGTCAGACCGATCAAGACGAGAGCGCCGCACGTTGCTACGATTGCCATGGTTGGATGCAGAAAATAGACGAAGGTCAGGTAGACCGGCATCCAAGGTAAGTCGAACAACGCCGTCGGGCCCATGCCAGACATAAAGCTGCGCACGCTATCGAGATCGCGGATCGGCTGCATGCCATCACCGCCGCCCCGGCTGCGCAAGGGTAGGATCTGCACGGCCTGAAACACGCGCGGCGTCAGAGTTTTGTCGATGCGCGTTCCGATGCGCGACATGATCCGCGCCCGGAAATATTCGAGCATGCCGTTGATGATATACAGTCCTACCATCAGCACGGTAAGTCCGATCAGGGTCGGCACAGATTGCGACGGCAGAACGCGATCGTAGACTTGCAGCATGTAGAACGAGCCCGACAACGCGAGCACGTTGATGACGCCGGAAAATACCGCGACGCCGATAAGTATGGGGCTGAATTGGAGAAGCAAAGACCCGACGGGGTGCTTCTGAACTTTCATTAAGGACTGGCGCTGTCTGTTCATGGTCCCTGATCTGCCGTCTGAGCATTGGGTTCAGATTATGCAAAATAAATTAACTATAGATAGAGCAATAACGATTTCATAATGACGGCCCAGGGATGCTTTGGGGACTGATAATTTTCCCACACCACCCCCGCGACGCCGGTTGCTGGCATACTGTAATTAGTCCCAGGTAATTTTCCCCTGCTCGGGTGCAAAGGCAACTGCAAACTCTTCGAATTTAAAAAAGGGAGCAATTGCGAGACGCCGTAAACCCGTGCCTCCTGTAAACGATTTGTTTTATGTGCATTTCTTAAGGCCTGCAATTGGATATCGCGGTGCCTTACGAAAACGTAGAACCCCGACGAAATTAACTAATGGAAGTTGATGTTGGTCTCGGCGAACGAGCTAAGCTCAACGCCCCAAAGAAGTTCATTTCACCCTAAGATCGCTGCTCGCGTCCAAGACTTAAGTTGTACTAAGCTGACTGCGCTGGCGGGGCTTATATCGTGCCGGTCGCTGGAACCGTTGAGCGTTTTGCCTTGGCCACATGACGTGAAAAAGTCAACTATAGGGTGGGTTTGTGACACTCGAGGCGTATCTGGCAGACTGGGCGATGCAGATTTCGCAGCGCCAAGCGATCGCGCGCACGGTCATGGCGCTGGCCGAGGCGAGCGTTGCGACGTCTGAACTTGTCGCGCGTGGTCCGCTCGCGGGAGAGCTGAGCAGCGTCACCGCACGAGCTGGCGAATTCGACGAACAAAAAGCCATCGATGTGCTATCTAACGATCTGATTATAAATGCTTTAAAGCAGGCCCCCGTAGCAGCCTTTGCGTCCGAAGAGCTGCTTGAACCGGTGCCACTTGATCCGTCGGCGGCACTTCTGGTGGCGTGCGATCCGCTCGACGGCTCGTCCAATGTCGATGCCAACGTCTCATTCGGGATGATTTTTTCGATCCTGCCGCGCCATCCGACATCGATCGGGGAGGCCGCTTTCCTGCGCCCGGGTTCGCACCAACTGGCGGCCGGATTGATGGTGTACGGACCAGCGACATCGCTCGCCATAACGTTGGGTTCGGGCACGCACATCTTCACGCTTGATCGCCAGACGCGCAAATTCGTCTTGACCCGCCGCAATGCCGCTATCCCCGCTACCACCAAGGAATACGCAATCAACGCGTCGAACGCGCGCTACTGGGAAGAGCCGATCAGGATCTATGTCCATGACTGCGAAAACGGCGCCAGCGGCCCGCGCGGACACGACTACAACATGCGCTGGACCGGTTCGCCGGTGGCCGACATTTACCGGATTTTGACACGCGGCGGCATCTATCTCTATCCCGGCGACAGCCGGAAGGGTTTTCATCAGGGCAGAATTCGCCTGATCTATGAGGCCAATCCCATCGCGTGGCTGATCGAACAGGCAGGCGGGCGCGCCACCACCGGCCGCGAGCGCCTGCTTGATACGGTGCCATTGACCCTGCACCAGAAAACGCCGCTCATTTGCGGATCGAGCCGGGAAGTCGATCACGTTACGCGGCTGTGCAGCGGCACGGACTTTAAGGGCGAGCGATCTGCACTGTTTGGCCGCCGGGGACTATTCCGGGTTTGACATGACTGCCGCGCGCGAAAAGCCTGCTGACGCCGAAGCTGACGAAGAGGATCAGAAGCTCCATCCATGTCGATCAAATTCCCCATCATATCGGTCACCGGATCGTCTGGCGCTGGCACGACATCCGTGCGCCACACCTTTGAAAATATATTCCGCCGAGAAGACGTCAACGCCGCCTTCGTGACGGGCGACGCGTTCCATCGCTACAACCGCGTTGAGATGGATCAGGCAATGCTGGCGGCGGCCGCCCAAGGCAATCAGAACTTCAGTCATTTCGGCGAGGAGGCCAATCTCTTCGAAGAAATCGAAGGCCTGTTTCGCCTCTACGCTGAAACCGGCAGCGGCAAATCCCGCGCCTACGTGCACGATGCGACCGAAGCTAAAGTCATCGGCGTTCCAGCGGGTCATTTCTCACCCTGGACCGATATCGAGCCCGGCTCCGATCTGTTGCTCTACGAAGGCCTGCACGGCGCTGTCATCACTGAACACATCAACATTGCCCGTCATGCCGATCTTAAAATTGGCGTCGTGCCGGTGATCAATCTCGAGTGGATTCAAAAGATCAGCCGGGACCGCTCCGAGCGCGGCTACGCGATGGAAGACGTCATGGCGACGATACTCAGGCGGATGCCCGACTATCTCAAATATATCTGCCCGCAGTTCACCGAAACCGACATCAACTTTCAACGCATCCCGACGGTCGATACGTCTAATCCGTTCGTCGCGCGGTGGATTCCAACGCCTGACGAATCCATGGTGATCATCCGCTTTCGCGATCCCCGCGGCATCGATTTCGCTTATCTGTTGTCGATGATCCACGATAGTTTCATGTCGCGGGCAAACTCGATCGTGATCCCCGGAGGCAAGCTCGATCTGGCGATGCAGCTCATTTTAACGCCGCTTATTCTCCAGCTCGTCGAACGCCGACGGCGCGCGAGCTAGAGCCAGTGCGTTGCCCGAATATTGCAGCGTGCCAAATTCGCTCGTCTGCGCTAAGTCAGCGGGACTATTGTTAAAACATTGAAAGAGGCTGATTGTGGCTGGACCTTTGATCATCGCGCCGTCGATTTTGTCAGCGGATTTCGGGCGCCTTGCCGCAGAGATCAAAGCTATCGACGAGGCCGGCGCCGACTGGATCCATTGCGACGTGATGGACGGGCACTTCGTGCCAAACATCACCTTTGGTGCGCCGGTGATCAAAGCCGTGCGGGCGGCATCGAAGAAAATCTTCGACGTCCATTTGATGATTGCCCCGGCCGACGCTTATCTGGCGCAGTTCGCGAATGCTGGCGCGGACATCATCACGGTCCACGCCGAAGCAGGTCCCCATCTCGATCGGTCGCTGCAAGCCATTCGCGCGTTGGGCAAAAAGGCCGGCGTGTCTTTAAACCCCGGAACGCCAGAGGGTGTCATCGAGTACGTCCTCGACCGCCTCGACCTGATCTTGCTGATGACGGTCAACCCCGGCTTTGGCGGGCAAGCGTTCATACCCGCGATGTTGGAGAAGATCAGGCGCGTCAAGGCGATGGTTGGCAACCGGCCGATTTTTGTCGAGGTCGATGGTGGCGTAACGCCTGAAACAGCGCCGCTTGTCGTCAAAGCCGGCGCCAACGTTCTCGTTGCGGGCTCAGCCGTGTTCAAAGGCGGCACGCAAGATTCCTACGCGCACAACATCAAGGCGCTGCGCACGTCCTGCGATGTCGCTTGCTAAGCGCGTTGAGCGCAATGGCGATGATATTCGATACCCCGTTGCCGATCGACGATGTGCTAGCGGACATCGCAACAGCGCTGGCGCAACCGGGAATGGCGGTGCTGGTCGCGCCACCGGGCGCTGGCAAAACAACCCGCGTTCCGCTGGCGTTGTTGGATGCACCGTGGCTCGAAAATCGCAAAATACTCGTCCTCGAGCCGCGCCGCCTCGCCGCCCGTGGCGCTGCTGAACGCATGTCCAAGACCGTCAGCGATAAGCTTGGCGGCTTGATCGGTTTGCGCGCGCGGCTCGCTTCGAAAGTCGGCCCGGCGACGCGCATCGAAGTTATTACCGAGGGCGTTTTCACGCGTATGATCCTCGACGATCCCGAACTCAGCGGCATCGGCGCGGTACTGTTCGACGAATTCCACGAGCGCTCGCTTGATGCCGATTTGGGCCTCGCGCTCGCCTTGGATGTGCGCCAGAGCTTGCGGCCGGATCTGCGTCTCCTGGTGATGTCGGCGACGCTCGATGGTGCGCGCGTTTCGAAGCTGTTGCAGGATGCGCCCGTCATCGAAAGCCTGGGGCGGTCGTTCGGCGTCGAGACGCGCTACCTCGGCCGCAAATCTCAGCGCATCGAAGACGACGTGACAGACGCCGTCGAGCGCGCCGTTGATCGCGATAGCGGATCGATCCTCGTATTTCTGCCCGGCCAAGGCGAGATCAACCGCGTGGCCGAGCGCTTGCGCGAGAGATTGCGCGTGCCCGGCATCGACATTGCACCGCTCTACGGCGCGCTCGATAGTGCCGCACAAGACGATGCCGTGTTGCCCGCGCGTCCCGGCCGCCGCAAAGTCGTGCTGGCCACATCGATTGCCGAGACGTCGATCACGATCGAGGGCGTACGTGTCGTCATCGATAGCGGTATCGCGCGCGTGCCCTGTTTCGAGCCAGACGTCGGCGTGACGCGACTGGAAACGGTGCGGGTCTCGCGCGCGTCAGCCGATCAACGCCGCGGGCGCGCCGGGCGCACGCAACCCGGCATCTGCTACCGGTTGTGGAACGAGCCGGAAACGCAGGGCTTGCTGGCGTTTGCCGAACCCGAAATCGTCTCCTCCGACTTGTCTGGATTGTTACTCGATTGCGCCGAATGGGGCGCGCCCGACCCCAAGTCGCTACGCTGGCTAGATCCGCCGTCCGATGGATTGTTGAAAGCAACGCGAGCCGAGCTGCAATCGATCGGCGCGTTGGACGAACGGGGCTTGATCACGCCCGAGGGCCGGCTGTTGCGCTCTCTGCCGTTGCCGCCGAGGCTTGCCCGCATGATGGTATCGGCGGTCAAGCGCGGTGCGGGCGCGCGAGCGGCAAAAATTGCCGCCGTGTTGGTCGAGCGGGGCATGGGTGGCAACGATGCCGATCTAGATCGACGCTTAGCCGAATTCGACCGTGACCGGTCGCGACGCGCGCAAGATTGGAAACGTTTGGCCGACGGCTGGGCTGCCCAAGCGCACGACACGCGCTCAAAAAGTGCCGATGATGGCACTCCGGACGCTGCGCTCTTGGCGCTCGCCTATCCAGACAGAATTGCGAAAGCGCGCGGCGCGCCAGGGCATTTTCTGCTCGCCAATGGCCGCGCTGGGCACCTCGATACAAGCCACCATCTAGCGCGTGCGCCATATCTCGTCGTCGCCGAGCTTCAAGGCCGGGCAGCTGCGACGCGCATCGTGCTGGCGATCGGCGCAACCGAAGACGACGTCATAGCGATGGCTGGCGATAGGATTGCCGAGTTCGATGAGGTTGAGTTCGACCGCCCGTCACTGAGCGTCCGTTCGCGCCGCACGCGCCGGCTCGACGCCATTGCCCTGTCGAGCGAGGCACGCGCTATTGCTGCCAATCAGGACGTCTCGACCACGCTCAGCGATGGCATCGTGCGCGCAGGCGTCGGCGTTCTGCCGTGGACCAAAGCGCAGCTGCAGTTGCGAACGCGCGTCGCGTTCCTGCGCCAAGTCGGCGGCGATGCCCCCGACATGTCCGACGAGGCATTGGCTGCGACCGCTAATCTCTGGCTGCAGCCGTTTCTCGACGGCAAGAGACGCGTCGCCGATATTGGAGCTGACGAACTGGGCCAGGCGCTCTATACGATCCTGCCGTGGAGCCTGCGCCAGCGGCTCGATCTGGAAACGCCGACACATTTCGAAGCGCCGACCGGCAATCGCCACATGCTCGACTACGATGGCCCCGCAGCGCCGTCCCTCAGCATCAGAGTGCAGGAGTTGTTTGGCTTGCAGGTGCATCCAGCGATTGCGGGCGGGCGATTGCCCTTGACGCTCAATTTGCTGTCACCCGCACAGCGCCCGATCCAGATTACGCGCGACCTGCCAGGATTCTGGGCTGGGTCTTGGGGCGCGGTCAAGGCCGACATGCGGGGGCAATATCCCCGCCACGCCTGGCCCGACGACCCAGCCAACGCAACACCCACCGCACGCGCCAAGCCCCGCGGCACATGAGGCTACTCAGAGCTGAGCTGTTCTGGCGATGAAGCTGCCGACCGGTCCTTCAAACACGATAGAAATCGCGGTACCACGCGACGAACCGTTTGATGCCGTCTTCGATCGCGGTGTTTGGTCGGTAGCCGACTGCGGCGTGCAAACTATCGATATCGGCGAAGGTTTCCGGTACATCGCCCGGTTGGGCGGGCAGCAGATTGCGCACGGCTTTACGTCCCGTCGCCTGTTCGATCAGAGCAATGAACGTCTCGAGTTCGACGGGCGTGTTGTTGCCGATATTGTAGAGCCGGTAGGGCGCTTTCGAGGTGTCGGGCCGGGGTGCCAGGCTCGACCACGCGGGATCTGGCGTCGCGATGTGATCGATCGACCGCACGACGCCTTGCACCACGTCATCGACGTAGGTGAAATCCCGGGCGTGATGACCGTTATTGAAAATATCGATCGGTTCGCCGGCGAGGATCTTTTTCGTAAAAATAAATAGCGCCATGTCGGGCCTCCCCCACGGTCCGTAAACCGTGAAAAAGCGCAAGCCCGTCATCGGCGTTCCGTAGAGGCTCGCATACGTGTGCGCCATCAACTCGTTTGATTTCTTGGTCGCGGCGTAGAGACTTAAAGGATGATCTACTTGATCTTTGACGCTGAACGGCATCCGGGTGTTGGCACCGTAGACGGAACTCGACGATGCGAAAACGCAATGCGCGACACGATTGTGCCGACACCCCTCTAGGATGTTCAGGAAGCCGCTGACGTTGGATTCAATATACGCGTACGGATTTTCGAGCGAGTAGCGCACGCCCGCTTGGGCGGCCAGATTGATAACGCGATCGAATTGTTCGCGCGCGAAGCACTCGGTCATCAGCTTCCGGTCGGCTATATTAGCCTCTAAGAAGCGAAAGCCGTTGCGTCCCACAAGGCGAGACAGCCGGGCTTTCTTGAGGGCAACGTCGTAATAATCATTGAGGTTGTCGATCCCGAAAACTTCGTCGCCGCGATCGAGCAATTTGGCGGCTGTGTGATAGCCGATAAAGCCGACAGCCCCCGTAACCAGGATTTTCATAGGGTCTCGTCTGGCATGGGCCTCAGCATTTGGTAGCAACGATGGCAGCGTTGAGTTTGGCAGCGCATAGCAGACTATAGGGCGTTCTTCCAGTCTAGCATGCCTTGTACCGTATCTGACTAATCGCGCGGCCTAGCCAGGACCGCTCAGGTCAAGCGTTCTGTTGCCGGGGTCGTGGATTGCCTCACGGGTATTAGGATTGCGATTGCGGTGTTTGCGGGCTTGATGATATCAGGGCTGTCGAAGTGTCTTTAACTGCAACCGCGCCGTGTCAGCTGCGCTTCGGCAACAACTTGTGACGTGTGTTCGGGTGTCATCGCAATACGACTAGTCTCCACCCGTAAATTGGCTTTCCTCGCCTGGGTATGAGAAGGCAGCGCTGCGTTTCGTTTGATCGCTCAAGGAGTGGATGTGACGACTGAAAATCAAAACCTGAATTTCGCGCTTATTGGTGCGGCGGGTTATATCGCGCCCCGGCATATGAGAGCCATGAAGGATGTTGGCGGAACGTTGCGGGCTGCTTATGACCCGGCCGACTCGGTTGGCATCATGGACGGCCATTTTCCAGATGCGCGCTTCTTCACGGAGTTTGAGCGGTTCGACCGGTACGTGGACCGATGCCACCGGCAGGGCGAGCAGATCCGCTACGTCAGCATCTGTTCGCCTAATTATCTTCACGATGCGCATGTGCGTTTCGCGTTGCGCTCTGGCGCCGAAGCGATCTGTGAAAAGCCACTGGTGCTGAACCCCTGGAACATTGATGGTCTGGCGGAAATCGAGCGCGAGACAGGGCGCAAGGTCAACACCATCCTGCAATTGCGGCTGCATCCGGCGATCATCGCACTCAAGGATCGGATCGCAGCAGATACGTCGGGCAAAATTCATGACGTTTATTTGACGTACATCACGTCACGCGGGCGCTGGTATTACTCGTCCTGGAAGGGTGACCAGGCCAAGTCCGGCGGCATCGCTACAAACATCGGCGTCCATTTCTACGATATGCTGAGCTTTGTGTTTGGTAAGTTGAAAGCCAACGTTGTGCATCATCTCGCCATGGATTGCGCATCGGGCTATCTTGAATATGAGCGCGCGCGCGTGCGCTGGTTCCTGTCGATTAACGCGCGCGACGTACCACCCCACTTGGCGGAAAAGCAGCGTACATACCGCTCAATTTTAGTTGACGGCGAAGAGTTGGAGTTTTCGGAAGGCTTCACGGACCTGCATTCCGATAGCTATCGCCAGATTTTGCTTGGCAAGGGGTTCCCGCTTGACGATGTGCGCCCGTCGATCGAAACAGTCGCGCAAATCCGCTCCGCGCCGATCGAGCTCAATAAGGGCGACCAGCACAGCTTCTTGGCGAATGTCCTGAAAAACGAAAGCCGCTATCAACATGGTTGGCCATCCTAAGTCTCCGTCTGAAATCATCGCTGACCCACGGTTCCCGGATGTTTCCATCCACGAAAGTGCGTACGTTGATGAGCCTTGCCGCATTGCGGCCGGAACTCGCATCTGGCATTTCGCGCACATTTTAAAGAATTGCGATATCGGCGAAAACTGCACGATTGGGCAGAACGTCGTGATTGGTCCGGACGTTCGCGTCGGTAGTGGATGCAAAATCCAGAATAATGTTTCGCTCTACCGGGGGGTAGAGCTCGAAGCCGGCGTGTTCTGCGGACCAAGCTGTGTATTCACAAATGTCAACAATCCGCGCGCGGAAATCGAACGCAAGAGCGAGTTTCGCAAAACCTTTGTGCGGCAAGGGGCGACGATTGGCGCCAACGCGACGATTGTGTGCGGGCATGAACTTGGCGCGTATTGTTTTATCGCCGCCGGTGCGGTAGTCGCGGGTGACGTGCCGGCCTACGCCCTGATGATGGGTGTTCCTGCAAAACGCCGGGGCTGGATGAGTAAGCAAGGTGCGCAGCTCGGGGCTGACCTCATCTGTCCCATCGATGGTACGCGCTATAAGGAGATGCCCGATGGCCGCCTCGAGCCAGCCTAAGCTGGAGACTGTCTTGTCGTTTATCGACCTTAAAGCTCAGCAGGCACGCATCCGCAGCGAAATCGATGCCGCCATCAAGCGGGTTTTAGACCATGGCAACTACATCATGGGGCCGGAAGTTGCGGAGCTTGAAAGTGCCCTCTCCAAGTTCTGCGGCGCAAAGCACGCTATTTCTTGTGCAAGCGGCACCGACGCGCTGCTGATGATCTTGATGGCCAAAGGAATTGGCCCTGGCAATGCCGTGATTTGCCCAGCCTTCACCTACACAGCTACGCCTGAAGTGATCGCGCTCTTGGGGGCGACGCCGGTGTTCTGCGAAGTATCGGCAACGACGTTCAACGCTGATCCCAATGGACTTGCGGCCGCTTTTGATGCGGCAGAGAAAGCGGGCCTGAAGCCACGCGCGATTATCGCGGTTGATCTTTTTGGTCAGCCCGCCGACTACGCGGCCATAATGCCATTTGCAGATGCCAGGGGCATGTTTGTTATATCGGACGCGGCCCAGGGTTTTGGCGGCACGACAGGCGCGCGCAAAGTAGGCACCTTCGGTCTTGCAACCGCGACCAGCTTTTTTCCTGCAAAACCGTTGGGCTGCTACGGCGACGGTGGCGCCATTTTTACCGAGGACGATGAGTTGGCCGATGTGATGCGGTCCATCCGTTTGCACGGCAAGGGCGAAGACAAATACGATGTCGTGAGGATCGGTTTCAACGGGCGACTTGACACCATCCAAGCCGCCATCTTGATCGAAAAATTGAAGATTTTCCCAGACGAGATTGTCGCTCGGCAAAACGCGGCACAACGCTACCAGGACGGCCTTGAAGATTTGGCGGTCGTGCCGCGCATAGCACTTTCTATGACGTCGGTTTGGGCACAGTACACGCTCGTTATCCCAGACGGCCGTCGCGATGGCGTTGCCAAAACTCTTGCGCAAAAGGGAATACCAACACAGGTATATTATCCGCGTGCGCTGCATGAGCAGGTCGCTTATCGCCACTATCCCGTTGCCACGGGCGGAGTACCGGTCGCCGAGCGGCTGCCGAGGGAAGTTTTGAGCCTTCCCATGCATCCCTATCTGAGCGGCGATGAGCAAGACCGAATTATCGCAGGCGTCAGAAGCGCGTTGTCGAGCGTTTAAGGTGTCGATACCAGCAGGCTGTGTATTTCACGAGCGCGATGCTCATGTGTATGGGCGGCCATGACATAGTCATATGTCGCCTTGGTCATCGCATCTGTGAGGCTGTGGTCTTGCGATTGCCGGATCGCGTCGTCGACGTTGCTGAAATCGGGTTTGACTGAGATGTAGTGTTGACCCGGCACAAGGATGTCATTGTAGCGGCCCTCTAACAGGATCTGGCATGTTGTCTTGCCGATCGCATCGAAATGTCGAGATGAAACGGCTTTGCTGTAAACCAGCGCCCGGGGCCGGTTTATGAAAAATCGATTGTTCAGTTCTTCAAAGCCAGTATTGAAATCTTCAAACATCTCGAATTTCACTGGGCCTCTTTTTAAGACTTGCCAAAGAACGGATTTGACCGAGTTAGGTAGACGGCGCGCAAGTCGCCTCAGAACCCCGTCGCTATACAGCGTCGGCCCGCTATGCTTGGACCTGAGGTAGGTGTGGACCTCGCGCATCAATGTGTCGTCGGGTTCGAGATACCAGCTGCCGGTCTCTGTCGAGATCGTGGCGCGGCAATTCCCTAAAAATGTTGCCCAGTCCTCGCGATCGAGGCGTTGGTCTTCACTGATATCAGTTTTCAGATTGATGCGCCGGGCACCGTCTGAAACGGCTTGCAGCATACGATTGCGGTCATCATCGCCGAGGTAAGGCGGATAGCGGAATCCCTTAAATCCAATATCAGTTCGGCGGTTCCGCGAAACGGGACCCGGTTGGAACGCTAAAGGATTGAGCGCGTGTGGAATGGATACAACACGGCAGCCTGGAGCTTTGTAGAGAAATTCTCCCGCTTCGAGCAACAATTGTGTGGCCGCGAAATCCGCTCTAGCGTCGCGCAGAAACGCAACGCGCCTCGCCATCGACACATACGGTGAATTAAATTCATTGCCGATGAACGCAAATAGTTTGGCGTGCGTCCGGGCGGCAAGTGCCGGGGCAAGCGGTAGCAGGTAGTCAAGGGTGTCGCTGCTGCAGCTATGCAACAAAATCACGGCATCGAAATCTCGCAACCGGCGCTCTAACCGCTTTGGCCGAAGATTTAAGATGTTCTGCACTTGGCAGTCAAAGTGGGGAATGGCCTCAAACGCATGGCGCCAATCGTCGTAGTAAGACGCGCGATGTGGATACGCCAACGTTAAGATTAGCGTGCGAAGGCCTCGTTTAATCATGGATGTGGATTCATGGAATAGTCCGTTGCACCGTCGGTTTCGTTATGCCCAGTTACAGGCAAAGCGGCGCATGCCTTGCGCGAGGCACCGTCTGCAAGCCGCGTTGTGGACACCCCGAGGGTGATAGAGTACCAGCTTTGTCCAGGCTTTGCCTGGATCTTTGCGGGGATAAAGTGGCATTCGGCAGCCTGTCGCAACGTGGTAATTGAATGACCCAGAGTAATATTCTGCTGCTGTGCGACGAGGCAGTGCGCCACATCGGCACCGTCAATGATCATATTCTAGCGTTCCAACGCTACAGCCCATCGCGTGTGGTTGTGCTTGATTCTCGCGCCGCAGCCGCAATCGATCTTGATCTTGATCTGTTCGACGCAATTGTATTTCACTATTCCATCGTCATCTCGATGAAGAGCTTTCTTTCCCCCGCTTTCCTTCAACGGCTCGCAGAACTCAAGCGGCCAAAGATCCTCTTCATTCAAGACGAATACCGTTGGGTGGACCGCACATCAGCTGCGATTCGCGATCTCGGCATCTCGGTGGTCTTTACCGTCGTGAACCAAGACGCCATTCGTCAGATCTACAAAGAGCCGTGGTTTGATGTCGTGCAGTTCGAGCAAACGTTAACCGGCTTCGTGCCGGAGGATCTACTCTCCGCCCAAGTACCAAATTATGAGGCGCGATCCGTCGACGTAGCGTACCGGGCGCGCAAAGTGCCTTCATGGCTCGGAGCATTCGGGCAAGAGAAATGGATCATAGGCGAAAAATTCTTGAGTGACAGCGCCCGGTACGGGCTGGTTTGCGACATTTCAATGTCTGAGAGTTCGCGCATCTACGGCGCAGCGTGGATCGATTTCATTGCCAAATCCAAAGCGGTTCTGGGAACCGAAAGCGGCGCTAGTTTTATCGATTTCGCCGGCAACATCCAGCACGAGGTCGAGGCATACGAGTACAAACATCCAGACGCGCCGTTTAACGACATTCATAAGCGATTCTTGGACGGTGACGGTCAGATCATCATTCACGTCATTTCGCCCAGATGTTTTGAAGCGGCCGCGCTTCGAACACTCCTCGTTCTTTACCCAGGTAGTTATTCGGGAATACTCACTGCTGGGCGGCACTATGTCGAGCTACTACGTGATCACTCCAACATGGATGATGTGGTAAACATCATTCGTGATCCAGCCAAAGCAGGAAAAATCATTCGTGCAGCTTATGAAGACGTCGCCTGTTCACCCGCTCACACCTACAAAGCTTTCATTGCGCACTTCGACGCCGTACTGCGCCATGAGATCTCGAAGTACGTCGCCTTTGCGCATTTAAAAACTGCCGAGCAACGCGAGATAGATTCGCCAAATGTTACGGAGCAAAGGTTCGCGGCTTGGGAGCAGAAATCCCGGCATCTAACGCGCTCGCGGGTTAGAACCTTCGCCTTCGCTCTGAGGATGCAGAGACTGACAAATCGTGCCGGACATTCGCTCCGCAAAGTGCTTCCCGAACCTTTGGCGGAATGGCTCAACAAGGGTGGAACAATCATGTTGGGCGCGGTAAAGCCGTTCGTGCTCCGCTTTCTCGTTGGACGTGCAGACTGAGGTCGCGTCGGTTCAAGAAGCTTTTCGTATGGCTTTTAAAACGACATCGGCAAGAGCCGTAGCGCCGGGTACGCGACGGACAACAAGTCCGGCGATTTCCAATTTGGAACCTTTTATGCGCAATCTTGCACGTTGGGCCCAGTATGCCGTCCGAAGCACCGGCCTTTCCTTAAACCGGTTAGCGGCGTCTGCATCGATCGCACGGATGAAATTTACGCGTGCCGTTTGCAGATCGTTGTAGGCCTTGCAATAGGCCGTGATCCACTCTCGATCCAGCGTGATCAATGCATCGGCTGCGGACTGGACGCGGTCCGGCTCCAAGGTGCCACGAGCGCTGGCAAGCGTGGCTGCGCACAGTTTGCGCTGCGTTTCGTAGTTGGCAGAATCGGCAAGGAACTTCGCGAATTCGTGGTCAAACTGGCTTTTGGCCAAACCTGCGGAACTAGCGCTGACATCGCAAACCGAAGTTCCCGATCGGAGCGCGAGCTTTATCCAGGCTGGATAGAGACGAGAAGTTTCTACTTCAAGCTTGCGGCTCAAG
Organism: Hyphomicrobium sp.; assembly: GCA_031367425.1. Taxonomy (GTDB): domain Bacteria; phylum Pseudomonadota; class Alphaproteobacteria; order Rhizobiales; family Hyphomicrobiaceae; genus Hyphomicrobium_B. The sequence goes on from JANLPU010000026.1 coordinate 74,943, forward strand.
CGCTGGAAAAGGCGGTCGAGCTGCGCGATTTGCGCGCCGTAAACGTCGCAGGTACTTCCTGAAGGTGCGGCTGGAATTGCCCGCTCTTGGACAATCGCGATTGGGCCACTAAAAATTGAAAGGTTGGCTAGTCTCAACTGTGTGGCTCGATAGTCGTCCATGGTTTTGGGATGCTCTGTGGGCATCTCATGCAAAACCTGTTGGCGCAGGCTCATCGGCGTCGCGTCAGCCAGCGAATTCTCAGCCTGCGGGCGGGCGCGCGACGCGATGATACTATCAAATTCACCAGTGAGGCGCGCGGCGTAGGCCGGGTAACTGAACTTACCAGAGGCAACGAGATGATCGTAGGTACGCTCGGACATTGCTTCCAAAGCTGGAATATCTTCGAGACGCGCCAAAACTTCATCGACGTTTGAAAAGTCGGGCTCCAACGGGATGTAATGCACCTCTGGCTGAATGGCGTCGGAATAACGTCCTTTGAACAGCACCATAGGCGTGCGCATGACCGCGCACTCGAATACCCGGGGCGAAATCTGCCCCATTTGGATTTGGTTCTCGCGGTCTGCGATGTGTGGTGAGAATTCTGCGTAACTTGGCACCCGGCCAAGCTGCTTTGTCATCTGAGTGTACTTGGCTTGCACAGTGCCATCGAAGTCGAACACATTTGACCCCGACTCCGAGCCCAGCATCGACCGGCAGCGTCCGACGAAGTCGAACCATGCCGTGCCGTAGATCCGGCTTTGCTCGTCCGTGCCGATATCGTTGCTGACGCCCTTTGCATCGCAGATTTCTTTCATTTTTCGTCCGATTTCGAACTTGTCGAAACCGAGACGCCCGTAGCGTCCGCCGATGTCACGGCCGCGGTAGCCGACGGTGATAGGGCGGTTCTTTAGGGCGATACCGGCACCGCGGGCGTCTGAAAAGCCTTCAGGCACATAGCCTGTGTAGACCGTGATAAATCTAACCCCTGGAAATTGCGCAGCCGGATAGACGAACTCGAGAGATTCCTGGGGCACGCACGTCAGCACGAGCTGAAATCCTTGCTCGTTGATGGCTGCTTTCAGTTTATCGGTGTGGTCATACTCGTCCTGGATGGCGAGCACTTTCAAGCCGGTGAACCGCTTTAGAGCCGCGCTATACGACTGCGACACATAGCCATCGAAGCAAAATCGCGAACAGTAATTGTGGAAGATGACATCGTATCCCGCAGCATCGAAGTCCGAAGTAATATAAGCATCGTGAGTGACGTGTAAAAACGATGTGTCATAGCCGCTGTAGTCTCGCAGCGCCGTTACATAATCGAGAGTGGTTTGGACGTGCGTGCTGGTATTCGAGTATGCAACTAATAGTTTTCGTGCCATTGAGCTGGGTCAATCCCGGTGCGAGTTGGCTGACATCTACTACGTGACCGGCTTTCGGGCAACGCGGCGCTGCTCAATCGAATTCTGGAAACGAGGCTTTTTGTGGAAACGCCGGAATCGGTGCGGCCGAGCTTCGTCTGTTTAGTGAACAACGTTTCAGAACTGTTGGCTTTTTGGCGATACCATCCCAACAATCATAGCTTCGTAGCTCTGGACAAAGGGCAGTTGGTGATTTCTATCTAGTCCAAGAGATGATCAATCAAATCAAAGTTTCAGGTTGTGGCAAAAAATGCGCGAAGAGTTGAGCCAATCAGAGATCGACGTACGCAATAGCAAATTCTGGGATGAGCTGTGTGGTTCGCAGCTCGCCAAGCAGCTTGGCATTACGGACAACAGTCCCCAATCGCTCAAAAAGTTTGATGATTGGTACATGGACTTCTACCCGTATTTGTACCGCCATATTCCGTTCAACGCTCTCAAAGGAAAAAAGGTCCTAGAGATTGGCCTTGGCTACGGCACAATTTCACAGATGATCGCTGCTGCTGGGACGGACTACAGCGGGTTAGATATCGCAGCAGGACCTGTGGCGATGGTCAACCACCGGCTGAGCCAAAACGGCCTGCCGGGAAAAGCAGTGCAAGGCAGCATTCTTGCAGCACCGTTCCCGGACGCGACGTTTGATCAGGCCATAGCGATCGGCTGTCTACATCATACCGGTAATCTTCAGCGCGCGCTGGACGAGGTGTGGCGGGTATTGAAACCAGGCGGCCGCGCCATGGTCATGGTGTACTACGCATATTCATATCGGCGCTGGGCGTACGTTACGGGTCCGACGTTCAAGCAATTCATGGCCGATAAATTTGGGCTCGGATCGCGCAGCACCGTCATCACCGACAAAGAGCGGGCACACTATGACGCCTCGACAAAAGATGGTGGGGGCGCTCCGGAAACCGCCTTTACCTCGGCCTCCGAAATGCAAAGGCTGACGAAGCGCTGGTCGAAGTGCACAGTTCACCGCGAGAACATCGGCCAAGAATTTGTGTTCCGGACGATGCCGCGCGAGGTAGCCAACCGCCGTGCCGGTCCCTGGGTAGGGCTGGATATCTATTGCGAGCTGATCAAATAGGCCTGCCCGTTGCGTCGCCGGTTGGTCTTGGTCGTCGAATTTAATACATGCAACGGGTATGGGAGTGAGGCCAGTGGCCAACGTTTCTCGCGTTCTGACCATCGTGGGCGCTCGGCCCCAGTTTATAAAGGCCTCGCCGGTAAGCCATGCGCTGCGCGACGCGGGGCTTGTCGAAATCCTCGTCCATACGGGTCAGCACTTCGATGCCATGATGTCGGACGTATTTTTCGACGAACTGGATATTCCAAAGCCTGGCTATAATCTCGAGGTCAACAGTCTCGGCCACGGCGCGATGACGGGACGAATGCTGGAGCGGATTGAAGAGACGCTGATCAAGGAAAAGCCTGATGTTGTGTTGATCTATGGTGATACCAACTCAACAGTGGCCGGCGCCTTGGCGGCTTCCAAATTGCATATTCCTGTCGCCCATGTCGAAGCGGGTTTGCGTTCGTTCAACCGGCGGATGCCGGAAGAAATCAACCGCGTGGTGGCCGATCATTTGAGCGCGCAGCTGTTTTGCCCAACGAGTACCTCGGTTGCAAATCTCAAGGCCGAAGGTATCAGCGAAGGTGTTTATTTGGTGGGCGACGTGATGTTCGACACCACTTTGGCGGCGGTGAAACGCGGCGAAGAGAAGTCAAAAATTTTAGCGACCCTCAAACTTCAACCCAAACGTTACGCTGTTTCTACCATTCATCGCGCCGAAAACACTGATGATCCCGAGCGGTTTAAAGCCGTCGTGGCATGGTTGGAAAAAGCGGCCGAGGAACAGCCCATTATTATGCCGGTGCATCCGCGTACGCGCAAACTGATGACGAGCCGCGGGCTTGAGCCAAAGGGTGTACGACTGGTGGACCCACTCGGGTATTTGGACATGGCGCTGCTGGTCCATAACGCGACGGCCGTTTTTACAGATTCTGGCGGGCTTCAAAAGGAAGCTTATTTCCATCGGATTCCGTGCGTGACGCTGAGAGACGAGACGGAATGGGTCGAAACGATTGCCGCCGGTTGGAACAGGCTTTGGACAAGCGCGCAGTATGCCGGCCCTCGGCGCGACATCGCAGATTACGGCTCGGGAAAATCCGCGCCCGAGATAGCGCGGCTCGTCAAGAGCTTGTGAATATTCTCGGCTTGGGAGAACGCGCGCGGTTGCGCCTCAAACTTTCACTGTCGCCGTCGCGACTAGCCAGAGGCGGCCGTCGTTCAGAGCGAAATAATCGCCCATTTTTTCATCAGCCTCGGCCAGCGCGTTCATTCTCAGCGAGGTGGGCATATCATACGGCTCAATCAAAATTCCTTGTGGCTGAGGCACTGCGATCGTAGGGATGCTGATGTCCCATTTGTCCCCAAAACTAATGTGATGCAGTAGCGAGAATGCGGGTGGTCCAGCGTCATCAATAGTGACGACATTGAATAAGCCTGTACGATCCATTATCAGACAAAGGTTGTTCGAATTGAACAATGATAGGTGAAACGGCGGCGCCAATGATGCCGACGATCCTCGCGATATTGCCGATGTCAAGTAGGTCATGTTTGGCACAATTGTGATCAACACCCCGCCAGGATTGAGCAGCCGTCCGTAATCCGTCACAAAAGAAAATGGATCAGAAATATGCTCTAGTACCATCACGGACGAAATGACGTCGAATTTTTCTGCGCGCTGGAGGAGTTCTTGCGCTGAGTTTGCCGACGTCTTGATGCCATAAAGTTCGTCTGCAATTTCGAGTGATCGGGGATTGAACTCGTTGAGGGTTACCTCCCAGCTTGGCGCCCATTGTTTGACGAGGTTCGCGTATGTGCCAATGCCCCCGCCGACGTCGAGCCAGTGGCCATTGGTTTTTTTACGTGTGTGCCGCTCTATGAGGTCAAGTAGAAGTTCCCGAGGGGCAGAAAACGGCGTCGAGTCTTCGCCCTGCTGGGCGCGCGGCAGCTCAAACAATTCCCGTACTTTTGTGTAATATTGGCCTTTATAGAGTTCCTCGACAACCTTTTCGGGCGGATAGGGATCGACACACACAAATTTGCAGGCTTCGCACTGTTTGTGTTCGAACCCGAATTTGCGGAACGCCGGTTTGAGCGGGCCGCGTCCACAGCATGGACAGCTTTTGTGCGACGGCCAGTCGTGTGGATAGCCACCCTCATCGACGCAGATCGAAATGATCTCCTCGCGCAGCGTCGTGATGTCTTGAGGCGCCAACTTTTTGGTCGCGAGCGCGGCCTTGGGTGCTGAGACTACAGCAGTGGACTTGCAGTTTTCAGGTTGCGGTACATGGGTGAGGAACGGCCGAAAAAAGACCGGCGCGCCGACGCCAAGCCCGCTGTCATCAACGTTGAATGGATAGAACAGATGGCGATACTCGTAGAACTCCCAGTTGGCGGGTTCGTTGGCGAGCAAACCGATGGATAGGATATACGCACCGGCGCTGTAGGGCGTGTACGGGAAATCCATTGCAATCGTCCCTTTAGGGGACGGCCGGATGCGCGCAGACGTATCGTTATAGGTTTCGCGGGTTTCGTTCGGCATGATGTTTTGCGTGAACCACTGCGATACGGGGGCAAGGTCGTGTTGCCGATTGACGGCGATGGCGATACCGAGCGTGCCTGCCGGAATTGGGCCCTCGCAGCGGTATTTGACGCGCAAGGAAAATGGCAGCGTAGTCGTTATCGTCGATGAAGGGGTGCCGCTAGCATCAAGCAATTCGACTGATTCAATGAAGTAGGGCCCGCGCTTTAGAATTTTCTTCGTTTCGCCTTCAGGAGGCGGTGCGGGGCCAACGTCAGCTGCGGTTGCTGATGCCGACGCGGCTAAATCCTCGGAGTTAGAGGTCGGCTCGTGTTGCGCGATTTCGGCCGCCGCTCCAGTTCCAGCCACCGCTGTTGGGAGTTTGGCGGAGGATTCGTCCTCAAGCCAGCTTTGGTTGTCAACGCCGGCGTGAGCCGCCATGTCGTATTGCTGTATGACGGATAATGCAGGGCCGCAGGCTTTGAGCTTGCCTTTATCGAGCCATACAACCCGCTTGCACAGTTGTGCCAAAAGCCCCGTGCCATGCGAGACCAGCAATACGGTTCGACCACTGTTGCAGAATTCGCGAATGCGCCGGAGGCATTTTTGCACGAACATGGCATCGCCGGCTGCCAACGCTTCATCGATGATCAAGATTTCCGGATCGGCTGCCGTCGCGATTGAAAAAGCGAGACGGGCAAACATGCCGCTCGAGTACGTTTTGATCGGCATTTCGATGAAATCGCCGAGACCGCTGAAATCGATGATGGCATCCAATTTGCGGTCGATTTCGGCTTGCGTCATGCCATAGAGGAGGCCGCTGAGCTTTATGTTTTCGCGGCCTGTGTATTCCATGTTGAAGCCGAGGCCAAGCTCAAGAATGGCGGTAACCTTGCCGCGGATCTCGACACTGCCGTCAGTCGGATCGAGAACGCCGGTAATAATTTTAAGCAGCGTGCTTTTGCCCGCGCCGTTCGAGCCGATGATGCCCAGCACCTCGCCCTTTTCGACATCGAACGAAACGTCGTCCAGAGCTTTGAAGATGCGATGGCGCTTCTTGCGGGAGAGAATTTCGAGCGCGATTTCACGCGGGCTGTCATAGACCTCAAAGTTCTTGCTGAGATTTGCGACGCGGATGGCAGGCGCTGACATGTTGACTTTCTATCTGGCGCTAAAGAACACTTGCCATGTGGTGGCGCAAACGAATGAAGACCGCCGATCCAGCGGCCAGGGTCAGCCCGGAGAAGACCGCCATGATCACCCACGACCAAGGATGTTCTATTGTGTTGAAATAGATTGCATCCTGGTAGCACCAAACCAAGTGGCTGAAGGGATTAACATAGACGATAAAGCGAAGTGCTTCTGGCACCCACTGCGGCAGATACATGGCTGGAATCAAGAAGACGTTGATGGTCGTGAAAATCCGCAGCAGCTCTGGTGTGTCGCGGAAGTACGGCGTAATCGAACCTAGCAGGAACGCTAAACCCACCAGCAGCGCCAAGTGAGCGGCCATCAGAAGCGGCAGCAGCGCGAAGGTCCACGGTATCGTGCCTCGAACGTAAATAGCGGTCAGGCAAACGGCTGCAAGGAGAACCAACTGCCCAAGGATGGAAGCACACGCCGTTTTGGCAACGAGTACGTCGAGGGGAAACATGACCTTCTTGACGATCGAGATGTTGGCTAGCATCACTCCGGCTGATTTGATCATCACATCCTGGGTCAACAGCCAGGGTGCAAGGCCTGCGAAGAGATAAACTAGATAATCGTCAGGGCCGTTTTGCCCGATGCGCACTTTGAGAACGATCGTGAATAAGAACGCGTACACCACCAGCAGCAGAAGCGGATGGACAATGATCCATATGGCGCCGCCCAGCTGACCGGCGTGCATATCTGACATTTCGCGCCGGGCGAGTGTAGCGATCAACTGGCGGTGTTCGACCAAAGATTTCCAGAGCCTAACTATCCCCGTACCGGACTCGGAGATGTCAGACGTCCGCCGTATCATCGGCGATTGCTGTTCGATCAATTCGGCCATGAAATTGCTTTGCTCAATTTGATCCAGAGCTGCTCAGTCCAGCTTCAAGAACGGCCAACTTCGGCCCCCCAAAACTTGGCATACAACAGTTCAACATGCCGACTTGTTGCGGCCTATGCTCGCTAAGTCAAGGCTTGACACCTGCAGCCTGTGCATCAAGGCCATTGCGCCGTCCAGCGCACACACTGCCCTTGGTTGGACTGATAAAATCGGGCAGCCCCACATGGTCTGGGCAACTAACCGGCGTATTTCTGCACGTCGCGTACGAAATGGGCATGTTGTGTCATGCACCGAAAAATCGTCGCCTTATTTGCCTTCGTCCATTCGACCGTGCGGCGGATGCCCTCTTCATGAGCAACTTGGGCTTTGAAGCCGAGTCTTTCGTGCGCTTTCCCGGTCGAGGCGAAGCGTTGTCCGGACCGGTCCCAGTCGCGAGCCGGGGTCATTGCGATCGGCGTTTTATTCGCGGTCGCGGCATTGATGCGTTCGGCTAGCTGGCGAATGGTGATTTCAGCGCCCGAGCCAAGATTATATATTTCTCCCGGGTCGCCGCGCAAAGCGCATGCCATCAAGCCTCGCGCCATATCTTCAACGAAAATAAAATCTCGGGTGGCAATGCCGCCATTTTCAACAGGCAGGGCCTCGCCGTGCATCGACTTCCAAATAAACGTCGGCGTGACGTTGCGCCAGACGGTTGCAGCCGTACCGCGCCAGCGGCCCGCGCCCAGAATCTCGCCCGGTCCATAGACGTTTTGGAACCGGGCTTTCACGAACGGCATGTTAAAGCGGGTGAAATAGTAGTTCCCGTACATTTCGCCAATCAACTTCGAAATTGAGTACGGGCTATCGTGGAACAGCGATACGGGCGCTTCCTCGGTTGTGGCGCTGGCGCCGTCAAACGTTTTAGCGGCAACGGCGCAGCCAGCTGCGGAGTACACAACTTTCTTCAGGCTTTTTATGTCCTTCAAGCGCTCAAAGAGTTTCAAACTCGTAAGCGTGTTGTTGTCGTGATCTTGAATGGGGTCGTGTATCGATGACTGATTTCCGTGGAAACACGCGAGGTGGTAGGCGTAGTCGAGATCACCATCGATTTCGCTCAAAATCCGGTCATTCGTGATTGAACCGGACACGAGCTTGACAGCGGGATGGGCGGGAACATTGACCGGGTCAGCGGACAAAAAGTTGTCGACAATGGTCAGTTTGCGCGGCTGATCCTCAAGGATAAGCTTGACCAGATTTGAGCCGACAAATCCTGCACCTCCCACGACAAGAACGTTTTGATTGGCGAAGGTATCTGTCATAGAGGCCTTGATTTCTGCGTGTGAGTTTGCCGAAGGAATGAAGGCGATTGAAGCGAGCGCTTGCGGCGGCGAACGCGGCAGAGCTGCGACTGCACTTACGCTATTTCTGAAACAACCAAATCAGCCAGCGTGCCGACGCGAAAATCAGAAAAATTCTCATCAATCGCTGTCAAGCGCTTGCCGATGCGAGTCTCGAGCTGGAGCAGAAAGTTCATGAGATCCAGAGAATCTACGACACCGTCGGTCACGAGGTTGGTTTTTTCATCCAGCGGACCTACATTCTTGGCCAAGACTTCTGCAAGTGCTGCGCGAATATGTTCAATAGCCAGATCTCTGGTCACGCGAGCCGTCCCGTATAGGTTGTCATGTTTGGTTGTTGTACAGGCGTGATAGCCCTTGTCAATGTGTCAGCACAAGGCTGCCCCAGGACAAGCCAACACCGAAGCCGGAAATTAAAACTCGCTTTCCCGCCAGCCCGTCGGGGAGGTCTAGATGTTCTTCGAGCAGCAGGGGTATCGAAGATGAAACCGTGTTGCCGTAGTGCTCAAGGTTGACGAGTAATTTTTCGCGCGGTATGCGGACGGTTTTCGCCAATTGAAGCAGCATGTAAAGGCTTCCTTGATGAATGGCGAATAGGTCAATCTCGTCCATCGTCACGCCGTTGCGATCAAGTGCTCGCGCGATGCTGCTGGGAACTTCGGTCATGACGAAATTGAATACGCCGCGGCCGTTCATGTGAAGGTAGTAGTCAGCCTGTTCCTGCGTATCGATTTGGTCGAGTGACTGATGCAGTGACGCAATAGGTGAAGCAGCGCGGCCGCGTTTCACGATTAGGCTAGCGCCCAATGTGCCGTCCGTTCCAAAGTCACCCAGACCAATGTTGCCGGTTCCTTCGTCATCGATCAGCGTGGCAGTCGCCGCATCGCCAAACACGGCGACCGTCGATTTGTCGGTCCGGTTCATAATCTTGGAATAGGGATCACACGTGACCACGATGGCCCGCTTGCAATTTTGGGTCATCATGAAACCTTTGGCTGAGACCAGAGCATACGGGTAGCCTGAGCAGCCAAGCGCAAGGTCGTAAGAGGCAAGTCTCTTTGGGGCGCCTAGAGCCGCCGCCAGCAACGCAGAGTTTTGGGGAATGCCGTGATCGGGTGTCTGCGTGACGAACACGAGCAAATCGATATCTGAGATTTGCAGACCGGTCTTTGCTAGGAGACGCACTACCGCCAGCCGAGCCAAGCTGGTGCCGGTCTCGTCTGCTGCAAGAAATGCGCGATCGGCAACGCCGATTTTATCGCGGATGAAGGCGGGATCTTCCCCTACCCACCGGCCGATTTCCTCTGCGTCGTACCGCTGCTGCGGCACGGCCGAGGCAATTGCGCGAATTTTCATCGCGGTCCTTTCTTATTTTGCAATCCTGCACGAAAAGCCGAGGTTGAATGGCGGCACAGCATTGGGCGAGGCAATTTCAACCCGGCTTAGGGTGAGCAAGCGCCCATCTTGCGGTCGCTCTAACAGTGGCGTGACAATAGCGGCGCCGTCGTGGTCGTAATTCGATTGAATGGGCAGTGCGGCCGACGCAAGCCCGGTAAACCAGATATCGCAAATGCCGACTGCAAGCTCTCCATGGAGGCGTTTCACAATTTCAATTGTTGCGGCCAAAAACGATTCCGCTGATCCATCGATTGAATAATGTGCCTTGCAAGCAAGCCGCCCTGTTTGACGGAAATCTGCGATGCGCGAAGGGACGTCGGCAATCCGCTGCGCGGGCGCACTGATCATTTCGCGGTAACGGACGATTCGCAGGCCCGCAGGGCTCGTGTAGCGGGCTTCACCGATCCATCGCCCGGCGGCGGCAAGCCCGCCGTCTGGCGGATCGAGAACCGCTGCGACGCCGCATTGGGTTATACGAACGAACTTTGCGACCGCGAGTTTAAGGTGCGCTTGACCCAAACCATCCGCCAGCCATTCGCCCGAGCGCGCCAGAATTTGCGAAGCTTGGACGTAGTCTCTTGATCCTCGAAGATAGACGTCTAGAACCTTGGAATTGGCGGTCATGGTTAGATCCGAGTGGCCTGATGCTCCGCCAGCAAAGCATACCTCGGCGGCATGCCGCGAGTGCTATTTGATGGGAAGCAAGCAGCCAAGACCTTACGGAATACCAAATAGGGCTTGGCGGGTGAATTTCCAGGCTACGCTGTAATTCTGTGGGAACGCGACGAGGTTATTGACCGCTCCAATAAACGATAGTGTCGCGACCCGCCCCGCAAATCCCAACGCCTTCGCCGATTGGACGCCGGAGTTCCAGCTATTGTAAAAGTTTGTGCGGCGCAGATTATCATAAAACACCAATGCACCGCCGTGCGCGAGCGACCAGACCAGCCAATTGAGGTTGGCCGCATGCCACATGCCAATGGTCAGCATTGTCGCGCACGATCCGAGCCATATCCGCCGCGAGCGGATCATGACGGGCATGAAAACGTAGTCGCGCGCAAAGTTGGACATCGACATGTGCCAGCGGCGCCAGAACTCTGCAATATTGGTGACGAGCAGCGGATAGTTGAAATTATCAATCACATGATAGCCAAGCAGTCGGCCAACGGTTTTTGCGAGCTCGGTATAAATAACAAAGTCGATGTAGTGGTAGACGATGCTGACAAATCCGTGCCCGAGGAAAAGAGCATAACGCGCCCATGCCGGCCAGCCAAGCACAGCGGGCACGAGATCGGTTCGCACTGGAATTATGACAGATTGCAAAAGCAGAAAATCGATCACGGCCATCTTCAGCAGCACCAAAAGTGCAAGCCGAGTATACAGCCATGACACCTTGTTTTCATCGACTTCGACGCGGCGGAAGTCAGCGAACTTCTGCACCGGACCGGCAAAGAAAATTGGGATGAAGAAGACGTACGTGAAAAACGGCAGAGGTTTAATGTCGGCGTAATCTGGATTCTTGCGGCCGATTTCGATGACGACGGAGATGAGCCGCAAGACGTAGTAGGACAGTCCGAGCACCAAGATTGGTTGGGGAGACCAGTTCGTTAGTACCGTCTTGGTGGCAATGAGTGCCAACAGCGATGCCGCCGTGACCAGCGGCAAGTGCTTGGTGAAATCAATACGGTTTTGAGAAAATTGGAATACTGCGCCCGACAGCACGCACATCAATATCGCCGAATGCCAGTCAAGATAGGCTATGAGGCACAGCGATGCGGCAATGAGGATTTTTTGCCGGGTCGGTTCCGTGAGATCAGCGCGCCGCAGCCATTCGATGGCAAAAATTCCGGCGAAGAGAGGCACGAGGTAGGTGAGGATTGCATAGTCTTCGAATATCGTTTTCACCCAGTTCGTGTTTTCAACTGCGGCAGACAGCGCATTCATCACATTTGTTTCCCAAAGGAGCTACCGTCGCGCCGCAATTTCTTCCGACCAAAAGATTGCAGTTGCGATCTCTCGGCGTGCGAAATTGTTATCATCAAGTTTTTTTGAACAATTTTTACCGGGTCAGTGAATCCCAGACGCCTCCGTCCGATCCGATGATGCTTGAGCGTGCCGACCGCACGGCAGTGTTCTCACCAAGCTGCTATCTTTGACCTCGGTCGATCCGGTTGCAGCGTCGACTGCGTAATAGCGCACGCCGCACGGAGCGTTGCCACTTTCAGCTGCGGCAGGAATCTTAACGACCGCAATTGATGCCCCCTTGATCTGGGGCCCGGTGTTCAGCAGCATCAATCGGCCGTCAGTGGTGCGTACGATGCCGGTTCGCCGCATCGCACCGACGTAGTCGAGCCAATCAGTGGTTTTCCCGACATAGAGTAGACCGTCATCGCGCATTTTTGCCAGACGCTTGAGGCCGTCGTTCCATTCTGGACGGACCGTCACGACTTTTTTGCCACCGACCAGTTTGTAGGCGAGGGCCACATTTCCTGGATAGATATGCAGCAAGCTGATGCCGCGGCCCTTGACCAAAAGTGAGAGTTTCTTTTCCGAAAGCGGCACCGTTGGAGTAGGCCCCAAGGTGCTAAAAAATCGGACGTGCGGCCGCTTCATGCCCGCTGGCGCCAGCATAGGCAAGTCGAACAAAATAGGGTTCGCCTCATTGTTGCGCACCATATTCAAACTGTAGCCGGCCGGGTCGTCGTCGCCGATGGCATCGGGGTCGGTCATGGGCGAAATATCGGTGCCCGGCCAAGCGTAGTCCATGCCGGTTTCTTCCAACGCATCCAGAATATAAAATTGACTTTGCCGCTTATCCCAGCCGTTGAACGACAAGTTGGATGGGATGCCGCCGTGATCGGTCCAGATGCGTCCGTTGTATTTGGATTTCAGCAACGTCAATGCTTCGCGCGCGGCTCCGTGCTGATTTGCGAACGGCGTCGTGCCAGCTTGATGGGCACCAATTTCGACGAAGCCGGTCGCGACATAAGATGCAAGATCCGCCGCGAACTTTTCGTCAGAGGCGACCGTCGGTTGTTTGAAATTGAGTTTCAACGGACCGACGGCGGTTGGAAAGGCGAGCGGATCGCCTTTCATGAATACGGTTTTCGTATATGGAATTTTATTGCCAATGATGCCTTGCCCGGCGGTAACGCGGCGCTCGGCGTTACCGTACATCACCAACGGATCGTGCTCAGTTTCTTGAAAGTCGGCGTGTTCAACAAACGTTAGCGTGGCAACGCGGCCATTGGGTTGCCAGACTGGAAAGGCTAGTTCTGCTTTTTCTGAAACAGCGAGTTGCAGTTTTGCTGGCGGCACAAAATCAGTAATGGCCTGATTGCGATAGTGACGGAACATATGCACCGTGCCGCCGTCGATGCGAACTTTAGATGGTTTCAGGTCATACCCGAAAGACAACCGCTCGTGCGCGTGGTAGGCGAATAGCGAAAGTTGAAGTGTCTGGGCCTCAGCGTTGAACGCGAGATCGATGAGTTCCGCGCCGCCTACATTGAGCGTTCGCGTGCTACCATCCACAAGTCGTACGCCAAGCGTGTGTGGCGCGAACGATCCGAGCCGCCGCCGGAAGTTGCTGGTTGCGGTCGTCAACGCGAGATCAGTTGAGAGCACGTGCACTGCCGTGACGCCGTCTAACGAAATCTCAAGTCCGGTTGCGGCTATTTTCGAACCGGTTAGGCTTCGTTCCCTGGCCGGCAGTTCGAATGAAGCGGTATTGCCGCTCGACGCGCTTGCCCGATCGGCGGTGTAGTGCCGTTGCGGGAATGCCCGTCTGATCTCAGCGTTAGTGATCCCCGGCGAGCTTAGAAATTGAATCTGTTCTACGTCCTTCGGAAGCGGCAAAAACTCCGACTGGGTCCAGGTAAATCCGGGATGGAGAAACGGTTCCGCTACGTTGATACAATGCATGTCCGCGATACGGTCAACGTCTGATGCATCAAGTGACCAGATGAACGGCGTCGCCACGCGGCCGAACTGTTCGAACATTGGTGGAGCATCTGGTGCGGCGTCGGGCGCCGTCCATTGAAACGCGAGCGTAGCGCCCCGATCGGGCGGTGTCACATAGTTGACGGTAACGTACTCGGCCCCCTTGGATTCAAAGGCGCTGAGTTGCGGGTCCGCAAGCGGTGTCAGGGCCGCAGCCGTGCGCTCGGTCGTCAAAGTATCGACGAATGTGCGCGTTCTAAATTTTAGATCGCCTAGGAGCAATTCCTGCGGCATTGAGCTGGGCGTTGGTGCGGCGTCTCTGGCAGCTGCTGTTTCCACCACGAGGTCGTTGCGGATCACCTCGGCCGCGCCGAAATTCAAGATATCCTTGCCGCCCCAGTTTATTTTCGGGGTTTCGGCGCCCTGTTCGTGGCGGTAGTGCAGATCGACTGCCCGGTGACATTGGTTCTTCGGATCGAACGGCAAGAGAAAATAGTCGTGATAGAAATCTTGCCCGGCTTTGTTGATGTGTACGTAGTCGAGAAAATACTTCTGCTTGTTGCTGACCACAGCGCTGTCATGCTGGATAAACGTGACAGCTGGATGCTTTTGAGCAATTTCGTTGAATCGGCGCCGGTAGTCCTTCAGGAAGGGTAACAGTTCGGCTTCTTCCACCTCCGACATTGGCGCTTCGGCGATCACAAGTTTCAGCCGCTTTTCCTTTGTCGTGCTGATGAGCAGCTCCAGCATCTTGAAACTTTGGTCAATGGATTCGTCGAACTGCGTCTTTGAGAAATCGCGCCAAACGCGGAACTCTCTGAGCTTGAAATCGGTCAACCCTTCATAATTTGAACCCGCCGTTTCGGTTGGTGTAGCCGCGAGAGCAGGTGCTGGCGCTGCCTGTGCCGATGTGAACAAAGTGAAGTCAGGCGCCACCGCAGCTTGCCCAGATACGGGAAACAGCGTTTTCAAGCGGCTGACCGGCCGTTTAATTTTTTCGTCAACGAAATCACTGACAAAATATGCGAAGGCCATAAACGGACGGAACACCCGCCAGTGAGGTTGAGTCCAAACCGAGTTCTTGATCTCATGCGTCTTGCGGTATTCGGCCCACATGGCATCGAACGTTGGGCTTTCAAGCATGTACTTGCCAGCCGCCCCGTTGAGGTAATGGGTTTCGATCATCGTCCTGTCGAACCACATGTTCGCAAATTTATGCGCAGTTACCACCAGAACGACGGTTGAGCCCGGCACTTGCATTTTGTCGACAAGGCGAACCGCATCAACGAGAACTTGTGAACCCGAGATGAGAGACACAACGGTTTCGCGCCGCTCGGGCGGTAAGCTTTTGGCGGCTTCCCAGTAGGGTACGGCGCTTGAGGGGCCCAGAATAAATTGCTTGGGATGCTGCCAGTCCATGTTTGCAGTTCGGATGCGCTGAATACCTAGCAGCGCGTCTCTTTGAACATCGCTGTGGAGGGTGGCCGGCCACTTGCGTCCAAAAAATCCTGTCAGTGTTCCAGCGTAACTTGCGAAAGCAATTCCTTCGAGCGCGAAGAACGAGATCAGCAGAAACAGGAACCGCACAGAATACCCTCCACGTGATAACGATTCCGTGTTCCGGTGGCGCGCTTGCGCTAAAACATGACGTAACGGAAAACCTGCAATCCCTGATGATTGGCGAGGTAGTAGAAGACGATCAGCCAAAGCGCGACCGAAGCAACGAGCGCTGCTGAGACGTCGCGCCTTAGGCCTGGCGCGAAATTCCGGAAGTAGCGGCTATACCAGTTTTTGCCCATAAAATTTCCCCCGGACGCGACACTAACCCCCGGCCCCATGAGACCCTATCGCCTAAGGAATATCTATCCCGCACACGACTACCCTCTATAGTGGGCGGGGGTTTGCCATGTCAATGAAAGCTGTGGAAAACAAGGGAAAACTCGCTGTGCGGCAACGGGAAAATTCCGCAATTCCAAGCGCCGGTCAGCCGGTCGAAACCCCGGGCTTCAAGTGGCTGTAGATTGCGGTGACGCCATGCTGGTCGTACCAAGCAAGCATCCGGCGGATGGTTTGCTCAAACGAATATTTCGGGTGCCACGCAAAAGCTTCGATGGTTTTCGATGGGTCGAGAACGACCGCAGGCACGTCGTCGGCGCCGGGTTCAACCTCAGGCACTGGTTCTTTAAGATCGATCTTCAAGTGATCGACGACGATGTTGAAGATCTCTTTGATGGTGTGGCCGGTTCCGGTTGAGACGTTGAACATGCCCGTAGGCCCGCCCTCTTTCATCACCAGATCCATGATCGAGAAAAAATCATCCATGTCGATGAAGTCGCGAACCGTCTTCGAGCAGAAACAGCCCTTGCCGACTTTGAGGCGCGTGTAGAACGTCGGAATCGGGCCGATTGCCAAGCGCGGACCGGTCACGTTTGCGAGCCGCAGCGACACGAAAGGCAAGCCAGAAATGGCGAGATAGTTTTCAGCGGCCTGCTTAGAAATGCCGTAACTCGTGAAGGGCCGTGCCGGGGCGTCCGCTGGAATGGGAATAGAATCTGGGCGGCCGTATCCGAGCGCGGTGTGGAAATTGACAAAGCGCGCCACTTTGGCGGCCTTTGCTGCGCGCACAACGTTGATTGTCCCTTCAACGTTGGTGCGCGTGTCTTCGAGCCAATTGCCGGGGTCTTTGTAGGCGGCCGCGGAGTGAACGACTTGTGTTGGCCGAAAATCGGTAAATGTTTTATCAACGAGGGCGCCATCGGCGACCGAGCCCTCGACAATGGTCATCTTCGGGTGCGCAGGCGGAAGTGATCCGCGCTGCCCTGTCGCGAAGTTGTCGATAATCAATACATCGTGGCCGCGCTCCAGGTAACGCTCAGTCAAGTTGGAGCCAAGGCAGCCTGCGCCGCCGGTGAGAATAATGCGCATTTTTATGGTGTCCCGGGTCAAGTGCGGATGTCCGCACGTGCCTCTTTAAGATGGGTGTAGCCACCCACGACGCCTTCTCGGCCCCACCTCTCAACGGAAGTCGCCGCGATATCGTCGAGAGACGTGAATTCGACGTCGCCGAAGTCCGCAAACGTGCGCGACGGGTCGAGCAAGATTGAGGGAGCATCGTCGGGTCCAAGCGGCTTCACCTCAGGCTCGGGATAGTGGTTGAGCTTCATGGCTTTAACGACTGCGTCGTAGAGTTCCTTGATGGCGACATCTTTGCCCGACGAGAAGTGATAGGTCCCCTGACCCTTGCCGTCTGACGCTTGCACAACGACTTTGGCGAGATCGCCAGCATAACAAAAGTCGCGCCGGGCTGTGGTGACAAAGCACTTTTGGCCCTTTGCTAGGCGGCCATAGAAAATCGGCAAGGGACCAGATACGTTGCGCTCGCCAATGACGTTGGCGAGGCGGAACGTCACCCAATCGACGCCCGAAAACTGCACATAGTTTTCACCCGCGGTCTTCGAAATAGCATAGCTCGAGTTCACCGGATTGATCGGATGATCGAGCCGGATCGGCTGCTGAAGTGGCTTGGTACCGTAGCACAGCGCTGTCTGGAAATAGATCAGCCGACCGACTTTGTGGTTTTTGGAAGCGCGGGCGATGTTGGCGGTGCCCGCAGCATTCACAAGTGCGTCTGTGCCCCAGTCCTCGGGGTCCTTATAAGAGGCGGCGGTGTGGATTACGACATCGGGCTTGAATTCGGAAAATAAGCGGTCGACCACCAAGCCGTCGGTAATCGTATCCTCAACCTGAGTGAGGTTGGCGTGAGCGCCGAGATTGTCGCGGCGACCGGTCGAGAAGTTATCAATCGACATCACTGTGTCGCCGCGCGCCAGCAGCTTGTCTGCAACGGTCGATCCTACCTGACCGTTACCGCCCGTAATAAATACCTTCATGGCTTAGCCATCCCCTTGCATTGCTGAGTTCTGAGATCTTATTGCGCCGCTGCCGTTTGTGGCCGCTCATCTGCGAGCATGCGACGGTAGTCCATTTGGCGATCGTGGAAGGTCTGGTGCCAGAGTTCAAGGCTGAGCAGACCCCACCCTTTGCGCGAGAAACGCTCACTCTTGTCGAAGTTCGCGAGAATGGCATCGGAATTAAAGTACTGCCGGTGCCGCACCTTTTGCGACGAAAACGTATCACCGACCATATCTTTGAGTTCGCCTGAAAACCACTCTTGCAGCGGTACGGGGAAGCCCATCTTGTCGCGCCGCTTGATCAGCTCCTGCGGCAGACGGTCCGCAAAGGTCGATTTGATGAAGTGTTTCATCTGGCCGCCTTTGAATTTGATGTCGGCGGGGATTGTGGCTGCGAACTCGACCACCGAGTGGTCTAGCAACGGCACCCGGCTTTCTAGACCGTGGGCCATCGACATGCGGTCTTCAACTTGCAACAGCGCCGGCAACAGGCATTTGAAATCGAAGTGCGTCATAGAGTCGAAATAGGCTTCCTTGCGTACGTTGCGCTCAGAATTGAAGATCGATTTGAAGCGGTCAACAACTCCGCCGCGGTCGATTTCGCCCCAATCGACTTCGTTGGTCATGTCGGCCGACCGGTCGATCAAGCGGAAATAGCGCTCGTCGATGGGGCCAAAGAGGCCCTTGGAAAACAACTGCCGGATCAGCGGCTTGTATTCTTGTAGAACGGTCAAATGGGGCAAGATCGATTCCGGCGTGACGACAAAGTTGCCGTTGGTGTGCGTGCCGTCGATTGTGGCCTTTATCGATTGTTCGAGATAGGCGATCAGATAACGGGCATAGCCGCCGAAGATTTCATCGCCGCCTTGGCCACCAAGCACGACCTTAACACTCTCGGTCGCCAGCTTTGAAACCATAAACTGCGGGAACGAGCCGGGCCCGGCGACGGGATGGTCAAGATGGTAGATGACCTTTTCGATATTATCGCGGAAATCCGTTGCAGTGATATCAATCTGGCGCAGATCGATGCCGCCGTCGCGGCACGCACCGACAGCAAATGGACTTTCGTCGTAGCCGGGAAATTGTGTAAATTTGCCGTGGAATCCGATCCGCCCAAAGCTTGGCTCTTGCCCAGCAAGAATGCCGATGAGGCTTGAATCGATGCCGCCTGAGATGTAGGCGCCGACCGGTACGTCCGAACGCAAATGAACTTTGACCGAGTCGGCCAACAGTTCTTCCATCCGGTTGCCAAACCATTTGGGCGAATGTTCCCAATCGATATTATAGTGGACGTCCCAGTAGCGGTTGACCCGCACTTCACCGTTTTCGACGATCAAGGCATGACCGGGCAACAGCACACGCACGTGTTTGAACAGGCTACTTTCACCGATTGTGTATTGGAACGTGAGATATTCCGCCAACGCGTCGGGGTCGGTCGCGACTTCGGGAAGAACCGGAAGCAGCGCTTTGATCTCTGAAGCGAAATAGAAGTTGCCATCAACGACGGCATAGTAAAACGGCTTGATGCCAAACCGGTCGCGGGCGGCAAACAGCCGGTCTCCGTCCCAGATTGCAAACGAAAACATGCCCCGAAGTTTCGTGACGCAATCGGCGCCCCACTTGGCATAGGCCGCCAGGATCGCCTCGGTGTCTGAATGAGATTTAAATGTCCAGCCGGATTTCAACTCGTCCATCAATTCGAGGTAATTGTAGATTTCGCCGTTATAGGTGACGACGCTGTTGTTGGGCGCAGTCATCGGCTGGTGGCCGGAGGGCGAAAGATCAATGATTGCAAGGCGCCGGTGTGCCAACCCGCAAGAGCCATCGCTCGATTGCCAAGCGCCCGACCCATCTGGCCCGCGATGCGCAATGAGGCGGCTCATAACACTGAGCCGCTGATCCACATCCGGGATCCGCTCGCGCCGCAGTGAAACAACTCCTGCTATTCCACACATTGAGAACGATTCTCCACTGCTTGCGCTCGCCGAGAATGCGCCATAGCAGTTGGGGGTGCACTTGTCAGCATTCGGAAGCCCGGTCTGCTCCGCTATGGGCCGGAATAAACGGCCTTTTTGACGCGGCGGATGCGTATTTCCCGCTTTTGGCGACGCGGGGTGGCCCGATGTTACGAGCGCGCGTAACATTCGCCCCGTTAGGCTCGCTGCAACATCTCATCGTAAACCTGAAGCGTCGCCCGAATGACGTGACCGATGGAAAATTTGTCCTCGACTAGCCGACGGCCGACCCGCCCAAATTGCTCGCAAAGATCGCGAGATCGGATGAGGGTTTTTAGTGCCTCTGCCAGCGCGGCGCTGTCGCGTGCTGGTACGAGTATGCCGTTCTGGTTGTGAAGTACGATCTCGCGACAACCGGGCACATCGGTTGCAACAATAGGACGGGTCGTGGCCGCCGCTTCAAGCAACGCCTTGGGCAGTCCTTCGCGATAAGATGGCAAACAAACGATGGTGGCATCGGCGAACACTTTGGACATGTCGGTGGACCAACCCAACGACGTCACGACACCTTCCGCAGTCCACCCTTCTACGTCAGCTTCGCTGAAGGAGCCAGGGTTTATGGGATCGGGAGCACCAGCCAGAACAAATTCCGCGTCGACACCTTGGCGCTTCAAAATTCGTGCGGCTTCGACGAACTCAAGTACACCTTTGTCGCGCAACAGGCGCGCGGGGAGCACCACGCGCGGCCGACCGTTTGGCAAAGGTCTCGCAGGAAACTCGACCAAATCGACACCAGAGCCCAAGATCAGACGGAGGTTGCGGGCGGCGGTCAATTTTTGTTCGACGAGGAGCGCGGCGTCATCTGGGTTTTGGACGATAACGCAGCGGTTATTGCCGGTCGTTGCTTGGCGAATAGCGCTGGCGACCACAGGTCTCAAAGCCCTGGCCTTCAGACTGTCGGACGAGAAGACATAGCCAAGGCCCATAAGCGCATTGACGACGCCCGGCACGCCCGCAAAGCGGGCCGCCAGTGAGCCGTAAAGCACGGGTTTCAGCGCAATCTGGTGGACCAGGTTTGGCCTGATCTGCCGGTAGAGATTCAGGATCTGGCGGAATGTTTTTGCGTCGCTCGCTGGATTGAGCCCCGACCGGTCGAAATCAATTTGCACGAGGTCGAAACCCGCCGCGCGAATAACGTCGGCATGTTTTGCAATGTTGGTTGCCAAAGTCACATCGTAGCCGGTCTTGAGTGCCGCTTCGGCGAGCTTCATTCGATGCGAAACGAAATACCAGTCTTCAGTGACGAGGTACAACAAGCGCGGCCGGATCAAGAAGTGCCCCCCAACTCGTTCTCTAACCACGATCCAAACATGAGAATAACCCAGATGGGGTATTGCACATTGCGGTTGCCGGAAAGGTGGTCCTCCCAGGCTTGCCGGATTGGCGCTGGATGAAAAAATCCTTCTCGTTTAAGGCGCGATTCATCCAGTAGCGCTTCAGCCCAGTCTTTGAGCGGACCCCGCAGCCAGCTGTCAATCGGTACCCCAAAACCCATTTTCGGCCGGTTGATCAAGTGACCTGGAACGTAACGGTCAAGAACCTGGCGAAGTGGCCACTTAGTTTTCCCGTCGCGGCGCAGAATACCCATGGGAAGCGTGCCTGAAAATTCGACCAATCGATGATCAAGCATCGGCACCCGCGCCTCCAGACCCACCGCCATCGAAGCGCGATCGACTTTGACGAGGATATCGTCGGGTAAATAGCGGGTTAGATCTTGCTGCATCATGTGGCGGACAAGATTGACATCGGTTCGCTTTGCCGACGTCGAATACACATCATCATGACCGCCGATGACGATCTCGTTCGGGGACTGCCAGTGTGAAATCAAAGTTTGATAAACGTCATCTAGCGATGCTTGTCCGGCAACGCTTGCAGCTTTGATAAGTTTATCACCCAAACGCTGCACTTTCAGCTTCGAGGGCAAATACGTCATGCCCGTAAACCTATCCCAGCTCTGCGGGCTGGTCGTCGCGATCCGGTAAGCAATCACACGCCGGACACTCAGCGGAATGTGGCGGAGCCACTTCCAGGTGCGGTCGGCGATCGCATAACGGTTGTATCCCGAAAAGAGTTCATCACCACCATCTCCCGAAAGAGCAACGGTTACGTGCCGCCGGGCAAGCTCTGAAACCAACATCGTGGGAATCTGCGAACTATCCGCAAAAGGTTCTGAGTAGACTTTCGCGATCCGTGGAACCGTGGCTAGGGCGTCGGCTGTGCTGACATAAAATTCGGTGTGATCAGTGCCAAGATGATTTGCTACGGCCTTGGCATACGGAGCTTCGTTGAAGGCCGCTTCTTCGAAGCCAATTGAAAATGTTCTGACTGGGCGGGTGTTGGCCGCTTGCATCAACGCGACGACCAGAGAGGAATCGATGCCGCCTGACAAAAAGGCGCCGAGCGGTACGTCGGCAATCATTTGTCCGGCTAGCGATTGGCTAAGCAGGCGCTCGGTTTCCGCGATCGCGTCTTGGGGGCTGCCGCAAAACGGTTGGTCGACACTGGCGCTCAAGATCGTGCTTGCGTCCCAGTAATCGGTCGCTTGCGGAACAAAGCTGTTGCGAGGAAATTCTAAGATTTTTCCAGGCTGAACCTTGTGTATTTCTTTGTAGATTGTGAAAGGCGCGGGAATATTGTTAAAGCGCAGCATCAGGGCCAGTGCGTCGCGATTGATTTCACCCTGCCAAAGCGGATGAAGTTTGAGTGCTGCTAGATCGGAACCGAACAAGAGAACGCCGTTATTTACGCCCCAGTAGAGCGGCTTTTCGCCGATGCGGTCGCGCGCCAGGATAAGTCGGCGCTTTTGGCGATCCCACAGCGCGAACGCAAACATGCCGACGAACTTTTCGAGCGCCGCAGCGATGCCCAACGTCTCAATCGTGGCAAGCATGACTTCGGTGTCGGAGTGGCCGCGCCATGTCGGCGCCTTGCCAGATGTCTCTAGATCGCGCCGGATATCTTTATGATTATAAACTTCGCCGTTGAAGGCGATCACGAACCGCCCGCTTTGCGACACCATAGGTTGACGGCCAGCGGGTGAGAGGTCAACGATGGATAAGCGGCGGTGTCCCAAAGCGATACCGGCATCTGGATCCGACCAGACACCGCGGTCATCCGGGCCACGATGCCTGATTGCATCCGCCATGTTCCCGACCGTCTCGGCATGCGTGGCATTGGCGCCTGATTGACCGATAAACCCTACAAAGCCACACATTTTGGAACGGCCTCATTTCTGTAACGACGGCGTAGTCGGCCGAGCTGAGCCGTAATCAAAGGCGCCACAGTTTAGCTCCGGTGGCGGTCACTTCGGCCGGGACATAAGCACACTTCACGTCGGCGAAGATGCCGTTTGGTTTAAGCTTCCCGGTGATTTTTGCGATGCCCATGTCGAGGTATTCCTTATGCGCGACGGCGGCGACAATCGCCTCCGCTTTTGGCAGCTTGTCCCAAGGCGTCAGGCCGATGCCGTACTCGTGTTTGCATTCGTCGCTGTCGGCAATCGGATCGTGGACGTGAACGGTGCAGCCGAAATCCTGCAGCTCACGCACCACGTCGATAACTTTGCTGTTGCGGATGTCCTGGCAGTTTTCCTTGAAGGTCATACCCAGAACAATGACGTTGGCGCCTTTGATCGGAAACTCGGAAGCGATCATCTGCTTGACCGTCTGCTCGGCGACGAATTGGCCCATGCCGTCGTTGATGCGGCGGCCAGCAAGGATGACTTGCGGGTGATAGCCAAGCTGCTCTGCTTTGTGCGTCAAATAATACGGATCAACGCCGATGCAGTGACCGCCGACTAAGCCTGGACGAAACGGCAGGAAGTTCCATTTGGTACCGGCGGCCTTCAAAACTTCCATCGTGTCGATGCCGATCTTTTTGAAGATGACGGCCAACTCGTTCATCAGCGCAATATTAAGATCGCGCTGCGTATTCTCAATGACCTTGGCAGCCTCTGCTACTTTGATGCTGCTGGCTGCGTAGACGCCGGCGGTTATAATTGAGCCGTAAACTTCCGCCACTTTTTTCAAAGTATCGTCGCAGTCGCCGGCGACCACTTTGACGATTTTGGTCAGAGTGCGTTCTTTATCGCCCGGATTTATGCGTTCCGGCGAGTAGCCGACAAAGAAATCCTTTTTCCATTTGAGCCCCGATAACCGCTCAATGATCGGGATGCAGATTTCCTCGGTAGCACCTGGGTACACCGTAGATTCATACACCACGATGGTGCCGGGTTTGATGTGCCGGCCAACGCTCTCGGAACTTTTTACAAGTGGGGTGAAATCCGGATTATTCACTTCATCGACAGGCGTCGGCACTGCGACCACGATAAAATTTGCGTTGGCAAGGATAGCGGGATCAGTCGAACACACGAGGTGCGTCGAAGCTTTCAGTTCCTCGCTCGAAATCTCGCCGGTTGGATCCGAGAAATTCTTGTATGCCGCGATTTTATCGGCGGACAAGTCTAGTCCAAAGGTGTCGAACTTCTTGCCAAATTCGACTGCGAGCGGGAGGCCGACATAGCCTAATCCGACGACTGCAATTTTATCCACCGACACTGTAATGCGATGCCCCCTGCGCAGGTATTGTGCGGCACTGAGTGCGCCGCGATTGCCCGGTTATCTAACCCTAGATACTCAAGCCTGAAACCGGTACAGCGGCGACCAATCCCGGTCAACTGCGACGCTGGCAAACGGTTGAGTTATGCTGGGTTCGCGCGGAGTTTGTACGCTCTTTTCCCAGAAATTGAAATTTGTGGCCTCGCGGTCTGGTTGGCCTGCGTTGTCGGCGGTCACGAACTTATCCCCGCTTTGCTCACGCGGGCTAGATTCCACGTTGCGCCATGCTGCGCCTCACAGGATCGACCGCGATGGATCAAAGTCCCAATCTAGGCCTGCCGTACATACTGGCTGCTCAGCAACAAAAGCACGTCACCCACAACGAAGCCGTGCGCGCGCTGGATTGCGTGGTGCAACTTACGGTTCTGGATCGCAATCTCGCCGCCCCGCCAGCGCTCCCGCTTGAAGGCGCCCGCTATATCGTGGATGTCGCCCCCACGGGTGCATGGGCCGGACAAGCGGGGCGGATCGCAGCGTATCAAGACGCGGGCTGGATCTTCTATCCTCCGATCGAAGGCTGGATCACCTGGGTCGCAGATGAAAACGTTGCCCTCGTTTTCGATGGCGCCGCTTGGATACCATTGACCACGAGTGCTGTGACGAGCCACAGCGCGTTGAGCGGACTGGGCAACGATGACCACTTGCAATATTTCAATGCGGCGCGCGGCGATGCCCGTTATCTGCCGCTGGCGCCCGCAACGCTTGGCATCAACGCCACGGCTGACACGACCAACAGGCTGACAGTTGGCAGCGCTGCGTCGCTGTTTAATCATCAGGGTACGGGCGGCCATCAGATCAAAATCAACAAGGCCGCCATTGCCGACACAGCGAGCTTTCTTTTTCAAACTGCGTTTTCAGGACGCGCCGAACTTGGCACGACGGGCGATGACGATTTTCATTTCAAAGTCAGCCCCAATGGAATCTCGTGGTCCGATGCGATTTTGATCAATCGCGCGACGGGCGCCTGCAGCTTCCCAAATACCAGCCTCGGCGCCGGCACGGTTACGAGTGTGGCAAGCGGCGCCGGACTTGCTGGTGGGCCGATCACGGGCAGCGGAACGCTGAGCTTGGCCAACATGCCAGCGACCAGTTTGAAGGGGAATAGCACGGGTGCGACTGCTGCGCCGACGGACCTTACGCCCGCCCAAGTCAAAACAATGTTGGCGATTTCGGCGGGCGATGTTTCAGGTTTCGCTGCCATCGCGGCATCGGGTTCAGCATCGAACTTGATTGTCGGAACAGTGCCGGCCGCTCAGATGCCGGCGCACACCGGCGATGCGACGAGTACAGCGGGCAGCGTGGCGCTGACGATCACGCCCAATGCCGTCACAAATGCCAAAGCCGCGCAAATGGCAGCCTCGACGATCAAGGGCAACAGCACAGGGGTGGCAGCGAACGCTGCCGATCTTACCGGCGCTCAGGTCAAGACTTTGCTGGCCATATCGAGCGCGGACGTGGCTGGCCTTGGTAGTTTGGCGACCGCATCTTCGGTCAACTTGGCGACGCAGGCGACAGGCACGCTGGCCGCGGCGCAAGAGCCAGCGCATACCGGCGATGTGACGAACGCTGCGGGCTCGTTGGCGCTGACGATCGCGCCTAACGCCGTCACAAATGCTAAAGCCGCGCAGATGGCGGCGTCAACGGTTAAGGGCAACAACACCGGTGCGGCCGCCAACGCTGCCGACCTGACTGCGGCACAAGCCAAAACATTGCTCGCGATCTCAAGCGCCGACGTTGCAGGTTTGGGTGCGCTCGCGACCTTATCATCGGTCAACCTGTCGACGCAGGCGACGGGGACACTTGGCGCTGCGCAAGAGCCAGCGCACACCGGCGACGTAACAAACGCTGCAGGCTCTCTCGGGCTGACAATCGCGGCCAACGCGGTCACCAATGCCAAAACCGCGCAGATGGCGGCGTCAACGATCAAGGGCAACAACACCGGTGCGGCCGCCAACGCGGTCGATCTAACGGCGGCACAAGCCAAAACATTGCTCGCGATCGCTGTCGCTGACGTTACGGGCCTTGCGGCGATCGCGAGCAGCGGATCGGCATCGAACTTGATAGCCGGCACGGTACCGTCAGCGCAGATGCCTGCTTTGACGGGAGATGCCACGAGCGCGGCCGGCACGGTCGCGCTGACCATTGCGGCCAACGCGGTAACCAATGCTAAAGCCGCGCAGATGGCGGCGTCAACGATTAAGGGCAACAACACCGGTGCGGCCGCCAACGCGGTCGATCTAACGGCGGCACAAGCCAAAACATTGCTCGCGATTTCAAGCACCGATGTTGCAGGTTTGGGTGCGCTCGCGACCTTATCATCGGTCAACCTGTCGACGCAGGCGACGGGGACACTTGGCGCCGCGCAAGAGCCAGCGCACACCGGCGACGTAACAAACGCTGCAGGCTCTCTCGGGCTGACAATCGCGGCCAACGCCGTGACGAACGCCAAGGCCGCGCAAATGACGGCCAACACACTCAAGGGCAACAACACCGGTGCGGCGGCGAACGCTGCCGACTTAACCGCGGCGCAAGTCGCTCTGATGTTGCCAACATTCGGCGCATCTGGCGGCGCGCATTCGCAAGGTCTCGTGCCTGATCCGGGTGCAACTGCGGGTGCTGTGCGATATCTGCGCGAGGATGGAACCTGGTTCACGCCCGCGGGTGGTGGCACCGGAACGCCGGGTGGAACCGGTGGTCAGGTCCAATTCAACAGTGCTGGCGTGTTCGGTGGCGTGACGGTTGGCGGTGACGCAACGCTCGATACTTCGACCGGGGTTCTGGCTATCGCGGCCAATGCGGTGACGAATGCCAAAGCGGCACCGATGCCAGCTAAAACGATTAAGGCCAACGTCACAGGTGCTGCGGCAAGTGCTGCCGACATTACGCCAGCGCAGTTGGCAACACTCATCCCGCCGTCGTCGATGGAATATTTGACACGAACGTCGCCAATTCTGTGGACGGATTTTGGCTCGGCAGCAGCATTGGTGAGTGGCCACGCGAATGGAGCCGGCATCGGTACTGGCAGTTCGACCACGGCACCGAGCGGGATCGCCAATGCAAACCACTTCGGGATACAGAACCTCGGCTCAGCTGCAACAGCCAACACGGGGTTTGTTTGGTTTTTCACGGCGAACAGTCTTTTGCTTAGTGGCAACGAGCAATTCGACTGCGTCTTCAGAACGCCTCCCACTTTCGCGACGATAACCACCAGAATTGGTTTCCACGATAGTGCCACGGTCGCAGATGCCGTCGACGGATGCTATCTTGAATGGATCGGCACTGGTGCGGTCGTCGCCAAAACTTCGAACAACTCGGTGCGAACGACGAGCGCTACCATCTTCACCTTCTTGGTCGACACCTGGTACCACGTGCGTATCAAGCTCAACGCCACGGCGACTGCTGTCGATTACACGATATTTAGCGATGCAGGTGCTCAGCTCGCCACAATACAGATCACCACAAACATTCCGACCGCTTCGCTGCGCGAGGTATCCGCGTATGTGAATGCGACTTCGTCGGGCGTTGCTGCGATCGTCCTTCTTTATCTCGATTATATGTCTCTATCTTTTCCCGGACGGCAGATGACGCGAGGCGCACTATTCTAACTGCGGGGCGCGCAATTTCCGCCTCGCGTCCGCAAGGTTAACGGCATCTCAAGACTTTGCTGCGAGCTTTGCCCCCGACGGCGTTAGTTGCGGAAGGGTCGGCGGCCTCCGCGTCGTGCTGTCGTGTCCAGGCCGTGGCCCCGCCAGCGCAGTGCGTCTCATGAAAATTGTCGTAACAGGTGGTGCAGGTTTTATCGGCTCGGCGGTGTGCCGGATGTTGATTGGCGAGTTCGGCGTTGAAGTTGTCAACATCGATTGCCTGACCTATGCCGCCAATCTTGGCTCGCTGGAGCCCGTGTCGGGCGACAAGCGCTACAGTTTTTACCAGGTCAATATTTGCGATCGCTCCGCGGTCACCGATATTCTTCGGCTCGAACAGCCCGATGCCGTCATGCACTTGGCGGCAGAAAGCCATGTCGATCGCTCAATTACCGGCTCTGCGGCTTTCATCGAGACGAATATCGTGGGCACTTACGCGATGTTGGAAGCCGCGCGCGCCTACTGGGCCGAGCTGCCGGTCAGACGCAAAGAAGCTTTCCGCTTTCTCCAGATTTCGACCGACGAAGTTTTTGGCAGCCTCGGCGATGAAGGGCTGTTTTCCGAGACGACGTCTTACGATCCAAGCTCGCCCTATTCGGCCAGCAAAGCCGCGTCCGATCACTTGGCGATGGCGTGGCAGCGCACCTACGGGCTGCCGGTTCTGCTGTCCAATTGTTCGAACAATTACGGGCCTTATCACTTCCCCGAAAAGCTCATCCCGTTGATGATCACCAACGCCATGCTCGGCCGCGAGCTACCGATCTACGGGATGGGCATCAACGTGCGTGATTGGCTGTACGTCGAAGACCACGCCCGCGCGCTCATTCATATCGTAACTAAAGGCTTACCTGGCGAGCGCTACGCGGTTGGCGGGCGGAATGAAAAGAGCAATCTCGAAGTGGTGCACAAGATCTGCGAATTGCTCGACGCGTCGCGGCCGCGCGACGATGGCGCTTCGCATATGGCGGCCATAACGCTCGTAGAAGATCGCCCCGGCCACGATTTCAGATACGCCATCGACCCTTCTAAGGTTGAGCGCGAACTTGGCTGGAAAGCGCTCGAAACGTTCGAAACGGGTTTAGAGAAAACCGTCGGCTGGTATCTGAGCAATGAGATGTGGTGGCTGCCCCTGCGCTTGAAATCGTATTCTGGCGAGAGGTTGGGTCTCTTGAAGGCCGCCGCTGTCTCTGCCGCATCCGCTGCCGCCTGAACTCGACCATGCCTCTCGAAGAGACGTTCCCCTTATGAGCCTCCAGTCCATCGCGGTCATCGGTGCATCAGGCCAGATCGGTCAGGCCCTTCAGCTTGCCGCAGCAAACCGGCATGTTCCCTTGATCTTGGCTGGGCGACCGGATGTAGACTTCGACAACGGCGCAAGTCTGCAGGCGTTTTTTGCAACGCATCGCCCGGCGCTCGTCATCAATGCGGCCGCCTACACTGCAGTTGATAAGGCCGAAACGGAGGCGCAAGCTGCACGCGTTGCCAATTGCGACGGACCGGCCATCCTCGCCCAGTTGTGTCAGAGCCACGGCGCAGCGCTGATACAGCTTTCGACCGACTACGTCTTCGATGGCGCCAAGCGCCGGCCTTACATCGAAAGCGATCCGTGCCGTTCACTCAACGTCTACGGCGCGACCAAGGCTGCCGGGGAAGAAGCTGTCCGATCAGCGCTGGCAAGGCACTGCATCGTCAGAACCGCTTGGGTCTATAGTGGCGCTGGCCAAAACTTCCTTAAAACAATGTTGCGCCTGGGCGCAGAGCGCGACGTTCTACGCGTCGTCGCCGATCAGCACGGGAGCCCAACGTGCGCCGACGACATCGCGCACGCGCTGCTCGATCTGGCGCCGCGCCTGATGGATGAGAATGATCGCGCGGCGGTGTGGGGAACGTTCCATCTCACGGCGTCGGGCGAGACAACCTGGTATGGCTTTGCAGAAGAGATTTTCCGCTTAGCGCATCGAGCAGGGCGGCGTGTTCCCCGCCTAGAGGCGATCTCGATTGCGGAATATCCCGCGCCCGCCGAGCGCCCGAAGTATTCGGTTCTCGATACGTCTAAGTTTTCGGACACATTCGGGCTAAAACTACCGCAATGGCCTTTGAGCCTCGCTGCTTGCTTTGAACGCTTGCAAAATATGTGATTGAGGGAAGATGAAAGCGATCATTCTTGCCGGGGGCAGCGGCACCAGACTTTATCCGATGACGCTGAGCGTCTCGAAGCAAATTCTACCCGTTTATGACAAGCCACTGATCTACTATCCGCTCTCCGTGCTGATGCTCGGCGGTATCCGCGATATTCTCGTCATCTCGACGCCGCGCGACTTGCCCGGGTTCGCAGCACTGCTCGGCGATGGTCGGCAATGGGGCTTAAACCTCAGCTACGCCGAGCAAGCCCGTCCAGACGGTCTGGCGCAAGCCTTCATCATCGGCGAACGCTTCATTGGCCGTGACCGGTGCGCGATGGTGCTCGGCGATAATATTTTCTACGGCCATGGCTTGTCTGAAATGGTTCGCGAAGCTTGCGAACCGCGCGCCGGTGCCACGGTGTTCGCCCACCAAGTCGCCGACCCTGAGCGCTATGGCGTGATCTCGTTCGATGAGACCGGGCGGGCCACAGCCATCGAAGAAAAGCCTACGCACCCTAAATCCAATTGGGCGGTGATCGGGCTCTACGTCTACGACAACGATGTGATCCAAATCGCCAAGAACTTGCGGCCGTCCTCCAGAGGCGAACTCGAGATTACCAGCGTTAATGCCGCCTACCTCGCGCGCGGCGATCTGCAGGTACGGAAGATGGGCCGCGGCTTTGCCTGGTTCGACACGGGCACGCCCGATAGTCTTTTGGAAGCTGCCAACTATGTGGCAACGATTGAAAAACGGCAGGGTCTTAAAGTGGCGAGCCCGGAAGAAATCGCCGTCCGGCAAGGCTTTATCAGCGTCAACGATCTTGAACGTTTGATCTCGGATCGTTATGCAAAGAACGACTACGGACGGTATCTGAAGTCTGTACTTGCCGAATTCTGACCCCTGTTCGCCAAGCCGTGCGTTCCAATCGGAATTCAGCCAAGCCAAGGGAGGGTAGTGTCTCAGTTTGAAATCTGGCCCTGTTGACAGCCGGTTCGCCAGTCTCCAACTCCGTGCTATGCTTAGCGCAAAGCAGGAGACACATGGTCAAGCATCAACACTATTGGCTCTTTTGGATCGAAGATAACGGCGTCAACCGGTTAGTCTTAGCGGGCGAACAAGATTTCCATGCGGCAGAATCAATTGCGCTGGCCCATGTTCCCAATGGCAAGACGGTCTCATATCAAGTTCTACCGCATACCATTGCCGAGTTCGTGGGCCTTACCGGTGGGATGTGTCTCGAACTCTCACCTATGACTTTGCAAACTCCAGGTGGGGTAAAGCGCGGAGGAAAAGACGATGCCAAAGGGGCCTAAAGGAGAAAAGCGTCCCGCTGACGTTATCGGCAACGCCGTAAAGGTAATGCGGATTGCTACCGGCGAGGAAGACGAAAAACTGACTGACGACGGCAAAGATAAGGCCGCTGTTAGCCTTGGTCGGCGAGGAGGCGCGGCACGAGCCAAGAAGGTAAGTCCTGAACGGAGGTCGGAAATAGCAAAAAAAGCAGCAAAATCAAGGTGGAAATAAATTAGGCATAATAACACGCATATTTTATAGTTGCTTTCAGGAAATTACTGATGCATGGTTTCGCTGCTGATTCACGGGGCGAACGAGATCATGATGAAGGCCGAAGACGCAAAGCAGGCGCTGCTGAAAAACTCACGCGGAGAAGCTCTGTGGTCTGCCTTGTTTGGTGCATGGGGTGAGTTCGAAACCAACTATCCAGACCGTGCATGGTGGCGTCGTAAGGGCACAAGAGCGGCAATTGTTTGGGAACTTACTGTAAAGCGAGCAATTGAAACGCTCGCATCTGACGCTGCCGTAGTTAGCCACAACGATACGGTGTCGCTTGTCTTCGATGATCGGTTGCTTGTTCGCTTCAAGAAAGCCGACATGGAATTAAAGTCCCGCAATTATCCCACGATGGCAGCGCAACTGTTTCAC
Organism: Hyphomicrobium sp.; assembly: GCA_031367425.1. Classification (GTDB taxonomy): domain Bacteria; phylum Pseudomonadota; class Alphaproteobacteria; order Rhizobiales; family Hyphomicrobiaceae; genus Hyphomicrobium_B. Next base: position 106,899 of record JANLPU010000026.1, read on the forward strand.
GAGCCCGATGCCGATCTTTTTGGCTACGAGGGCTTGCAGCGCGTTGAAGTGGTGTATGTGCTAAATCAGTTCGAGACCAAAATCGATTGGATCGGCATTGTCGCCCGCAATGGCGGCTCGGTTGCCTGGTACTTTGAATTGGAAAGTGCCGACGCTGCTGTCTCGCTGTTTCCTGTCGAGGTTCCCGCTACGGAAGTGTCGACGGAGTCCGCCGCTGGTCTCGCCACACTTAAGCGCGGGACGATCACGAAGGACGACAAAAGCGATACCGAAGGTTAGTAAATGTCGCAACAATTCAACAGCAACCTACTGCTGCTTGCGCGGCAGTATAGGGGAAAGAGTCAGGGCGAGGTCGCGCAGGAATGCGGCCTCAACCAAGGCCATTATTCACGCATTGAGAATGGATTATTGCCGGATGGTCCGAGCGAAGAGAATATCGAAAAAATAGCTACAGTTCTTGGCTTTCAATCGTCATTCTTTTTCGTTTCGAGCGACATTGCGGGACTTCCACTCAGTGTGCACCCATTAAACAGAAAGAGAGCTTCTCTTGGTGAGAAGTCGCTTAAAGGTATTCATGCAGAGCTTAATATTAGACTTATTCACGTGAGGCTTCTGCTGAATTCCGTTGATGTAACCGCAGAGAGCCCTCTTCCGAAGATTGACCCTGACGATGGTGGCGGCCCCCAAGTAATCGCACGCACGTTGCGCACTGCATGGGGGCTTGCTGATGGTCCAATCCAGAACCTGACGTTGCTTTGCGAGCGCGCTGGAATCCTCGTTATTTGGTGCGATCTGGACCCGTTGATTGACGGCGTTTCAATGAGAGTACGCGACCTGCCGCCGTGCATTTTCCTGAACAAGCATGCGGTTGGCGGCCGGATGCGGTTCTCCTTAGCTCACGAGCTGGGGCACGCGATTATGCATCGTGTTCCAACTGACTCAATCGAAGACGAGGCAAATGCTTTTGCGTCTGAGCTTTTGGTTCCTGAAAAAAGCTTCCGTCGGCAGATGATCGGTCAGAGAGTTTCACTTGAACTTCTGGCTCGCCAAAAGGCGTACTGGAAAGCGTCAATGGGGTTTCTTTTGTATCGCGCTGGAATGATCGGCATCATAAACCGCAACCAAAGTGAATATCTTTGGAAGCAAATGGCAATGCGGGGTTGGAAAACAAGTGAGCCACCTGAAACCGAATTTGAACGTGAAAAACCAAGCCTTTTCCCGCGAATTGTAAAGCTGCACGCTGACGATCTTGGATACAAGATCGACGATTTTTCGAAGTTTCTGCACATCTCGGAAGGAGATGTTGCCAGATTGTATGGCAACCTCATTGCTACAAGCGGCAAGCCGCGCTTATTTGTTGTCAAGTAATGCTTGACGACAAGCATATAAGTTCATATATTATGGGCATGAACAAATTGCCCATAGCCAAGCGCGTCCAAATCCTCTCAATGCTTTGCGAGGGGTCGTCTATGCGTTCGGTGTCGCGGGTTTGCGACGTGTCTATCAACACGGTCGCCAAGGTGCTCGTAGACGCTGGCAAGGTCTGCATGGCCTTCCACGATGAGAAGGTTCGCGGCGTCAAAGCCAAGCGCGTTCAGGTCGATGAAATCTGGTCGTTTACCGCTGCAAAGCAAAAGAACGTCTCAGGCATGAAGAAACCTGTAGATGGCGCTGGCGACACTTGGACGTGGACGGCAATTGATGCCGACACGAAGCTGATCGCGGCATGGTTCGTAGGTGGCCGCGATGCCGAGTGTGCAAATGCCTTCATTGGCGATCTGGCGTCACGGCTGGCCAATCGGGTGCAACTTACCTCAGATGGGCACGCTCCTTATTTGCAGGCTGTTGAAGGCGCATTCGGTGCCGACGTAGACTACGCCCAACTTGTGAAAATTTACGGCGGTTCGGCCGAAGGTGAGAAGCGTTACAGCCCTGCCGAGTTCGTGACTTGCCGCCAGATCGGTGTGACGGGCAAGCCTGACCCCAAGCACATCAGCACGTCGTTTGTTGAGCGCTCAAACTTAACGCTTCGGATGCACAACCGGCGCTTCACCCGCCTGACCAACGCTTCCTCAAAGAAGTTCGAAAGCCACGTTCACATGGTCGCGCTCTACACGGTCTTCTATAACTTCACCCGTATCCACAAGACGCTTCGCATTACTCCGGCAATGGCCGCTGGTCTGACAGACCGGGTATGGGATATGCAGGACATCGTTGCGCTTATGGACGCCGCCGCGCCGAAGCCTGGCCGCCCAAAGTCATACAAGAAGCAAATCGCTTAGTGGAGGAACACATGATGAAGGAAATGATGGGTGACGGAATGATGTGGGGTATGGGAGTCGGCGGGTTAATCGCGCTAACTATACTTGCGCTGCTCGTCGCAGCTTTGGTGAAATACGTGTTCTTTCGATAAGGTAATTTTAAACTGAGACACTACCCAAGGGAGACTTCAGCTGACAGCAATGTCGGCTGGGGCTACGGTAGATGATCATCCCCAGGCCATTCTAACACCTGCGGTTGCCGCGCGCATATACGGGCGTCCGGCCGGAGTTTATGACGTGTCAGAGCCTGCGCACTTTTTGATCGTTGACGATCATCCGCTCTTTCTTGAAGCTCTGCAAAGAGCGATCAAGTCGCTGTTGCCGGGTGCTGAAACCGTTGAAGCCCTATCGGTCGAGGCCGCGAAGGCGAAATTGCAGGGCCGCGTCCGGTTCGACGTGATGCTGCTCGATTTATCGATGCCCGGCACGCGCGGATTTGAGGGCCTGCTCGAACTCAGAAGTTTATACCCCAAGCTGCCGATCGTCGTCGTGTCGGCGTTGGAAGATGCGCGCATCATTCAACAGGTGATGAGTTATGGCGCTTCGGGCTTCATCGCCAAATCCGTCACCCGCGACGAGCTGGCGTCTTCGTTGCGCTCTGTCATCGAAGGTTCTGTGACGTTGCCCAAGGGGTATACGCCGCCGCCGCCGCAAACGCCAAGCGGCTCTAAGAGCGACTTTGTTCACAAGCTACAACTTCTGACGCCGAAGCAGGTCAGCGTTTTGCGCATGCTGCGGCAGGGACTTCTTAACAAGCAAATCGCCCACGAACTGCAGATCGAAGAAACGACGGTTAAAGCGCACGTCTCGGAAATTTTGCGCAAGCTCAATGTTTCCTCGCGCACCCAAGCGGTCATCGAAGCGCAGAAAATCGACTTCGATGCTTTCAAGGGCGAAGCTGAGACTTCTTGAGCGCGCGGTAAGGCCGGAGCATGCGCTGCGCAGCTGCATGTCAGCCGGGCTCACGCAGTAAATGCTGCATCAGAGCGCGCAATTCAGCTGGCCGCACGGGCTTGTGTAGCACCTCGCATCCGGCTTGAACGGCGGCAGCCGACGTTTCTTGCGACCGGTCGGCCGTAATGAGCAGTGCTGGGATTTGCGGCCGTCCGCCGGCGCGCACGAGCTTGATGATGTCAAGCCCGGTGACGCCCTGATCGAGATGGAAATCAGCCAGGATCATGCCCGGTTCGAAGGTGTGATCAGAGAGAATTTCTGCGACATCGTCCGTATTGCGCGCGAGCCGGACATCGCAACCCCAGCGAGCGAGGAGCGACTGCATCGCTTCGAGGACGCTCAGATCGTTATCGATGACAATCAGCGGCAATCCATGCAGCGCCAGCGTTGCGAACGGGGCAACTTCGACGGGTTGAGCGTAGGTTTGCGACAACGATCCGGAGTAGGCGGCAGAAATCGAAAAGCGCGTGCCGTGGCCTATTCGCGAGCAAAACTCGAGCGGATGGTTGAGGGCCTCTGACATGCGTTTGACGATCGAAAGCCCTAACCCGAAGCCTGTGCCGCCGGTCAGCTCGGACGCCGTACCGCGCTGGAATTCTTCAAAGATGCGATCGCGCTCCAACAGCGAAATGCCGGGACCCGTATCCCAGACTTCGATGCGCACGACTTCGCCACGGCGGCGCGCAGCAATCAAAAGGCCACCACTTGAGGTGTAGTTCGTAGCGTTTGCGACGAGGTTTTGCAGCACACGGCGCAGCATCAAAGGGTCGGACAGCACGGTTGCGTCGGTTGGGCGCCACTTGAGGTTCAAACCTTTCTTGCGGGCAATAGGCTCGATGTTGGCGGCGATCTGCTCGAACAAGTCTCCAAGAGCGACGTTTTGAAAGCTCGGAACGAAGCCGCCAGCGTCCAATTTTGACAGATCTAAAACGGAAGTCAGCAGGTCTTCGATGGTCATGAGGGCGCGCGAGATGTTGTAGGCGAGTCGCTGATTTGACGCCGATTGCTGAGCGTCCGACAATTCGCCAAGCGACAGCCGCGCCGCGTGCAACGGCTGCAGCAGATCGTGGCCAACGGCTGTGAAAAATCGTGTCTTGAAACGATTTGCCCGTTCGGCGACGTCGCTCGCGGCTTTTAGTTCGCGGTTGGCGCGTTCCAAATTCGATAGTGCGTGCTTGAGTTCATCGGTCCGAGCGCGAACCTGATTTTCCAAGCCGATCGCGGTTTGGAAAAGCGAGAACGCGTTGGCCTGCTGATCCATGCTGCGCTCGACGCGAAGCATCAACGCCGAGTTGATTTTAGATAGTTTGGCGATCCGCCGGGCGAACTCGGCAGTGTCGAAGTTGGCATTAAAATTATGACCGTCTGTCATGACGAGGTCTCGGCCTGGGTTTTGCCAAAGGCGATCCCTGTTAGCGTTTGGTTGAGGTGCATGGCATTATACTGCTCACCGTAGGTATGAAAACCTACCACGCCGAAGCGGCGGTACAGCGCGTCGACTTGGTGACGGGCTTGGCGGCTTTCGGCGTCGAGGCGGCGCAGGATGCAATCAAAGCCGATAATGAGATCGGTGCCGCCGACTTGTTGATCGATCCGTTCGAGCGTTTGCAGCGTCGAGCTGGCCATGTCGAGCGGCCGCGCAACGGTAAACACCAGTCCTTCGTCAATGGCGCAGAAAAACGATAAGCTGCCGTCAGGATTCATGTTGCGGATCGAGCGGCAATAGTAGTCGCCGCCAATTTTTACGACGAGCGGAAACGACGCGAAGCTGAACGGACCAAGCTCGTCGGGCTGCAAGCCGATCGCCGCTGCGTATTCGCGCGCCGCTGGCTCAGCGTTGAGCTCGTAGACGATGCGCGCCTCGGTGTCGGCGGCGGTCACGACAAGCTTGATTGGAGTTGGCTCGAAGTTCTGGGTTTTGAAGACGCAAAACGGATAGGACGTTTCAACAAGGAAGAGGATCGCTCCGCGCGTCATCAATGTGCCGCGATGGATGAGTGCCGTGCGCTGGAAGGCCAGACTGTCGCCGGCCGAGCCGCCGACAAGCTCGATGTCGTCTATGGCCCAATGGATAGCCGCAATCAGCGCCTCTTCTTTGTTCGATAAGCCGTCGATCAGCATCATCGCAAAGACGTGTTCTTTGTTGCGGCCGATATGGGTCTCGCTGATTTGAGCCTTGAGACGGCGCGCGATCTGCGCTGCTTTCTCGATGCCGGGCTCGTCCATATCTGGAATGATTTCGCTTAAAACGCGGAAGCCTTGTTCGGGGAAGCCGATCAGCACGAGACCACCTTGCAACATGCCAAGCGGGCCGATTTCGCCAGCGGTGGAGCAGCCAGAGATGGGTGTGGAGGGGAACGCTTCAGCAAGTGCGCCAAGCAGTACTTCTGGATCGTGGGCGATGGAGAAAAACGCGATGATGTGCTGAAAATTTTCCAGACCGAATTCGGCGCGTGCGGCGTTCACGGCATTAGCCGTCGAGGCCTCGGCACTCGCCACCACGCGAATGCCGCACGCCGCGCGGGTAGATTTGTGTCCTTCACCCACGGTCGGCACGTTCTCCCCAAGGCCAGCACGATGTGCAAACGCACTCATGCTCCTGCCAGCGGCGAAGCTGGCACACTAGGGGCTCTGGGGCAATGTTGCTTGGGGCTTAACGCGTCAGCCCCACAGCAACGGGTCGTTGGGGGGCAGGGGCCGCGCGAAACGCACGCCGGCGCGTCCGAGCCTGTACCAGACGATTATTCCGCTAAAGCGTCGGCCGGTTGAGATCTCGATGATCGCTTCTGTTCCCGCGCGCAGGATTGGCACTTGCTCGAGGCCAAAACCGCCGCCGGAAACGTCGCGCACGAAAATGCGAAAGCTTTTGCCTGCAACCGTCATCAACCCGGATTGGGATACGGTGCGTCGCGACGAGCGGCGCCGTTGCGGCAGTTCTGACCGAAGGCTTTGGGGGCTAGCGGGCTTCGACGAGGCCCGAATCCATTAAGCGACGGTGAAAGTTCAGAATTTCCGCCTTCTGCGGACAAGTGTAATAGCGCCCCTTACAAAGCTCCATCAATCGCAGCCGCTCGGCATAGGATTGCGACTTGGGCAGGCGCGCAGCATCAATCAGGACGGCACCAAGATAGGGAACTTCGAGCGTATCGACGTCCGGCATCGGGGGCGGCGAATAGTTCACACCGTCGATGGAATAGTACGTGAGATAGCCCGGCGAATCGGGCGGCATCTTCACGTCCTCGGCGGTCAGTTTTTGATCAAAGCCCAGTAGCGTGCGGGTCGCGACCGGCTGGTGATCGCCATACTGCACGATGAGGAACCGCTCTTGCGGGAAACGGCGGCTGAGTTCGTTGCGAAAACCGTCGTAATCCATTTTCGCCATGCCGAGCCGACGCAAGAATTCGTTCATTTCCGGATCGGTGCCCGGGCCGCCGCCGGCAACTTGGACGTCTGGCTCATAGGCAAATTGGTAGGGTAAGTGCGTCGCCGAGGTGATGACGAATGTGAAGATGGGTTTTTGCGACGTCGCGAGCCGCTTCTCCATCATCGCCAGCACGTTGCCGTAATAAAAGCTGTCGCGCTCGTTGTAGCGTTTGGCACCTTGCGCTTTGAAATCGAAAATATCTGGCATTCCGACGGCGGAGTAAAAGCGCCCGTTGCCGACGAAATCTTTCGGCACCGGATAAAAAACGGAATTCTGATAGCCGCAACGCATCAGGGCTTGCGGCAGCGTATCGTGGATTTTCCCCTGCATCAGGGACTGCACGAATGTGCGCATACCACCGAAGGAAAATGTCGAAACGCCGGCCAGCACCGAGAACTCTGTCAGCCACGAAGCGCCGCCGTAGGTCTCAACGCGTAAGGGGTGAAGCTTGCCGTCGAACGATTTGAAAAACGGATCGAGGCCAGCGTCATACTTGAGCGAGGGAAAATTCGACGGCGGAAAAACGCTCTCTTGATGGATCAGGATGATGTGTGGCGGGCGTTCGTTCCAATTACAGCCGACGGGAATGGTGAAGGGGGGCTTGGACTGTGTTTTCGCAGCTTCGAGCAACTGCCCCTGCATCAGGGTCTCGAACGTTTCAGACCAGGACGAATAAAACGACGACAGATAAAGGTTGTCCCAGAAAAAAAGCGTGTTGCGCCGCTCGCCCTTGGCATTAGAGGCCCAAATAGCAACGCTGGCACATAGCAGTGTGGCCGCCACGCTCACCGTACGCGACACGCGCGTCGGATCGGCCCGGAAGAGATAGTATCCCAGCACGGCCGTGGCGAAGAACGACCCCACAATAGCTAGCAAGTAGACCTTATGATCGACCCACAGAAAGCTGAGCGTTGTGGCAGACGTCAGATAGAAGACGATATCATAGGCATGCAGTACCATTTCGATGTAGCGCCGCTTGACGTCTGACGCGACGACGATCATCGCGACGATTGCGGCGACGACGCCGAAGGAGAAGAGCAGCCGGCGGCTAAGAAAAGTGAGCGTCGAAACGAGTGCCAGCGTGATCGCGCTCGCAAACGCGATGGTCTCGCGCCAGCCCTCGTAACGCCAATGATAATAGCCAAGTCCAAAAGCAACAGTGGCGATCAGCCCCCACGTCACACGCGGCGAGAATTGGCCGGATGCCCGGACACGCACCAGATCGGAAGTCGTGGGCGCGTTGATTGCAGGTTCGACGGTCATCGCTTCCAGGGGCGTCCATGTTCCAGCGGCTGAGGAGAATGAAAGAATTTTAGCCAGGCGCAGCACGAGGTTGGTAGTGCATGGCCCGTGCGGCAGGTCAATGGCAGGGCAAGCGTGGATGCCGAAATTGTTTGGTGCGGCCGCCCGGACGCAAACGCCACGGCTGCGCACCGGGTTTCAGCGCCGGGGATAAATGATGATCGAAAGATAGGTCATGGGAGTTTTGATTAACTTTTCCGGACCGTGCGGTGCGGCGCTGTCGAACAGCAGGGCGTCACCTGGTTTGAGGCGATAACTGCGGTCCGCGTGCATGTAGTCCACCTCGCCCGTCAGCATGTAGATGAACTCGACGCCTTCGTGCTGAAATGCTGTGTGCGGCTGCGCGTCTTTCGCCAATGTGATGAGATAGGGCTCGACCACAACGTCGCCCTTAAGAGCGTGTCCCAGCAATTGATATTGATGACCGGCCTTCGTTCCGCGCCGCCGAATGGTGACGGTCTCGCTCGCGCGTATATACGAGCAGTCGCGACGTTGTTCGAAGGCGGCGAAGAGCACGGGGATAGGAATGTTGAGGCTGGCCGCCAAGGTCTGCAGACTGTTCAGCGACGGCGAGATTTGCCCGTTCTCGATTTTCGACAGCATGCCCGGCGATATATCGCTGGCATCGGCCAGTTCTGCGACCGTCAAACCGGCAGCCTTGCGGTGATGACGGACCTGCAGACCAATGGATTGTTCGAGCGTGCGTTCGTTGACGGGCGGCGCACCAGAACCAGTAGAAGGATCGGCGACAGGTCTGGGTCTGTTACTGCGCCGGTCGGGCATAAAGGTCTCGCGAGAATATTGCGTCCAATATGACAGGGTACGGATCTTGACAGTTGCACGTGTGGCGGGTGTTTACTACGCGTGAATTGTTTTAAAACTTATGCTCTTGGCCGCGATAGGCAGCACGCGCGGCGCAGCAAATAGAGATCACCGTTCAGTGCCACTCTTGACGGCGAAGCGGCGCTCACGCAGAGAGTAATACTATTACAACTGCAGAGTGTGCCGATGCCGCTGCGCCGCCGATTGATTTCACTTATCGCTCTGGTGCTGCTGTTAAGCCTCGCCATCGGCAGCCTGCTGACGTATTGGCAGGCCGTGCGCAAGGTTGACATCGAGATGACGTCCGCGATCGCCGCTGGCGAAAGTACCGTTCGCGACGCCATAGTAACGCTCGGCGAAGTTGCCAATCCGCAGCGCCAGCTCGCCCTTTTCATCAGCTCTTTCGATGATGAGCGCCACATCCGCGCCAGCCTGATCAAACCCTCGGGCGAAACGGCATTGTCGTCTCGTGTGCGCCCACCAGCCGACCCCGCGCCGCCCTGGCTGTCGCAATTGCTGGCCGGCCCGCGCCGCGATTTTATCATCGCACTGCCAGGCCGCCTCGCGGAACTGGGTTCGATCAAACTTGAGACGGACGCTCTCAACGAGGTCGCCGAGGTTTGGGAAGACGCAACGCTTAAGTTCATGCTCATATCGGGGTTCTTCGGTGTGGTTCTGGCCCTCGTTTACTGGAGCGTCGGGAAAGCTTTGCGGCCGCTTGAAGATTTATCCGCCGCTTTGGCGCGCGTCGGCCGCGGCGACTACGCCGCCCACGTTTCCGAGACGGGCCCTGCCGAGCTGGCCGCGATCTATAAAGAGTTCAACAGCATGGCTTTGAAACTATTCGATGCCGAACAGCAAAATGGCCGCCTCAACGAGCAGTTATCGACGGTGCAGGAAGAGGAGCGCGCCGACATCGCGCGCGACCTCCACGATGAGATTGGCCCGTTTCTGTTTGCCGTCGACGTCGATGCTGCCACGATCCCGCAGTTTCTCGATCGCGGCAGCAAGGCTGAGGTCATTGAGCGCTCGGACGCCATCCGGCAGTCGGTGGCTCATATGCAAGGACACTTGCGCTCAATTTTGAGCCGCTTGCGGCCGGCGATGTTGCTCGATCTTGGGCTCGCCGCCGCCGTCGAGCAGCTGATCGCTTTCTGGCGAACGCGGCGGCCGGAACTTGTGATCGAAGCCGATATCGCGCGCGAAAGCTTCGGCACTAAGCTCGACGAGGCCGCCTACCGCATGATGCAAGAGGGTCTGAGCAATGCCGTTCGTCACGGCAACCCGGCGCGGGTGCGGCTCAGCGCCAATCGAACGGCTCAAGACACGTTGCGGATTTCGATCAGCGACAACGGCTCAGGTTTGGCCCTGCAAGATGGGCCGAAAGGTTTTGGCCTGGCGGGAATGCGCGAACGCATCGTCGCACTCAGCGGCGCGATCTCGGTGCAAGATAACGCGCCTGACCGGGGCGTGACGGTGAGCGCCGAAATTCCATTGCCGAAATCTGGTGTCGCTCAAGGGCGCAACCCGACCGCGCACGAGGGCCATTTGTCATGAAGGTTCTGCTGGTCGACGATCATGGCGTTGTGCGCGAGGGCGTGCGACGGCTGTTATCGATGCATTTCGAATTGACGGTTTGGGAAGCGTCCGATGTCGAGAGCGCTCTGGTAATTTATCAAACCGAAATGCCCGATCTCGTTTTGCTCGACATCAACTTGGAGGGCTTGGGTGGCCTCGAGTTTTTACGCCGTGTGTTGGCGATCGACCCATCGGCTAAAGTCTTGATCTTTTCCATGCACGCCGAACCCGTTTACGCGGTGCGAGCGCTGCGGGCCGGCGCCAGGGGTTATGTCAGCAAAAGCGCGCCGGTCGATGAGTTGATTGCAGCGGTCACCAAGGTATCGGCGGGCGGCCAATATATCGATCGCGATCTGGCATCGCGCGTCGCGGTCAGCCAGATCTCGCAAGACGATCCGCTACAACAGCTAACCATTCGCGAGGTCGAGATTTTGCGTCTGCTCGGCCAAGGCAAAAGCTTGACGGCCATTTCGGAATCTTTAGGTTTGGCCTACAAGACCGTCGCCAACATCTGCAGCCAAATGAAAGTCAAACTTGGCGTCGAGCGCACCGCCGATCTGATCCGCTTGGCCGTGAAATCCTTGCGCACGTGAGCTTGCGCTCAGATCAAAAACCGATCACGACGCCACTCGTCAAATGCCAATCGTTGTCTGGTTGGATGCCATTGAAGTCGTTGAGAAGCGGCACTCCGAGCGACGCGAAGGCGGATATGTTCCCGGCGGTCACGCGCAAGCCTGGGGACAGAAAAATCGTCTGACCACCTGAATTGTCGTCGGTCAATCCGGACTGCACTTGTTTCTCATGCCACTGGCCATTGATTTCCAACACCAGGTCAACGGCGGCGGCAGGTGTCGCGTGCTCGGAAGCTGCGTGGTGGTGGCCATCATCGCCCTCGTCGTGGGCGTGTTTGCCATGGAACATCGGCCCCTGAGGTGGGAGCGCTGTGAGCCGGTGCGAAATAGCGACGTTGTAAAGAAAGATGTCGCCAAGATCGGTCGTCTGGGTGCCTTCGCCGTTCAACTCGTACATGACGTTGGCATCGAACGACCACGGCCCGGCGCGATGCGTGACGGCCAAACCAAAATTGCCAGCCCAAGCTCCAGAGCTCGGTTGAAATTCAGCGTCGAGCAATTCGCTTTGGCGCGACCGGCGGTTGGTCGGGCCGGTCGGCGCGGTGAAACCCAAAAGGGCCGCCACTTCGAACGAGCCGGAGTTCAAAAACCGGTACTGGCCCTGCATGGAAATATCGCCAACGCCATCTGCGCCGCCGTGATCCAGCACTTCGATCAGGTTCGAGGCAGCGTCTTTTTCAGCCGCTGCAATGCCGGTACGCCTGACCCAGGGTAGGCGCATCGACAACATCAAATCGTTGGTGACGCCGTAAGCGGCGACGAGGTTATAACTTTGCAAGGTTTTCAGGCCATGCACACCTTCGATGCCCGCCGCTGTCGCATTGAACAAAGTGCTGTCGGAGAGAGTGTTCAGCGACGTGTAGTCGATCGTCACGCCGACAAGCGTCAGTCCCGCTTCAAGCGTCTCAGCTGAGATCGTGTTGATCGGGCCGGCGCCCGAGGTGTTGCCGCTGCCACCCGCATGATGGGCGTGGGCAAGCCGAAGCGGAATGATTGCCAACACCGTCGCAGCGGCTAAGCGGCCGAGGTTAGCGTTCATAATGTTCCCGCGAAAATTCATAAGATTGATTAGGCGCCAGCGCGAAGGCGCGTAGCTATCTGTCGATCAAACACTGTGTTTGAGCGGCCGCCCAACCGTTCGTCAATGGCCGCGAGCCGAAAAACGGTTAATGAGGCGCTCCATAAAATCCGCTGTGGCGTGGTCGCAACATAGGGGTATTCTGACTGAGATGTGGGATCTGAGCGCTCAAGACCTAATGGCCATCAAGCTATCGCTGAAAGTTGCAACTATAGCGATGCTCGCTACGCTGCCGCTCGCGATTGCCGTCGGGTATATTTTGGCGCGCTGGCAATTTCGCGGCAAAATCTTGCTCGATGGGCTGGTCCAGCTGCCGCTGGTCGTGCCGCCGGTGGTGACGGGCTACGTGCTGCTGCTGGCATTCGGGCGGCAGGGTCCGATCGGTGCGTTTCTGGAGCAGACGTTCGGGATTGTATTTTCATTTCGTTGGACGGGTGCAGCACTTGCTGCTGCCGTCATGGGCTTCCCGCTATTCGTGCGCGCAACGAGGCTGGCTATCGAAGCCGTCGATCGGCGCACGGAAGAGGCCGCAGCTACGCTCGGCGCTTCTCCGCTGTGGGTATTTTCGACCGTCACTCTGCCGCTGTCGATGCAAGGTATCATCGCTGGCGCGCTGTTGTGCTTTGCCAAGGCGCTGGGCGAGTTCGGCGCGACCATAACCTTTGTGTCGAACATCCCCGGCGAAACACAAACGATCCCGTCGGCGATCTTCTCTTATACCCAAACGCCGGGCGGCGACGCGAGCGCCATCATGTTATCTTGCGTCGCCATCGCCGTTTCTCTGCTGGCGCTCATCGTGTCTGAGATATTAGCGCGCCGCGCCTGGGGCCGGGGAGCGCATCTTGCATGATGAGTTTTGACGCGACCTTGCAACGCCGCTCAGGTTTTTCGCTGGCAGTGAAATTCGATGCCGGCGATGGCGTGACCGCTTTGTTCGGGCCGTCGGGGTCGGGCAAGTCGACGATCCTGCGGCTCATCGCGGGGCTGGAGAAACCCACTAGCGGCGTGATTGTCATCAACGGCGAAACGGTCTTCGACCATGCGCGCGCCATCAACGTTGCGACCCATCGGCGTCGCATCGGCCTTGTTTTTCAGGATGCGCAGCTCTTCCCGCACCTCAGCGTTGAAAAAAATCTGCTCTACGCCCGGCGCTTTCAGCAAGATAATAGTTCCATCGTTACGCTCGATCGCGCCGTCGGTGTGCTCGGCTTAGAAAATCTCTTGCAGCGGCACTCAGCCACGCTGTCTGGTGGCGAGCGCCAGCGGGTTGCGATCGGGCGCGCGCTATTGTCGGCCCCTCGCATCCTGCTTTTCGATGAGCCTCTGGCGTCTCTTGATGGCGCGAGGAAACTGGAAATCTTGCGGTTGATAGAGACCGTGCGCGACGCATTTGCGATCCCCATCGTCTATGTCTCGCATGCCGTCGAAGAGGTGGCGCGGCTGGCCACAACGGTTGTGCGCTTAGCCGGGGGACAAGTTGTGGCGTATGGCGCGCCGCGCGAGGTGCTAGCGCCAGACAACCGCGCTGGTGCCGATAGGTTCGAAGCGATTTCATTGTTGCAGGCGAACGTGCAGCGAATTGACACCGAGTTCGACGTGACCTTCCTAAACCATCCCGCTGGCACCATCGTGGTGCCGGGCATCGTGCGCGGCTCGCAACACGCCGTCTGCGTCGCACTTCGCGCGACCAACGTGACGCTTGCACTCTCGCGGCCCTCAGACTTGAGTGTCAGAACTGTGTTGGAGGGCGTTGTCCGCGCCATCGACTCCTCGCAAGCTGGCGCTTACGCGATTATTACCGTCGAACTCACTGGCGGGGATTACATTCATGCCTACACAACGCGGCTCGCGATTGCCGAATTGAAATTAGCAGCGGGCCGGAAGGTTTACGCACTTGCCAAAACCGTCGCTCTCGATGAACGCTAAGTTGGCGGCTCAAGCGCCGTAGCCACCTCCTGTTGGCGTTTCGATAATAATCGCATCGCCTGCTTCGACAACCGTTTCGCAACAGCCGCCGAGATTTTCAATTTGGCCGTTGGCGCGCCGGATTACGTTGCGGCCGATCTGGCCTGGCTCGCCTCCATTCAGCCCGAGAGGCGCGATGCGGCGGAAGCCCGACAAAATGGCCAATTCCATGCGTTGCAGGAATCGTAAAACGCGCTTGACGCCGTCGCCGCTGTTGTATTTTCCGCGCCCTCCCGAGCCGCGTCGGATTGCAAACTCTTCGACGACGACGGGATATCTGAGCTCTAGAATTTCTGGGTCCGTGAGCCGCGTGTTGGTCATGTGGACGTGCACGGCGGCTGCGCCATCAAAGCCTGGGCCCGCCGGTGCGCCCGAGCAGATCGTCTCGTAATATTGCAGGCGGTCGTTTCCGAACGTGAGGTTGTTCATCGTGCCCTGACTTGGCGCCAGCGCGCCGAGCGCTGCAAACAATGCATTGGTGACGATCTGGCTTGTCTCGGTATTGCCCGCTACGACGGCGGCGGGATAGTGCGGCGACAACATCGAGCCCGGCGGAATGATGATTTCGAGCGGGCGCAGGCACCCGGCGTTGAGCGGAATGGGCTCGTCAGCCATGACGCGGAAAACATATAGCACCGCCGCGCGCGTGACGGGCTCCGGCGCGTTGAAGTTGTTGGGCTGCATCGCGCTCGTGCCGGAAAAATCGATTTTTGCGGTGCGCTGCACGTGATCGACGGTGATCGCGACGTGCACGATGGCGCCCTGGTCGGTCTCGATGCGGAATGCGCCATCTCTCAGCCGCGAGATCAACCGGCGCACGCTTTCCTCGGCGTTCTTTTGCACATGGTGCATATAGGCGCGCACAACATCGATGCCGAAGTTACGCATCATGTTGTTCAATTCCGCCGCGCCGCGCGCGTTAGCGGCGACTTGCGCTTTGAGGTCGGCGACGTTCTTGGCCGGTTGGCGCGCTGGATATCTGGCTGTCGTCAAGACTTTCAGCACGTCGGCTTCGAGAAATGATCCGTTGTCGACGATTTTGACGTTATCGATCAGCACGCCTTCTTCGTCGATGGTCGTCGCGCGCGGAGTCATGGAGCCAGGCGTCAGGCCGCCGATATCTTCGTGATGGCCGCGGCTGGCAACGAAGAATAAAATATTAGCGCCAGCGTCGTCGAACACCGGCGTGACGACGGTGATGTCAGGCAGGTGCGTGCCACCGTTATAGGGCGCGTTGAGCATGAAGCTGTCGCCCGGCTTCATTGTCGATCCGCACGCTCTGATGACGCTCTCCACCGAGCGGTCCATCGAGCCTAAGTGCACGGGCAGATGCGGCGCGTTGGAAACGAGCCCACCGTTGCTATCGAAAACGGCGCAGCTGAAATCGAGGCGCTCCTTGATGTTGACCGACTGCGCCGTCGCACGTAACGCTTCTCCCATCTGCTCGGCGATCGCCATGAACGAATTGTTGAACACTTCTAGCAACGCCGGGTCAGCCGCAGTCGTAAGCTTCTCAAGCGCGGGCGCGGCGATGCGGGTCAAGATCAAGTCGTTGCGCTCAGATACGCTCAACCGCCAGCCATCTTCGACGACAACGGTTTGGTGGCTTTCGATGACGAGCGCAGGGCCGTCGATCAGGTCGTTAGCGGCCAAGTTTTCACGTCGATGGACGTCCGCTGCATGCCATCGTCCCCTAGAAAAGAACTTTTGTGTTTCGGGGGGCGGCGCTTGGCTGTGGACTGCATTTGCTTCGACCACGTCGTGTGCCGGTAATGCCACTTGGCTTACAGCCTCGGCCTCGATAGCGGCAATTGTGAGCGACTTTTCGGGAGACACAAAGCCAAAGCGCTGCAGGTGTTCGGCCTCAAATTTGCGCCGCATAGTGTCTTGCGCGCCGAGTGCGATGGTCAGCGCCGTATCGTTGCCATCGTAACGCATGTGCGCGCGGCGGGTGATTGTCATGGTCGCCAATTCAACACCCTGATCGATCAGCTCAGGCGTCACTTCGGCTACGAGTTGATCGACGAGCGGGGCAATAGTTCGCAGCGCTTGCGCATCGAGCGCTATTTCGATCGAGCGTTCGCGGGTGGCCTTCAGCGGCGCCAGTCCCATGCCGAATGCCGACAACACGCCAGACAACGGATGGATAAGAATTGTCCTGATGCCGATCGTGTCGGCGATCTGGCAGGCGTGCTGGCCGCCTGCCGAACCAAAGCAATTGAGAGCGTAGCCGGCAGGATCGTGACCGCGATGCACGGAGATTTTCTTGATCGCGTTGGCCATGTTTTCAACGGCGATGCGGATGAAGCCATCGGCGATGATGTAGGGATCGCGGTCGGCGCCCGCCGCATCGGCGATTGTCTGAAAGCCGCGGCGGCAAACCTCAGCGTCGATCGGTTCGGTACCGGAAGGCCCGAACAACTTCGGAAAACAATGCGGCTGCAACTTGCCCACCATCACGTTGGCGTCGGTAACCGTGAGCGGGCCGCCTCGACGATAACAGGCAGGGCCTGGGTCGGAGCCGGCACTTTGCGGCCCAACCTGCATTCGGCCCCCCTCAAACTTCAATATCGAACCGCCGCCGGCCGCCACCGTGTGCATTTTGAGCATCGGCACTGTCATGCGCACGCCGGCGACTTCGGTTTCGAAGGTGCGCTCGAAGTCTCCCGCATAGTGCGACACGTCTGTGGAGGTGCCGCCCATGTCAAAGCCGATGACCTTGGCAAATCCCGCCGCTGCCGCCGTTCCAGCCATGGCGACGACGCCGCCAGCTGGACCCGAAAGCACAGCGTCGCGGCCGTGAAAATGCTCAGCGTCTTTCAAGCCTCCCGATGACGCCATGAACCACACCTTGGTCGCATCACCGGCTGGAGCCGAAGCGTTTTGCAAAGCGGCGCGCACGTGGCCAACGTAGCGGGCGACGACCGGCGATAGGTAGGCATCGGCAACCGTCGTATCGCCGCGACCGACAATTTTGATCAGCGGGGAAACCTCGTGGCTGACGGAGATTTGGCGGAAGCCGACGTCGCGGGCAATCGCCGCCGCGATGCGTTCGTGCTCGGGAAATCGATATCCGTGCATGAAGACGACAGCTGCGGCGCGCGAACCGCGCTCAAGGCTTCGTGCGAGTGCTCGTTGCAAGTGATCGGCATCGAGCGGCCGTTCGACGTCGCCACTGGCTCTGACGCGCTCGCGTGCACCGATGACGTCGCGGTAGAGCATGTCTTTCTTGATGACTTGGCGAGCGAAGATATCTGAGCGGGCCTGAGTTCCAATTTCGAGCTGATCTTCGAAGCCCGCCGTAATGACGAGCAGGGTGGGTTCGCCGCGCCGCTGCAATAGGGCGTTGGTTGCGACCGTCGTACCCATTTTAACGCTGGCGATGCGGTCGTGCGGGAGGGGGCAACCCAGCGGCACATCGAGAAACTGCCTGATGGCGTCCAATGCCGCATCGCCGCTGCCGCTGTGGCGCTCAGACAGCACTTTAAGCGCATGAAACTGCCCGTCAGGGTCCACCGCTACGACGTCGGTGAACGTTCCGCCACGGTCGATCCAAAACTGCCAGCGGCGCTCAGTCATTTGATGGAACTTCTCCGAACTTTCCGGAAATTAAGGGGCGCGGCTTTAAGCCGTGCGCTACTGTGGGCACCCTTACCAGAGGTCCACCAGCATACTGTACAGGCCCAACCCCATCATGCCTTGGAACAAAATTCAGCGTGCCATCGAAATGTTCAAGAGCGGATCGCTGCGCTCGGCGCTCGACCAGCTTTGGGGCAGCCTCAGCCTTGACGCGATGTCGGCTAAAACTCCCGGCAGCTGTCGCGTTGCGTTCACCATTGCGGTTGTGACGCTGTCTGCAAAAATGAGCAAGGCCGACGGCGTGTCGACCAAGGTCGAAGCGGACGCATTCGAGCGACTGTTCAAAGTGCAGCCGGACCAGCTCGACCATGTGCGGCGCGTATTTCAAATGGGCAGCCAGGATATTGCGGGCTATGAGGCATATGCTGCGCAGGTGGCGAACCTGTTGGCAGACGAGCCCGAACTCAAGCGCACGGTTTTGGAATGCTTGTTCTATGTTGCGAGCGCCGATGGCATTCTGCATCCGGGCGAAGATAAATTCTTGGGCGATGTGGCGCGCATCTTTGGCTTTTCCCAAGCCGAATATCGGTGTGTGCGCCGGGCCTTCATCGTCGATCCCGATAGCCCCTACGAAGTTTTGGGGCTGCAGCCCGATGCCAGTCTGCAAGAGTTGAAAACGCATTATCGCGACCTCGTGAAAACGCACCATCCGGACGTGCTGGTTTCCAAAGGTGTGCCGGTGGAATTCCTGGCCGCAGCGCAGCGCCGCCTCGCCGCTGTCAATGCCGCGTACGAGGCAATCCTATCTGAGCGTGGGCTGAAGACGGAGCGCGCGTTGGAGCCCGCACCGTGATGTTTGAACCAGATTGTCGGCTGACCAGTTGCGTTCATCCCGCGGTCAACGTCGAGGAGCGCAAAGACGGTCTCGGCCCGAGGCTTTTGATCCTCCACTACACCGGTATGTCGTCTGCGGCCAAAGCCATCGATTGGCTGGGGCGCGCCGAAAGCCGGGTATCGTGTCACTATGTGATCGACGAGGCGGGCATCATCACGCAGATGGTGCCGGAGAAATTGCGCGCCTGGCACGCTGGTGTTTCGCGCTGGCAGGGCGAGGTCGACGTCAATTCGCGCTCGATCGGCATCGAGATCCAAAATCCTGGTCACGAGCATGGCTACCCAGATTTCCCCAAAGCGCAGATGAAAGCCGTCATCGCCCTGTCGGGCGACATCATGTCTCGCTACGCGATGTTGCCGCAAGATATCCTGGCCCATTCCGACGTGGCGCCGGAGCGCAAGATCGATCCAGGCGAAAAATTCAGTTGGAAGCTCCTGGCGCAGCACGGCGTTGGATATTGGATCAAACCCAGTGCAATCCGCGCTGGCGAGGCGGGCTTGGGGCCGGGCGCGCGCGGCGATAACGTACGCACGGCGCAAATGCTGTTGGGCGACTACGGCTATGACACGGCCGCGACCGGCGAACTCGATTTGAAAACGGCGAAGGTTCTCAGAGCGTTTCAGTTGCACTTTCGCCCAGCTCAGGTTGACGGTCGGCTCGATCATTCGACGTTGCGCACGCTCGAGCGGCTGGTTGGCGCATTGCCGACAAAAAGCATCGTCTAAGAACAAGCGCCGCGCGCAGCATGTTACGGGCGGAACAGCGCGCGAGCATTACTCATGTGATCATCGCTTCCAGTATTGGAAAGGAGATTGCTATGGACCACCATCGTTCGTTGACGAAAAATTTCTTGGCCAACAAGGCCGGAGCTCTGGCCGCACTGGCGTTCTTTTCACTCCCAGTCGCCGACGCCAGCGCTTACAGTCTGCGGGTAAAACTCGCGTGCGCTGGCGACTATTACGCTTATTGCAGCAGTTATGGGCTCGATAGTCCTGAACTCAGACAGTGCATCAATAACGTCAGCACGCGGCTGTCTCAGGGTTGCATTAAAGCTCTCGTGGCCGAAGGCGAAGTTTCGCAACAGGAAGTCGCGCGCCGGTTTGCAAAATTGCGCTAGAAGCCAACTTGATCGCCGCCTTTGAGCTGGAGAATATCGCGCGCCTCTTGCGGCGTCGCAATTTCAAGGCCGATGCCTTCGAGAATTTGGCGCACGATTTTAACGTGCTCGGCATTGGACGCGGCCAAGCGTCCTTTGCCGGCCCACAGGCTGTCTTCGAGGCCGACGCGAACGTTGCCGCCCATGCTGGCGGCTTGCGCGGCGATCCGCATCTGGTTGCTGCCAGCCCCCAACACCGACCAGCGATAGCTGTCGCCGAACAAGCGGTCGGCGGTGCGCTTCATGTGGATGACGTCTTCGGGGTGGCCGGCGATGCCGCCTAAGATGCCGAACACCGATTGCACGAAGAACGGCGGCTTGACGATGCCGCGGTCGGCGAAGTGCGCGAGCGTGTAGAGATGGCCGATGTCGTAGCACTCGATTTCAAAGCGCGTGCCGTTTTCAGCGCACGTCGTCAGAATGTATTCGATGTCGGTGAAGGTATTTTTGAAAAACCCCGAGCGCGAACCTTCCAGATACGGCCGCTCCCAATCATGTTTGAATTCTTTTTGCCGCGCCAGCATGGGGAACAGGCCAAAGTTCATCGTGCCCATGTTGAGCGAGGCAACTTCAGGCTTGAAATGTTGTGCGGGCTTGACGCGCTGCTCGATCGTCATCGTTGGCGCGCCGCCGGTCGTGATGTTGATGACGACGTTCGAGCGCTGTTTGATCACCTGCAAAAAAGGCGCGAACGCTTCCGGCGATTGGTCAGGTCGGCCGTCGACAGGATTGCGCGCGTGCAGGTGGACGATCGCCGCGCCAGCTTCCGCCGCGCCGATGGCGGCGGTTGCGATCTCGTCGGCGGTGATCGGCAGATGCGGCGACATCGACGGCGTGTGGATCGACCCCGTGATAGCGCAGGTGATGATGACTTTGCGTGATGGGGCCATGGCGACCAGATTTCCGGGTTGCAGGGAATGACGAAACTCGATGACGCCTGACGTTGGCACACCGCCCGCGCGAAATGAATGCCGATTAGACCTTAGAACAAGCAGTGCCTCCTGACCGCGATGCCGGTTGCGGCCCAATTCAGCACCCCGCAATGATCCGCAGACGCCGGGTTGGTAAAGAATTCGTAAACTTTTGACCGCTACTCTTTGACCCGTACCAATCACCGGAGGCATCGATGAGCAGCCAATCCAATCTGACAGTGAAATCGGCAAGGAACGCGCGCGTACAACTTGTGAGCGCGGCGTTGTTAGCTGTCGTTTGCTTAGGCACAGTGGAAGCATCCGCCGTGAGCGTTCGCGTGCGGGTGGCGTGCGCCAAAGACTACTTCGCCCACTGCAGCCAGTTCCCGCCCAATAGCCCAGAAGTGCGCAGATGCATGCGCTCGGCGGGCACGGCTCTGTCGCCGCGCTGCGTGAGCGCGCTGGTGGCCGATGGCGAAGTGTCATCGAAGGAAGTGCAGCGCGTCGCCAACAAACACGACGACGATTGACTTGTGATGTTCACGTTGGGCTTTCACTGATCGCAACTAGGCGGTGCCGCGAGGTTGCCCTCCGGCGTTTGCCACAAAAAACAAGGGATGGGGCGACGGCGCCTCGATCTCTGTCTCGTGTATTTCGGATGCAGGTCATGCCGGAGGCATGCTTTCAGCATGGCCGCCGCCCCATATCATGCCAACCTCAAGCTCACTGACACCGGTGTAAAGCCCCCGATGCCGCTCTTGGACTGAAGCCTTTTTTGAAAAAACTTCGAGCCGTTGACCCCACCATCCTCCCGCGCATCTCGATGTTCTCGAGCGGGAGTTGAACCAACATGACCGCTAACGGAACCACGTCGGCCGACAGTACTTATGCGAAGCTTCCCGTTAGGCCGGATTGCCCAACGCAAATCTTTGCATGAATCCCCAGGTGCTCTGATCTCACTGGCAGCCCGGCATGACCCTTCCCGCCTCTTTAAAACGCTCAGCGCGCCTGAGCCTTGTTCGCTTGCGGAAAGGTGATCGCAGTATGCGCGCCGTGGTCGAAACGCGTAACATGCGCGCGCGGTTTGCTGCGCAGTGTCGTTAAGCGCGGGGATAAGTGGCGGGGGTGGGTGTGGTGCCGTTGGTCCGGAACTCTCATCTGTCAAGTTCATACATCGCACTGTTCCAGCTAGCCAATCGCAGCTGCAAGAAAAACAAACAGGCGTCGGCTTTGCCCAAACGAAGCGGTGCATGATCAGAAAACGGTGCCAACAATTCAGTTGCTTATCTCTTCAATAAATTTTTACACTGATCAGTCGGCAGCATTTTGGGCCGACCCAGAAACGAGTGATTCTTCAAGTGAGCTACTGATGTCAACGCGCCCTGGGTTAAACCCAAACTTCAACATGACGGCTTATCTGCCAAGGCAACGTCAAATCATATCGCGGTTTGCCGAGCATTTCTACATTACGACCCCCGTCGATCAGGTTCGCAAAGGAAATTCGTCCTATAATTCGTTCCTGATGCGCCCCTCCGACGACTTGTCGGTGATCCTTAATGTCGAACGAGAGATAATGGTGCTGTTTTCAAATTACGACTCATTTGAAGCTCGATCCATCGAGGCTTTTGAGGAAATATTGGAAAAATTTCCAGCAACCCGAATCGATAAGTCTATACGGTTTTTTATAAGCTTGGATGATAATATAGAGACTGCCATTCGCGGATTTCTCGCGGAGAATTTTGAATATCCAATCATAGTTCCTTATCGGTATTCAGATTTTTTAGCTCCAACCGATGAATTTATCTACTCACGCATCAGAAGAAACCATCTAATCCGCGATTTGTTCGCTCATCAGAGCCCTTTAAGGAAAGAATATTTTTTCTTCGGTCGAGACAGCATAGTGTCAAATGTCCTGGATCAACATCGCAGCAATGAAAACAGTAGCCTCTTTGGACTCCGCAAGAGCGGAAAGACTTCGACCATATACGCAATAGAGCGCAAAGCAAAGACGAGCGGCACAAAAACCTTGGTTATTGATTGTCAAGATCCAGCCGTCCACGCCAGAACATATAAAAATCTCTTGGAGTTTATCGTCGAAAAAATTCGAGATCTTGGAAAACTAAAAAAGTCGAAAATCGATTTTGGTGATAATCCTGCAGAGGTCTCCGACTCCTTCAAAGAGCGGGTTGAACAAGCAATGAGCGAGCTGCGCGCTAATGTGCTGATAATATTTGACGAAATAGAAAATATTTCTCCAAAGACCGCTGCATCACCGCATTGGAAAGAGGGCATGGATTCAGTCCTATTTTGGCAGATTTTGCGTTCATTTTTTCAAAGATCATCTAAATATCGTTTGACATACTGTTTTGTCGGCACAAATCCGCAATTACTCGAGTTAACCAAGATAAATGGCATCGATAATCCGGTGTATCTTTTCGCAAAAACGACTTTTATGCCGAATTTGACATACGTTGATGCAAAAGAAATGATTTCCAGGCTGGGATACTTTATGGGCCTCGATTTCCCTGAAGTAGTTATCAGTAGAATACACGGGTATTTCGGGGGTCACCCGTTCTTCATCAGGCAAATATGTAGCAAGATACATGCGCTGACAGTTGGCAGCCGTCCAGTTAGCGTGTCGCTAGAACTTTGCAAACGAGCTGAAGCAGAATCGGCATCGATGAATACGCAATACATTCATCAAATTATCGAACACCTACGGGGCAATTACCCCGAGGAATGGGAAATGCTTAGACTTCTGGCTTTAGGCCAGCGAAGTGAATTCGACGATTTGGTGATTGGGTATCCATCGCTAGTTGAGCACCTTGTAGGGTACGGTTTGATTACCAGACGTGGAAACGATTTTGAATTTATATTTGATTTAGTAAGGCAGGTTGTTGCGTCAGATCCTGCGAACTTGTCAAGCGAGCGATCCAACAATGACATGCGGCAAGAAGTGAGTAATCGTCGCAATCGGTTGGAGGAAGAGATCCGCTCGGTGCTTTACCACTGGTCTCGGCGACTATCTGACAGCGAGTGGAATAAGACGTTCGAAGAATGTGCTCCGCGCTTGTATAAAGGGAATCATGGCCTCTCTAGGCGTGAGCTGTTTGCGAGAAATGGCAGCCCGTTGTATTGGATTGAGCTAATGCAATTTATAAAGCTGGCCAATGTTCTTGGATGCTCTCTGGAGCAATTGACGCGAATTTGCTATTCTTTTAATGTCATCAATAAATTGCGAATTGATGCACATGCAAAGTCTATTGGCAATCAGGAATACATCGAGTGGGCCAAAGCGGCAGAAATTCTGGAGGATTGTTTCGTACCTCCATAGATCGAGCTTAGTTTTGATCGCGACAAATTCGGACGCGGAGGAGCGGTTTAGCGTCTGGCAAAGCCATGTCGCAGTTGCCTGACGCCAATTTCCCAGCACGCTAACTTCAGCGTGAGGCACCTGGGCGCCACCCCCCCACTCACATCTGCCCCGTGGAGAGCCAGTGGGCGCAGGCGTCGCCCAGTTCTTTGTTCGCCGTGGCCTCGTAGGTGCGAACGTCGTCTGGCGTCAGCGCGCTCGCCCAGCGTCCATTGGTGCCCTTATGGATGAAGGTTTTAGCCCCGCCTTCCCAAAAAGCCCCGCCCAGTGGCACAGCTGGCGCGCCATTTTCTTTCATGTAATCGAAGCCGCAATGCTCGACGATGGCTGGCCAATGGGCTTCGTTGATAGGCAAATCGAGGAACGCCGCGATCTTGCGCATTTCGCCGGGCAGATCCGCCTTCAAATTTGAGAAATGGACGAAGTGGACGTTGGGCAGATCCTTGATCTCCCACCAGGTCCGCACGTTCTCCCAAAACGGCCAGTAGGGGTGGCCGTCGCGCGCCAGCCAGTTACGGAAATATTCGACGACATCGCCCTGCGGCCGCTCGAACGCCGGGCCGACGCGGCCGGGGCT
Organism: Hyphomicrobium sp.; assembly: GCA_031367425.1. Lineage (GTDB taxonomy): Bacteria > Pseudomonadota > Alphaproteobacteria > Rhizobiales > Hyphomicrobiaceae > Hyphomicrobium_B. The sequence goes on from JANLPU010000026.1 coordinate 131,466, forward strand.
GTCGTTGACCGCCTGATAATAAGCGTCGTTGGCGTTGACGTGATGATTGTAAAAGCTCCAGGCGACATCGCGGCCATCGCGCCCGATGTAGATGTACTTGGCCTTGGGCGAGAAGACGATGGCGTCGACTGGCAAATGCGTCTTCAGAAAGCGGCGATGGGTCTGCGCCTCGATCATCGGCAGCTTTACCTCTTTCGGCGGCACGCGCAGATCGAGCCACGGCGACATGTCGGCTGTCGGCAGGCCCTCTTTGCCGTCGAACAGGAGCTGGCTGACGATCTGCTGCATCCACGTCGTGCCAGATTTGGCGTAGGTGCTGATGACGATGTCGTCATCGCGAAACTTGAAGTCGTTCCACATCGTAGAATCGAAGTGATGGCTCTGGTATTCGCGGGTCTTGGTCGGCCATTTCGGCGCGGACGCGGTCATTTTATTGTCTCCCCAATCGCCCCGATGCAGCAGACGGCGTGGCACGCGCTGCGCGCGGCGACCATAGAGAAACGTCCTTGTTAGACAATTCGTTCGAAGGTCTGGGGTGAGGACGAATGCGTGCCGCACCAACTTCGCGATGTCTATCAGCCCGCGTCGCTCTATCAGCCCGCGTCGCCGCCGCCATCGGCAAAACTAGGTTGCGCCCCTTGCGGCGACTGCTCGCGCGAATCGACCGTCACGCGCCGTCCATCGGATTTCGGGCCTTTGAAATAATCGTGCATGGCCTCGATAAAGAGCGGCTCCAACCCCTCGCCGCCCGCCCCGATGATGTCTCTCATGGCATCGCGCATCCGCCGCTCCCACGTGTTGTGAATGTGCTTGGCGATGCCATCCAATGCTTCGGGCTTGGGATATATCTTAAAGTAGGTCGTGATCTGATTGGCCATCTTGATGAGATGAGCACTTTCCATTTTGTCTCCAATTCGGGCATTTCAGAAATCCAACACCGGCGGTCGATCCGATGGCCGAATATCTAGAAGCTCGGGCGATGCTGTTATGACGCTCTGGCCGCGTTGCCAGTGCCTCTGGCGAATGAAATCGCCGCTACAGTTTAGCTCGCTGTCGGCGCTCGATGGCAGCTTATTCTTTCAGCGGAGCTCGCATTTCCCTAAAATCTAACTCCTGAGCCTTCCCAACGCCCTCGTCTTCCGGGTGGGGTTCGAGGTCTGGCGGAAATCTGCTATGAACCATAAGAGGGAAAAATCGTCTTAAAATCGCAGGCTGCGATCCGGGGGGAAACGATGAGCCAAGTGGTCGCCCAAGAACCCAGAACGCCAGCGGAAAGCGGGTTGGCCCGGGTCGCGCTGGGCTTTACCGACTGGGCTGAGCGCTGGTTTCCAGATGCTTACGTGTTCGTGGCGCTCGCCGTCGTCATCGTTGCCGCCGCCGCACTTGTGAATGGGGCCGCGCCCGAAGCCGTTTTCAAATCGTTCGGCGATGGCTATTGGAGCCTGATCACGTTCACCATGCAGATGGCGCTGATGATCATCGCGGGCTACGTGGTGGCGATCTCGCCGCCCGTCGAACGCCTGATCGACCGGCTGGCTGCAATCCCAAAAACCGGGCGGGGCGCTGTCGCGTTCGTGGCCGCCGTGACGATGATTTCGTCGCTGCTCAGTTGGGCGATGAGCTTGATCCTGGGCGGCCTCGTTGTGCGCGCTCTCGCGCGGCGCTCGGAACTCAATATGGATTATCGCGCGGCGGGTGCGGCGGCAAACCTCGGGATCGGCGCGACGTGGGCGCTAGGGCTCAGCTCGTCGGCCGCGCAGTTGCAAGCCAATCCAGCGAGCTTGCCAAAGCCGATTCTGGCGATCACCGGCGTTATCCCGCTCACCGACACGATCTTTCTGTGGCAGTCTGGCGTGCTATTGGCGGTGCTTTTCACGCTCTCGATTATCATCGCATATTGGTCGGCGCCATCGCGCGAGACCGCACAGACGGCCGACAAGCTCGGTGTTGATCTGACGCGCCCGGCGGTCGATGTGGATGGACCCAAGCAGCCTGGCGAATGGCTTGAATATTCCCCGCTGCTGACGCTGGCACTCGTCGCACTTGGCGCGGGATGGGTTTGGCAAGAGTTCTCCCACCAGAGCCTCGTGACCGCGATTTCAAATCTTAACACCTACAATTTTCTCTATCTGATGGCCGGCCTGCTGCTGCACTGGCGGCCGAGAAGTTTCCTGCAAGCGGTCGGAAAATCGATGGGCGCGACGGCGGGGGTGTTGATCCAGTTTCCGCTCTATGGCGCGATCGCGGCCATTCTGACGACGGCGAAGAATGCCGCCGGCTTTAGTGTTTCCGATCAGATCGCGCAGGCCTTCGTCAGCTTGACGACGCACGACAGCTTCCCCGTCGCCATGGGGATCTATTCGGCGATCTTAGGATTGTTCGTGCCGTCGGGTGGCGGCAAGTGGCTGCTCGAGGCGCCTTACGTGATGCAGGCCGCGGTCGCACTGAAAGTTCATCTGGGCTGGGCTGTCGTGATCTATAACGCAGCCGAGGCGCTGCCCAATCTGATCAACCCGTTCTACATGCTGCCGCTGCTCGGCGTGCTGGGGCTCAAAGCGCGCGACATCGTCGGGTTCACGTTTCTGCAGTTTCTCGCCCACACGCCCGTCGTGCTGTTTCTGCTGTGGCTGCTGGCGCAGACGCTGACCTACACGCCGCCCGTGCTCGTGCCTTGACGTTTTATTTTTTGACCAGCAGTTGTTTGGGGCGGCGGGCTTTGGCGCGGTCGAACAGCGAAAATGTGCGGTTCACGTAATTCGTCACGCCGGTGATGCTGTCGATGTAGCTGCGGACCTCCGGCGTCGCCTGCGCTTCGACGAGGCGAACCGGGCGTGTTGGGTCATCAGTATCAAAACGCGCGTAGAACCACGGATCGCCGCGCTTCAGGATCAAGTCTTTCGATGTATCGTTCCATTCGAAGGCCCACATCAAATGGCGCGGCCAAATGTGGACTGGAAATCTTCCTGCAATCAAAGTGCCGGGCCAGGCTGGATCGATGTAATCGAGATAGGGCGGCAGTTGATTGATGTAGGCGATGTCGTCGCTCAGAAAAATATAGGGTGTCGAGATTTGCACGATCGGCTTTTCCGGGTCGCGCCATTCGGATTGTGCAATGAGGTGCACAAGCTGATTGAGGTGCTTGGGGCGCACCGTCGATTGCTGGCCGGCAGCGTTGATCAGAGCGGGTGGCTCTTTATCGCTGAGTTTGATTTTGAGATGTAAGTCGACAGGGCAGGTGACGACAAAATGGCGGGCGTCGAAGTCGATCGCTGCGGGACACACCTGCACCGATTTCACCGAATTGGGTTTTGGCATTTTGCGCAGATAGGGTCGCGGCGGGTCCCAGATCAGGCTCGCCTTGTCGGTATCGATCATCCAGCCGACTTCGGCGACGCGTCGACCGGGTGCGCGCTTCAAAAACCGCGAAGCAAGATTGAGCATTCGATTTTTCCTGGGAGGTTCGCCGCCAACATCAAATCACGCAAAGACGTTAGCTGATCGGCGATGCCGCCGAAATGACGAAAAGTAATGCCCCCACTCCATAGCTGACCGCTTGAAAGCGGCGCACGCTACCGACAGCGCTAGTTGCTCTATGCCGACGCGGCTGGTCAGGAACGATTGAACGGTAAGGAAAGCTTCGACGTCGAAGATAACGCTCTAGACGTCGAAGATGAAGTGCCCCGAGGTCAACGCGAAATGGTTGGTTGATGCGGGAACGGCCGTTGCCCCGTGGGCGCCACTGCCATCCGGATCCCAATGCAGGTTGCCCGTGTCTGTGTGGTAGACGAACCAACCGTTGCCAGCTTCGGAGTGCGATGCCAACTGAGAATCAAAGTTGACGCCCAAAGTCACTTCGGGTGTGTGACATTCACCGATGCCGGGTAAGCCGCCGCCGTACAGCGAATGGTTGAAGCTGAAGGCATCGCCGAAACTCAAATCTGAAAAGTGTTCGGCGCTCATCGCCTCGCTCCGTGTACGCTGAATATACGCAATACGTTACCGGTCGTTTCTCTGGCCAGCGGATCAGACTATCATCGGGCCAGCTATTGCGAAAGTCCAAAAATGAGCCGAGTTCGAGTGTTATGGGCGACTTTAGCAATGTTAAAGTATGGAGGGTGAAAGTTTGTTCCCAAAATGTGTATGCAGGAGACTTACCTTTCCTCTCACCGCAATGCAGCATGGGGAGGGCTTGACCAGCTAAAGCGGACTAACTCATTGTTATTTGCATTGAGAAGCGAGCGCGCATTCATCGCGCGACCCGCTTCCCGTTTTGAGATCACAAGTGCGTGCTCAAAGGACCTCTATGTTGCCGCTTGCGAACGTCGCGGCGTTAATGCCCGACAAGTGGGCCACGAGCACGTTGGCCGACGCGCCACCCGTACCGTCGGCGTCGTAAAACAGGTCGCCGTTCGCCGCGATAAGGAACTGGGCGAATGCCTTGTCGGCAACCGTGCCGTGTACCAGCTCATTGGCGGCGATCGTGACGCTGACCGCGTGGCCAGGGACGAAGCCTCCGACGTTCGGCGTAGAGGTGGGCGTCAGTACGGCGATCAGATCGGCGGCCACATCGAAATCCGTGATCGTGTCGCCATTTTCTGAAAGCTGACCGAAGATAAATGTATCGGAGCCAGTGCCGCCGGTCAGAGTATCTGCCCCGCCAGCGCCAGCGATAAAGTCGTTGCCGGCCAAGCCCTCGATGACGTTGGCGTTGATGTCGCCGACTAAGAAATCGTCGAAAATCGATCCCCTTAAATTTTCTATGCTGAAGTAGGTATCGCCTTGGGCCTCGCCGGTGTTGACGAAACCGTTGATCGACGTCATGAGCGCAGTGACCCCGCCGCCGGAATGTTCGTAGGTCGCCCAGTCAGTGCCTGCGCCGCCGTTTAAAATGTCTGCACCGCCAGCGCCCTCGAGGAAATCGTTACCTTCCCCCCCGATGAGCGTGTCATTGCCGTCGGCGGCATAGAGGAAGTCATTGCCGCTCAAGCCCTCAATAAGATTGTCGGAGTGGTTTCCAACCAGCAAGTCATCAAAATGGCTTCCGCGCAAATTTTCAATGCCGAGAAACGTGTCACCTTTCGCGTCGCCGCTTTGCGGGAAATTATCAGCTAAAAACAGAAGTTGAGCGGTGACGCCAGTCTTGGCGTGTTCGTAACTCGCGGTATCGATGCCCGCGCCGCCGGCCAATTTGTCAGCACCCGCGCCGCCTTCGAGCACGTCATCTCCCGCGCCGCCCTTGATGTTGTCTTTGCCTAAGCCGCCAAGGATCGTGTCATTGCCGACGCCGCCATCGAGAAGTTTGTCATCGCCCTTGCCGCCGTCGAGCAAGTCGTCACCTTTGCCGCCCAACAGCGTGTCGCGGCCGTCGCCGCCGAATAGTTTGTCGTTGCCAGTGCCACCGTCAAGCTTATCGTTACCAGCAAGACCTTTGAGGGTATCGTTGCCGCCCAGACCCAAGATGGTGTCGTCGAATGCCGTGCCGACTAATGTCTCTTTCTTTTTGGTTCCAGTAATTGCTGCCATGACGCGCGCTCCAAATGTTTGACACCGAAAATCGGTCAAACCGCCCAAATGCGGCGGGACTTACGATTTGACCGAGCACGGCCAGAATGCTCCGCTGCCGGCGGAATCGCCAGATGATTTTGATCAGACGAGTAAAGGCGACATCACCCTGAGCTTAAGTCACTCTTATTCATGCCATTTTTTGCAAGCTTGCTGACATCGCTCCAGCAAACTTTGAGTCGGGAGCGCGTCGTTCCAAAGTCAGGCCCTGAAGTATTGGTCGACTGCATTGGAACATTGAAACCCCGGGTCCCAGGTGCGGGCCTTCAAGACCGGGGAGTACGCGTGAACCGGCAGCCAAGCTGCCATTTCGAAATGCCTATTTCGAGGGATGCCCGATGGAGCCAACACTTATTGTCATGATCACAACGCTCGTGCTGCCCAACGGCGACGCCAGCGTAAGCGTCAAACCGTTCGCGACGCCAGCCATCTGCAAAGAAGCGGCCGATATCGAAGTGTCCGACCCGTTCGTGCGCGCGGTCGAATGCGCGACGCTCGACAACGGGCAACTGACGCTGCAGTTCAAGCGACCGATCGTGCAAACCAACGCTGCCGATACGCGCGGCGGCGGCTGAACAAATATCTGGCGCTGACGCGGTCTATGTCGTGCGCGATCTATTTCTTGCGGAATTGGTCGAGGCTGAGAATTTGGGCGCCGGATTTTTCCCCGGCGGCCTTGTCAGCTTCGACATCGGCAGAATTGCTGGCGGCGGCTGCCGCAGGAATTGCAGACGCTGGCTGGGGCGCTGGCACGGAGGCCTTTGCCTCAGTCGCCGAAGCACCAACTTCGGCCTGCTCTTTGTCCGCCTTGACCTTGCGCGGCGAACGCGGCTTTTTCGACAACGTGGCGCGCGGGCTATCGGCTTGGGCTTCGCCGACCTGATCGTAGACGGCGTCCATCGTCATGGCCGCGCGGCGACCGGTTGGCGTTTCCTTGTCGCCGGCGTTCTCTTCAAACTGTAAGCCAAAGCGCACGCTTGGATCGATGAAAACCTTGAGCGCTGCGAACGGAATGACCAACCGCTCTGGAATGCCATCGAACGTCAGCTTCACTTCGAAGCGCTCCTCGCTCACCAGCAGGTCCCAGAACCTGTGCTGCAGAACGATCGTCATTTCGTGCGGATATTTTTCTCTCAGGCGCTTCGACAGAACGACGCCGGGAGACTGGGTTAGAAACGAGATGTAAAAGTGATGTTCGCCTGGCAGACCGGTCTTGGTGATCTGCACGAGGGCCGCACGCACAACGCCACGCATGGCGTCCTGCTGCATTGCTTCGTAGTCGATTGTCGACTCTGTCGCCATCAAACCCGCCTCGGCCCCGTGAACTGCCCGTGTCAAAACTCGTCTGCGTCGATGCCGGGCTTACCACCACGGGCGAATAAAGTGGAGGGCTTCTGTTGCCCGGTGCCCTCCGAACCGCGCCTTACCCTGCTAGGGGCAAGGACTTCGAGTTCAGGCTAGTCGCACCGCATTAAGCAGCGAGACGTGCCTCAGCATAGTTGTCATTTGCAACTACTCTTGTTGACCCGATAACGGCGGTATCATGCCGGGCAAAAGCTAAATCCTTTACACGTTCGTCGATCCTAGTTCGCCCCCGTAATTTCAGCGCCTTGCGGCCGACTCCCCGAAGGGAGTTCGCAAGGCACCGAATAAGATGGTGGAGGCGCCGGGTACCGCCCCCGGGTCCGAACCGCTTATTACGACCGCGTTTATCGCCATAGCCGAACGAATCCGGCGAGGGGAATATAGGGCCCAATCTGCTCAAAAAAAAGGTTTCTCGTGAGATCGCGGTTAGCGAAGTGTGATCAGAAGTCCTCAAACGGGGGTTTGGCGCGCGGCAAAGCGTCCTGAGAGGCTCAGGGATGGCGGTCGTTGGCCGGCTTGGCGACAGGCCTGGGCCGCCCACGGGGCTCGTCAAGAGCGCCCGGCGTTCAGGCGATAATGAAGAAGTCGCCGGCGCTCAAGGATGCGATCGCGCCACCTGCCGCACCTTGGATGACCGCGATGGCCTCAGCTGCGAACGCCGACCCGCTGCCATCTCTGTCGGCCCATAAAATGTGGGTGTCGGTCTCGAAGATGAGCCGTTCGTTAGCGCCCACGAAGGAAGCCGACGCCTTATTGGCAAATTCTGCCGCACCGGGATTGAAACCGACGTTTCCGGCAAGGTTGAATGCCGATTTCGAAACGACCAATAGATCGCTGCCGACGAATTCCAATATCGAGTCGAAGCCTTGCCCGTATTGAATCATGAAGCCGTCAGAATGTGCGGCGTTGCCGATGAGCACGTCGGTTCCAGCATCGCCTCGAATAAAGACGAAAGCGGTGCCATTGCCTGAACTGATGGTGTCATTGCCGGCGCCGCCGAACACTTCATAAAAGCCGGAGGCAAAGTTATCGGCGGTGAGCGTATCGTTGAAGTTCGAGCCTTGCAGATTTTCGATACCGGACCAGACGTCGCCAGCGGCTCCGCCCGTGCCTAATCCAGATTTGCTGAGATCCACCGTCACACCGGACGTTGCGTCGGCATATGACAACCAGTCGCCGTTGACGAGGCCTGTGGCATTGAAGGCCGCGCTGTTGAACGCGGTGTTGAGGCCGCCAACGACCGTGTCGGCGCCAACACCGGTTAGAAAAGTATCGTCGCCCGCGCCGCCGATGAGAATGTCGTTGCCCGCGCCACCCGACAACGTGTCGTTGCCCAGGCCACCGTCTAAAACGTTGTCGGCAGAATTTCCGCTGATAACGTTATTGCCCGAATTGCCGGTGCCGTTGACGGCGGATGCACCTGTTAGCGTCAGGTTCTCAAGACCAGCGCCTAAGACGAAGTTGACGGATGACTGGACCGTTTCGAAGCCTGATGTGTCGGCTACCGTGTCGTCGGCATTGTCGACGACATACGTGTCGTTACCATCGCCGCCAATCAGCGTGTCGGCACCCGTTCCGCCGTCGAGGATGTTATCGGCGGCGTTGCCCGCGATTGCGTTGTTGAGAGCATTACCGGTGCCGTTGATGGCAGATGCACCTGTCAGCGTCAGGTTCTCAAAACCGGCGCCTAAGACAAAGTTGACGGACGATTGGACCGTTTCGAAGCCCGACGTGTCGGCAACCGTATCGCCTGCATTGTCGACGACATACGTGTCATTACCAGCTCCGCCAATCAGCGTGTCGGCACCCGCTCCGCCATCGAGGATGTTGTCGGCGGCGTTGCCCGTGATCGCGTTGCTGAGAGCATTGCCGGTGCCGTTGATTGCTTTTGCCCCGCTCAGAATGAGGTTTTCAACGTTGGCAGCAAGCGTGAACGTCACGCGCGAGGTCACGAGATCGACGCCTTGCCCGGCGGCTTCGACGACCTGGTCCAACACGTCGTCAACGATGAAACGATCGTTGCCGTTACCGCCGTTGAGAACATCGTGTCCGGTGCCGCCATCGAGCGTATCGCTGCCCGCGCCGCCGAAGAGCTTATCGTTGCCGGCGCCGCCGAACAGTTTGTCGTTGCCCTTGAGGCCGAAAAGCGTGTCGTTACCAGCAAGCCCGAAGATATTGTCGGCGCCGGCAGTGCCCGTCAGGATGTTCTTGGCTTTCGTGCCTTTGATCGTAGCCATGCGACGGAGACCCCTGTTGCAACGGTCATGAGGGTCCACACCGCTTGTGCAACCTGGAGGGTACAGAGGGCCGGGCTAGCCGGCAACGGAATTGAGCAATCGAGATAAAGAATAAGGTAACATCAGCTCTATATTTGCCGGTCGTTGTGCAATGGCACCCGATCGATGCGAGACTTGGCCAGTCGTGAGGGAATCGCGCTACAAAGCGGGCAATGGAACAGTATCTCGATCTCCTGCGCCATGTGCGCGAGCACGGCACCCGCAAAGACGATCGCACCGGCACCGGCACCTTAAGCGTGTTCGGGCATCAGATGCGGTTTGATCTGGGCCGAGGCTTTCCTCTGGTCACGACCAAGAAGCTGCACGTGAAGTCGATCATCCACGAGCTGATCTGGTTCCTCGCCGGCGATACCAACGTTCGTTATCTGCGCGATAACGGCGTGCGCATCTGGGATGAGTGGGCGGATGAGAGCGGTGATCTCGGCCCCGTGTATGGCAAGCAGTGGCGGAGCTGGCAGGCAGCGGACGGCCGCGTCGTCGATCAAATCTCGGATGTCGTGGCGCTGTTGAAGCGCGATCCAGATTCGCGCCGCGCGATCGTGTCGGCTTGGAACCCGGCGGACATTCCGAAGATGGCGCTGGCGCCGTGCCATTGCCTGTTTCAGTTCTACGTCGACGGTCCTGCCGAAGGCGGGCAAGGCGCGCGCAAGCTGTCGTGCCAGCTCTATCAGCGCTCCGCCGATATTTTTCTCGGCGTGCCGTTCAACATCGCAAGCTACGCGCTGTTGACGATGATGATGGCGCAAGTGACGGGATTAAAGCCGGGCGACTTCGTGCATACGTTTGGCGACGCGCACATCTATCTCAATCATCTCGATCAGGCCGATCTGCAATTGTCGCGCGCGCCTCGCCCGCTGCCGGTGATGACGATCAATCCGGACGTGCCGTCGATCTTCGATTTCAAGTTCGAGGATTTTGCGCTGGAGGGATACGACCCCCATCCCCACATCGCCGCACCGGTCGCGGTGTAGTCGAGGGGGGATCGAAGTCTTTGCGCTCGTAATGCAAAGCCTGACTGTCCACCGAACTTTTACACCAGAGATTGCTCTCAAGAGGGTATTAGCTCAATGTGGGCAGAACTGCCCGGGGGGACCTCAAATGTTTCAGCAAACGAAACGCGTGTTGACTGCGGCGTGCCTTGCTGCGTTGCAGGGTTGTGCTTCGAGTTCCGACACGGTGACAGGAAGTTACGTGTCGCCGTTACAATATCAAAGCTATTCTTGCCAGCAACTCGGTGAAGAAGCTCAGCGGATCTCGTGGCGCGTCTCTCAAAGTTCCGGTGTGCAAGATCAAAAACGTACGACCGACGCTCTGGCCACGACTGCGGCGGTAATAATATTCTGGCCGGCGGCATTTTTTGTGAGTGGCAATGATCAAAATACAGCTGAGCTTGCAAGATTGAAGGGTGAATTCGAGGCTATCGAAAAAATATCGATTCAGAAGAACTGCGGATTGCAATTCCAGAAGCAACCTGCGTCACCCTCGTCGAGCGCGCCAAAAGTGTAGAAACCGAACGTGATCATTTCCCTCATCGTGGCGGTGGCTGAGAACGGCGTGATTGGCCGTGACGGCTCTCTGCCTTGGCATATGTCGTCCGATCTCAAAACGTTTCGGCGGTTGACGATGGGTAAGCCGATCGTGATGGGCCGCAACACGTTCCGCTCGATCGGCAAGCCGCTCGACGGACGCGACAACATCGTGGTGACGCGCGATCCGTTTTTCGAACACGCAGGCGTCTCGGCGGCCGCGAACCTTAGCGATGCTTTGATGCTGGCGCGCATGTTGGCCACGACCAAGGGCGCCGACGAAATCATGGTCATTGGCGGCGCTAGAATTTACGAGCACGCTTTGCCGCTAGCCGATCGCATTTATTTCACGCGCGTGCACGGCGCACCCGCTGGCGACCGGCATTTTCCAGCACTCGATCTCAACGACTGGAACGAGGTTTCAAGTAAGGCAATACCGCAAGGTCCGCGCGATGAATATGCGGCGACTTTGATCACTTTTGAGCGCAAGGGTCAGACTACGAACTAATTTTTTAAGAGAGGCAATTTTGCCTTTGTTTCGCCCTCGGATCAGGTGATTTTATTTGCAAGCACCAAGGATGAAACGGCGGGAACGTCCGTTGTTGCGATGGGGGAGACTGCAACTATAAAAACGTGAGGTTTATCATGAGCCGTCATGATCCTTACTTTCGCACGAGCGTTTTAAGTGCCGCTGGGGATATTCAAAATCAGGGATCAGCGGTTTCGTATCTGTTACAATTTCCAGCGTTGACTTGTCTGACATCAGCTCCAGAGCCACGCGTTCCCGTGGCCGCTCTGGAGTCCGAAGCGCCGCGATTACCCGTCGCGCACATGTACTCGGCTTGACGATGCCCGAACTTGATGACGACTGGATTTGACCACGACCGAAAAAAACGGCGGGCGGGCCCGGCAAGGGTCCGCCAGCCAGGTTACACTGACACCGTGATCAGAATTTCGGCAGATTGCGCCAGATCGCAATTTCAATTTCAAGCCGCCGCCAGACGACAATCGAATTCATCAGCGCCGCCATGACGAGCGAGATCGACGTGGCCGTTGCTGCGCCGATCAAACCGTAGTTTGGCACCAGCGCAAAGTTCAATGCGATGTCGAGCAGAGCGCAAGCTGAGAGCACGGTCGCGCACAGAGCTTGCTCGCCGAGCATATTGAGCAGAAATTCCGCCGGTCCCATCGATGACCGGAACAGGAATCCGACGACCAGAATGCACATCACCGGATAGCCAACTTCGAATTGTGGTCCAAACAACCACAACAGCGGCTTGCCAAGCGCGAGCAATATGACCGCGCCCGCGAGCGACGGCCAGAACGTCCAGTTGACGGCGTCTTTGACGAAGGCTTTGAGCGCTTCCTTTTCGCCGCGCGCACTGAGCGTGGCAAATTTATTGGCAACCGCGCTGCCGACCGCATAGTGCACGAACATGATCAGCGCCATCGTCTTGCCGGCCGCGAAATAGATGCCGACATCGGTTGGCGTCATGTAGCGTGAGATGACCAGCACGTCGGCGTTTTGCAGAACGAGTTCGCAGGCCAACATCAACAGCAGCGGCAGAGACATTTTCAGCCATGGACCGAAATTGTAGCTGCGCGGACCCGCTGGAATGGATTGGCTAAGTTTCCGGTTGATCAAAACGGTTTGAATGAGCCCCGCCGCCCACGTGCCGACAATCGCGGCCCCCGCAGCGGTGGCGGCATTCATCGGCCAATTGAGTGCGTAGGCGGCAAACATCGTTGCCAGTAGCAGCACGGGGCGCAAGACATAAGGGGGAACGAGAGCCAGTCCCATCCACGCGCTGCCGCGTCCAATGCCGTCTTGCACGTCGGTCAAGGCATAAAGTGGAATGCACACCATCGCCAAATAAGCAGGCAACACGAATTGGCTTTCGATCTTGGATTGGAAGTAGGCGATGCCGGCGAGCCCAAGCAGCATCACAACCGTGCCGGTCACCAGCGCTGCCAAGCGGCCGCCGCGAATGAGGCCGCGCAGCAGCGACATTTCGCCGGTCTCGCGGTAGACCGGGGCGAGCCGGATCGTTGCCATGTTGAGCCCCAGGTGCGAGATGCCGCCAAGGATCAAGACCCAGGTCCAAACGAAAACGTAGATGCCGTATTCATAACCGCCCATCCAGCGGGCCAAGATGATCTGCGAGAGATAGAGCAGCGCGGCGCTGGCGCAGCGCACGGAAAATGCGGTGAGGGCATTGCGTTGCGTGCGTTCACGCTCGCCGTTCGATGAAATGATGTTGAGGGCGTGCGCCAGAATGCTGGCAAGCATGCCTTGGGGCGCAGCCTCGGGATGGTCCTCCAACGCTTCGATTTCGGCGCACGACGGCTCGATGCGCGCGGAGCCGTTCGTCCGCAGTCGGTGGATGGTCGCGGTTGTCATTGCGTCTGGGTCTCGCTCGATCTAATGCTGCTCGAGGCGTTCCCGCTCCCTGTTGCGGACCAGTTCGGCAACGCCGCACCATGCCCACGCCCGGCCAGCATCTCCACGCTCGCTATGATAACTGGCGAAAAATTCGGCGACTTGCGCAGCGAGTGTACCGTGGCGCCCTTCAAGAACTTCGGCCATAAAAGTGACGTCGCGCGGTGTTGGAGTAGCGTCGGTGTCGGGATGCCAAGTCGCGGTCATGGTAGAATCCTGGAGAGGCGTTAACGTCAGGTTGACAACACCCCTTTCGCAAAATTGACGCCATGACGGGCATGTGGCGCTCATATTGGCATTTCGGTGCGGCTGGAACTTACCGGAAGGTTAACGGTTGGCCCCTCGCGAGCGTACTTTCAGGGCCAGTGATAGAAGAGCAGACAGAACAAGGAGTGCCACGATGCCAGCAAATTCGATCAGCGTTGCGATGGTCATGTGGTTAGCGATGCACGCATTTGGCGAGCAGGGTTCAAGTCCCGTCGCAAACCACTTCAACGCAGCGCGTCCGACCGCCGCGCTGACAGTGGCGGTCGATGACGACGCCGCGCCGTCCGATCGTGGCACGGAAGACGGCGAACAGGCCGAGCCACCGTCATCGGATGAACAATCCCCGTCCGAAGACGGCACACAAGAGGCGACGCCTTTGCCGCCGTATAGCGGCTGTGTCTTCGACAAGAAGGATTTAGGGCTGCTGATCTAGCGCAAGCTGGCGGCGCTCTGCCAATGCGGCCAGGCTTTCGGGGCTACTGCGGTTTGGCGGGCTGGGCCTTGGGCGCGGCGGGCGCGGGCTGGGCGGCGGCGGACCGCGGCGCTGCGGCTTCTGATGGTCCGGGCGCGACCTGCGTGCCCTTCAAGGCTGGACGGGCTTCATTGATTTCGCCGCCCTTCTTCTTAGCGCCCTTGGCTTTGGCGACAGCGACCTTTTCCTTCAAAGCCTTGTTGCGCGCGACCACCGTGTTGCGCGGGCGGACGCGACCGCGGCCACAATCCCAGGAGGCGACCGTATCGCGCACGCTCGTTATGCCTTTGGCGGCGGGATTGGCGGGCAGATTATCGATGCTGGTCTGGTTGAAGAGCTCTTTCCAGCTATAGTTCTGAAAACCGTGTTCGAGCAGGCTTGCGGCTCTGACAGCGCGTTCGTTGCCCGAGGTTTCGCCCAGAACGACGGCCATCAGGCGGCGGCCGTCGCGCGTGGCGCTGGCAACGACGTTAAAGCCCGAATCGCACGTAAAGCCGGTTTTTAAGCCATCGGCGCCGGGAAACGTCCGCAGCAGAGCGTTGTGGCTGCCGAGCCGACGCTTGCCCATCCGCATGTCCGGCATCGAAAAATAATGCGCGTGTTCTGGAAACTCGGTGACGATGGCGCGGGCCAATTTCGCCAGATCGCGCGCGGTGGTGATCTGGCCCGGATCCGGCAGGCCGTTGGTGTTGGCAAAGCTGGTGCGCGTCATGCCGAGTTTGCGCGCCGCGTCGTTCATTTTCTGGATGAAGGCGGATTCGCTGCCAGCAACCGCTTCGGCCAGCATCACGGCGACGTCGTTGGCGGATTTGACCACCAGCGCCTGCAGCGCCACATCGACGGTCAGTTCGCCGCCGACAGGCAGGCCGATCTTGCTTGGCGGCTGCAGCGTAGCGACGAGCGAACAGGGGATTTTGTCATCGAGCTTCAGCTTGCCTTGCTTGACCGCGTGGAAGGCCAGATAAGCCGTCATGATTTTCGTCAGCGAGGCGGGATGCCACAGATCGTCGGCGTCTTCGGCGTAGAGGACTTTGCCGTTCGAGGCCTCAAAAAGCAGCGCTGGACCGGCCGTGGCCGTGCTGTGATAACCCCCCATGAGGGTCAGTCCGATCGCCAGGATGGAGTACCCAAAGACTGCCGCAATGGACCGCATGCAATATCCTCAAAATCGAACAGCAGACCGGATACCACATTTGCGTCAAATACGGCAATCGCAGGGTTGTCGTTGCTGATGAAAGCCTGGGAGTGTGGCAGGTTTGCGCATTACGGTGTGCCCGGAGGCAATGTGTCGCCGTCTTTTGCGTAGGCTGGTGGCACTTAGAAGTTCTGGGTCTCGCGCGCAGCATTGCCGGAGGCGAAAAGCGTGCCCCAGACCCGCTCACATTGTGAGTGGAAAAATGATTTGGGTACACGGCCCGCCCGAGCAAAGCCGTCTAACTTGGGCTCGCTAAGTCGTCTGTTGCGAAAACTTCAAAACTGCCATAGCGGCCTCATGGGCCTTAACAAGCTCAGAATAGGGTGTTTGGATTATCGCACGAAGATAATCAAACTGTTTCATGCCTTCACTTACAAAGAGTTCAGACCCAGGCCCGTCTGCTTCTCGCATCTGCCAAGGATATTGCGCGAATATATTCATGATGATGGAATTGAAAGGCAATTTTTTTAGTGACTGCGGGGGAAGCCAGAAGTCGCAGGTAGCGACATGAGCGTTTTCGATTCTTCGGGAAAGAACGTAAACTAATTTGGCTTCGCGGCTTACCCAACCTGGATGATCCTTGTCGCCTTGAAAATAGGGGTCAAATTCTATTTCACTTCCAGGATAGTAGGTTATGAGGCCGTAGCCGCCCGAAAAATTTTGCAGCGAATTGAATTCCGGGTCACTCCAATAATGGCTCGGGATTGCGCCGATCGAAACCAAATCCATAGGTTGGAGCAACAGGCCGTTACAATCATGGGGCATTAATTCTGTGTGAAAGCGGCGCGACATCTCCCTACCGACTCCATGCACCAACCACTAATCCGCCACCGCTTCCAAATCTAGTGGTGCCTCTGGAGGGACTCGAACCCCCACACCCTTGCGAATAGCAGATTTTGAGTCTGCCGCGTCTACCGTTCCGCCACAGAGGCTTGCCCACGATGCGAGCGAGGGCCGATCTATACCGGGAGCATCGGCGGCGTCAACGCAGTCTTGTAAGGTGCGGCCAACAATTTCGGTTAAACATCTGAGCGCTGTCGGCCAACAGCGCCAAATACATGCCCGTAGCAGACCAGTGACAGGCCAGCGACGTGCCAGTGGTGGGCCAGTGACCTGCCAGCGACGGCGACCAAACGAACCGGCGATCAGTAAATAACGATGTCCGAGGCGGTCAAAAGCGCGCCGGGGCGCAGGCTGGCGAATTGAATCTGCTCTCCGTGTCCCGAGCCGTCGGCATCGAAATAGAGCGCGCCTTTGGCACGGTCGTAGACAATGTGGTCTTTCGCGTCGTGCGCGTTATGGCCCAAGGCAAAGCCGTGAGCTTTGAGTACGCCGCGGCTGATATGATCGAATACCGCGTGGCTGAGGCGGATCGTGTCGAGACCATGTTGAAAGTCGGCGATCCGATCGACGTTGGATGTAGTCGGCAAAGTATTAAAGTAGAACGTGTCGTGGCCAGCGCCGCCGATCAGAATGTCGTGGCCAGCGCCGCCATACAGCGCGTCATCTCCCGCTCTGCCCATAAGGCGATTATTAGCGCCGTTGCCGAAAATGGTGTCACGGCCAGAGCCGCCAGTCGCATCTTCGATGACGGTCGAGGGGCCGATGGCGACGGTGGCGCGCGCGGCTCCGGCGTTGTGGAATGAGATCGGAGCGCTCAACGTGCTGAAGTGGCCGGAGTTGAGATAGATCATTGAGTTTATCCGGCCCGCGTCGATGATGCGGTCGTGTCCGCCGGCGTCGTCGATCGTTTGGAAGTAGCGTGTGCCGTCGTTGAACACATACGTCGTGTCGCCAAGGTTGTGATCGATGTTGCGGCCATAGAGCGCCTGGATTGCAACGAGATCCTCGTACATCGGCGTCGTGGGATAGAACGAGGCCCAGCCGTCGTCGCCGACGTGCCGGGCGGAATAGCTCATCAACGTAAAGAAGTAATTGTCGTGGGCGGCCGGCATGGCATACGCGCCCTCGAAGCTGTGCTTCAAGCCAACGGCGTGGCCAATTTCGTGCAGCAGCGTTTGATAATCGTCGCTGCCACGCGCGATGAAGGCGCGATGCGCCGCATTCCAGTTGAAGGCGCTCAGCCAGACGTCACCGGCCGATGGATCGGTGTTGGGAAAGTAAGCGTGGGCAAATTCCTGGGCGCTATCGATCAAGGTCGAGGCGAAGCGCAATTCGCCGACTGTGCCCGCGTTGTCGGCGACCTCCTGGAAGTCGAGGCCTGAGACGGCGTGCCAACCATCTAGCGCTGAACGCGCCGCCGACTGTTCGCCCTGGCTGAGCGATTGCACGCCGCGCCATTCGCCAGCATCACTGTAAATGCCGTAGGCCGTTGCGAACGAAACAACGCCTGCGGGGAAACTGAAGTCGAGCGTGACGCCCGTACCAAGCTCGCCGCCCCACCTCTGACCGCGTACAAGATAGCGCCCGGCACCCGTTGCGAGCGGGTCAATGTCTGTGATGGCCGTCGAGTTGCTCGTAGAGGTTGCCATGGCCGCTGATCTCCTGTCAGCGGATATACCAATTCCAAAAAGCTAATTTGGTGTTGTGGAATTCGTCCACGCAGCTTCAGCCGGAGTTAACACACGCGAAAAACAGCAGTATATGCTGGTGTTTTCGAACAACGCCATCGCGCGTTAGCGCTAACTCAGTGTCACTCCGGTCGAGACAATTTAAGCTAAATGGCATACCGAGACTGCCGCAACGCCGACAACGTTAAGACATTCTCTCGATTTGCAATTTGCGCTTCAACCACAACGTGAGACGGTTGAAGAGCGTGGCCGCTTTAGTAGATGATGAAATCGGCAGCCGAAAGCTTGAGACCGGCTGTGACGGTTGCGAACTCGATGGCGGCTCCCTGGCCAGAACCGTCAGCGTCGAAATAAAGAGCGCCATGCGCCCTGTCGTAAATGATGTGGTCGTTGCCATCGTGGGCGGCGGTGCCGACGAAGAAGGCCGCCGAAGTCAGTGTGCCCGTCGCGATGTGCCTGAAAAAGCCGTGGGCGAGTTCGAAGCTGTCGATGCCATGATGGAAATCCGTGATGCGATCGACATTGGATGTGGCAGACAGAGAAGCGTTGAAGAAAAACGCATCATGGCCAGCGCCGCCGGTCAGAACGTCGTTGCCGCCGCGCCCGTAGAGATGATTGTCGGCCGTGTTGCCAAAAATCTTGTCGCCTGCCGAGCCGCCAGAAGCATCTTCGATGACCGAGTTTGGTCCGATCGCGACGCTGGCGCGCGTCGACGTGTTGTCGCTGAATACGATCGGCTTGCTCAGCGTTGAAAAATGCCCTTGGCGCAGATCGATCGTCGAGGCCAGCGCGCCCGCGTAGACGATGCGGTCGTGTCCGCCGGCGTCATCGATGGTTTGGAAATAGCTTCTGCCGTCGACGAATTTGTAGGTTGTGTCGTCGGCGTTGTGCGAGGTGTTGCTGCCATAAAGCGCCTGGATTGCGAGCAAATCAAAGTACATCGGAGTTGTGGGATAAAACGATGCCAGTCCATCCGGCCCACCCGCCTTTGCCGTATAGCTCATGATCGTCCAGAAATAGCTGTCGTGGCTGGGAGAAATGACATTGGGAGCATCGAAAGGATGCTTGAGGCCGAGCGCGTGGCCCTGCTCATGGATGATCGTTTCGAAGTCGTTGCCGCCAACGCGAATGGACGACGCAGAGGCCGGATTGAAATTGTCGAAGCTGAACCAGACGTCGCCCGCCCATGCATCGTTGCTCGGCAGATAGGCGTGGGCTTCCTCAGTGGCATTATCGAAACTCGTGTAGCCGAAACGCAATTCGCCAGCCGTGGTGCTGTCGTCGGCCGTTTCGACAAACGTGATGTTGGCAACGGAGGCCCAAGTCGCCAAGCCAGCGCGGACGCCTGCCTGTTCACCGGCTGATAGCGCAAAAAACTTCGTCCACTCCCCACCGTTGGTGTAATCGCCGTAGGCGGCCGTGTGATAAAGGTTGGTTGTGGGAAAACTGTAGGTCAAGACCACCGGTTCGCCTAAAGCCCCGCCCCACTTGTCGCCGGCGAAGACGAAGCGGCCAGCCCCTAATGCGGCCGGATCAACGGTTGTTGTGGGAACTGAATTTGTTGTTGGCGTCGCCATGGCGGTCTCGTCCTGTTGCGGTGTTGATGGGTACGCATGTGGACGCGGTGTAGGGCGAGACAGTGGCAACGTTGGCGGTTCTCACCCGATTGCTCGAGGAGTGTGACCGCAAATCACATAACACGAATTGGCGCTGTCGTATCGCCACGCCGCCGTGATGGCCTGCTACTTCAGGGTGTGCGTAACGCGGCCGGAACCGTGGGTGTGTCGCAGAACCTCGATGTGGTCGCCGACTTTGAGTTCGCGCGTTTTCAGCGCCATGACGCGGATCAGCGAGCCGCTATCGAGTTTCACTTCGACGTTGACGCCGGTCGCAGCAGCGGTTTTGGACACGAGCGGTTCGATTAGAGCGACGGTGCCGCCCACCGGCGTGTCTGTGACTTGCAGGTCGAAAGTTTGATAGGCCATGATCGCGCCGATGGCGGCCACGATGGCCAAGCCAATGCCGATCTTGCGCATCCTGTCGCGCCAAATCGCCTTGTTCAAACGCTGCTTTGTTTCTTCGCGCATCGACTTCTTTTCAACTTTCCAACTTTTTGATTTTTAGAATTTGCTCTTTGAGCTGTCCAAGGTGTTGTTGAGAGGTTACCCAAAGTATCGAGTGGTCTGCGCCCATATATTTATGGGCTAGAATAATGCGAAGTCCGCGCATCTGATCCCAAGGTAACTCTGGATACTTCTGTTGGATTGCCGGGGGGACGTGCGTTGATGCCTCGCCAATCAATTCGAGATTGCGCGATACAGCGTCGATCAACAGCCGGTCGCTCAAAAAACTTTCGCGATCGACGTCCCTTCAAATATTTCTCGATCAAGTCGATAAACTCAACGATGTGATCTAGCCGGAAGAGCCATAACGGATCACGCATAGATCACTTCGGCAAGAATACGATCGCGAAGTGCAGGATGGAGCGCAGCCTTCGTTACGAGATCGACCTTAACGCCCATTGCTTCGCTCAGCCGAGTCTGCAGTTCTATAAATTGAAAAATGCCCGGGCTGACCTCGTATTCGATCAAAATATCGAGATCGCTATTGGGACCGGCTTCGTCGCGCGCAAACGAGCCGAAGATCGCGATCGCCGAGACGTGCGCGTCCCGTTCGAGTTCTGGCTTCAATTCGCGCAGTCTGGTTATGACGTCATCGCGGTTCATAGCCCGAGCGTACACCTTTTGCGCATAAAATTAAAGGTACCCGGCAATTCAAGCAGCCTTCGCGTGGCGATCGACGAGCTTCACGATGTCGGCCATGATGTCGTTCAATTGGAAGTTCTTCGGCGTGTAGACGCCAGCGACCCCAAATCCTTTGAGCGTCACGGCATCGTCGGGCGGAATGATACCGCCGACCACGACAGGCACATCATCGAGCCCTTCCTTGCGCATCCGTTCCATGACTTCTTTGACGAGCGGCACGTGGCTGCCCGACAGAATCGATAAGCCGACGCAGTGCACGGCTTCGTCAACAGCGGCGCGCACGATTTGTGCCGGCGTCAAACGGATGCCCTCGTAGACGACATCCATGCCGCAATCGCGCGCGCGCACCGCGATCTGCTCGGCGCCGTTCGAGTGGCCATCGAGGCCAGGCTTGCCGACGAGAAATTTGATCCGCCGCCCGAGCTTGGCAGAAACGGTGTCGACGGAAGCGCGCACCGCTTGCAACGCCGTGCTGTCGCGCGCGACGGCCGCTTGTGCGACCCCCGTTGGCGCGCGGTATTCGCCGAAGATCTTACGCAACGCGCCGCCCCACTCGCCGGTCGTGACGCCGGCGCGGGCTGCAGCAATCGAGGATTCCATGATGTTGCGGCCTTCCTTAGCCGCGCTCTCGACTGCGGCGAGTGCGGCTTTGGCTTTTTTGTCGTCGCGTTCGGCGCGCCACGCTTTCAGCTTGCCGACTTGCTCGGCTTCCATCGCTGGATCGACAACCATGATGGTGTCGAGGCCGCCAGACAACGGCGAGGGTTCGGTTTCGAGATAGCGGTTGACGCCGACGACGACGAGTTCGCCGCTTTCGATCTGGCTCAATCGGCCCGTGCCGCTTTCAACAAGTCGGCGCTTCATGTAGTCGATGGCGGCGACCGCTCCGCCCATCTTTTCGATCGTTGCGAGTTCGGCTCTGGCTTCTTCCTTTAACGCCGCGACCTTCTTGGCGATTTCGGTCGAGCCTTCAAAGATGTCGGCGTATTCGAGCAGATCGGTTTCGTAGGCGAGAATTTGCTGCATCCGCAGCGACCACTGCTGATCCCACGGCCGGGGCAGCCCGAGCGCCTCGTTCCAGGCTGGCAGCTGCACCGCGCGCGCGCGGGCATTTTTAGATAGCGTAACGGCCAGCATCTCGAGCAGAATGCGGTAGACGTTATTTTCAGCTTGCGGTTCGGTGAGCCCCAACGAGTTGACCTGCACGCCGTAGCGGAACAGCCGGTGCTTGGGGTCGGTCACGCCGTAACGCTCGCGCGTGATCTCGTCCCACATTTCGGTGAACGCGCGCATCTTACACATTTCGGTGATGAAACGCATGCCCGCGTTGACGAAGAACGACATCCGGCCGACGACATTGCTGAATTCCGCTTCCGGCACTTGGCCGGACGCTTTGACCGTATCGAGCACCGCAATGCCGGTCGCTAAAGCGAAAGCCAGCTCTTGCACCGGCGTCGCGCCCGCTTCCTGCAAGTGGTACGAACAGACGTTGGTCGGGTTCCACTTCGGCACCTCTTTGGTCGAGAACACGATCGTGTCCTTGATCAGGCGCAGCGAGGGTTCGGGCGGAAATACGTAAGTGCCGCGCGACAGATATTCCTTGATGATGTCGTTCTGGATCGTGCCGGTGAGCTTCGACCGCGACACGCCGGTATCGTCGGCGACGGCGACGTAAAGCGACAGCAGCCAGGCGGCGGTCGCGTTGATCGTCATTGAGGTATTCATCTGGTCGAGCGGAATGCCCTCAAGCAGCGTGCGCATGTCGCCCATATGGGAAACCGGTACGCCGACCTTGCCGACTTCGCCCTTCGCCAACTCGTGATCGCTGTCATAGCCCGTCTGCGTCGGCAGATCGAAGGCGATCGACAGCCCGGTCTGGCCCTTGGCCAAGTTCATTTTGTAGAGCGCGTTGGATTTGGCGGCCGTTGAGTGGCCGGCATAGGTGCGGAACATCCACGGCTTGTCGCGCTCTGGTCGCGCGGCCGTGGGTTTTGGAGTGACGATTTGGGCTCCGCGTTTACTGTCGGACATAGATATAGGTTCCTCGGGCGCTACCGGCTAGGTCGCTGCCTTGTAAGCTACAGACTTGCTATGGCAATGCAAAATGCGACATCGGCGCTCGCGCGCGGACGGCTCAGCAGGCCTGTTATCCAGGCGGCATCGGCGGCCAGTATGGGCAAGTTAGACCGGCGCTGCGCTTTAGGCGCGGTTGTGATCGCGCGGCGGCAGCAGCAGAGGCTGGTGTTCGCGATTCTTTCGATCGTGCATAAAAATGGCAATGCGGGTCGCAACTAGCATGATCATCAACGCCAGAATAACGCCGAGGGCCGACGCTACGACCACGTTGGCGTCGTGGTTCGACGACAGCTCGATATAATTAATGCGGTAAAGGTAGTTGGCAGCCAAGGCGCCGACCGCCAGAGCAGGGGTATAAACGAGCGCGAGAACGGTCGACTGGGTCATAGAGCGCAGCAGCGCGAAAGCGGCTAAAATCATCAAAACGACCACCCAGAAGGCGTAATCGTCGACATTGGTCAATCGGTAAAATAAATTGTGCATCTCAACCTCTATGGGGCGGTCGGCGCAACGAGTTGCATCGGATGAAAAGCGAACGCGGCGACATGCCCCTTTCACCAATCTAGGATTTCGGAGTTAAGGAGTGATTTACTTGCGCCCTAAAAGCGCGAAAACGCCTCTTCATTGCAGCGCGAAAACGTGCTTGATACGTGCCACTCTGGGCCTGCATCGCCAAGGTCTGGGACAGCTTAAGACCGCAAAGCAGTCAGTGCCGGGTTTGGTCGGGAGACAAGAGCCTTATGACGACCCAAAGTGCCGCCAGCAAAACACCGAAGGATGCCGGCATCGATGCCGGTCAAAACGTCGGCCAAAACGTCCAACAGGGTGCCGGAATGACCGTTCAGGATTTCGTATCGGGTGTAGGCAAAAAAGACTTGTACGAGGTCGGCGAAATCCCTCCATTGGGCCATGTTCCCAAGAACATGTATGCGTGGGCCATCCGCAAGGATCGTCAAGGCGAGCCTGACAAGGCGATGCAAATCGAAGTCGTGCCAACTTGGCAGCTCGATAGCCACGACGTGCTGGTGCTGGTGATGGCGGCCGGCGTCAATTACAACGGTGTGTGGGCCTCGCTTGGTACGCCTATTTCCATGTTTGACGTGCACAAACAACCCTATCATATCGCCGGCTCCGATGCCTCGGGCATCGTCTGGGCGGTGGGCTCCAAGGTCAAGCGCTGGAAGGTCGGCGATGAAGTCGTCGTCCACTGCAACCAGGACGACGGCGACGACGAAGAGTGCAACGGCGGCGACCCGATGTTTTCGCCAAGCCAGCGCATCTGGGGTTATGAAACGCCAGACGGATCGTTCGCGCAGTTCTGCCGCGTGCAAGATCGCCAGCTGCTGGAACGCCCCAAGCATCTGACCTGGGAAGAGAGCGCTTGTTATACGCTCACCCTGGCGACGGCCTACCGCATGTTGTTCGGGCATCGCCCGCACGTGCTGCGTCCAGGGCACAACGTACTGGTCTGGGGAGCCGCGGGCGGATTGGGTGCGTTTGCCGTCCAGCTGTGCGCGACGTCGGGTGCTAACGCCATCGGCGTCGTGTCCGAAGACGATAAGTTCGACTTCGTCCGGCAGCTCGGTGCCAAAGGCGTCATCAATCGCAAAAAGTTCGATTGCTGGGGCCAGCTGCCCAAGGTCAACTCGCCCGAGTACGCGACATGGCTCAAGGAAATGCGCAAGTTCGGCGCGGCGATCTGGGAGACGACGGGCAAAGGCGTCAACGTCGACTGCGTCTTCGAGCACCCCGGCGAGACGACCATTCCGGTCTCTGTTCAAGTCGTGAAACGCGGCGGCATGGTTGTCATTTGCGCGGGCACCACGGGCTATAATCTCACGATGGATGCCCGTTACTTGTGGATGCATCAAAAGCGCGTGCAGGGCTCGCATTTCGCCAACCTTGCGCAGGCCAGCCAAGCCAACAAGCTCGTCGTGGAACGGCGCATAGATCCGTGCATGTCGGAGGTGTTCTCGTGGGCGCAGATCCCGAAGGCCCACATGCGCATGTTGAAAAACGAGCACAAGCCCGGCAACATGGCCGTTCTGGTCTCCGCGCCGACCACGGGTCTCAGAACCATCGAGGACGTGATTGAGGCTGGCAGTCAGCGGCGCACGTAAGGGTAGGCCCATAAGTTTAGGCCCAAAAGGTTAGGTGGGGTCGGCGCGATAGAATTGCAAAGCGCGGCTGATGGCTCAGCCGCGTTTTTTTGGGTGGTCCCCGTCAGACGGTGGCGTCGTGAGCCCCGCCCGCAGGGAATTTCCTAAATTCGATCAAGCCGCGATTGAACTCGGCGCCCAGCAGAATAGCGATCGCGGTGAACTGAAAGAAAATCATCGCCACCATCAATTGCGACAGCCCGGCGTAGAACAATGAGTAGTTGGTGATCCGCAAGTATTGCGACCACAAGCTAACGAGCGCCAGCCACAGCACGACCGATAACAAGATGCCGGGCCAAACCTCTCGCAAGGAACGCCGACCCGCCGCCAGCCAGATGTGAAACGCTGTAAGTTGGATTGCAATCATGCAGCCGGCGACGAAGGCGCGCATGCCCGGTCCGAAATCGATGACCGCGAGATGATCTTTCAACCATTGCGGCTCGAACTTTGCCGCAAGTAATGGCCCAACGACGACGGCCCAGGTCAACACCAGCACAGTGACGGCGCTGACGAAAACGAACAGCATCGAGATCATGAGGCAAAGCGGGTAGGGCCGCGTTTCGTGAACGCGATAAGCGCCGTTCAGTGCCGCGCGCATGGTCTCTATGGCGCTGGTCGCAAAAAACAGTGCTAAAAATCCGCTTGCCGTCAGTAAATTGATCCGGCTTGTTCCCATGATATTGCGCACTTCGGATTCGAGCCCCTGCACAACCGGACGGGGAAGAATTTCAAACAGCTGCGCGATCGCTTGGTCGGCAAGTTCTCGGCCGCCGAACACGCCCGACAGCGCGCCGAGAAAAATGCAAAACGGAAAAATCGAGACGACGAATGAGAACGCGACGGCGCCGGCAAGCGAGAAACCCGAATGCTCATAGAGCCTATAAAGCGCATCGAGAAACGTTCGAAATCGCTTCATATTTATTAAGTCCCCCACGCCCCTGACGATCCGGGTGCACCCTAGAGGCTTGCACCCTTAAGGTCCACAACCCGCCGCTGCGCCTCGCACTAAAGTCATGAGCGTTGCTCTCCAAGGAATATTTGCAAGCGCACGCGTTGCGGCCATGGACGCGCGCGTCTCGTCGTCTTAATGTGTGTGACCGGCGGCGAATGCATTGCATTCTCATCGATGACCTCTGGGGATTTTGAAAAGCGCACGACATGGCGATAGATCTTGCAAGCAACACCGAGGTGGTGCGCGATGAGATCGCGTGGCTGGAACGTCGGCTCGGTGAGCTGGAAGACTGGCGGGCGCTGGGGCAACTGGAAGCGCGCGAGGCGCGTGGCGAAGGTGTCAACGCGGTCGACGGGCATCGTCTCAAATCGCTTTTGCTTCAGTCTCTCTCAGACAATCCATGGTTTCAGCGCCACAAAGTCTTGGTCGCACAAATCGGTGCGCCGCCAGCCGCCGAGCCTGCAAATCTCTCAAGCGAAATCAAGCCTGCGGCTATCCCGGCCGTGCCGGCCGATGATCTGGCGCGCATTCGCGGCATCAGCAAAACATTGACGCGCCGCCTATCGGGTCTCGGCGTCACGTCTTTCTCGCAGATCGCGAACTGGACGTCGGCCGATGTTCAGCACGTCGCCAGGACGCTTGGGATTAGCCGCCAAATCACCAGCGAAAACTGGATCGAGCAGGCAGCGTTATTGGCGCTCGGCACCGAGAGTCTGCGGTCCAAACGCGATTTCGCCGTTGATGCAACAGATCTGATACCCGTCGAGGTGGTTTCACACAGTGTGGCCTCGCTGAATGTGGTTGCGCTGCTGGCATCCGCCGCCAAAAGCGCCGCCGACGAAGTCCTGGCTGTTGCTGATCGGCAGGTTCAGCCCGCCGCCGCGCCGCCTGAAATGATGTTGACAGAGAGCCCGTTGCCACCCGCGCCCCTGGCCGCGGGCCGCTATGCCAACGCTGAGAGCAGCGCCATGACTGTCGCCGATGCGTTGGCGATCTTAGGGCTTTTCCCGCTGCCGAACGACGACGCGATACCGTCCGGCTTTGCCGAGCCCGAAACACCGTTTGCGCAGGAGCCTGTTGTTCAAGCGCCCGTCGCTCAGGAAGCCGTCGCCCCAGAGTTGTTGGCAGCAGAGCCGGTCATCCCCGAACCGATCATCCCCGAACCGGTCACACCAGAACCCTCTCCGCCAGAACCTTCCGCGCTAGAGCGCCCGAGATTTGAGGCAGCCGCTGCCGAGATGGAACCGGTCGTGCATGGCACGCCGCCGCTGCCGCTCAGCGCCGCGAGCTATGCCGCTGGCCTCGCCGCCAAGCGGCGTGTCGAGCGTCAACATTGGATGGTCGACACCGCAAGCGAGCTACGCGCGATTGAACGGCTGCTCGCGCAACCGATGCCGGGCCAATTTAACGCGCAACGGTCGGCGCCCGAAGCTCAGGTGACGATCAAGCGCGGTCCAGACCTGCCTCCTTCCGTTGCACTCAAACCAGCTCCTGTCGAGGTGCGCGCAAAACGGCCGCCGCCCGTTGCTGCACCCGACGGCTTCGATGGCAGCAACTACGCTGCCTACCGTGACCATATTGAAGAAGCTTCCGTTGAAATCATCAAGCACCGCGAAAGTGCTGATACAGCTCAACCGTCGGCACCACTTGCAGAGCCGCGTCTGCGGTCGAGTGCGGCGCTTGAGTTGGCAGCAAAGTCGACCCTCGATTGGTTCATCAACGCGTTGAAGCGGGCCTGACGCTGCGTTAATCGCCGCAACGCCGGGGCGGGGGAGAGTTGATCCGAAAGTTGCCCGGTAACGGATAAGCTCGTGATCTTTTCGCGTGGCTGCGGCGTCCGTTGGCTAAGTTGCTCAAAAGGTCGCTGGCCCCCTGCCTTGCGAAGCGGCCAAGTGTCGTTATCGTGGCCGCTGCATGACCTACCGGACGCCTCCAACGCTCCGGTTCAGAACTGAAATTCCAGGAGAATACGATGCCGGTTGCGCCGCTCAAGACACCGTCTGGACTGCTGACCGCGGGCCCCGAGCATCTGATCAGCCGCTGCCATGAAGCGGTTGCCTCGGCCGACAAAATTTTGGTCGCCGCCAAAGCTGGCGTGCGCATCAAGATCCAAGAAGCCGGTGACATCGATAACGCCCAGCACGTCGGCCACGGACTGGCATGGCTCGCCACGACCGTCGAAGGCTTGCGCCAGCTGCACGATTGGGCGGCGCGCATCAACGGCGAAGGCCGCTTTGGCGAATTCGAGCAATTGTTGCTGGCCGCCGGCTTTGGCGAATACCTGGCGCAAATCGCTGGCGGCATCCCGATGAGCCAGGTTGAAATCATCAGGCCGGAAGCGCTGGGTGTGCCAAGGGCAGAACTGCGCCGCTACGAAGATGCCGTCGTTGACGTGATTAGCGAAGGCGGCTCGGAAGACGTCAAGGCGCGGCTCGGCGCCATGATCGCGCAGCAGCCAGACGCCATGACGTTCGGTGATACGGGCCTCGACGAAACGCACGCGCAAATCCAAGATTTGATGCGCAGCTTTTCGCTCGATGAAGTCATCCCGCACGCGCACGAATGGCATTTGAAGAACGAATACATCCCGATGGCGATCGTGTCCAAGCTGGCCGAGCTTGGCGTGTTCGGGCTGGCGCTGCCGGAAGAATTCGGCGGCATGGGTCTGGGCAAAGAAGCGATGTGCGTCGCCTCGGAAGAATTATCGCGTGGCTATATTGGCGTCGGGTCGCTCGGCACGCGTTCGGAGATCGCCGGCGAGCTCATTCTGCACAACGGCACGCCTGAGCAGAAAGCCAAATACCTGCCAAAAATTGCTTCTGGCGAAATGCTGCCGACAGCCGTGTTCACGGAACCAAATACCGGATCTGATCTGGCATCCTTGAAAACCCGCGCGGTAAAAGAGGGCGAGGTCTATAAAATCACGGGCCAAAAAACCTGGATCACGCATCCGGTCCGCGCCGACGTCATGACGGTACTGGCGCGCACCAATCCGGGCGAAGCCGGCTACAAAGGCCTGTCGATGTTCCTGTGCGAGAAGCCGCGCGGGTCTGATGACAAGCCGTTTCCGGCCAAGGGCATGACCGGCGGCGAAATCGAAGTGCTCGGCTATCGCGGCATGAAGGAATACGACATTTCGTTCGACGGCTTCGAAGTGCCAGCCGAAAATTTGCTCGGCGGCGTTGAGGGTCAGGGCTTCAAGGCGTTGATGGCAACGTTCGAGGGCGCGCGCATCCAAACGGCGGCACGCGCGGTCGGCGTTGCACAATGCGCGATGGACCTCGGCCTCAAATATGCGCTTGATCGCGTCCAATTCGGCAAGCCGATCTTCGGCTTCCCGCGCGTGCGCAACAAGGTTGTGATGATGGCGGTCGAGACGATGATCGCCCGTCAGTTGACGTATTTCTCAGCCCGTCAAAAAGATATGGGGCGCCGTTGCGACCTCGAAGCCGGTATGGCAAAGCTGCTCGGCGCGCGCGTCGCCTGGGCCAACGCCGACAACGCTTTGCAGATCCACGGCGGCAACGGCTTTGCGCTCGAATATCCGATTAGCCGCGTGCTGTGCGATGCGCGCATTCTGAACATCTTCGAGGGTGCCGCTGAAATCCAAGCGCAAGTGATTACGCGGCGGCTGCTTGAAGGCGCGAACTAGGCCGTGGACTCAATTGACCGCAACCAGATCCTTACAGCCGCAAGCTGGATGAAGGCGAAGAACGTGGCCCCAAGCTTGTCGTATCGGGTCGCGATCCGGCGGAACTGCTTCAGCTTATTAAAGAACCGCTCGATCA
>JANLPU010000046.1:0-223577 GCA_031367425.1 Hyphomicrobium sp.
AATGGCTCTGGACTTACAACAACGACCGCCCCAACATGGGGATCGGCGGGATGACACCCGCTCAGAAGCTGAGAACGCAACTGAAACTGCAAATGGCCGCATAAGTTCTACGATCGAACCCCGTTAAAAACGGGGGGATTATCCGCGCAGGCTCTCTTCCTAGCATAGACGCATAAGTTCTGATCAGCCGCTTTCCATCAGGATCAAAGGAAATACCACCCATAAGGCAAGTCTCAGCGAGCACTGGATTGTCTTTTACGAGCTTCAAGTAGTTATGTTTGGCCCAGTGAACTGCGGAGCGACTAACAGGTGCAAAGTCACTTCGCTCTACGCCAGTGCGTGCAGGTTCAGAAATACCGAAGACATGCAGGCAATAACCAAGGATTCGAACGTTTACAAAATGTGGCATCATACCAACTTCTTTTATTTCATCGTACAGCAATCGTCTCAAATAAAACTGGACCAACTTGCTCGACGCAGATTTGTCGTAGGCGAACAGATCGGCCCAAATATTGTTGTGTTGCACATTCCAAGAGGTCGATGCCGGTTGCGCTACGTGTGATGCCGCTGAGATTATTTCAAAAATCAGTTTTGCGACTTGAGCATGTATTAGCCTAAGCCCATCGAACTCGAACTCACGCTTTTTCTGTTTTGTTGGCGCTGGATACTTCGCCAGAAGTTTCATCAAGTCTCTAATGAGCCTAATAGCAACTTTTAGTCGATTGTAGTCGTCTGATTTCCAATATTCGTCGCCAAGCTTGCCAAGCCCCCTAATTGAGTGGATGGCGATTTCGATCTGATGTAAGGCTCGGAAAAACGCATAAGAATGATGCGGGTATGGCTGCGAGAAGTAAGATTGTGCAAAAATTCTAACAGCTCTCGAGTAAGCTGTTAGCTGAGATGCTGTTAAGTCAAATGAGAGATCAAATTCAAGATCAAGGGGGCTCCCACCCTCAGATGCAAGGCTCTCAATAAGTTCGAAGTTTCCGTAGACAAGCGTTGTGATTGGCTTGGTGTAACCTAAAAATCCTGACGTGAAACCTTCATCCTCGCTGTACAAAGCCGAACCTGAGTTTGCTACTAGCTCAGACCCAATATTTCTAGCGAACGGAGACATCGGAAGCTTGTATCGCGGGAACTTAGCAGCCACTCGGAATAGCTCAGCGATGCTCCAGGGAGATTTATCCACCATCTGGTGGCATAGCTTTCGGCTCCCAAGCAATGACAGCGTGTAGGCGGCATAGTCTCTGTATCCAATAGAACGACCACCGCCGAGAGATGCATTCTCAGGCCCTCGACCGGCTGCGATTGTAATAATGCGATCAGCCGATGTTCCAATCCAGTCCCCAATGACGGTGAGATGGTCGGGATTTCCGCGTGCCACAAAGTGGTGCATCGCGTTGAATGCGGATCGAGCATTTAGTCTGCCAAATCGCGGTGGCGATACGAAAGCGATGTAGTTAAGGTAGCAGACCATCCCAAAGAAAAACAAGGCCAAGAAAAGGCGCAGATTGTTTGCATTATTCAACCTGGCTGGGATCAGCCAGCCGTTATTGAACCACGCATCTATCAGAAGAATAAGAAAGCCGATGAGAAAGCTAACAAGGAATGCAAATTTTTGAGCATTGAACGTCGTCAAGCTTAGTCGAAATCGGTATTTGAAATCAGAGTTTGAAAGAATAACAAGCAGCAAAGCTAAGGCGGCTAGGTATTCAGAGAATCCGAACAACGAGTAATCCTGTGATTTTGCTGGTTGCAGCGCTAAATAGTCCCCGATATCTTTCCAATGATGAGTTAGGAAAAAGAAAGTCCAGCCAATCCACAATAGTGCAAGTACTGCAAATTGCAGCTTCAGTGACGGACGCCACCCGCGCCAAAGCAGTTTAAAGTCCTTCCACTTTCTGCTAACAGCTGGCAGTCGGCTCATCACCCCATAAACCCCTTGAACCAGCCTTCGTGCACGCTGCGCAAATCGGTGAGCGACAACGCGGCTTCGCCCTTCAGCACCAGCGCGTTGCCGCCGACGCGGCCGGCGATGCGCGAGGGGAGTTCGAGCAGCCTGGCGCGCTCCAAAACTTCTTCCGCCTTGCGCGGTGCCACTTCCAAAACGTAGCGGCCCTGATCTTCGCCGAACCATGCCGCGTGTGCCGGTAAGCGGCCCTCGTAGGGGAACAGCTCAGCGCCAACATTGCCGGCCAACGCCATCTCGGCCATCGCCACCAGCAACCCGCCGTCCGAACAATCGTGCACGGCCAGCGCCATGCCTGAACGAATGAGCGCCCGCACGAGCCGTCCGGCCTTGATCTCGTCCGTGAGATCGACGGGCGGCGGCGCGCCTTCGAATTTGCCCGTGACGTGGTGTTGATAAAGCGATTGGCCGAGGTGGCCGCGCTCATGCCCGATGACGACGAGCACATTGCCCTCGGCCTTCAGCGCGATGTTGACGATCTTGGTCCAATCCGGCACCAGCCCGACGCCGCCGATCGCGGGGGTGGGCGGAATGCCGATGCCGTTCGTCTCGTTGTAGAGCGACACGTTGCCGGAGACGACCGGGTAGTCGAGCGCTAAGCAGGCTTCCTTCATGCCGCGCACGGAGGCCACGAACTGGCCCATGATCTCGGGCCGCTCGGGGTTGGCGAAGTTCATGTTGTCGGTGATGGCGAGCGGGTCGGCGCCGACCGCCGTCAAGTTGCGCCACGTCTCGACCACGGCCTGCTTGGTGCCCATCTCGGGGTCGGCCAGCACATAGCGCGGGGTCACATCGCAAGCGACCGCGATGCCTTTCTTGGTGCCGTGAACGCGGATCACGCCGGCGTCGCCGCCGGGACGGCCAATGGTGTCGCCCATCACCATGTGATCGTACTGCTCCCAGATCCAGCGCCGCGACGCGAGATGGTGCGAGCCCATCATGTCGCGGAGCGTGCCCAGAATAGAATTTGGCCCGCCTTTAGGTTCTGGCACCCACTCCGGCAGAATCTCGGCCTGCTTTTTCGGCTCGACCCACGGGCGTTCGTACATCGGGGCGGAGTTCGCCAGCTTGTCGACGGGCAGATCGGCTTCGATAACGCCCTTGTGCTTGATGATCATGCGGCCGGTGTCGGTCGTGCGGCCGATCACCGCGAAGTCGAGACCCCATTTGGTGAAGATGGCTTTCGCCTCCGCCTCGCGCTCCGGCTTCAAGATCATCAACATGCGTTCTTGGCTTTCAGACAGCATCATCTCGTAGGCCGTCATGCCAACTTCGCGCTGGGGAACCAGATCCAAGTCGAGCTCGATGCCGACGCCGCCCTTATCGGCCATCTCAGACGTCGACGAGGTAAGGCCTGCCGCGCCCATATCCTGAATGGCGATGATCGAATCCGTCGCCATCAATTCAAGGCACGCTTCGATCAGCAGCTTTTCGGTGAACGGATCGCCGACTTGAACGGTCGGGCGTTTCTCGTCGGACTTGTCGTCGAATTCGGCCGACGCCATGGTTGCGCCGTGGATGCCGTCGCGCCCGGTCTTGGAGCCCAGATAAACAACGGGCAGTCCGACGCCTTTGGCGGCTGAATAGAAAATCTTGTCGGTGCGCACGAGGCCGACGCACATCGCGTTGACGAGGATGTTGTTGTTGTAACCGGCGTCGAAGTTCGTTTCGCCGCCGATCGTCGGCACGCCCGTGCAGTTGCCGTAATGCGCAATGCCGGCGACGACGCCGTTGACGAGGTGGCGCGTCTTGGGATGATCTGGCGCACCAAAGCGCAGAGCGTTCAAATTGGCGACGGGGCGCGCGCCCATCGTGAAGACGTCGCGCATGATGCCGCCGACACCGGTCGCCGCACCCTGAAAAGGCTCGATGTAAGACGGGTGGTTGTGCGACTCCATTTTGAACACGACAGCGTCGCCATCGCCGAGATCGACAACGCCGGCGTTCTCGCCCGGCCCCTGGATGACTTGCGGGCCAGTGGTCGGCAGCGTCTTCAGCCACACGCGCGAGGATTTATACGAGCAGTGCTCCGACCACATGACCGAGAAGATGCCCAACTCGCAGATCAGCGGCTCGCGTCCTAAGATGTCGAGGAGGCGATGATATTCGTCGCCCTTGAAGCCGTGGTCGGCGATCATTTGGGGCGTGATTTTGGAAGGTGTGCTGGCGGGCATTTCGCACTCTGGTCGAGGATTGGGATTGAGGATTTGCCTGCTTATAGCGGGGTGAGCCTGCGTTGTCGCGCTGGGTGAGGCAATACCTCACGGCCAATGGTGAGGGTCTTGGAAAGGTTTGCGCATTTGTGATAAGTATACCTCTAAGCATGCGAGGGCGCGTCATGAAGATCGAACTGCAACCGCAAATCGAATCGCTGCTCAAAGCGCAGGTCGAGGCTGGCCTGTTTGGGTCGGTGGAAGAGGCGGTGGCGGCGGCCGTAACTGCGACCTTCGCGGACAGCCAAAGCGACATCGATTTGTCGTGGGCCAAGCCATATCTCGATGCCGCCGACCGGGACATCACGGAAGGCAAAACAGTTTCCCATCTTGAAGCCTGGGAGCGGATCGGCAAGCGCTTTGGTCTCGGCCAGGGCTGATGTTTACGATCGCGTATTCGGAAACTGCAATTCGCGACATTGAAGACATCGGCGACTACTTAAAATCCGTCCAGAACGAAGACATCGCCAAGGCATATTTGATTCGGTTGCGCCGTCGTGTGCAGACGCTGCAGCAGAATGGTCACCGCTTTCGCGAACGCGCCGAGCTGGGCCCGGGACGACGCGCGCTCGTCGAACCGCCGTATCTGATCTTCTATCGGATAATAGGGAGCACCGTTTATATCTTGCGGGTGATGCACGGCGCTCGGGACATCAAGCCTACGGATATTGAGGAATGATGCGTTTCCCATCGCTCGGCCAATTTCCAGTGGTCTGCGCTCGTGGTGGCGTCTGATGAAGTCCTACCCCTTCGGGCTGTGACGGTTCCGCGCTGCAGAAAATGCAATGCAACAGTGCAACATCATGGATTTTCGTTTCGGCGTCAGAGGGTTATCTACTGTTCCGTGGCGTCGGTCATGCCCAGACAATCGTGCGCGGGTTTGAACCGGCTGCTTCAGTGGAATGGAGGTCCTTTCCATGAATTTGTTCAAGAAATCAGCACTTCTCGGGTTTGTGTCGCTGGCAGTGGCGCATGGCGCACTCCCGGTCAACGCCGGCAACGCTGCACGCACCATTGGCGCGGCCCAAGGCATCACGCTGCTGGTCGGGAATAAGCAAGCTGTCGGTTATTACGTCGCCGACGGTGATGCATGCAACCTGACCGTCATGCTGTCCGATACCTACGACGACAGCTCTAACGACGTGCCAGATGCAGCGCGCGTCAATGTTAGAGTAGGCGCTGGCACGTCGAGCCGGGTAGACACCACGGACGGCCCCTCGCTGACCTTCTCGTGCGCGCCCGGCGCAAAGTCGATGAAGGTTGAGATGAGTGAGCGCACAACCTACGTCGCCGCGCCCCGGAACTAAGTCCGTCTCGCGTTACTGATGTCGGGAACTTGCAAACGAAGTCTTAAGGGGGGAGAGGTGATGTACCGCTCCCCTTTTTGTTGTGAAGATCAAGCATACATCGCGAAGGTCTCGAACTTGTCGCGCAGGATGCTGGAACTGTCTGCGTGCTGCAGCCAACCTTCGATCATTGTGGCGTAGACGCGGCGGAAATCGACGGTGTACTTCAGATTGCCGTCGTCCATCAGGTCGGTCAGACTTGATGGCGCGCCGTAATGGCCGCCGCGGACATTTTTGCCGACAGCGAACATCAGGTTGGCCGTGCCGTGATCGGTACCAAGCGATGTGTTGTCGGCCGCGCGCCGCCCGAATTCTGAGAAAATCAGCATCGAGACATCATCGGCCCGGCCGATGCGCGCCATGTCCTTCATGAAGGCAGCCACCGCATCCGAGACGTAGGTGAGCTGACGGGCGTGGACGTCGCCCTGGTGAACGTGCGTGTCGAACGCGTTATGTGGGTAGGAGGTGTAATACAATCGTGCTGGCATGTTGGCCTCGATCAGCGAGGCGATCTTGTTCAGCCCAAGCGGTCTGATGCCATAATCCATCGGCGAGCGGTACGCACTCCAGGCTTCCCGCACCTGTTGGGAGGCTTCGCGCGCGCTGCGGGCGACATCGCCCAAATATTTCTGCGAAGCATTTTCGCTCGCGCTGACATCGTCGGAATGATCGAACATCGGCCGCGTCTCGGCGTCGCCCTTGCGCATGAAGCGCTCTGGCTCGTTGAACACTACGGGCGTGTGCAGGCTGGAATTGACCGCGAGAGACTGCGTATCGTCGATATTGACGATGTAGTTCGGCGTGCCTTTCGGATCGACAATATCCGCCAGCCGCCCAATCCAGCCGAGCGGCTGGCCGCTGTTGGGCGCGGCGGTCTGCCAGTATGCCATCGACGTGAAGTGCGAAAACGACGGCTGAGCATAGCCGCAGCCGTGAACGATGGCCATCTGGCCGTCTTTGAACAATTGTTCAAAGCCCGTCATGCCGCCGCTGAAACCATGGTGGTCGTCGATCTTGAGCAATTTCTTGGCCGGTATACCGATACGCGGGCGCAGCTTGTAATACGCATCGTCAGCGAAAGGCACGAGCGTATTGAGGCCATCGTTGGCGCCAGACAACTCCAGCACCACAAGAATGCGGCCAGAGCTTTTCTGTGTTTCGGCCGCAGCGCGCGCCAGCGTTGACGTCAGCCCGAAGGTGAGGCCTTCGCCCGCGGCTCCGAGCGCCAGGGCAGATGCGCCGGTGCCAAGCAAGCGGCGCCTTGAGATGTTGCTTCGAGGTATGTGCGTCACGCGTGTCTCTCCGGGGGCCTTACAGCGCCGTTGCCTAGCCCAGTTGATATTCAGGCAAACTGAGGATGAGATGCAACACCATCCGCAGGCTATCTTCCATGTAGCTTTGCGCGTGAGCAATGTCCGTGGTGCCGAGCTCTCTTTCAAGAAACTGCGCCAGCCGCGCCCGTTCGGCCGGCGATGGGGGCACCAGGAACATCCGTCCGACAAAAAAATCGACAACGTCGGCTGGGGTTTTGACCGGTGTTTTGCTGGCCAAAACCATTCGGGTCAAGCTCAAAGGCGCCGTGTGGCGTGGCAGCGGTTTGACCCTTTCGAGCGCCATCTGCCAGCCACGAAAGCTGCCGTAACGCGTATTAAAGTCTTCGTCGCGGTCAGCCATCATGGTGGCTGTGGCCATCTGATCTTTGTTGTCGGGCAACGTCGCTGAGCTGACATCGAGGCCGCGCGCCAGTTTTTCGGCAACCTCCAGAATTTGGAAGTTGGGGCTGGGAAAGCGGTCGGGTGCTATGAAGCCGATATCGGGGAACACGATATCGCGCGCGAAATTACCGCGTTCGATGAGTAATCCTGGAGTTATCCAGCTGCGTCCCTGCGCCCAGCCAGCGACGGTCGGCGGCCAAAATAGTGTCTGGCCGAGTGCTGAGATGGTTTCGTGGAAATCGGGCACGCCTGGCACGACGCCGAGACCGAGCTTCTTATACGTTGAGACGACGAGTTCGACGGGGCTTTTGATGTGCGTGCCGCAGCTGGCAGAGCTGTAGAAATCGCGCGAGCGGAAAATCGTCTCTAGCAGCGGCGCGATTTGATATTTGTTGGCGCGCAGAACATCGCCCAGCTCGGTGCGCAATTTGGGCGAAATATCGTCGCGCACAAAGAAGCGATAGAGCTTGCCGGCGAGGTAGTCGGCCGTCACCGGTTGTTTCAAGATGATGTCGATGACCTGCACGCCATCGAAGGTGCCATGCTCGCCCAGAAAGTTTTTTTCCCCGCCGTCGTGGCGTTCGTTGTTGGCCACGAACTCGGTGCCGGCAAAATTCCAACCCGTGAACGCGCGCGCCCCCTCGCGGATATCGGGTTCGGTGTAGGCACCGACCCCCATGGTGAACAATTCCATGATCTCGCGGGCAAAGTTCTCATTCGGCGCACCTTTGAGGTTTGCCGCCGCATCCAAGTAGGAGAGCATCGCGGGATCTTGCGCCACCCCGATGAGCAGCTCGCGGAAATCGCCTAATCCCTTGGTTTGAAATAGCAGAAGCTGTTTCAGCATCTTGCGATAGTCGCGCACTTTTTCTTCGCTGGAGACGAAGTGGCCGTGCCAGAACAGCGCCATCTTTTCTTCGAGCGGGCGCTTCGTATTGAGCATCCGGTTGGCCCACCAATACCCCAGCCGTTGCGTCTCGAGTTTGCTGGCGCGCAGCCAGTAGAAGAACCGGTCAACGACAGGTTGGAGACGGCGGTTGCCGGAGGGCTTAATCTTGACGCCGAGGGCTTCGCCCTTTTC
This sequence comes from Hyphomicrobium sp., assembly GCA_031367425.1. GTDB lineage: Bacteria > Pseudomonadota > Alphaproteobacteria > Rhizobiales > Hyphomicrobiaceae > Hyphomicrobium_B. Next base: position 8,325 of record JANLPU010000046.1, read on the forward strand.
CTTGGCTTGATCGGTCAAAGCCGGGCGGCTCGTTGGAAAGGGGTCGAGGCCTGCATCAAAAATGCCGCTCTCGTCGAACGCTGCGAGCGCGCTATTATCGACGGTTTGCGGCGCCACCAGGTCGCGGATAATGCGGGCCGGGTCTTCTTTGGCCATAGCGGCGGCCGCCTCAAGTGTCGCGCCAAAGCCCGCCCGCTCCATGAGATGGGCGGCGCGTGCCCCGTTCCAATCAGCCGCTGTGATGGGCGTGAGATCGCCAACCCAGGTTGCCCCGCCGGAGCATGTGTCTGCGGCTCGAGCGCCAGCGCTCAACCCGGCAAATAGGGCAACGAGCAGAGCGGCTTTAAAAATTGGATAGGTCATGCGTTTTCCAAGTGTAGGATGGCGTGCGTAGCTGGCGCGTGTGCCGACCGCTGAGCCGCCGCTTCCAGCCTTAGAGAGTAGCACGAGTTCAGGCTCGGACAATTGGCCGTTGGTGCCGATTTCGCACTGGCGACGTTAGCCATTTTAGCGCAAATGGAACGCTAAGGATGCGGCCCTGGTTGACGGCAAATGAGGCGATTTAAGTGCCGGACACATTAAGCTGGAGCATTACCAATGACGGTTCGTTCTGCACTGGCGGCACTCGCCGTCATCTTGATGTCAGTGTCAATCATGAGCGTGTCGGCCGGCGCCCGCGTGGGTAGCGATGCGCAAGGCCTGGGGCAGCGCGATGCTGTTGCCGATCCGGCGGTCAAGATCTTCCGCGACAGAGAACGTGACAAATATTCTTATTCTTACCTCAAGCGTCACGACACGGGTTTGGCAGCGCGCAATCGATGTGGTCGGCTGTCGTACTGGAATGGCTCTGAATGTTTGCGCCGCTAATACGAGTTCGGGCTTAAGCTGCTTCGAGCGCCGACAGCAGCGCGCTTTCGAACACCCGCCGACCGTCGGTGCCGCCGAGCGCTGCTTCATACAAACGTTCGGGATGGGGCATCATGCCGAGCACCCGGCCGGTCTCATCTGTGATGCCGGCAATGTTGCGCAAAGCTCCGTTGGGGTTGGATGAGGGTGAGACTTTGCCATCGGCATCGCAATAGCGCAACACGACACGGCCGTCGCCATCGAGCTTTTTCAGCGTCTCTTGATCGGCGAAATAGTTACCCTCGCCATGCGCGATGGGCACTTTGATAACTTCGCCTTCGCGGTAGCACTTGGTGAAGAATGTGTGGTCGTTTTCGACTTTCAAAAACACATCGCGGCAGATGAAGTGCAACGACGCATTGCGCAACAGCGCGCCGGGAAGCAGTCCCGCCTCGCACAAGATCTGGAAGCCGTTGCAGATGCCGATGACCGGCGTGCCGGCCTTGGCCTTGGCAATGACGTCTTTCATGATCGGCGAGTGCGCGGCCATTGCTCCGCAGCGGAGATAATCGCCGTAAGAGAACCCGCCTGGCAGCACAATCATGTCTGACGAGGGCACTGACGCATCGCCGTGCCAGACCATCTTCGGCGCAAACCCGGTCACCCGCTCGATCGCGGTTTTGACGTCGCGGTCGCAGTTTGAACCTGGAAAAACGATGACGGAAGCGCGCAGCATAGAGCGGCCCTTCTAAGCGCGTTAATTTGTCATTAGCCACTAATGCGAATGCGCACGCCTGTCCATGCCCCCGAGTGCCGCGTCAACGGCTCGTTTACCGGCCCTTGTAGCTTCCTAGGGTAATCTAGGGCTCAAAGCACGGAGCAAACATACAGCCATGGCCTCAGCCCTGAAAACCGGCATGATCGGTCACGTCTACCGGGCTTTGCGCGACGGCGGGATGCTGGCGATTGCCGCGGGCGTGTGGATGTTTGCCAGCACAATTTATCCAGCGCTGAAAGGCGAGCGGGCGACGGCAAGGGTCGCCAACATCGAAATTGGCTGCGCGTTTATTGCTGAACTCGGCTCGGTCGAATCGATGACCGGCCTTAGCGCCGATTGCAGCGCGCCCGCGATCGTGGCTATGGGACTGGTCGGCGAAATCAAGATCGCCAAACTCATCTATGCTTCGCACATCGGCGCTCAGTACAGCGCAGACGTGCCATTCGATAGCTTGAACGCGCCCTCTCTGCAGCCCGGCGACACGGTGGTGATTTCCTATTCGCCCGACAATCCGCAGAGCGCACATGCGCTGCCGGGTTTATGGGATTATAGCTGTGCGAGCGCTCCCATTCTGGCGGGCATGATGGCGCTAGGGTTGCTTTATCTCGCCCGCCGCGCCGAGAATTATCGCAGCGACGTCAACGCCGAAATCGCCGAGCTTGAGCGCGCCTACCGCGCGCGCACGGCGAGGACTTGAGGCCGTCACCGCGTCACCTAATTAAGGGCTAGCCGGTCCGGCGAAAATTCAACCGATCTCGTAGCTGTAGTTCTCGATGACGGTGTTGGCGAGCAGGTCGCGGCACATGTGTTCGACCAGAGCTTTAGCTTTGGCGGGGTCTCTCTCAGCCAGCTCGACTTCGATGTATTTGCCTTGGCGCACATCGCCGACGCCTAAGATGCCAAGCCCGCGCACGGCGCCCTCAATGGCTTTGCCCTGAGGGTCGAGAACGCCGTTCTTCAGAGTGATCTTGATGTGGGCTTTCATCTGCTTCGCCAGGTCGTAGGTTTTAGGGATTAGGTTTTAGGGACTAGCGACAAGGGCTGTTTTAGTCCCTCATCCCTAGTCCCTAATCCGTCAATTCGGCTTGCCGTTGATCGGCGTCGTGGTCGGCGGGTTCGATGCGACAAGCACGGGGCCCGCACCGCGCGGACGCGGGTTCTCGGTCAGCACGCCCAAGCGCTTGGCGACTTCTTGATAGGCTTCGAGCACGCCGCCCAAGTCGCGGCGAAACCGGTCTTTGTCGAGCTTGTCGCCCGATACCACATCCCACAAACGGCAGCAGTCCGGGCTGATCTCGTCAGCCAAGACAATGCGAACCTGGTCGTTCTCGTACAGCCGGCCGAACTCGACTTTAAAGTCGACGAGGCGGATACCGATGCCGAGGAACAGGCCAACGAGGAAGTCGTTGATCCGCAGCGCCATCTGCATCACTTCGTCGATCTCTTGGGGTGTTGCCCAGCCGAACGCGGTGATGTGCTCTTCCGACACCATCGGGTCGTTGAGAGCGTCGTTTTTATAGTAGAATTCGATGATCGAACGGGGCAGCTGCGAGCCTTCTTCAAGCCCGAGCCGCGTCGACAGCGATCCGGCCGCCACGTTGCGCACGACAACTTCGAGCGGGATGATCTCGACCTCGCGGATCAACTGCTCGCGCATATTGAGCCGCTTCATGAAGTGGGTCGGCACGCCGATTTCGCCCAACCGCAGGAACACGTATTCCGAAATGCGGTTGTTGAGCACGCCCTTGCCTTCGATCAACGCATGTTTCTTTGCGTTGAACGCTGTGGCATCGTCCTTGAAATGCTGGATGAGGGTACCAGGCTCGGGGCCTTCATAGAGCACCTTGGCCTTACCCTCATATATGCGACGACGCTTGGTCATTCCCGGTCCTCTGAGGATCAACTTGTGTCTCACTCGAATTATCTGCAAAGCAACGCTCGCCATTTGCTGACCCTTTGATATTCCAACGTGTTTTTCTCAAGTTGGGATAAGGAGCGCGACGAAAACTCTTGTCGCGAGACTAGCGGATGGGGATGCAATAAACAATGCAGACTATGCGCCGCATGGGTCGTGCTTAAAGGTAGTTGCCAAGCCGTTGATTTGGCTGGCGGAGCGGAGTATCGGTTTGCTTAACGGTATGGTGCTGGGCCCAGAATGTTCAGGGCTCAGGGGTCGGATTTGCAGGTACATCTTAGGGTTGTGCCGAACAGGAGTGTGACGCATGACGACGTTTGACAATCGCGAGAAGGCTTATGAGAACAAGTTCGCTCATGATCAGGATTTGAAATTCAAAGCCGAAGCCCGCCGCAACAAGGCGCTGGCCGAATGGGCGGGTGCTAAGCTCGGACTGATCGGGCCGGGTCTAGAAGATTACATCAAGGCCGTCCGCAAAGCCGACCTCCAGGTCAACGGCGACCACGATGTATTCGGCAAAGTCAAAGCCGACTTCGCAGCCAATGGCGTCAAAATTTCAGACGCAGAAATCCGCCAGGTGATGGGCGAGGCTTTGGCGAAAGCCGTCTCCGACATCGAAGGCGCCAAGGGCTGAGGTTTTCGTCAGCACGTTTCTCTTCCGCCGCTGGTGGAAAGCGCGGCATCCGGAGCGGGCGTAAGTCGATACCCGTTCGTTTTTGCCGCGTACTTTGCCCGCAGGCAAGATCATGTATCGCCCCACACGCCGTCATGGCCGTGTCGGCGGCCATCCACGACAAAGGTGAGCGGGGTCGGTGTGGCGGCGACGGACGTTGTGGCGACGATCTCGCAGTGCGCCCAACAGAAGGCTTTCGGATGCTTGCCGTAGATGGCCGCCATCGTTTTCCCCGTTCGGGGCGGCTGTGACGTGAGAGAGGGAACCTCGCACATTCCCATGAAATCGCCTGCTCACCCCGGCCGCCTGTTGCGGGACGACCTCGAGACCTTGGGTCTTACAGTGGCGGACGCGGCCAAGGCACTCGGCGTCACGAGGCAACAGCTTTACCGCGTGTTGAGCGGCACGTCGGGGGTCAGCCTGAGATGGCGTTCCGCTTGGAAAAGGCGATTGGCACGTCAGCCGATACGTGGCTGCGGATGCAAATGGCATTTGAACTTGCGCAAGTGCGCAAGCGGGCGAGCACAATTAAAGTCCGGCCGTTGGTAAAGCGCGTAGCCTGAAGGCGCCGCTGGTAGATCGCGCGGCATCCCTGACAGGGATAGAGGCCTCCTGACAGGCGTTCTTCAGCCGATGCGTCGTGACACGGCAAGCCCAGCCGTGATGACATCATTCCCAAAACACGCTATCCATCGGTTATGAACGCCCTTTTTGACAAAGTGATCGCCGCCGTGTCGCGTCTGCCAGACGTCGAGCAGGAGGCGATCGCGCGCGAAGTTCTGGACCGGATCGAAGCGGATGCGCGCTGGGATAAGCTTCTTGCTGATCCGCGGTCGCGCAGCGTTCTAACGCGTCTTGCTGCAGAAGCGCGTCAGGACATTGCGCGCGGCGATGTTTGCGATCACGATCCATCGGATAAGCCTGCAAAATGAAATCGCGCACCACGCGCAAATTTTGGAAGCATTTCGAGGAACTCCCCGAAGCAATTCAAGAGCACGCCCGCCGGGCCTATCGCCAGTGGCGCACTGAGCCTTCTTATCCGTCACTTCAGTTTAAGAAGGTCGATCCGGTGGAGCCGGTTTACTCAATCCGGATCGGTATCGAGTATCGCGCAGTTGGGTTGCTTAAAGCGGACACCGTCACCTGGTTTTGGATTGGCCACCACGACGAATACGAGCGGCTCTTGCGCGGTTGAAATTAAAGCCGATGAAATCGCCTGCTCACCCCGGCCGCCTGTTGCGGGACGACCTCGAGACCTTGGGTCGTACAGTGGCGGACGCGGCCAAGGCACTCGGCGTCACGAGGCAACAGCTTTACCGCGTGTTGAGCGGCACGTCGGGGGTCAGCCCTGAGATGGCGTTCCGCTTGGAAAAGGCCATCGGCATGTCAGCCGATACGTGGCTGCGGATGCAAATGGCATTTGAACTTGCGCAAGTGCGCAAGCGGGCGAGCACAATTAAAGTGCGGCTATTGGTAAAGCGCGTAGCCTGAAGGCCATGTGGGGCAAGTGACTAGTAACTGACCATTGGGCTTGACGACAGTGTGTCCTAGGGGCGCGACAAAGCTCACCCCAGCTCGCGCAGAAACTTGCCGAACTGGAGCACGCCCTCTGGCCAGGGGCCGTGACCCGAGGCGACATTGATGTGGCCCGTCTCGCCCGCGTCGACGAGCGTCGCGCCCCAAAAAGCCGCCAATTTTTCAGCGCGCGCCAGACTGCAATAAAGATCGTTGTTGCCGACGATGAGATGGGCTGGGAATGGCAACCGGTCGACCGGCATGGTCGCGTAGCCGCCGTCGCCGTTGCGAGGCGGCCAACGCTCGCCGCCCGTATCTGGCCAGAACGCCAAATGATCGAGGTCGGCTGGCGCGACGAGAAAAGCGCCTATGACATTAGAGGCTCGCAGCGCCCCACCAGCATACACACTGGCTGGCACGCCGAGAGAATGGGCAACGAGCACGACGGGTCGGCTGGATGCAGCCACGGTTTCGACGATACGCGCGGTCCAAGCGTTGCGATTGGGCTTGTCCCAATCGTCCTGCACGACGCGGCGTGCCGTTTTCAAACTATTGGCCCAGCGTGATTGCCAATGCTCGGGGCCGCTGTTCTGCCAGCCGGGAACGATCACAATATCAACGTCAGATGTTTTCATCCGCCTTGAGATAACCGAGCCCCGGCAGCGTGGGAAGACCGTTGATCACGATGCTAGCTTAAAGCTCGTCGCAGATTTTTTTCCACGTCGCCGCGCTGACAGCGCTCTTTGGCACAATCTCGCCTGGATGAGCCATCTGCTTGGAGCCGGCTTTCTGGACGCCCTTCGCCAAATCGGAAAGATCGACAAACTCATCGCCCTCGGACATGGCAGAGCGATCTTCAGCATTGCTGACCTTGGCCGTCTCGAAATCAGAAAGCATATTTAGGATCGAATTGCGCAGTCCCTGTTGATCGACGTCTTGCATGCTCGTTCTCCCGGGTTGACGGGTCTAAAACGGCAGCTGCTCTCGTTTGTTCCTGTAAACCGGAAGATCTTCTGCGCGCAGAACAACAACGGCGGCGAAAAGGGGAGGCGAAGTCGCACTAGCGAGGCGGTTAGCCGAAGACGCGTTTGAAAATCGTGTCGACGTGGCGGGTGTGGTAGCCAAGGTCGAACATTGTTTCGAGATCTTTGGCCGGGATTTTAGCCGTCACGTCCTTGTCAGCTTTCAGTTCGGTGAGAAAGTCTTTGCCGTGCTCCCACGTTTTCATGGCGTTGCGTTGCACAAGCGCATAGGCGTCTTCGCGTGATGCGCCGGCTTGCGTCAATGCCAGCAGCACGCGTTGGGAATTGTGCAAGCCTCCGAGCCGGTCGAGGTTCTTTTTCATGTTAGCTGGATAAACAACGAGCTTCTCGATGACGCCAGCTAGCCGGTTCAGCGCGAAGTCTAATGTGACCGTCGCGTCAGGGCCGATCATGCGTTCGACCGAGGAGTGGGAAATATCGCGCTCGTGCCACAAGGCGACGTTTTCCATCGCAGGAAGTGCGTAGGCGCGCACCATGCGGGCGAGCCCGGTGATGTTTTCCGTCAGCACCGGATTGCGCTTGTGGGGCATGGCGGATGAGCCTTTCTGGCCCGGCGAGAAAAACTCTTCGACTTCCAGCACTTCCGTGCGCTGCAAGTGCCTGATCTCGATCGCTAGCCGCTCCATCGACGAGGCGACGACGCCGAGCGTCGCGAAATACATCGCATGGCGGTCACGCGGGACAATCTGGGTCGAAACCGGCTCAGGTGTTAGCCCAAGTTTGCCCGCGACATAGACCTCAACGCGCGGATCGATGTTGGCAAATGTGCCGACCGCCCCCGACAATGCGCAGGTCGCGACTTCGCGGCGCGCCGCAATCATCCGGTCTTTATTGCGAGCAAACTCCGCGTAGGCGAACGCGAGCTTGACCCCGAACGTAGTCGGCTCGGCGTGGATGCCATGACTGCGGCCGATCGTGATCGTATCTTTGTGTTCCACGGCGCGGATTTTGAGAGCTTTCAGAACCCGGTCGATATCCGCAATCAACACGTCGGCCGAGCGAACCAGCTGAACGTTCAGGCAAGTGTCCAGAACATCTGACGACGTCATGCCTTGGTGGACGAAGCGGGCGTCATCGCCAAGGAATTCGCCAAGGTGGGTGAGGAAGGCGATAACATCGTGCTTGGTCACAGCTTCGATCTCGTCGATGCGGGCGACATTGAATTTCGCCTGCGACCCCTTGTCCCAGATTGCCGCGGCAGCGCTTTCTGGAATGATCCCAATGTCGGCCATCGCCGTTGCGGCGTGGGCCTCGATTTCAAACCAAATTTTGAACCGTGTTTCGGGCTCCCAAATGACTGTCATTTCGGGGCGGGAATAGCGCGGGATCATAATTTTCCAATTCCTTGATGCATTGCGGCAAGCCCTAGCAGACGCCCCAGTTCGCAGCAATGTGGCGGCGCAATTTTAGCTCCGAAGCACGACTGATGCCGAATTACTGCTGCGCAGCATTTTCTGTGCATGGCCGCTTTCTGCACATTTTGAGCCCGCCGTCTGGCCACGATCGGCTGATTTTATCTCAGCCTTGCTGGCGACGGATTGGATGCCGTCGTGATGTTCAGTTTCTATTCACGACCGTTAAGCCACTATTAACCGGCAAATGAAAGCATGTGTGAAAAGTCGAGTTCATTGCAGAGATTCTTGATGTATCGTTGCTATGTTGAGCGCTTGGCGCGAGGCAATGGCAACCACTCTCCGGGAACTCGACAACCTGGATATTGGAATGAAAGCGGGAGACACTAGGCAAATGTCGCAACAAATGGGAAGCAATGCGATCGGAGAATTCGCCGATCTCGTCAGCCAGATGGACCAATCTGAAGACGATCCACGTCATTGCTACGCGCTCGTCCAACAGCGCATTCGCGAATACCGCCAATCTGGCGAAAACATTCCTGACGATCTCGTTCGCATCGAACGCCGTCTGATGACGGAATGCATGGCGCAATCGCAAGGCCGCTAAGTCCGGCGCGGGTAAATTCGGCGCCGTTAAGCCCGGTGCCGCTAAGTTTCGCATCAGCGCCGTGCGCTGGACGATCGCCCATTACCGCGATGGCTGGTGCCCTGGCGCGCCACCACGCAGCCATTCAGTTCCCGACCACTCCAACAATTCAAACGACGGCACACGCGCGTTGCCACTTTTGTCAAACGCGGGCGCGGAGGTCGCGTCGAGCGCGTCTTGCACCGCTTTTGCGCGGTCTGAGGCAGTACCCGCGCGCGTTATCGCCGCCGCTACTAAGCCAACGGCGCTTTCAGCCGCCAGATCCGCCGCCTGCCTCGTGGGCGTCATCGCCATCACGCCTTTTGCCTCGGCCGCAAAAGTATCGGTGAACTCAACTGTTGCGATGCTATCTGACCCGATGAACAGTGCGCCCGAACCTGAGGCGCGGAGGGCGCGAAGCAAAAGACCTGCTTCCAGCGGGAAGCCAACAAACAGGATCGCGCCAGCATCGCGCAGTGCCAGAGCTTGGCGGGTGTAGTCTTTTTCGCCCGCAACAATGGCGACACTCCCGGCAGCGATGTTGAGACCTTTGAGGGTTAGGTTGGCGGCAGCAGCGATCTGGCGTGCATAGCGCGTCCGGTCATGAACGATGGCGATGCTACGACCGCCTGCCCGCGAAGCCAGGATCAGCGCGGCGTCTTTGCCCTGGTTATCGTCACGGCCCGACAGCCTAAATATAGACGGACCGGCGCGTTTTGAGGTGAGAGCTGGATGTCGGCTCATCGTGGCGATAAAAATCGTGCCACTGTGACCGTAAATTGCGGAGGCTGCCAGCGCTGCGGCCTCGCACGGATGGCCAAGAACGAGATCGGCGTGCCGTTGCACCAGATCGCGGGCGGCGGCTTGTGCCGTTGGTGCCGCGCAGCCGTCATCGACTGTCGCGACAGTGACGTGCTCGCCGGCAATGCCACCCCGCGCATTGATCGCCACGACGGCGCGTTTGGCACCGTCTTCCGTCGCCAAAGTTTCGCCCGCGTGAGCGCCCGCCGACGGCCCCGCGACCACGATTAGAAATTCGCCGTACGCAGCACTTGCTAGGGTGACCCACAACAACACGGCGAGCGCGCGAACCGCAACTTGGCGCGCAATCCGCGATTTGTGCGGCATTGCCTGGGTTAGGGATTCTGCTCGTACATCAGATGGCCGTCGGCACCTTTTTTCCAGGTGTAGACGACGTAGTCGTTGCGCTTGACGTCGCCTTTGGCGTCATAGCTCAGCTCGCCGAGAACGGTTTTGATCGGGCGGCCCGACGCGATTTCGGCGGCGACTTTTTTAGGATCGTTCGACTTGGCCGCGTTAGCCGCGTTGGCGATGACCTGCAAGGCCGCGTAACTATAGAGCGTATAGCTCTCTGGCTTGAACTTTTTGGCTTTGAACTTTTCCAGTACGGCTGCTGCCTCGGGGCGCTTTTGCGGGTCAGGCCCGAATGTCATCAGCGTGCCTTCGGTGCCGGGACCCGCGATCGCTGCGAACTCTTCCGTGACGATGCCGTCGCCGCCCATCATGACGGATTTCAGCCCCTGGTCGCGCATCTGGCGCAGGATCAGCCCGCCTTCCGTGTGGGTGCCGCCCCAGTAGACGAGATCGGCGCCCTTCTCTTTGATTTTGGAAACAAGCGCGGTGTAGTCCTTCTCGCCTTGGTTGACGCCCTCGTACAACACGTCTTTGATGCCGTTGCTGGCCATCGCTTTACGCGTTTCGTCGGCTAGTCCCTTACCGTAGGTCGTCTTGTCGTGGACGATCACGACCTTCTTGTCTTTGAAAACCTTGGCGATATAGTCGCCAGCGACTGCGCCTTGCTGGTCGTCGCGCCCGCAGGTGCGGAACACGTTCCAGAATTTGCGCTCGGTGATCTCCGGGTTGGTCGAGCCGGGCGTGACCATCAAAATCGAATTGTCGGCATAGGTTTCGGACGCCGGCATCGTGACGCCGGAGTTGAAATGGCCGACGACGAACTGCACGCCGTCACCGGCAAAGCGGTTGGCGACGGAAACGCCTTGGCGCGGTTCGGCAACGTCGTCGCCGTAGAACAATTGGATCTTCTGGCCGTTCATGCCGCCAGCGGCATTGATGTCTTCGGCGGCCTGCTCGACGCCGGTTTTAATCTGCGCGCCGAAGGCCGCGATGGGTCCCGTGAGCGGCGCGCCGATGCCGATCTTGATTTGCGCGGTGGCCGGTAGGGCGGCCAAGCCCGTGGCAACAGCAGCTATGATGGCGGCGGCGGACAAGCGAATGGTCATTTCGTCAACCCTTAGATGGTTTGAGGCATAAACAGCCCGTGATCATCATCACTGGGGTTGGGCGGATTAATGCCCGAAATTAGAAAAATGTCGATTGGCGCAAGTGTTCTCGTCTTTCGCATTAATGGCGGCCGCCTTCGAGGTAGGCGGCGCGGATCTGCGGATTGGCCAGAAGTTCCGCGCCCGAGCCCTCGAGCGTGATGCGCCCCGTCACCATGACATAGCCCCGGTGGGCAAGCTTCAAGGCGTGATAGGCGTTCTGTTCGACCAGGAAAACGGTCAGACCCTCGCGCGCGTTAAGGTCGCGGATGGCGTCGAAGATTTGTTTGACGATCAGCGGCGCAAGGCCGAGCGAGGGTTCATCAAGCAGAAGAAGTTTTGGCCGCATGATCAGCGCGCGGCCGATGGCGAGCATCTGCTGTTCGCCGCCCGATAGCGTGCCGCCGCGCTGTTGGAGACGCTCAGCCAGTCTTGGGAATAGCGCCGTGACGCGGTCGAGATCTTTGGCAAAGTCGTCGAGGCCGCGGATGGCAGCTCCCATTTGCAAGTTTTCAAGCACCGTCATGCGCGGAAAAATGCGCCGACCTTCTGGCGATTGCGCGAGACCGAGCCGCGCGATCTCGTGGGTGTCGAGTAGCGTGATGTCTTGGCCTTCAAAGGTGATGTGGCCTGCACGCGCGCGAGGGTTGCCGAAGATCGTCATCATCAGCGTTGATTTGCCCGCGCCGTTCGCCCCGATCAGCGTGACGATCTCGCCGGGTTTGATGTCGAGGCTGACGCCTTTCAGGGCCGCGATGCTGCCGTAATAGGTTTCGACGTCGCGCACCGATAACATGGACGGCGATTGAGGAGTGCCTGCGGTCATGCCGGCAGCCCTCCCGTGACGGCTGCTATTTCGTCGGCATCCTCGACGCCGAGGTAGGCTGCGATAACGCGCGGATCGTTGCGGATGTGATCGGGCGGACCGTCCGCAATGCGCGCGCCATATTCAAGCACGATGATGTGGTCTGAAATGTCCATGACGACGGACATGTCGTGCTCGATCAAAAGCACGGATGTGCCGTCTTGCTGGATGGAGCGAATGAGGTCTGCCAAGTCGCCGCTTTCGCGCGGATTGAGCCCGGCTGCGGGTTCATCCAGACATAGCAAGTGCGGGCGCGTGCACATCGCCCGGGCGATTTCCAAGCGTCGTTGATCGCCATAGGGCAATGTGCCAGCAGCATCGTCGGCGCGATCGATCAGGCCAATGCGTTGCAACCATTGGGCGGCGTGTGCGATAGCGGCTGTCTCGGCGGCTTTGTAGCTCTGCAAGCCGAACAGGCCTGCCAGCGAAAACTTCGACGCTGCCATCAGGCTCGTGTGCTGGGCAACGATCAGGTTTTCGAGAACCGTCATGCCCGGAAAGAGGCGGATGTTTTGAAACGTGCGCGCCACGCCAGCGCGCCGCGTGATCTGGTAGTCGCGCATGGTTTCAAGCGCGAAAACGCCGTGCGGTGCGGGTGCGGTGAGGCGAAGCGTGCCGCCGGTCGGCTTGTAAAATCCGGTAATGCAGTTGAAGACGGTCGTCTTGCCAGCGCCGTTGGGGCCGATCAACGCCGTGATGTCGCCGCGCCCGACGTTGAACGACAAATCCTTGACGGCGACCAAGCCGCCAAAGCGCATGGTGAGGTGTTCAACAGCGAGGATCGCATCGCGCGGCACGACCATCAGCCGTGCCCTTCATTGACGAGCGCGAGCGGCACGGCCTTTTTTTCTTTGTAGATAATGGAGGGTTCGCGCGTCGAGACGAGCCCGCGCGGTCGCCAGATCATCAGCATGACCATCGCGAGCCCGAACAGCACCATGCGATACTGGACGGGATCGAAGCCCGACCCGAACACAGCTTTGAGAAAATCGAGATCGCGTAACAGCTCGGTGCCGCCGATGACCAGGACGGCGGCGAGCGCGACGCCGCCGAGCGATCCCATACCGCCGAGCACCACAATTGCCAGGATCGTGGCGCTCTCGATGAATTCGAAGGATTTCGGGCTGACGTGAGCTTGGCGCACGCCGAAGAAGGCACCGGCAAAGCCCGCAAACATTGCACCGATCGCAAACGCTGTCAGCTTGGTCGTGGTCGAGTTGATGCCGAGCGCGCGCGACGCGATCTCGTCCTCTCGCAAAGCTTCCCAGGCCCGCCCGATCGGCAGCCGCCGCAAGCGCTGGGTGACGAAGGCGACGAATAAAGCCAGCGCCAGGATGACATAATACAGAAAGATCGCGCGATAGGCGGCGGCATTGCCGGTGAGCGAGAACACGTCGTTGAAGGTCTGCTCTTGGCCCCGTGTCGTGAACGGAAGCCCAAAGAACGTGATGCGCGCGGTCTGAATGCCTTTGTAGCCGTTGGAGAAGCTTTCCCAATTGATGAGAACGAGGCGGATGATTTCACCAAACGCGAGGGTCACCACAGCGAGGTAATCGCCGCGCAACCGCAGCACGGGAAATCCTAAGATCATGCCCCACAAGGCCGCGAGCAGTCCTGCTATCGGCAACGAAATGTAGAAGGCGTAAGGCACGAGCGCGGGCGCTAGTGCGGGTATCACTTGCGTCGCCATGATGGCATAGGCGTAAGCGCCGACCGCGTAAAAGGCGACGTAGCCAAGGTCGAGCAGGCCTGCGAGGCCGACGACGATGTTCAGTCCCCACGCGAGCATCACGTAGATCAGGATTTGGACGCCGAAGTTATCGACCCATTTAAGCACGGCTGGCCAGCCAGCGAGCGAGACGACGAACGCGGGATAAAGCACAAGCATTGCAAGGCCAATGCGCGGGCCACAGCTGACGAGCCAGGGCGGTATCACCCAAGCCGCAGTCGCGGCGCTAGGGCCTCGCACCAGTTGGCCGGTCGCGCGATTGGCGCGCCAGAGTGCTATCGCGAACGCCGCCACGGTGATGAGACCAGCAACCGCCAAGGCCATCGGCCAGCGCGTTTGCAAGACCAGATTGTTATTTTGGTCGACGACCGTTTCGTGGGTCAAAATCGGAAATGTCAGCAGCAGCGCGATCAGGCCGGCAATCGCTGCCTGGCGCAACGCTTGAGCAATGGGCGAGCCAGCAGTCTCGGAGCCAGCAGTCTGGGAGCCAGCGGTCTGGGGCATTGCTCTAGACCTTCTCGACATCTGGGCGGCCGAGCAGGCCTTGCGGGCGGAACACGAGAACGGCGATCAAAACCGCGAATGCCGCGACGTCTTTATAATCGCTCGACACGTAGCCGGCCCACATCGTCTCGATGAGCCCGATCAGCAGTCCGCCCAAGACCGCGCCCGGCAGCGAGCCGATGCCGCCGAGAACCGCTGCGGTGAAAGCTTTTAAGCCGGGCAAAAATCCATCGTTGTAGGCAACGACGCCGTACTGGATCATGTACATGACGCCAGCGACCGCTGCGAGCGCCGCCCCGATCACGAAGGTCGCAGCAATGGTCCGGTCGGTATCGATGCCGAGTAAGCCCGCCATCCGGCGATCTTGTTCGGTCGCCCGCTGGGCGCGGCCCAACGGCGTTTTGGCGACGATGTACCAGAAGATCGCCAACAGAACGGCGGTGACCAAAACGATCAGGATTTGCTTCACAGAGATGACGACCTGGAAACCACCGGGCTCGGCAGTGCCGACATTATAGTGCGTGTCTAGGATTGGAGGCACCGGTTTGTTGCGCGGCCCTTGCACAAGCTGCACAAAATTGGCGAGGAAAATCGACATGCCGATGGCCGAAATCAGCGGCGCCAAGCGAAACGATCCGGTGAGCGGTTTGTAGGCGATCTCGGCGATCGTGAAGTTCCACAGCGCGGTCAGGATCATGGCGCCGATCAGCACCAGAGGGATCACGATCCACAGCGACGTGATGAGCAGAACTTGGGTGAGCAGCAGATAAAGTATGAGCGCGATGAAACCAGACAGCATGAACACGTCGCCGTGCGCGAAGTTGACCATGCCGATGATGCCAAACACCATCGTATAGCCGATCGCGATGAGGCCATAGATTGCCCCGATCGTCACGCCATTGATGAGCTGCTGTAGGAAATAATCCATGCCTTAAGCCGTCCGGTCTTTGGCTAATGCCGGCCTCGACACGACGTCGGGTGCGCAGCTCTTCAAAGCAAGCAGCCTTCAGAGCATGTTGTGCGAGCCATCGCAGAACGGCTCATCGTCGGTCGCTTTGCAACCGCAAAGATTGAACGTGCCCGAGCGGTCGGCCTGGAATTTCATGGGCTCGATGCCGGTGTCCTTGTGGGAACCGTCGCAGAACGGCTGAGATTTTGATCGCCCGCAGCGGCAATACCAGTAGTCCTGCCCCTCTTTGAGTTCCACCTGATATGGACCCATCTGGGCACTCACTGCGTCGTCCGGCATCGCATCTCTCCGACAGGCCTCAAGGAATGGCCAAGCGGTAACGGGTTTGGCTGCAGGCGGCAAGTGGGATGCGTCCGCGTGGCCTTGCAGCCTGAGCTGATCGGCCTTGTGTGTCAGGTTTTCAGGATCAATTTAGCTGCATCGTCCGGGGTGATGATGCCCGATAGTACCTGGTCGGCCAGGGGATCGAGGACGTCCGTACCGCCAGACTTGATTGCTTGGGCGACAAGGTCGGCGGCGGCGCGGGCGATCAGATAGCGGGCGCGGCGTCGGCGGCGCGCAAAACCTCCATCGCGCGCGACGCGTTCACCGATCGCATCGAGTTCGGCCAGCAGTTCGGGCACACCATCGCCGGTCAGAGCGTTGGTTTTGAGCACGGGAACTTTGTCGGCGACCGTTGCGCGGATCGACAGCGCGCCCAAGAGTTGGTGCATCGTCTGTTCGGCGCCCGGCCGGTCGCCCTTGTTGACGACGAGAATATCGGCGATCT
The DNA here is from genome assembly GCA_031367425.1 of Hyphomicrobium sp. Lineage (GTDB taxonomy): Bacteria > Pseudomonadota > Alphaproteobacteria > Rhizobiales > Hyphomicrobiaceae > Hyphomicrobium_B. The sequence goes on from JANLPU010000046.1 coordinate 24,209, forward strand.
CGAGCAGCCCGGATTTCATGGCCTGAACATCGTCGCCCAAGCCCGGCGCGGATACCACGACGCGCATGTCGGCGACTTCCGCCACGTCGATTTCGCTTTGCCCCGTGCCGACGGTTTCTAATAAAATGATATCAAAGCCCGCCGCATCGAGCGCATCGATGATGCGCACGGCGGCTGGCGACAATCCGCCTAAGTGTCCGCGCGAGGCCAGTGAGCGCACGAACACGCCGTCGTCATCGAGCGCTGCCGTCATGCGGATGCGATCGCCCAGGATCGATCCGCCGGAGATGGGGCTCGACGGGTCGACAGCGATGACGCCGACGGTGCGCCCCTGGCGGCGCAGATGTTCGACCACGGAATTAACCAGTGTCGATTTGCCGGCACCTGGAGGTCCGGTAAAGCCCGCCACCAACGCGTGCCCGAGGTGCGGCTGGAGCGCTTTCAAAATATCGGGCGCGGCCGACGACATGCGTTCGAGTTCGGTTATGACGGCGGCGATTGCGCGCCGCTCGCCAGCGCGCATCCGAGCGACGAGGGCGGCGATTTCGACCGCTGCGACGCGGGCTGGCGGCACCAGCGGTGGGGGTGTGGTCGGCTTGGTCATAAGGGCTGATAGGCGGGAAGGCGCGCAAGTGCAATACGTTGGCCTTTTTTTCAATCTATGCCAAATGGGCTCAAAGTTGTGCCAAGTGGGCGGGGCCAAGGGAAAAACGGTCGGGGGACCAGGAGTGTTGAATAGAAGTCCGGCGAGCGCGCGCGAATTAGACGGAGCCTTGCGCGGCCACCGCCGGGATATCGATGGCTTGCGTGGCGTCAGCATAGCGGCCGTCGTGCTCTATCATCTGGGGCTCGGCGTCAGCGGCGGCTATGGCGGCGTCGATATCTTCTTCGTTATCTCAGGCTTCCTGATCGCGGGTATTATCTATCGTGAGCTAGAATCTGGAACGTTTTCGCTGGCGAATTTCTACGTCCGTCGCTGCCGCCGCATCCTGCCAGCGCTGTTCGTTATGATCTTCGCGACGACGGCCGCAGCGGCGCTTGTTTTGTTGCCGCAAGATTTTAAAAACTTTGCTCGCAGCTTAATTGCGGCGGCGACGTCGACGTCGAACTATCATTTCATGGACAGGACAGGATATTTCGACGGGCTCGCGATTGAAAAACCATTGTTACATACGTGGTCTCTGAGCGTCGAAGAACAATTCTATCTTGCGTTTCCGTTATTGCTTCTTGTCGTTGTTAAATTCGCGCCTAGAGCGATGGTGGCCTTGTTTGCCGCGGCTGCGGTGGCGTCGTTCGTATCCAACGTCCGCGACGTGGAGTTGATCCAGTCACACGCATTTTTCGCAACCCCGGGCCGCGTTTGGGAACTCTTAATAGGCGTGCTTGTCGCGCTCGGTGCCGTCCCAGCGGCAAGCTCATCAATCGTACGCAACGGCGAAGCTTTCTTCGGACTTTTGATGATTGCCTTCGGATTCTTGACCTATACAGAAGCGACCGCGTATCCGGGGTTTGCTGCTTTACCGTTTTGCGTCGGCGCCGCCATGTTGATTCATTCCGGTATCAGCGGCGAAGCAACGATGGTGGCCAAGTTTTTGTCTTTGCCTGCGGTAGCGGGCTTGGGGCTCATCTCTTATTCCGTATATCTCATTCACTGGCCGCTCATCGTCCTTGTCAACTATTGTTGGACCGAGATGTCGGGCGGACCACACATCTTGCTAGGAACGACGCTATTTGTTGCGAGCATATTCCTTGGCTACATTTCGTGGCGATGGGTTGAGGTTCCGTTTCGGAAATTACCGCGTCATGGTGGGACGGAACGCACCTTCGCATTCGCCGCATCGGCAATATTTGGCACTGTTTTACTTGCTGTTCTCATAGAGAGAAGTGGCGGTTGGCCCGCGCGATGGAATGCAGAAGTCCTCGCAATTGCAAACCAAGCTCCCAGCCAGATTGAGGAAAATTGTCGAAGTCAGAGCGGAGCTAAATTAGGAAGAGGAATGCACGATTGCCGTATCGGGAATTTGAATGCCCCGGCTGACACGGTGTTATGGGGGGATAGTCACGCCAATGCGATGCTTGTAAAAATTGGCGAAGTCGCGACAAAACACAACTCGGGGCTCCTTGCGATCACGGCCGCGGGATGCCCACCGCTTTTTGGTCTGCTGACTTCGGGCAAGGATAAGAGCGCAAGTTGCGGCCAGGTCAACGCCGCAACGTTCCAGCGCGCAATGTTGCCAGCCGTAAAACGTGTCATTCTGGTAGCGCGTTGGGCACTTTATGCCGAGGGCGTTGGTACCTACGGTGAAAGTATGAAGCCATATTATCTGAGTAGCGGCGCCATTGGCGACAATCCAAAAATCTTTGACGACTTATTGACTGATACGGTGAGGCGTCTGGCCGTCGACGGCCGCGAAGTTATTGTCGTGGGCCCTATTCCGGAACAGACATTCGATGTGGCGCAAGCGCTGGCAAAACAGGTGGCGTGGAGCTTAGATCGACCGCCTGAGGGGACTTTGACAAACTTTTTCGAACGCCAACGACATGTTCTGGAAACCCTTGGAAAGCTCGCCACTCTTCCAAAAGTTCGGGTTATTTTTCCGCATCATTCGCTCTGCGACGACCGAGCGTGTAAATATGAGGTTGGGAGACAACCGCTGTATAGAGACTCAAATCATTTGACCCCAGCCGGAGCGACGGAATTGGAAGTTATGTTAAACCAAGTTTTCGAAACGCCTTCTCTTCAGATTCCACCCACAACCCGTTAGATTTTTCAGTTCCCGGTCGCTTCAGTTCGCAAATCTGAAGTGCATGACGTCGCCGTCGAGGACGACGTACTCTTTGCCTTCGAGACGGAACTTGCCCGCTTCCTTCGCACCGGATTCGCCGTTGAGACGGGCGTAGTCGTCATAGGCGATCGTCTCGGCGCGAATGAAGCCCTTTTCGAAATCGGTGTGGATGACGCCAGCCGCGGCTGGCGCCTTGGTGCCACGCGTGATGGTCCAGGCGCGCGCTTCCTTCGGCCCGACCGTGAAGTACGTCACAAGATCGAGCAATTGATAGCCGGCATAAATCAGCTTGTTGAGGCCCGGTTCTTTGAGACCCATTTCGGCGAGGAACGCATCGCGGTCTTCGAGCGCGAGGCCTGCAAATTCGCTTTCGATCTTGGCCGAGATGACGACGGCTGCAGCGCCTTCGACTTTGGCTGCTGCTTCGACCTTGCGTGAATAGTCATTACCGGTGGCGGCGGACGCCTCATCGACGTTGCAGACGTAGACGACGGGCTTGGATGTCAAAAGCTGGAGGGCGCGAAAAATCGGCATGTCGTCGGGCGCGATTTCGGCTAGGCGCGCTGGCTTGCCTTGCCGCAACAGAACGAGTGCCTTCTCCATCACCACCAGTTGCGCTTTGGCTTCTTTGTCGCCCGTCGTTTTGATTTTCTTCTCGGTCTGCGTGAAGCGCTTTTCCAGGCTCTCGAGATCGGCAAGCATCAGTTCGGTTTCGACCGTTTCGGCGTCGGCCAGCGGATCGATGCGGTTTTCGACGTGCGTGATGTCGTCATCGATAAAGCAACGCAAGACATAGGCGACGGCATCGACTTCGCGGATGTGTGAGAGGAACTTGTTGCCCAAGCCTTCGCCCTTTGAGGCGCCGCGCACGAGGCCAGCAATGTCTACGAATGTCAGGCGGGTCGGAATGATCTCTTTGCTCTTGGCGATGCCGGCGAGCGTGGTCAGGCGCGGATCTGGAACGCCGACTTCGCCGACGTTGGGCTCGATGGTGCAGAAGGGATAGTTGGCCGCTTCCGCCGAAGCCGTTTGCGTCAGCGCGTTGAAAAGCGTCGATTTGCCAACGTTAGGCAAACCGACGATACCGCATTTAAAGCCCATGAAGGTTTGCTCGTCCGAAAGGGTGAATTGCAACCCGTTCGGTACGCTAACGAGGACGGTTTGGGAAGCTGCCTAACCAGCGGCGCATTGCCAAGCGATCGCCGAGATCAGCTCGGCGCGCTGCATTTAATGGTTGCGCAGGCGCGCTTCTTCGGCGATGGCCGCGTCATGATACCAGCCGTTGCCAAAATCGGAACGGACGAACTCGGGAGCAGCAACACTAGAGCGCATCTCGACGGCTTGTTTTGCCGCCCCCTTGCGCGTAACGCGTGCGTCGGAAAGCTGATAAATCTTCGCCGATTGGCGTTTGAAGTTCTCGATCATAACCTTCCCCTTCGGATGTTACGCCGACGGAAATGCCTAATTATTGGGCATGAAATGCTTAAATTATGCGCGTGATTACATTTGCATCTTTGGCTATTTTCGCCGTCGGTTCGCTGGGTAGTGAACGCTTCCATTCGCAGGCAAGTTCCACTTGTTCGCTGATATGACGGGTCTTCACTAACAGCCGGTTGGGTGCTTAGAAGCAGCCGGGCGCCAACCGAGCCTTCTATTGATGACGAGTTATGCAATTGGAGAGAGCATATGACGAAGTATAAACTCGAATACATCTGGCTCGATGGCTACACGCCGGTGCCAGGCTTGCGTGGCAAAACGCAAATTAAAGAGTACAGCGCGTTCCCGACCTTGGAAGAACTGCCGTTGTGGGGCTTCGATGGCTCATCGACGATGCAAGCCGAAGGCCGAAGCTCCGATTGCGTGTTGAAGCCGGTTCGCGTTGTGCACGACAGCCAGCGCACCAATGGTGCCGTTGTGCTGTGCGAAGTCATGATGCCGGATGGCGTCACCCCGCACGCCTCCAACAAGCGCGCCACGGTTCTCGACGACGAGGGCACCTGGTTTGGCTTTGAGCAGGAATATTTCTTCTACAAAGATGGCCGCCCGCTCGGCTTCCCAGAATCTGGTTATCCCGCACCGCAAGGCCCGTATTACACCGGCGTTGGCTACAGCAAGGTCGGCGGCGTTGCCCGCAAGATCGTCGAAGAGCATCTCGACATTTGCCTGGCCGCTGGCCTCAACCACGAAGGCATCAACGCTGAAGTCGCCAAGGGTCAGTGGGAATTCCAGATCTTTGGCAAGGGCTCTAAGAAAGCTGCCGACGAGATGTGGCTGGCGCGCTATTTTATGGAACGGCTCACCGAAAAATACGGCATCGATATCGAATATCACTGCAAGCCGCTCGGCGCGACCGACTGGAACGGCTCTGGCATGCATGCCAACTTCTCGACCGCATATATGCGCGACATCGGCGGCAAAGATTACTTCGAGAAGCTGATGGCCGCTTTTGAAAAAAACCGCGCCGATCACATCGCAGTCTACGGTCCCGACAACCACATGCGCTTGACGGGCCATCACGAAACGCAGTCGATCCACCAGTTCAGCTATGGCGTGGCCGACCGTGGTGCTTCCGTTCGCGTGCCGCACAGCTTCGTGAATAACGGCTACAAGGGATATCTGGAAGATCGCCGTCCGAATTCGCAAGGCGACCCATACCAGATCGCATCGCAAATTCTGAAGACGATCTCGTCGGTGCCGACCGGCGCGAAAGTGTCAGCGGCCGCTTAAAAGCGGTTCGAAGCCGCACACACAGAGTACAAGGCGTTCGCTTATCTCGTCGTCAGCGCGAGGTTCCAGCGAGCACCTTTTTTATTTTGCGAAGAGAAGCCGCGTTCAAAACCGCGTGTCTAGGGAACCCTGTATTTCTAGCGGCGTTGGCTTTGGGACAAGCACCCAAGGAGAATGCAATGCCGAGGTATTTCACTCTTGCCGCAGCACTCATCTGCATTTCATCGACGTCGGCATTGGCGGTCAGCGAAGCCGTCAAAAAAGCGTGCGATTCGGATTACGTCGCATATTGCAGCCAGCACAAAATCGGCTCGACCGCGCTGCGGGCCTGTATGAAATCACACAAGCATGTGTTGCTCAGCACTTGCCTCAGCGCGATCAGCAAGTCGGGCGAAGCTTCCCCCGACGAGATCCAGCAGTACAAGCGCGAGAAGGCCGGCGGTTAACAGGAAGCGATCGTTCCAACCGCTCACTTGCCGTATCGTGCCAGCGCGAACGATGAATAGCGCGACGGGCTTGGCAGGTTTTCCTTATCCGACATCGCCATATTCAAAGCTTCCGAGATGTTCGTGCCGGGATCGGACTGGCGCACGGCGATGACAACGAACGGCCGCTGCCAGCTGGTGTCGGCGTCTTCGCATTCGACGCATGTTTCGAGATAGCGTCCGAGGTTCAACGTCGACATCGGTATGTCGGGGTTGACCGCGCCCTTGATCCATTCGGCGGTGCGGTTGGCGCGCAGCCCCGCGCGATGCGTTTCGGTCTCGATCTCGCCCTCTTGGCTCGCAACACCAACGGCAATCAATTCGCGAGCGCGCCCCAGTCCCTCGCGCAACTGCGGCGCTAGCACTTCCGTTTCGATCTCTTCGGCGGTCAGCTTTTTGTCGCCGCGCGCCAGCTCGTCGGTCGAACCTAACGTCCAGCCATAGTCTTTGGTGAGAACGACGACATCGAAGAGTGCGTGGTGTCCGGCGGAGTCTGTGCCTTCGATCGGGAACACGAGCGTGCGGTCGTTCCAGCGCAGCGGCATGATCCGGCGCACGCCCGTCTTATCTTTGGATCTCGACGTCAGAGCATCTTTGACGGTGATGCCTGCGACCGTTGCCGTGAAGGCCAAAGCCAAAGCGCCGATCCAAACTTCGCCGCGATGCCCGAACAAGCGATGCAGAGCGCCAAACCGGCTTGAATGATCGTTGAGGCGTTGCGCACGCGCCGTTCCTTGGCGCAAATTCCAACGGCCAAGTGTGGTCTGGGCTTGCTGTTCAGACATTGATAGTCCCCGTTGGGAAAATAGAATACGTCGAGCTGTTTTGGCCGTCAGTCTTGCGATTTACGCGATCCCAGCCATTTCTTCAAATTTTCTGCAAGAGCAGTTTGGCGCTTTTGGGCCCCTTCACCGGCGGGATGACGGCCCGACGGCGGTCTTTCAGTGGCTCTTTGCTTGCCCGCCTCCGGCAGGGCTCTTACTTTGCCCGCCTCCGGCAGGACGGTCGCGCCACCATGAGACGTGCCTGGCTTGGGAGCCGGCGGCTTTTCCGTTTTGGGCGGCTGCAGTTTGAGGCCGATGTCGCTGAGGAAGCGCGCCTCATCGCCGCCAGCCAACGGGCGGGCAGCATCGGCCACCGCGTCGAGCAGCTCTGCGACAGCGTCGCGCTCGGATTTGGCGAAGTCGTTCAGGACGTAATAGGTCACGGCATCCTTCGAGCCCGGATGGCCGATGCCGAGCCGCACGCGCACGTAGTCGTTGCCGATGTGGGCTTCGATCGAGCGCAGCCCGTTGTGACCGGCATTGCCGCCGCCGGTTTTGACCTTGACCTTGCAAGGTGCCAAATCGAGTTCGTCGTGGAAGACGAAGACGGCGCTGTTTTCAATTTTGAGAAAGCGCTTGGCCTCGCCAACGGCGCGGCCGCTCTCGTTCATAAAGGTTTCGGGCTTCAGAAGCGTGATCCGCTCGGAGCCGATGCTGCCTTCGCAGACGAGACCTTGGAATTTCTTGCGCCAGGGACCAAAGCCATGCGCCGCCGCGATGCGGTCGAGCGCCATGAAGCCGATGTTGTGGCGGTTGCCTGCGTATTTGGGGCCAGGATTGCCGAGGCCGACGAAGAGCTTCATGGGCCGCGCCCTGATCGTAGAAGACCGGCATGGAATGATCCACGCCGGTCTGGTCGGAAGTGATTACTTCTTAGCTGCTGGCTTGGCGGCCGCAGCCTTGGCGGGCGCTGCTGCTGCCTTGCCGCCAGCGGCGGGTGCTGCACCTTTGGCGCCAGCGGCCGGAGCGGCTGCTTTGCCGACAGCGCCGGGTGCTGCTTTGGCATCGCCAGCAGCGGCTGCTGCTGCGGCGTCCGGAGTTGCAGCCGTTGTCGTTGTGACTTCTTCTTCCTGCTTGAGCGCGCCGGCAATGCTCGCGACCGTGAAGTCGCGGTTCTTGATGACCGGCGTGATGCCGTCTGGAAGTTTGAACGCCGAGATGTGCAACGAGCGTCCGATCTCGAGACCTTCAAGGTTGCCCTCGAAGAATTTCGGGATGCGGTCGTATGGGCAATACACCTCGATATCGTGGCGCACGATGTTCAAAACACCGCCGCGCTTTAGACCGGGCGAGAGAGCCTCGTTGACGAATTTAACTGGGATCGAAACCCGGATGACACCGTCTTTGCCGACGCGTAAAAAGTCGACGTGGAGGGGAAGGTCTTTGACCGGATCAACCTGCAAATCGCGCGCCAGCACGATCTGGGTTTTGCCATCGACATCGAGTTCGAACGCGGTCGAGGTGAAGTGGCCTTTCAAGACCTGCTTCCAAAGCGCGTTGTATTCGAGATTGATCGTCTCTGGCGTTTTGTTGTCGCCGTAGATTACGGCTGGTACTTGTCCGTCGCGGCGTGCTTGGCGTGCGGCCCCCTTGCCTGCACGCGGGCGCGCCGAAGCCTTGAGCGCTGTAAGCCCAGACATGGCATCGTCTCCGTGTGTTGCGGGTCCTCTAACGCGTAGAGAACCGAAATAGCCGCAAGCCGGCCTCCAAGGGTGCCGAGCGGCGTCTCTAGCGATTTTGCAGAGATGTGGCCTTATATCGTTCCGAATTCTGATCCGCAACAGCTATCGCCGCCAGCCGAGGGCCGTTACCCCAGTTTTGGATGATCCGCCCGCTAACGATTTTGTCGTTTTTTGGGGCTTTGAATCCCGGTCGGGTGTCGCGCGCTCAGCGGGGCCCGCCAGGTCGCTCGTACCGACCGCTGATCAAGTGGCGATCATAGCGGAATTCAGCAGATGACGCTTGAGCTTAGCAGCGCGCTTGCGGACAAGAGCGGCACCAATCTCGGCGGCACCCTGGCGCATCATAATCGTTAAAATTCGAGGCCTACCGGCGACCGACTTTTGATCAAAAATATGGGTCTTTGGTCCCATCTAAATGGGCGGATTTCGTGCTAGCGTCAAACGTCACGAGGGGCATTTTTAGCCCTGGCTTTGATTTTTTTGCGTGGGTGTAGTGATGTCATTGCGGTTCAAACGTGCGCTCCCTTCGTCGGATCGGGCAGCTTCAGAACGTGATCGTAATTTCAACAAATCGAGCGCAGGCGATACCAGATCGCCGGACGATCAAACGCCGTTGTCGCTTTCCAACGGCACGAGCAACGGCGTCAATCTGATCGCCGCAGCGGTCGCCGCTAATGTCGCCTTCAATTTTGCAACTTCGGCTGAGGCTGAAGACGGCGGCGAGGGCAAGATAGAAAACGTCGATAGCGATGGTGGCAGCGAGCACAGTGGCGGCGATCACGCCGCCAACGAAGCAGCCGAGCACTTGAGCCAAGAGCAAAATGACAACGGCGGGGGCAAGGACTCCCACAGCGATAACTCGTCTGCCAACGACGTTCAAAGCGAGAGCGCTGACGGCGCAGCATCAGCACAGAGCGCACAACCCCAGTTTCATTCGGAAAACCACAGCGCCAACGCTAAGCATCACAACTCCTCGACAGCACCAGGATTGATGGGCAAGCACCAGAGCGACGGTGCCGCCACCTCTAAGGCTTCTGCGCCTGCAGCCGGGGGCTCGGAGTCCGCAAGCTCGGGGGATACGGCGGCGCGCACTTTCGTTTTCACCGGCGTTGCAAGCAATGGCGATATTGCATCGTTCGTCGGCACGGCTGAGGCAGCGGCCACCACGACCGTCGATTTCTCACAGGTCAATCCGACGACGACGGCGAATAATGCCGTTCACAAGATCGTCGCCCAGCACGTCGCCGCAGCCGACGGCACCGTTCACGATACGCCCGCTGATGGACAATTGAATACGCAGGCCGATACCAAGAACGGTGTGTTTGTTGATCTGAGCGCGCAAAAAGAGACGGCGCACACGGCCAACGGCGACGCCACAGTGCAGGCTTGGTCGCTCGACGCCGACGGCAAGGCCGATGCAGCCCTCGCGCACATCCAAAATGTCGACAATGTCGTGGGCACGGTCGGCAACGACATCGTTGTGGGCAACGCGCACGCCAACACGGTTACGTATACAATTTCGGACGATGCTGCTCACGCGACGGTCGGCGGCGATGGCACGGGCGCTAGCGCCAGCGACGGCTTCGACATTATCTCGGGCGGTCCTTCGCCGTTTGCTCACGGACACGAAGTCGGCGGCGACGTTCACGATACAGTCAATTTCAGCCGCGTTGGTTCAGCCGCAGGCGTCGCTGCTGCGGTGGCGGTTGGCGTAACTGCGGAAATTTTGTCCAATCATGCCACGGGGATCAAGGTCGACCTGCAAGTTGCGGTCACCATCGATGCCACGGATCCGCACACAGGCGGAACGGTTGCAGTCACCGGCTCCGTTGTGTCCACCAACGGCGGCGAAGGCGTGCCCGTCGATCTTGCCCTGCTGACTTGGGCGCCGCAATCGGCAGCGAATGGTCACGGCACTGCGTCGGCTGCGACGATTGAAAACATCGTCGGGTCGCAGGGCGCGGACGACGTTGTTGGCAACGCCAAGGACAACACCTATTTCGCAGTTGGCGATGGCACGTCCGGCGCCAGTTTGTTTGATGGCCGCGGCGGCAGCGACACGATCGACTTCAGCAAATTACTCGGCGGCATCACCGGCATCGATCTGCATTTGGGCGATGCGTCATCAGGCAGCGGTTCTCAAACCTCAGTGGCGATCGTCGCCTCGGGAGCGGACGCCGGCACCGCGATTGTCGCGCTCAGCAACGTCGAAAACGTCGTTGGCTCAGTTGGCAACGACACGATCCAAGGCAACTCCGCCGACAACATTTTGACCGGCATCGGCGGCAGCGATACGTTTATTTTCAAGAGCACCATTTTGGTCGACGGGCTTGAATATGCCAACATCGGCAACGACGTCATCACCGACTATCACGGCCACGGTGGCGGCGGCTCGTCCGGTCCTGGCGGTGGTCACGACAGTCTCGGGCTGAACTCCAGCTTCTTCCACTTCGACAACGGCTGGTCGTCAAGCGACAAGCTGCAAAAGCTGTTCGACGTCTTCGCTCAAGACGACAACGGCAGCCTGGTGATCAGAATTGACGACCATAACTCGATCAGGCTTGACCACGTCAGTCTCAACGAAGCCCGCTTCTATTTCAGTGACACGTTCTACTTCATCTAAGCAGTTTACCCGCCCATTGGGGTCTACGCCGGTTGCGGACTTGACTTGAGCCAAGCCGCCGAGCCGCTACCTGGGCAGCGGTCTGCCGTGTCCGCACCCGTCATCCTGTACGCAGCGCAGCGTCATCGACGGTGCGCTGCAGATACAGGATCTTCGGCAGCGCGACGGTTCTCGCAATTTTAAGATCCCGGATCAGCGCCGCAGCAATGAAGAATTGCCGCGTCGCGTCCGGGATGACGGGTGCAATTCGGGATGACGGGGAATGCAGAAGACGGGTGGAGGCGTGAGTTCATCGCCTCCGAGGATCGCTCCGCGCTTCAGTAAAACAGGCTGGAAACGCTTTCTTCGCGGCTGGTGCGCATGATTGCTTCGCCGATCAGCGGCGCAATCGATAATACGCGAATGTTGCGTGCGGCGCGGATCGCTTCCGTCGGCAGGATGCTGTCGGTAATTACCAGGGACTGAATGGCGGAATTCTGGATACGGCTGACCGCGCCGCCGGAGAGCACGCCGTGGGTAATGTAGGCCGAAACCTCCGTCGCGCCGTTCTTCAACAATGCCTCTGCCGCGTTGACGAGCGTTCCGCCACTGTCGACGATGTCGTCGATCAGAATGCAGCGCCGACCATCGACCTCGCCGATGACATTCATAATTTCGCTCTCGCCGGCCTTCTCGCGCCGCTTATCGCAGATCGCGATGGGCGCGCCGATGCGTTTGGCGAGCGATCGGGCGCGGACGACGCCGCCGACGTCGGGCGAGACAACGACGATATCGCTCGTCGATTTAAAGCGCTCTTGAATGTCGCGCGTGATGACGGGCGCGGCGAACAGGTTGTCGGTCGGGATATCGAAGAAGCCTTGGATTTGGCCAGCGTGCAAATCGAGCGTCAACACGCGGTCGGCACCGGCGCGCTCGATCAGATTGGCGACGAGCTTGGCCGAGATTGGCGTGCGAGGACCGGGTTTGCGGTCTTGCCGCGCATAGCCGTAGTAGGGAATGACAGCCGTGATGCGCCGCGCCGATGAGCGCTTCAACGCATCGATCAGGATCAGCAGTTCCATTAAATTGTCGTTGGCGGGGAACGATGTCGACTGGACGATGAACACGTCCTGGCCGCGCACGTTCTCTTGCAGCTCGACGAAAATTTCAAGGTCGGCGAAGCGCCGGACCACTCCCTTGGTCATCGGGAGTTTCAGGTAAGCGCAAATCGCCTCCGCGAGCGGACGATTGCTGTTGCCGGCGACGAGTTTCACTTCGGGTCTTCCTCGGCCGTCTCCGCTTCGGGCATCAAATGGCATCGTACTATCCAGGTGAGCCAACGCACGGGGGCTTCTAGCAAGAGGGCCCGGAGGTGGCAACCGCCCGGGCCCATCATGGTTGTATTTTCGCTTTCGAAACGGGCTTTAACCAATCTCGCCGGTAGCGTTAATTGCTGGCCTTCTGCTGCGGCAGAAGCTTCAAGATGCCCTGCGCTGCAGCGGACGCCGCAAGATCGGCCGTTTTGCCCCAAGCGCCGTCGAGCGAGCCTTGCGGAACTTCGTTCTTCTGCGACACGGTGCCAAGTTTCTTGCCTTTCGGATCGATGACGTTCCAGTCGATCTGAATGGGCTGCTTGCCATCCTTGCCTTGGCCAACGGCCACTTTGCCTTCGACTTTATAGGTCTGGGGCGAAGCGTTGCTGGTCAGCGACACGCCGTTCTTTGACAATTCGCGCTGGATCGCGCCCGTCAGAGACGAACTGCCGTCGCCGGGTGCGCCCGTGACCGTCGGCACGATTGTCGTGAACAGCCCGCCGCTTTCGATGCTACCAGTGGTCGAAGCAGCAGCACCGGGTCCAGACGCCGCAGCCGCAGCTGTTGTCGTCAACGCAGCCGGTGTGGCGGCAGGCGTGACGCCGTTGGCAACGGCTGGAATGGCCGCTTGCGCCATTTTGGGCGCGGCGGTCGCCGTTGCAACGCCGGTAGCAGCTGGCGTCATGGCTGGCGCGGCGCTGGCGACTGGCGTGCCGGACCTACCTGGAAGCCAGCTCGCGAACTGTGTCGCGGTCTTGTCGGCGATGCTCTGGATAATCTGCGGCGTAATTGACGACCACGGATCCTTACCTGGAGGGCCATTGGCGAATTCCTCGCCGGTGATACGATTGGCGCGTTTGCCGGCCTGATCGGTGACGTCCCAGATATAAGAGATCTTCGATCCGGCTTTCTCGCGCGCGGCCACGATATAGCCGCGCAGAACGTATTCGCCCTTGCCGCCAGGCGCTTTGACGACGGAGATCTTGTTGCGTTCGATTGAGCCTGTTAGCTGGCTCTGCAAATCACGCGCGACCGCCTCGGGCGCACCGATGATGGGTGCGATCTCGACGCGCGCCGTCTGAGACGCTGACGCCGCCGGTTGCTCGGTGAGAGCTGCTTGCGGTGCTGGCGTGTTCGCACCGCCGAGCAAAGTATTGCCGGTTTCGCAACCTGCGAAGCCGAACGATAGAACCGTTGTTAGCACCGCCAGCTTGATCGAACGCGTGCGTCCGGCAGCTGCAGAATTTTTTAAGGTCGTCACGTTGACGTCCCCCCGTTGTCGACCCACATCCTTTTTTACGACCGGCGTACTAACACTGCGGCCCGACTTCCTGTGTTTAACAGGTACCAACACTCCTGCCACCTCTAGATCAGCTGGTGAGGGCGCGTCCAGATGGCGTCGCGGTTAATTTGTGTTCAGACCGTGTATGGCGGCCTTTGTAACAGAAATCGCTGTGGATTGTGCAGTTAAGCCACGACAATGGCGGAGATTTGACGGCCGTAGTCGGGTTGCTTGAGGTGCTGGGACCGTCGGTAGCTGAAAAATTTCGATTCGTTTGCATACGTGCACGGCGCGTTGAGTTCGATGCTTTGTAAACCGCTATTGGCGAGGCGCGCGTAAACATAGCCCGGCAAATCGAAATGCGGTTTTTGCGCGCCGGTGCGAGCGAAAAAGCCGGCCGATGTTGGATCTCGGGCCAGTACGTCCGCCTCGAAGTCTGGACCAACCTCGTAGGCTTGTTGGCCGATCGTCGGGCCGATGGCGGCCAGGATGCGGCTGCGGCGTGCGCCGAGCCGTTCCATTTCGGCCATTGCCGCTTCAAGTACGCCGCTGACGGCGCCACGCCACCCCGCATGCGCGGCGGCCACAACGCGCGCTTGCGGATCGGCAAAGAGCACAGGCGTGCAATCGGCGGTTAGAACGCCGATCACAAGACCCGGCGTATTCGATACAACCGCATCGGCCTTGGGTAGCGGCTGGCCAGAAAGCGGTGCCGCAGTGACCGTCAGAGCAGTCGTGCCGTGCACCTGATACAACGTGACGACCGAGCCGGATGTGCCGCCTAGATATTCGCAAACGCGCGCGCGGTTCTGCAAGACGCTCGGTTGCTGATCGCTCGATCCCAGGCCGCAATTCAGGTCCGCGTATATGCCCGACGAGACGCCGCCTGCGCGGGTGAAGAAGCCGTGCCGGATGCCGTCTAGTGCGCGCAAGCTTTTGGCTTCGAGTGGTGCGAACTGAGAGCCTGTCATGCGCCGTCGCCTTGTGTCATCGTGGGTGCTTGTGGACTGTTGTTCTCATCATCATCGGTCAACCAACGGCCGCTGGAAATCCGGGCAGGGGTTTGAGGCCATGGGACCGCACGCCGATGACCTTGAACAATCCGCCCATGCCGCCCGGCGACACGATGCGCGCGATGCCGGCTTCGATCTCCCCGGCACGTTGAGGATTTGCCTGCATCAAACGAGAGGCACGCTCGATGATCCCCAAATTGGCCAGGAATTCAGACTGCGTAACGGGCCCGTCGATGGTCATACCGGCCTTATGCAAAACAATCGCAAGATCAAAAAAGCTGACGTGAGCGGAGATATCGGCTTCGCCAGGCGAGGTCAGGGGAGATTCGTACGCATGCCCGCGTACAGCCTGCAAGGTGTCGCCAGCCGACGCGCTCGCATAGCCATAATCGATGACGAGCGCCACGACAGGCCCTTTGCGGGCGAGAGCGTAACACGCTTCGGCAAAGCGTTCCGGCCGCTGACTTTCAGCGATCGCGCCGGCGGGAGCGTCCGGGCAGCGCTGCACCAGCTCGATCGGCACGGCGGATGTTTCGAGCAGGCAATAGCAAAGCTCGCCCGAGGCATCCAGGCCGACGCCGCGCAGTAGCCAACCGTTGGCAGTTTTGACCCACTGTTCTGCCGGCCATGCGTCGAGGAATTCGTTGGCAACGATGATTGCCGGCGTATCGAAGCCGACGAGGTTGTGGCCCCAGGTGACAGGCACGGGCAACCCTTGCAGCGTGGCGCGCTGCGTGGCGGCCAGCGCCGGGCTCATCTCGACGAGGTGCACGCGGGCTGCTTCGATAAAGCCCGGCACGACGCGCGCCGCACGGATCAGATCGCGCATCATGGTGCCGCGTCCCGGGCCATATTCGACGATTTGGACGGCTGGCGGCCCGCCTAATACTTCCTTCCACACGACGCCGGCCCACAGCCCGATCATTTCGCCGAACACCTGGCTGATTTCGGCGGCCGTGATGAAGTCTCCCGACGCGCCGATGCCATTGCGCGTCGCGTAATACCCAGACGTTTCGTCCCACAGACAGTTCGACATGAATTCGGAAACCGGAATGGGTCCCGTATGCCGGATGTGGTCTTTGAGTTTCAGCCCGAGAGCGGTTTGGCGGCGCGCCGCTGGATCGTAGTTCACGCAATTGCCTTATCGGGTGGGCTTGACCCGCGCGCTTGGTGGATGAGCAGCAGTCCCAACAGCAGCATTGGCAGGGACAAGAGTTGGCCGGCGGTGAAGGCACCGATATTGAGCGCGTGCACGCTTTCGGGCTCGCGGAACATTTCGCAAATGGAGCGCGCGATCGCATACCACGACAGCCATACACCGGTAATGAGGCCGGGGCGCTTCAAGCCCAACAGCCGGTGCGTCACGAACCAAAGAATGGCAAACATCACGGCGCCTTCGAGCGCTGCTTCGTAAAGCTGGCTCGGATGGCGGGGGCTGTCGCCCCCGTTTGGAAAAACCATCGCCCAAGGTGCGTTGCTCGCGCGGCCCCAGTGTTCGGAGTTGATGAAGTTTGCGACCCGCCCAAATAGCAAACCGAAGGGTACCGCCGCGCAGCACAGGTCCATGATCGACAATGCGGGAACTTTGCGCGCGCGCGCAAACAGCAAGATCATCAATCCCGAAACGATGAGCGCGCCATGAAACGACATGCCGCCGCGCCACGTCTTAAAGATCTCGGACGGGTTGGCCAAATAATAGCTCGGATCATAGAGCAGCACTTGGCCGAGGCGGCCTCCGACGATGACAGATAAAGTCACCCAGAGAAGAAGATCGTCGGACTGCTCGAGGGTCAGCGGCGCTTCGCCGTTGCGCCAGAGTTTCGGTGTGGTGATCAAATAGCGGATGTACCACCAGCCGGTAAGCAGGCCAGCCATATACGCAATGCCGTACCATTTGATCGAAATCGGTCCGATTTCCAGGGCCACGGGATCGATGGCCGGGTAGGCCCAAATGGCAAGATGCGTCAGCAAAGGCTCAACTCCTAGAGCTTGGGGGGCGCGGGCACATGACCGGCCAAGCCTTCGCGTTGTTCGGGATCGAGGCACCTTTTGTCAAGTTCGGCCACACTAATCGGGTTGATGGTCTCTTGTGGCGGAGTTCGCCGCAGCCCATATTCGGGGCTATAGGTTCACACTCAAAAGGTGCTTATCCGATGACCCAGACGAACAATCGTATTCTCGATGAATTCGCCAAGATGATGAACAATGCCGCTGGCGCTGCCGACGGCGTCAAACGCGAAGTCGAGACGCTGATGAAGGGCCAAGCCGAGCGCTTCATGCAGAAGATGGACGTCGTGAGCCGCGAGGAATTCGAAGCCGTCAAAGCGATGGCGCAAAAAGCCCGCGAAGAAAATGACGCGTTGACCGTCCGCATCGCGGCCATCGAAGCCTCGCTCGCTGGATCGAAAGCAGGCTTTTAAAGTTGACGTGACCATAACATCCTCCGTGGCGGAAATGTTCTTTTGCCGATTTGGCGAGTGCTTAGCTGCTTCCTCCACAGGCCAGTGAGAGTTCTCAACATCCTTCTTGTTTCAGGGCGCTTTTGCCCGCCCTTTGCCACTTTGACCGTGGACAAGGTCGGCGGGCGGCAGCCGTTGCCTTGCGACTCGTCAGGGGCTTGTGTTTTGGTCCGCCATCGGTAGGCGGCTTAAAAGTCCTCCGGCGCCGACGCGGTTTTGATACGCGCTGGCGGCACATAAAAGGATACTGCGGAATGGCATCGGCGGAACGCAATTATGAACGCGTCACTAATCCGATCGACCTCGTCGAGCAATTGGCTCAGACGCACGACTGGGCGACCGATCGCTCAAGCGACGATGAACTGACGTTGATCGTCGCTGGCACGTGGACCGACTATCACATCTCGCTCAATTGGCGTGAAGATCTGGAAGCGCTGCATCTTGCCTGCGCGTTCGACTTCCGCGTACCGGAAAATCGCCTGCCGGAAATGTATCGCCTTGTGGCGCAAATCAACGAGCAGCTGTGGCTTGGTCATTTCGATTTGTGGACCCAGGAGGGGTTGGTGATGTTCCGCCACGCCCTTCTGCTCAACGGCGCAGTGCCGACCTTGCCGCAGTGCGAAGCCATGTTACGGGCCGCTCTTGAAGGCTGCGAACGCTATTATCAGGCCTTCCAGTTCGTCGTCTGGGCAGGTAAGGAGAGCAAAGAGGCGCTCGTCTCAACGATGTTTGAAACCGAAGGGCGCGCTTGAAGCTTGTCCGACTTCTGATAAGGCTGCCGGTGTTTCCCCATGAGTTTGTCGTTCGACGATCCGGTCTTGCTCGCAGGCGCTGGCAAAATGGGCGCCGCGCTGCTGGCTGGCTGGCTTGAACGCGGCCTCGATGCGCAGAGCATCGTCGTCCAGGAACCCGATCTCAAAGGCGCGGCGGCCGAACTGGTCGCGCGCCACGGCATCAGGGTTTTGAGACCGGCTCAAAGCTTAGAGCGGCCGCCATCGGTGATTGTGGTTGCTGTGAAGCCGCAAGTGATGGATCAGGTTTTTCCTGGCTTGGCCAAGCTCGCAGGTCCCGCCACTGTCGTGCTGTCGATTGCAGCAGGGCGCTCGATTGCGAGCTTTGAAAAGCATTTGGCGGCCAATACCGCAGTCGTTCGCGCGATGCCAAACACGCCAGCAGCGATCGGGCGCGGCATTACGGGAGCGGTTGGGAACTCAAGCCTGAACGGGTCCCAAAAAAAATCGTGCGACGCTCTGTTGGCGGCGGTCGGCGACGTCGTCTGGTTGGACCAAGAACATCTGATTGATGCGGTGACGGCCGTTTCGGGCTCGGGGCCGGCTTACGTATTTTTGCTCGCTGAATGTTTATGCCAGGCCGGCTGCGATGCCGGGCTCGATCGCGACACCGCGATGAAACTGGCGCGGGCGACCGTATCGGGCGCGGGCGAGCTGCTGCGGCAATCGAACGAAGGGCCGAACATCCTGCGCCAGAACGTGACGTCGCCGGGCGGCACGACAGCTGCCGCGCTCGCCGTACTGATGCGCGATCAAAATGGCATGCAAAATTTGCTAAGTGAGGCAGTGATAGCCGCATTAAAGCGGTCGCAAGAACTGGGAAGCTGACCGGACCCCGACCAGCTCCCATGCGTGCTACCGTGCTAAGGCCATTTCGAACTGCCAACGCTTCGGAGAGGAGGACGCCCAAGCTGAAAGCCTGCTGACCACTCGCCCCAGCACTACGCAATAGAATAACATCACATACAAGTCACGAGAGAGTGAGCGCATGAAACAGCGGGCGCATGAAGCAGTGGGTGGGAGAACCGATCGTCGGCCCGAACCCGCACGAAATTTCCTCTACTAAGCGACCTTGCCGACCACTTTACGGACGGGCTTGTTCAGCGCAACGACGCCAGCGCTATCGACGACCGCCAGCTTCTCCCAGCTCGGTTTGCCGGCGTAGAGTTCGGACAGAAATTCAATGAATACGTTGACTTTGGCTGGCATGAATTCGCGGCACGGGTAAACCGCATAGATCGCGTTCTTGGTCGTGCCGGTATACGCGGGCAGAACGACATTGAGTTCGCCGCGCGCCAATTCCGGTCCGATGTCCCACGTTGCCCGCAAGGCGATGCCGATGCCTTGCATCAGTGCGGAGCGTACGAATTCAGCAGAATTTGAACGAATGTTGCCTTTGACGCGGATGTCCTGGTGGCCCTCTGGTCCTTCCAGTCGCCAAATGTCCTGAGCTCCGGCGACGAGGCAATTGTGTGCATCAAGATCGCTGAGAACGGTTGGCGTGCCGGCCTTCTCGAAATATCCCGGCGTCGCGCACATCACACGATTTTCGTTAGCAAGTTTACGGGCAACCAGCGAGCTATCTTGCAATTCACCGATCCGGATCGCCAGGTCGAACCCTTCGCGGATAATGTCGACGAAATGATCGGTCAGATGCATTTCAATTTCGATATCGGGATAGCGCGCCAGCAAATCGGGGATGTGCGGCGCGATATGCAACCTGTTAAACGACGTCGGTGCGGAGATTTTCAGCAGCCCGCGCGGTTTGACGTTGCGGCGGCTGACGTAATCTTCGGCCTCTTCGACGAGTGACAAAATGTCGACGACGCGCTTGAAATAGCCCTCGCCGGTTTCGGTCAAAGTCAGCTGCCGGGTGGTCCGTTGAAAAAGCCGCGCACCGAGCCGATCTTCAAGCAAGCTGATGCGCTTTGACACAACAGCTGGTGAGAGGCTCATCTCGCGGCCAGCAGCCGACATGTTGCCGGTTCGGGCGACGCGTGCGAAGATATCTAGGTCGCTGATCGCGGTCACGTTTGGGTCCCTCGGTGAGCTCATTCTGGGACTTGACACGGCACGGCCTCCCATTGGGTTGTGTTCTGCCACGCTAAACACTCTCGCTAAATCGTGTTAAGTGAAGGACTGTTATTCCCCACAGAGTAAACCCCCCAGCCAGCGCTGGCTAGAGTGACCAACAAAGACCTCGAATTCATATTATAACCCACTGCTTAGACATTTTGAGCGAAAGCACGTTCAAGGAGCCGACACGATGTCAATGGTAAAGATGCCGGAGCCCGACCTTGGTACGATAGGGCGGCGCTCGATCATCGCCGCCGATCTTGCGCGCTTGATCGGCAAGGACGGTCTGATCGTCGACGAGGACGGCCGCCGCGCCTTCGAGACCGACGCTTTGACGGCCTATCGCAGTATGCCCCTCGTCGTAGTCTTGCCGCGCACGACGGAAGAAGTTTCGCGCATCCTTAAGTATTGCTTCGAAAACAACTTGAAGGTCATTCCGCGCGGCGCTGGAACGTCGTTATGCGGCGGCGCGCTGCCGGCGGAAGACGCTGTCGTCGTTTGCGTCTCGAAAATGAACCGCGTTCTCGATATCGATTATGATAACCGCACGGCGCGGCTCGAAACCGGCATTACCAATTTAGGGATATCGGCCAAGGTTGCCGCGCAGGGCTTCTTCTACGCGCCAGATCCATCCTCTCAGCTCGCCTGTACGCTGGCTGGCAACCTCGCGATGAACTCTGGCGGTGCCCATTGCCTCAAATACGGCGTGACGACCAACAACGTACTGGGCGTCAAGATGGTGCTGATCGACGGCACGGTCGTTGAGTTCGGCGGCGCCTACTTGGACGCACCGGGCTATGACTTCCTCAGCTACATCATCGGCTCTGAAGGCCAGCTCGGCATCATTACCGAAGCGACGGTGCGGATATTGAAGTCGGCGGAAGGCGCGCGCCCGATGATGTTGGGCTTTGACACGCCGGAAGCTGCCGGTGCCTGCGTTTCGGCGATCATTGCGGCTGGCATTCTCCCCGTCGCAATCGAATATATGGACAAGCCGGCTATTCACGTCTGCGAAGAATTCGCGCACGCCGGATATCCGATGGACGTCGAAGCACTGCTCATCGTCGAGGTCGAAGGCGCTGACGCGGAAATCGACAATCTGCTGAAAAAGATCGCTGCGATCGCGCAGAACTTCAATCCCAAGACTATGGTCATCTCAACCGATAAGGATCAGAGCGCGCGCATTTGGCTCGGGCGCAAGTCGGCGTTCGGCGCGATCGGGCGCATTTCGGATTATTACTGCATGGACGGCACGATACCGCTGGGGCAATTACCGCACGTTTTGCGGCGCATATCTGAGATTTGCGCTGGCCGCGGACTGCAGGTTGCCAACATCTTCCACGCCGGCGACGGCAACCTTCATCCGCTCGTTTTGTACGATGCGAACAATCCAGCCCAAGCGTTGAAGGCCGAGGAAGCGGGCGCTGAAATTCTCAAGCTGTGCGTCGAAGTCGGCGGCTGCTTGACGGGCGAGCACGGAGTTGGCATCGAAAAGCGCGATCTCATGACGGTGCAGTTTTCTGCCGTCGATCTCGCCGTGCAGATGCGCGTCAAGACGATGTTTGACCCAAGCTGGCTTTTGAACCCCGCCAAAGTATTTCCGCTCGAAGTCAGTCAGGCTTCTCGCGCTGCCTGACAACAGGAGAACGGCTTGACCGAATTATTGCGACCCGCCGCCGAGTGGGAATTGCAGTCGATGATTACTAAGCTCGCGACGCAAAAGCGGTCCGTCGAAGTGGTGGGTCACGGTGGCCTGCGTGGCGTTGGGCGGCCGTCGTCGGCGGAAATCCTGCTGACCACGGCGTCGATGCGCGGCATCACGCTTTATGAGCCCAACGAGCTGGTAATGTCGGCGCGCTCTGGAACGCCGTTGATCGAAATCGAAGCTGAGCTTGCCGCCAACAATCAGATGCTGGCGTTCGAGCCGATGGATTTGGGTCCAGCGACCGGCGGCCCGGCCAATGCGCAAACGATCGGCGGCGTCTTCGCCACCAACTTATCCGGGTCGCGCCGGATCTCTGTTGGCGCTGGCCGCGATCATTTGTTGGGGCTCGCGGCTGTCAACGGGCGCGGAGAATTCTTCAAGTCTGGCGGCCGCGTGATGAAAAACGTCACCGGGCTCGACGTGGCGCGCGGCCTGACGGGAAGCTGGGGCACACTCGCGGTGATGACCGAGGTCACCTTCAAAGTCATGCCGATGCAGGAAGAAACGTTGACGCTGGCGTTTCCGGGCCTGCCAGATGATTTGGCGATCGAATTGCTGACCAAGGCGATGGCGACGCCGTTCGAACCTTCGGGCGCGGCCCATTTGCCTAAAGCGATCGTCGCACGGCTGGGCCATCCGCGCCTGAAGACGGGTACCGAGGCGTTGACGCTGCTGCGGTTGGAAAATCTCAGCCCATCCATCGCCTACCGCTCCGGCCGATTGAAAGAAGAACTCAAAGTCTATGGCGTTCCCTTAGAGCTTGGGCCTGAAGAATCGGGCAGCATATGGAGCGACGTGCGCAGCTTGAGCGTCATGCCTCACTCAGACGCAACGAGCCTGTGGCGGATCTCGACCATCCCCACGAAGGCGCCGGAAATCGTCGCCGCCATCCAAAAATTTATGCCATCTGACGCATTTTATGATTGGTCTGGCGGTCTTATATGGTTGGAAGTACCAGCCGCGGCCGATGCGGGCGCGGCAGATGTCCGGCGCGCGGTTGCCGTTCGCGGCGGGCATGCGATGTTGGTGCGGGCGGCACCTCAAGTTCGCACATCGGTCGACGTGTTCGAACCGATGAAGCCCGAGATCGAGCGCCTGACCAGAGGTCTTAAAACCGCGTTCGATCCGGGGAACTTGTTAAATCCCGGACGGATGTACGCCAACATCTGATGCGATAAACTCTCAACAACCGACCCCGTTCACAAACAGTAGGCCATGCAAACCAATTTCACGCCGGAACAACTGTTGGACCCAGCGGCTGCGGAAGCCGATCGCATCCTGCGCCGCTGCGTGCATTGCGGATTTTGTACCGCGACCTGCCCGACGTATCTGGTGCTCGGCGATGAGCGCGATAGCCCGAGGGGTCGCATCTACGCCATCAAGGACATGCTCGAGCGCGGCCTTGACGCCAAGCCCGAAGTCTCAACGCATATCGACCGCTGCCTGTCTTGCTTTTCGTGCATGACGACGTGTCCGTCTGGCGTCGACTACATGCATCTGGTGGAAATCGCTCGCAATCATATCGAAAAAACCGGCCATCGCAGTTTGAAGGACCGGTTGATCCGCAAAACGCTGGCGCAGATTTTGCCATATCCGGCGCGTTTCCGGCTTGCGCTCAAAGCGGCGCCGCTGGGGCGCAAATTCGCGCCGCTGATGCGCCGTATCGGTTTGAGCGAACTGGCAGCGATGACCGAACTCGCGCCGAAAACTTTGGCGCGGGCGAGCGCCAAGTTTGAAGGCCCGGGCACCGCCGTCACAGAGGGCGAGCGCAAGGCACGCGTCATTTTGTTGGCCGGTTGCGCGCAGCAAGTTCTGCGTCCGCAAATCAACGACGCGACGATCCGGCTGCTGGCCCGCGGTGGCGTCGACGTCATCGTGTCGGCGGGGGCGGGCTGCTGCGGCGCGCTCACCCAGCACATCGGCATGGAAGAAGACGCGCTGAACGCCGCCCGCAAAAATGTCGATGCTTGGTCGCATGAAATTGAAAAAGGCCCGATCGACGCGATCGTCATCAATGCCTCGGGCTGTGGCACGACCGTGAAAGACTACGGCCACTTCCTGCGCAACGATCCCGTCTACGCCGAGCGCGCCGCCAAGATTTCCGCGCTCACCCGCGACGTCACCGAGTTCGTCGCGACACACGATATTGGCGCGCCCAAACGCTGGTCGAGCTTGAAGGTCGCTTATCATTCGGCCTGTTCCATGCAGCATGGCCAGCGCATCACCGTGCAGCCAAAAATGCTGCTGAAGATGGCGGGCTTCACCGTCGTCGATATTCCAGAAGCGCACATCTGCTGCGGGTCGGCGGGCGTCTACAACATTCTGCAAGAGAAGATCGCGACCCAACTTCTGGATCGCAAGGCCGGTCACATCAAGGAGCTGAGGCCCGATATCGTCGCGGCCGGCAACATTGGCTGCATTGCCCAGATCCAGCGCGGCGTCGAGGTTCCCGTGGTTCACACTGTGGAACTTCTCGATTGGGCTTACGGCGGCCCGGCTCCTGCCGAACTCGCAGGCCTTGAGCAATATTCAACGCCCGTGCCCCAGCCACGCCGGGTGGTCGACGACTACATCAGCGCCTGACCTTAAGGTCGCGAGGAGCCACTCGAAATCGCCATTTGCCGGTGGCCCTTGCGCTTGGAGCGCTTAAGCGTCATGTGAAGCGCGGTAAACGCTACATTCTATCTTTGTGGAGACGAGGCGCATATGGCTGTTGAGAAGGCTGAGGTTCTGAAGGCGTTGCGCCGGATCAAGGGGCCGGACCTCGAAGGCAATATCGTCGATCTCGGCATGGTGTCCGAAATTTTGCTCAAGGACGATCGCGCCTACTTCTCGATCACCGTGCCTGCCAGCCGCGCCGAGGAATTGGAAGATCTGCGCAAGGCCGCCGAAAAGGTCGTCAGCGACGTCAAAGGGATCGTCGGCGTCACCGCTGTGTTGACAGCCGAGATGAAGGGCGGACTGCAACAAGCCCCGGCACCAGAGCCGCTGCGCAAGCCAACGGCTGAGATCACCAACATCAAGGAACATCCCCGTGTCGCCGAAGCCCGCGCCAAGGGTGCGACGGGCGATGGCGCGGGGCCGCGTCAAGCCGCCGCCCAAGCGCAGCAACCGGCTAAGCCCGCGGCGCAAGGCGTGCCGGGCGTCAAGCACATCATCGCCGTTGCTTCCGGCAAAGGCGGCGTCGGCAAATCGACGGTCACGGTCAACCTCGCGCTCGCCTTGAAATCGATCGGTCTCAAAGTCGGCATCGTCGACGCCGATATTTACGGGCCGTCGCAGCCGCGCCTGCTCGGCCTCTCCGGCCAGCCGCAAGTCTCGCACGGCAAAACTCTTAAACCCCTCGAAGGCTACGGCATCAAAGTGATGTCGATGGGTTTCCTCGTCGATGAAGGCACGCCTGTCGTCTGGCGCGGACCGATGGTCGTCTCGGCGCTGGGCCAAATGCTGCGCGAAACGGATTGGGCTGGCACCACCGGCGAGCTCGACGTTCTCGTCGTCGATATGCCGCCCGGCACCGGCGACATTCAGTTGACGATCTCGCAGAACGTGCCGCTCGCTGGCGCCGTCATCGTGTCGACGCCGCAGGATCTCGCGTTGATCGACGCGCGCAAGGGCATCGCGATGTTCAAGCGCGTCGAAGTTCCCCTTCTCGGCATCATCGAGAATATGAGCTACTTCTTGTGCCCGAGTTGCGGCGAGAGAGCCGAGATTTTCGGCCATGGCGGGGCGCGTGAAGAAGCGTTGCGGCTCGGCGTGCCGTTCCTGGGCGAAGTGCCGCTGCATATGGATATCCGGGCGCGATCAGATAGCGGCAAGCCCGTTGTGGCCTCAGTGCCGGACGGTGTGCACGCGCAGATCTTCCGCGAGATCGCGGTCAAAGTCTGGGCTGAAGTCGAGCGCGCCAAGGGCACGCTGACGCCTCCACCGGTTCTCGATCTCATCGATAACAACCACACTTTGAAAGCAGCGTTCCCCGATGGCCGCACGTTCGAGCTGCCAGCCGAGATGCTGCGCGTCATGAGCCCTTCGGCTGAAGTGCAAGGCCACAGCGCGGCTGAGCGCCAGACGGTGCCACGCAAGAAGAACGTCAAGATTTTAGATTTGAAGCCGGTCGGCAATTACGCGACCCGCATCGGCTTTGACGACGGCCACAACACGGGGCTCTTCACCTGGGGCTATCTGCATCTGCTCGGCCGCGAAAAAGATCAGCGCTGGGCCGGGTATTTGGCAGAGCTTGAAAAGAAAGGCCTGAAGCGGGAGTGACAAGATTAGTTGTCATGTCTTTCATGTCGCCCTCATGACGAGAGAGGGAGCATCCGCGCGAGGTTGCGCGAATGCTCCGGCCGTGACGGCAACAGTTACTTCTCGACTGCGGTTTTGCCACCGAGGCTCAACGGTATGATCAGCGGCATCTGAGCGCCGCCGCCGTTGCCGCCACCGCCAGTCGAGATTTGTGGCACCTCGCCCTTCCAGTTCAACATCGCCTGCGCCTGCAGCTGATGGGCATAACCATCGACACCGCCGGCCGCCTCGATCTTGGCGTGGATCGCTGACGCTTCTGCTTCACCGCGCAGCTTCGTGCCCTCGGCTTCGGCTTTGGCCTGCGTGAGCTGAGCGCGTGCCGCGCCTTCGGCTTTGGCGTAGGCGCTTTCAGCATCGCCTTTGGCGCGCACGATCACCGTTTGAGCCTCGACTTTGGCGCGCTCGCGATCTTGTTCGGCCTGCAAGCGCTGGGCGCGCGCCAGCGTCGATTTATTGACCGCGTCTTTATATAGCGTCGAGAAATCAAGCACCGGGATTTGCACGTCCTGGACGTTGATTTGGAACAAGCGTTTCAGCTCGTCGGCAATTGTCGACTTGATCTCGCCAATGATTATCTCGCGGCCTTCGCCGGCAATATCGGTGACGTCGCGGCGCGATATCACCGAGCGCACGCGATCGCTGGCGACAGCATCGAGGTTGTGGGAAATGTCGACGTTGCCGGAGCGGCCGACCTCATAGAGCAGGTGATACGCCGATGACGGCGGCACATTATAGGTCAGCGAAACTTGCAACGTGACCTCCTGCGTGTCGCGCGTAAAAGCTTTCATCGTCGCCATTTTGAAGGTGTCCGTCGAGACCGAGATGGTGTCTGGGTCGTCGATGAGGGGCGCCTTGAAGTGCAGGCCAGGCTGCAGCGGGCCGCTTTCGGCGTTTAGTACCTTGCCGAAACGCGTGACATAACCGACCTCGTTTTGCGGAATGCGGAACATCGCGGAATTCGTGGCAGCGACCAGAGCTGCAAGGGACACGGCGAGCACGATCATCTTGCCCAAGTAGTTATGCTTGGCGCCGGGCAGCGTTGGAAATTCGACAGACATGTTCTCATCGGCTCTTCAACAGAGCCGTCCATGGTTGGGCGTCAAGGCGTGCGGGAGCGCGCTTGGAGGACAACCCCTAAGCGTTCGACCCGGCAGCCGCGCCGTTCAAGATTTTAAAGATTGGAATTTTCGGTCACGCGGCTTGAGCGTGACAATGCAATGGACGACTTCAGCCGTCGTTGCAGTTGGTGTTCGGCGTGCGCAGCGTCATCGGGCTTGCTCCCTTTCAAGACGGCGATGCAACCGGTTTAACACCAGCGATCACCGTACGGACGATAGATGGGAAGCCTCGTTGTGCGCTGCAAGGGGCTGCATTCGCGCCGATGGGGCCAGGGTTAATAAGATCTCAAAAAGTAAAATCCCACTCACCCGTCATTCCGGATGCGATGCGGCAATCTTCATTGCTGCGGCGCTGATCCGGGATCTTGTCGGCCGCCATCCAAGACGTGCAGCCAAGATCCTGTATCTGCGGCGCATCGCTTTGCGCTGCACACGCGTACAGGATGACGGGTGGTTTAGTGGTGACCCGCACAGGATAACGGGTCGGGACTCCGCGCTGCACACGCGTACAGGATGACGGGTGGTTTCGCGATGAAGCTGCGTCGCCCACTGGATGAAGGGTCGGGGTGGTTGTGTTGGCGTTTAAATGCCGCAACACCGGTAGCAATCGCCGCAACGCATCCGCACGCTTACTCTGAGATCTGCGCGCCGGATTTGCCCCGCCAGTAAGCTTCGACTTTGCCTTTAAGTTTGATGGTCATGGGGCGGCCGAAGCGGTCTTTGGCGACGCCAGCGGCGACTTTGATCCAGCCCTCGCTGACGCAATATTCCTCGACGTTGGTTTTTTCGGCCCCGTTGAAGCGGATGCCGACATCGCGCTGCAAGGCTTCCTCGTTGTGAAAGGGGCTCTTGGGGTCGATGCACAGGCGGTCTGGAAGCGTATCGGTCATGGTCGAACCATAGATCTCAAAGGGGTGCCGGACTTGCTCAGTTGGTGTTGCTGTCGAACTGTTGCGCGGCCACTGATGCCACGGCCGTGCACTATTGTCATCTCAAGGGGTCTCAATGCGCGCTGGATGCAACGCTAGAACTTCGCCACCAGGGCGTGGTCGCCGTTCATGGTGCCAAATTGCGCGGCGGCCAGAATTGCGGGCACGATCTTTTCAGCCGTTGCGACGACGGCGAAATGTACATCAAGCCCTGGCCGGATGAACGTTTCGCCCTTCATGTGGGCAAGAAGATCTAGGAACGGCGTCCAGAAGCCATCGATGTTGGCAACGACGATCGGCTTCTTGTGGCGGCCAAGCTGTGACCAGGTCAGCTGTTCAACGAGCTCTTCCAGTGTCCCGATCCCACCGGGTAGCGCCACGAAGGCGTCGGAGCGCTCAAACATCATGCGTTTGCGGACGTGCATGTCATCGACCACGATCAGCTCATCGACGTCTTTGAGCATTTTCTCCTTGGAGCCAAGAAATTCGGGGATGATGCCGGTGACCTTGCCGCCAGCCTCAAGCGCTGCGCGGGCGACCTCGCCCATCAGCCCCAAGCTGCCGCCGCCATAAATCAGCCGGATGTTATGGGCGGCCAGCGTTTGACCTAACTTACGGGCAGCGACCGCGTAACTGGGCGTTAAACCCTTGCCAGAGCCGCAATAAACACAAACACTTTGCACGATTGCCGTGGGGGCTGCCCCGGTCTGGTCATTCAATTTTTGCATAACTTTCTCTTCAAAACGAAAGCCGTGTTCAGCCGGTGTAGGTGCTAGCTTAGCGCTACACGAGGCATCGTAATAAACGTACTACCACTTGTCGGCGCTATCTGGGTGTTGCAACGGTTCTCTTGGCTGGGGAAGGCCAGTGTGCTTAGCTCTGGCGGCGTTGTGAGGCGTTCTTATGAAAAGCGGGCAAGGGGCCGATTCATATCATTTATTATCCGATCAAGTTCGTTTGCCAGCTGACCGCTGCGGCGTTGATCCCGCTGGAGCATCAGTTGTGACCAGCGGTAGACAATCTCGCATTTCCCCGGTTGCCTCGCGGCCGGGTGGACAGTTGTCGCCTGAGCCGGGCGTGTGGGCATTAGCTGTAGCGAAGAAATGTCGTCGTTCCATGACTGCATTCGTTGCGGTTCTGGTTCTGACGCTGACGGGCCATTCCGCCATTGCAGCTGTTGGTCCCGAAAGCGGGGGTTACGCCGCCTCGTCCGGGTCAGATGGGTACATTACGGGTGCCCACGCTGTGGGTTTGCCCCGTTTCTCCGAGATAACAACCGGCCCGCGCTTCAGGCGCGCCAATCCCGCCGAGATCGCACAGGGTGGGGATAAAGATGCGGTCGTGCCGCCGGTTAAGCGCGAACAACCAGCTAAGCCCGCAGTTCAACCCCCGCCCGTTCAAGCGCCAGCGCCCACCGCTCCGCAACCGTCTGCGAAAAAGCCCGAAGCCGCGCCCCCCGTGCAAATTGGCGCAAAGGGCGCGCCATTTCCGCAAGGTGGCACAGGCGGCGGCGTTGTCGATGCCGTGCAAGATTGGCTGGCGCGCGCCAATCGCGAATACCAAGGCGTGCTGATGAAGCAGCTGTCGGTCCCCACGATCGCTGGCGGCGACGCGATCGCCCGCAAGCTCGAGGAGCAAAAAGCCGAAGACGCTAAAAAGGCCGACGAGGGCAAGAAGTTAGCCGACGCTAAGCATTTGGAAGACGAGAAGCGCAAAGCAACCGAAGCCACCCAGCGGCTGGCCGAAGATGAGCGCCGCAAAGTCGAGGCTGCAAAGAAGGCCGAAGAAGCGCGCCAGGCGCAAGCATCAAAACAAGCCCAAGTCGCCAAACCGCCGGAGTCCGCGAAGGTTCCTGAGCCATCCAAGCCAGCCGAAACTGCAAAGCCTGCCGAGCCCGCCAAAAAGTCTGAAGAGCCTAAGAAACCGGAAGTTGTCGCCAAGCAGGACGACGCGAAGGCAGCCGAAGAACGCCGCAAGGCGGAAGTCGCGCTGAAAGCGCGCGAGGCTGAACAGCTTAAAGCGCCCGAGGCTGAACAGCTGAAAGCGCGCGAAGCGGCCCAGCTGAAGGAAGCTGAACGCGTCGCAGAAGACCGTCGCAAACAAGAATTGCAGCGCCAGGCCGAGCAGAAAAAGTCCGAGGACGCCCAGCGTGCAGAAGATGGGCGCCGCAAAGCCGAAGAGGGTCGGCGCGCCGAGGATGACAAACGAAAGGTCGAAGCTCAGGCGGCCGAAGAGAAACGCCGCGTCCAAGAGGCAGAGGCTGAGAAGCATCGCAAGCGGGCGATAACGATTACGCCTGAGCCGGTTGTGCGTGCCCCGGCTGGTCCGTCAGCGGGTGCGGCGAGCACAGCGCCGGTTGTGACAATTCCGGATAAATCTCCCAAGCCAACCAAAGATCAACGCATTGCCGAAGGCAGTGCGGAAACGGGTCCCGTCGACGATGACGGCTCGTCCAAATCGGGCTCAGCCAAAGCCAATTCCGACAGCGGCGGCAGATCGGCGCACAATCGCATCCGTAAATGGGATTGGCGCCCGAGACGGGAGCGCCACGCTGCTTGTCGTGCGGCTGGCCGGTTGGTGACGCCGCCAGCGCACTATGTCGTCCGCCGCGGCGACAGCTTGTGGCGCATTTCTGAGCGGCACTATCACAAGGGGCGTTTTTTCCGGGTCATCTATCGCGCCAATAGAAGCCGGATCGCCGACCCCGATCTGATCTACCCATGCCAGCGATTTTTCTTACCCCTGCGCAAGTGAATTCTAGCGCGTCTCTTGGTCTGTTGGACAACGCCGCGCTGCCCGTCTAAGAGCACGGGTATGCAACGCGCCATTTCAAATCCTGACCCAGCCGAGCCCGGCGGCTTTGCTGCGCGCTTCACGCCTTCGCCCCAACAGATGCGCGTGATCAGAGGCCTATGGCCGTATATCTGGCCGTCTGACCGGCCCGATCTGCGCCGCACGGTCGTGTGGTCGGTGGTGCTCGTTATCATTGCCAAAGTTATCACCGTTATGGTGCCCTTCACGCTGAAGTGGGCAACGGATGCGCTTGTGGCGGCGGCGGGCGGCAAAGTCACGGCAGCGGAGCTCACGGGCTGGTTTATCGGCGCGCCGATTGCCGCCAGCATTTTTTACGGGCTGGCACGCATCGTCATGACACTGCTGGTGCAAGCGCGCGAAGGCATGTTTGCCAAAGTCGCGATGCACGCCGTGCGCAAACTGGCGCTGTCGACCTTCGAGCATATGCACCGGCTCTCGCTCAGGTTTCATCTGGAACGCAAGACAGGTGGCCTGACGCGCGTGCTGGAGCGCGGCCGGGCTGGCATCGAAAACATTTCGCGCATGGCGCTGATGACGCTGTTCCCCACGATCATCGAGTTCCTGCTGATCCTGGTCGTGTGCGCCGTGGAGTTCGACTGGCGCTACGTTGTCACCATCACGCTGATGATCGTGTTCTATCTCTGGTTCACGGTGAAGGCGACGGACTGGCGCGTCTCGATCCGCCGGGCCATGAACGAGAGCGACACCGACGCCAACACCAAGGCGGTCGACAGCTTGCTCAATTATGAAACTGTCAAGTATTTCGGCGCCGAAGAACGCGAGGCCGCGCGCTACGACAAGTCGATGGCGCTATACGAGAAAGCCAGCATCAAAACATATACCTCGCTCGCCGTGTTAAACTGCGGCCAGGCGATTATATTTACAATTGCTTTGACGATTTGCCTCGTCATGGCGGCGCGCGACGTCGTCTCCGGCGACCAAAGCGTCGGCCATTTCGCGATGGTCAATTTGCTGATGCTGCAATTGTTCCAGCCGCTGAATTTCATGGGCATGGTGTATCGCGAGATCAAGCAGGGTCTCACCGACATCGAACGCATGATGGAAGTGCTGGAAAAGAATCCGGAAGTCGCAGACCGGCCTGGCGCCAAAGATCTGGCAGTCAAAGGCGGCGCGATCCGGTTTGAGAACGTGCGCTTTGCCTATGATCCAGAGCGCGTGATTTTGAAAGATCTGTCGTTCGAAGTACCGGCCGGCAAGATGGTCGCGATTGTCGGACCATCGGGTGCCGGCAAGTCGACCATCAGCCGAATTCTGCTGCGCTTCTACGATGTCAGCGGCGGCGCGGTGCTGATTGACGGGCAAGACATTCGCGACGTGACGCAATCGTCGTTGCGCGCCGCGATGGGCGTGGTGCCGCAAGATACGGTGTTGTTCAACGACAGCATTTTCTACAACATCAAATATGGCCGCCACGACGCGACCGACGAAGAGGTCGTCAAGGCCGCCGACATGGCCCAGATCGACGCCATCGTGAAGACACTGCCTGACGGTTACAACACGATGGTCGGCGAGCGCGGCCTGAAACTTTCCGGTGGCGAGAAGCAGCGCGTCGCGATTGCGCGCACCATTCTCAAAGGGCCGCCGATCTTGATCCTCGACGAGGCAACGAGCGCGCTCGACAGCCACACCGAGAAGGAAATTCAAGACGCGCTCGATCGCGTGTCGCGCAACCGCACCACGCTTGTGATCGCGCACCGGCTATCGACCATCATCCATGCCGACAACATCCTGGTGCTTGAAAAAGGCGAACTCGTCGAGCAAGGCACGCACGCAGCCCTGATCGCCAAAGACGGCCTTTATGCCAGCTTGTGGTCACGTCAGCGGCAGGCTGAAAAGGCGCGCGAAGAACTGGCCCACGTTCTCGAACAGGCCGAAAAAGCGGGCGCTTTGCGGCCGGCCGATACCCGGCTAGTGGCAGCAAAATAGCTCGGACGACGAGCCGCAACGTTGGTTTAGACCCTTCCTAGGGCTAGTTCGCATTTGCAGCGGTTAATGCTCTGGGTCTGTCCCAGAGTGAACAATAGTTACTATGCTGCTAATGTTGTTAACTTCATCGCTAGACAAATAAATTTGAGTCGAGGGGAAAGTTGACTTATAATACAACTTTGCTAGAGTCGATTTCTGAGCGAGCGGGGTTAGTCCCCCTAAATCCGCTTGGAGGGGAAGCGAGCCTTCGAAAAATCTACGTAGTCCCTAAGATCGCTGACCTAATCAATTCGCACGATGTTGAGACCGCTTTCCCTCATCGATTAGCGGATCTGGTAATCGGCAGATATTTGAAAGGTCATTGCGTCTGGATTTGCCTGACTCGAGAGGAGCATCCGAAGACTGACGTTGATCTAAAGAGGTTGGAGAATGCCGACGAAATCTGGAACTTTCGCTTTGCAAAGCGATCAACACGTTACAACGGATGGAGAGTTTTTGGTCGGTTTCTCGGCAGTGACTTCTTTGTGGGGCTGGTCGCAGTTTCACGAGACAAATTCCGATATCAGTCTGATTGGGATCTGCACATCGACGAAACTAAAAAACGATGGAGCAACTACTTTCCTACAACCGAGCCGTTTCGCAGTGCCAGTGTCAGTGATTATGTAAGTGGGTATATTAAAGATGTCACACAATCCGACGACTGAATCTGAGAACGATCGCATCCGCGATTATCGCCGCGGGATGCTGCGTTCTATGTTTGTGAGTTTATTTTGGGGCGTATTGCAGCACAAGAAAGAGAAAGAAAAATATACGCTTCAATCGCTGGCAACCAGATTAAAGATTAACAAATCGACGATCTCCCGATGGTTTTCCCCTGAGCTTCCGAATTGGGAGCTGGATACAGTTGCTGATATTGCAACTGAGCTCAATTTAGAAATTCAGCTTATCGCTCGTGACCGCACCAGCGGTGTTATTTACACACCGTCCGGGCGCCAAGACACAGCTACATTCAGGACCAGCCCAGCAGTGTTCTACGGTGCTAACTCGGTCATCACATTAACTCGGAGCGCTCCATCGTTTTCTCGGACGACGCGGATCGAAGCGGCATGAAAGACTTTTCAGAGCTGCCGCCGGGGTACGTCGTATTTTGCGATGACATTCGCGAGGAAACTTCTGGCAAGACCACCGTAGTAGGCATCTATCATGGCGTGTTGTTAGGGTCCGGCTTCCCGCTAATTATGCCAAAGTTGTGCTTTCAAGTCGCAATGAGGTTTCCTAATGATAAGTCAGTAGAGAACTTTGAGGTGCAAATTTATGCGCCCGGCGACGCCGATGAAAATCCGTCATTTAAGTTTCCGGTTCCCGCCAAGGGATCAATACCCTCTGATCACAGCAAAGGATCAGAAGATAATTTTTTAGAGATCTTGCTTGCGATCCCAATCAGTCCGTTCGTCTTGAACGCTCCCGGGCGAATCAAAGTTCGCGTAAAACTGGGTGGCAAGATTTTCAGAATGGGCTCGCTGCTGGTCGAGCAGAGTCTCGTCCCCACATCGACAGCCGAGCAATAAATACTTTCTTGGGGCACTCTCGAATGCGTGAGATGACTTTGATGCTTTTGCTACGCAACGTGCTGTTAACGGGGCTTGAGCAGCATTACGTTACACTTTGGAGGTTGCTTGCAGCTGTCAGGGCTGCAAGACCTTCAAGGATCGCCATTTGGACCTCGAAACGCCGCCGCACCCAGCACGTTTGATCGCCCGCCAGATTTGGCGCGGCCTGCTGGCTGTTGCTCATTTGGCTGTGCAACTCATCGGTATCTTCTGGGCGGTGGCGCGCGCTCCGCTGATCGCGGCTCTGCACATTGTCGCCGCGCTCATCGTCCTGTTCGAGGAATGGGGTTGGCGGCCGCTGCAAGATTTGCTCGCCGGGTTCCAGCGTTTTAGAATATGGGCGGCGTTAGAGCGCTGGGTCGCACAGTTGCCACCTTATGGCGCGCTCGCCGCGTTCTCAGTGCCAGCCGCCGTGCTGTTGCCGTTCAAGTTTCTGGCGCTTTATCTTTTGGCTCGATCGCATGTGCTGTCAGCCGCGCTGGTGTTCATCACCGCCAAGGTTGTCGGCACGGCGCTGGTGGCGCGGATTTTCGTTCTGACAAAACCGCAGCTGATGCAAATCGGCTGGTTCGCATCGGGTTACGAAAAATTCGTGCCGTGGAAGGATGCGCTGTTTGCGAAAATCCGCAGCTCATACACGTGGCGCTATGGGCGCATGATCAAAACGCGGGTCCGTCTCGAAACAATGCAGGCCTGGCGGACGTGGCGTCCAACAGTTCTTCGCTGGCAGGAAGCGTGGCGCCTTCGCTTTACTGCACTGATGCGCGACATCAAGATGCGCATGACTGGGTTGTGAGGCGTCAGCCGGCCTCTTCCAAAGCGCGACCGATGAGGATTTCCACTTGCACCTTGGCCTTGGCGTAATCGCCCTGCGCGGTGACGAGTTCAAGTTCTGCATCGAGCAAACTGCGCTGCGCATCGAGCAGCATGAATAAATCAAAACGTCCTTCCGAGTAGCCAGCCTGCGTGCGCTCGACCGTGGAGCGCGACGGCGGCAGCACGCCGGATTGGACAGCGTTGATCTGAGCCTTCGCGACGCGCAACGCGCCCATCGCTGCGACGAGCGCGCTGAAGACGTCGCGCTCGGCGGCCTGGCCGTCGAACTCGGCACGCTGGATGCGCTGGTTGGCGGCCGCAATATTACCGTTGTTGCGGTCGAAGACCTGCAGCGGAACGGCAACCGTTGCCACCAACGCGCCGGTGTCGTCTTCGTGCAAGTGGCGAATGCCGAGCGCGACCTTGATGTCGGGCACCGCTTTGGCGCGTTCGACATCGAGCATGGCGTGGCGGCGGCCGATTTCGTCGGACCAGCGGGCGAGTGCGGGGTTTTCAGCGAGATACGTTTGCACGCGCTCGAGCGAAGGCACGTTGGGCGTCGCATCGAGCTTGCCGCGCGCGCGTTCAAAGCTCAATTTATTGCTGCCCCAAAGTGCCGAGAGCGATTGGCGCGCACCCGTCAGCCGCGCGCGTTCGCTATCAACGCCCGCTTTAGCGCGGGCCACCGAAATCGACGCGCGATCAAGATCGGTGGCGATGCCTTTGCCAGCGGTTATTTGCGTTTCAACGGCCGAGCGTGTGCGGTCGGCAATTTTGATGAAGCGTTCGAGGACGTCGATGCGCTGTTGCGCGACCAGCACATCGACGAATGCGGTGGCGGCGCGCGATGCGGCAGCTAGCCGTGCCGCTTCATAGTCCCAGCCGGCGACCGAGGCTTCGAGGTTGGCGGCGCGCAAGCGTTTGAGGCGTTTGTCGCCCAGTTCTATCAACTGCGATATGCGCAGCGTTTCTTCCGCGACGCGAAAGCCGCTTTTCGCCCCGCTGCCGAGGAAATTTTCAATATCGAGGCTGAGTTCGGGGTTGGGCTTGTAAGAGGCTTGCGCGGCGTCGTCGTGGCGCGCCTCGATTTCGGTGAATGCCGCCTTGACCGCAGGGGACCGCTCGACGGCACGGTGGATCGCCTCTTTCATCGTCACGGATTGCGTAAAGGCGGGAGGCGCAGTTTTGCCGGGTGCGTCGTTCGTAACGGGCAGCCACGGGCGGCGCGGCAGATCGCGATCGGATTGCGCTGCATCGGCCACTGCGACCGAGCTCGTCACGATACTGGCCGGTTCGCCGGCGCAGGCCGAAAGAGCTGCAGAACAGATGAGAACGCCGAGACGCATTAGGCGCGCGTCTATCGCTCGCATTCTCACTTCCCCCAAGGCAGTCGGCTTCTACGCGCAACCCGCTCGACGTCCCATATCGCATCGCACTGATTCGAAAACGATTGAGAGTGCCGAATGTTCTAAGTTGGCGGCGCGATTGGCAGATCTAGCGTCGCGCGTGTGACAAATTCGAAACACGTTGCGAGCCGGGACGAGGTCAAGCCGAAAGAACAGTGCATTAACCGCCCAGCGTGGTGAGCGGTGCGCAATATTCTGCGAATAGTTTCATGACAGTCTCATTCAAGGGTCGGAGCAATTTTTTATGGTGTTGCGTGCCAGATCGCAAGCGACGCTGGTGGCAAATCTTGGCGCGGTCGTTCTGGCGGCTGGCCTATCATCGTCTGTCAGCGCCGGGGATGCGCCGGATACCGGCATTCCAAGTCCATCAATTGCAACATCGCTGCCAGCCAACGGCGATCCGTTAGGCGCGCGCGCCGCACTGGCCGGTGCTGGAATCACCTATGGCTTTACTTACACCGCAGAAGTTTTGGGCAACCCGTCCGGCGGTATCAGGCAAGGCGCGGCCTACGATGGTTTGCTCAAAGGCTATCTCGATGCCGATTTGGAGAAAATCTTCGGTCTTAGCAATCTGAACTTCCACACCAGCGGCTATCAGATCCACAGCACCGATCACGTCACGGCTGAAAACCTCGGCAGCCTCGTCACGTCTTCCAATATCGAAAGTTTCGACAGCACCTTGTTGTACGAACTCTGGCTGGAGCAGAAGTTTTTCGACAACAAGGTGTCACTGCGGTTCGGGCAGCTTGGCGCAGATACCGAATTTTTGATCAGCGATACGGGAAGCCTTTTCATCGCCAACACCTTCGGCTGGCCAATTTTTCCATCGGTCAATCTGCCAACGGGCGGTCCGATTTATCCGTTGGCGACGCCGGGTGTCAGATTAAGATTTGATCCTAACGAAGCGTTTTCCGCGCTTCTTGCGGTTTATAACGGCAATTCCGTCGATCCGCGTTTTGATCCGCCGCGTGGCCGGGAAAAATATGGCCTCGCCTTCCGCATCGATGATCCCCCGCTCGTGATGGGCGAGGTGCAGTGGAAGTACAATCGCGATAAAAGCGCGAGCTTCTTGCCCGGAACGATCAAAGTCGGCGGCTGGCAGCACTTTGGCAATTTCGACGATCAGCGCTTTGGGTCCGATGGCTTATCGTTGGCTGACCCCGCCAGCAACGGTAGTGCCGCGCGCCGACGCGGCAACTTTGGCATTTACGGCGTGATCGACCAGCAACTCATCCAAATTCCCGGCGCCGAACAGGGCAAGGGGGTCTCGGCCTTCGCGCGCGTGATGGTCGGACCTGAAGATACCAGCACGGTCGGTTTTTATGCCGACGGCGGCGTGGTGTTCTCCGGGCTGGTTGTGGGCCGCCCAAACGATGCGTTCGGGTTTGCCATCGCCTATTCCAAGATTTCCGACGGCGCTATCGAGTTGGACAAAGATGCACGCGGGTTTGGCTCGGGCGCGCTCGTCCGCGATGGCGAGGTAGATTTAGAGATCAACTACCAGGCCGAAATCGTCTCGGGCTGGACGGTACAGCCGATGTTGCAATATATCTGGCATCCCGGCGGTAACGTCGCCAATCCTGCTGATGCCAGCGGGCGCGCGATCCCCGATGCCACCGTGCTCGGCTTGCGGACTTCGATTGCATACTGAAAGCTTTGTGCTGGCCATCGGTGCACGCTAAGACGCGTTATGATTGCAACGCGCCCGATTTTGATTGCAGGCCCGACGGCAAGCGGCAAGTCAGCGCTTGCCTTGAGCCTCGCGCAAGAACTCGGCGGCGTCGTCATCAATGCCGACAGCATGCAGGTCTACAGCGAACTCGAAATTTTGTCCGCGCGGCCCTCGTCCTCCGAAATGACGCGCGCGCGGCACGTGCTCTATGGCTTCGTGCCGGCCAGTGAAGCTTATTCGGTGGGCCGCTTCGTAGCTGATGCCGCGCGCGCATTGGGTGAAGCTCAACGGCAGGGACAGCGGCCGATCGTCGTTGGTGGCACGGGGCTCTACTTCAAGGCACTGCTTGAAGGCTTGTCTCCGATACCGCCAATTGCTGCGGGCATTCGCGAGCACTGGCGGCAACGGGCCGAAAGCATCGGCGCGCAGGCTTTACATGCAACGCTGGCCTTGCGCGACGCTGAGATGGCCGCACGTCTCAACCCGTCCGATACGCAGCGCATCGTTCGTGCGCTGGAAGTGCTCGACGCAACCGGCGTGTCGCTGAGCATTTGGCAGTCAAAGCCCGGTGTGCCGACGATTGAGCCCGACCATGCCGTCCGCCTCGTCATGACGCTTGAGCGCCAAGTGCTGTATCAGCGTGCCGATCTAAGGTTCGACGCGATGATGCAAGACGGCGCGCTGGCTGAGGCGGCGGCGATCAGCGCGCTTAATCTCGATGCCGCCCTGCCGGCCATGCGGGCGCTGGGTGTGGCGCCACTGATCGCCGCAGTGCGTGGTGAGATGCCAGTTGAAGCTGCCGTCGAGCGGGGCAAAGCCGAGACGCGGCAATACATCAAACGGCAGGAGACTTGGGCTAATAGAAATATGATTTCGTGGGATAATACAATGGCGCAACAAATGGAATATTTATCTCCAGAAGTTATCTCATTTATTAAATCTTAGCGTTGACGTCTCAGTCTCCAGATCTTACCTTCTGTCTAATATTTGCGGGCTCGAGGTGCATTCGGGCAATGGCTGGAGAACGACGATGGCGCGGACGATGACGGGTGCTGAGATGGTTTTGACGGCGCTTGCCGATCAGGGCGTCGAAGTTATTTTCGGCTACCCCGGCGGCGCCGTTCTGCCGATCTACGATGAGATGTTCCAGCAGGACAAAGTCCGACACATCCTGGTGCGTCAGGAAGGCGGCGCGGTTCATGCGGCCGAAGGCTACGCGCGCTCGACCGGCAAGGTTGGCGTCGTTCTCGTCACGTCTGGTCCAGGTGCCACCAACGCGGTGACGGGCCTCACCGATGCGCTGATGGATAGTATTCCGATCGTTTGCATCACGGGTCAGGTGCCGACGCATTTGATCGGCAACGACGCGTTTCAGGAATGCGATACCGTTGGCATCACGCGGCCGTGCACCAAGCACAATTGGCTGGTGAAGAACGTCAACGATCTGTCGCGCATTTTGCATGAAGCGTTCCACATCGCCAAAACGGGCCGCCCTGGACCCGTCGTCGTCGACATCCCCAAGGATATCCAGTTCGCGACGGGTGCCTATGTCGGCCCGTCGAACATCCAACACAAGACTTATAAGCCGAAGCTGAAGCCAGAACAGGCGCCGGTTCGCGAAGCCGTGGACATTATCGCGGCCGCTAAGAAGCCGCTGTTTTATACCGGCGGCGGCGTCATCAATTCAGGCCCCAAAGCGAGCCAGCTGCTGCGCGAACTCGTGCGGCTGTCCGGTTATCCCATCACCTCGACACTGATGGGACTCGGCGCATACCCTGCGTCGGACAAGCAGTGGCTCGGCATGCTGGGCATGCACGGTACTTACGAAGCCAACATGGCGATGCATGATTGCGATGTGATGATCAACATCGGCGCGCGCTTCGATGACCGCATCACCGGTCGGCTCGATGCGTTCTCGCCAGGCTCCAAGAAGATCCACGTCGATATCGATCCCTCGTCGATCAACAAAAACGTCAACGTCGACCTGCCGATCATCGGCGATTGTGCCTACGTGCTCGAAGACATGCTGCGGATTTGGAAAGCCAAGACGCCAGTGCTCGACAAGGCCGCGCACAAGATTTGGTGGAAGCAAATCGAGGGTTGGCGCGCGCGCAAGTCGCTCACTTATAAGAATTCCAAAGACGTGATCATGCCGCAGTATGCTTTGCAGCGCCTGCAGGAGCTAACTAAAGATCGCGACACCTACATCACCACGGAAGTCGGCCAGCATCAGATGTGGGCGGCGCAGTTCATGCACTTCGAAGAGCCCAACCGTTGGATGACGTCGGGCGGTCTTGGAACGATGGGTTATGGCCTGCCAGCTGCGATCGGCGTGCAGATCGCTCATCCCAAAGCGCTTGTCATCGATGTTGCGGGCGACGCTTCGATCCTGATGAACATTCAAGAATGTTCGACCGCGACGCAGTTCAATCTGCCGGTTAAAGTTTTCATCCTCAACAACGAATACATGGGCATGGTGCGGCAGTGGCAGCAGCTGCTGCACGGCAACCGCCTGTCGCACAGTTATACCGAAAGTTTGCCGGACTTCGTCAAGCTGGCGGATGCCTACGGTTGGAAGGGGATGCGCTGTGAACACCCAGCCGATCTCGACGATGCGATCAAGGAAATGATCAATCACAAGGGCCCGGTGATGTTCGATTGCCGCGTCGCCAAGCTTGCCAACTGTTTCCCGATGATCCCGTCTGGCAAGGCGCACAACGAAATGATTTTGGGCGAAGACGTGTCCGACGAGGAAGTCGGCCGCGCGGTCAGCAAGGAAGGCAAGGTGCTGGTTTGACGCCGGCGTTTGACGATCGGGCGGACATGGCCTATGTTCGTCTTACTTCAATCTTACCGGTTTAGTTCATGGAAAAAACGAAACTTTCAAGTAAGGGTCAGATCGTCATCCCCAAGTCGGTGCGAGATGCGCACGGTTGGACAGAGGGGACCGAGTTCACAGTAGAAGACACTCCTGAAGCGCTTGTACTGCGACCTCGAAGGCCTGAGTTTTTTCCAAAGACAACTCTTGATGATGTGATTGGGTGTGCCAATTACAAGGGCCCTAAAAAGTCCATCAAAGAGATGAACGACGGCATCGTCAAAGAAGCGCGGCGGATGTGGAAAGCTTTCGAGGCGAAGAATAAATGATTGCCGTCGATACCAACATTCTTGTGCGCCTCATCGTGAATGATAATGAGGCGCAGGTCACCGCTGTGAGAAGGTTGATGCAACGGGAAACCGTCCTAGTGACATCGACAGTGGCACTCGAAACAGAATGGGTTTTGCGAAGCGTGTACAATCTTGCGTCCGACCAGATTTTGAGCGGCCTAACCCGCATCTTCGGGCTCGAAAATGTCGCAACGGATAACCAGGTCGCTATAGTCAAGGCGCTAGAGGCCTATGCTAAGGGAATGGACTTCGCCGACGCGATGCATCTGGCGCAGTCGGCAACTGCCGAAGGATTTGCGACTTTCGACAAATCTCTTGTGCGGACGGCCAAACGGATAGGCGGTTTTGTTCCGGTGATGGTGCCATAACCCCACAGAAAGCCGATGAGGTTGCCATGACGCGCAAGGCTGCATTTGCTCAGTTGCTGCTGTCGCTGCTCGCGGCGGTCATGGCCGTTGTCGTGCCAGCGTTGCCTGCCCAATCCGAGACCGCGAAGGCTGAAAAGCAATCGTGGGATCATGCAGCCAACGTGCGCGACGCGGCCGGCCGTCTCGCCGTCATGCATCAACGCGAGGGCTCGCCCGGAGTGTTGAAATTCCTTGATGCCTGTTATCGCACGCACCTTCTGGCGTCTGAATTCAATCAGGGGCTGGAGGCATGCATGGCGCAGGATTACATGCACAGCCAAGTGCTGGCGCAGATGTATGGCAAGCTCGCCCCCGATCAGCGCAAAGCCATGCGTGCGCCGTCGGCTGAGGATATTTCCAGAGGCATGGGGCAGCGATTCCTATTGGCCTATTCGCAATATCACGTGACGCCCGCCGAAGCGGATGCGTTCAAGAAGCTGGTCGATACGGAGGCATTTCCAGTTTTTCTCAAAGCCGTGTTCCCTAAAGAAAACGCGCCAGAAGCAGCCCATCCCGACGATGGCAAGGCTGTTAAGGCTACGACCAAGAAGAGGTCGCGTCCCGGATCTGGCGATGCCGGTAGACCGAAGAAGGACGAGCGCTGAGCCATGCTGCACCTCGTCATCGGCAATAAGCGCTATTCGTCGTGGTCGATGCGGCCGTGGCTCGTTCTCAAAGCGTTCGATATTCCATTCGACGAAACCGTCGTGCCACTCAAGCAGCCCGAGACCCGCGCGCAGATCTTGCAATTTTCGCCGACCGGTAAGGTGCCCGTGCTGATCGACGGCGACACGAGGGTATGGGAGAGCTTGGCCATTATCGAGTATCTGGCCGATATCTTTCCAGACAAAGGGATCTGGCCGAAAGACGTCGTTGCCCGTGCGCACGCGCGCGCCATCGCCAGCGAAATGCATGCGGGGTTCCAACCTTTACGGCAAACGCTGCCGATGAATGTTGGCAAGCGGTACGCCGTGCCAATGCCGAGCGATGAACTCAAAGCCAACATTGATCGCATCGAAAACATCTGGCACGAGGCGCGGGCGAAATTCGGCGCCGGCGGACGTTTCCTCTACGGCGCGTTTTCCGCCGCCGACGCGATGTATGTGCCCGTCGTCACGCGCTTTGAAACCTACCGAATTCCGGTTGCAAGCGATACGCGGCTCTATATGCATGCCGTTACAGCGCATCCC
Organism: Hyphomicrobium sp.; assembly: GCA_031367425.1. Taxonomy (GTDB): domain Bacteria; phylum Pseudomonadota; class Alphaproteobacteria; order Rhizobiales; family Hyphomicrobiaceae; genus Hyphomicrobium_B. The sequence continues at coordinate 67,336 of JANLPU010000046.1, forward strand.
GCCGTCAAAGCTTGGATCGACCAAGCCAGATTGGAAACGTGTACGATCGCCGATTACGAACTGACCCCCGGGGGCACTTAAACCCGCCTTGAACAGAGCTGAAAGCACAATGGCCGAGCACCCAAAGCAGTCGCACTATCCAAGCCCACCGCGCTTTCAAGCCGAGGTGTCGCGCACGCTGTCGATCATCGTCGATAACGAACCCGGCGTGCTCGCCCGCGTCATCGGCTTGTTTTCCGGCCGCGGCTACAACATCGACAGTTTAACGGTGACCGAGACGGAGCATGAAAAGCACTTGTCGCGGATCACGGTGATCACACGGGGAACGCCGGCCGTCATCCAGCAGATCAAGCATCAGCTTGAGCGGCTCATCCCCGTTCACCGGGTGCGGGACCTGACGGAAGAAGGCGGCTCGATCGAACGCGAGCTGGCGTTAGTCAAGGTTGCGGGCAAAGGCGACAAGCGCATCGAAGCGTTGCGGCTGGCCGAAATTTTTCGCGCCAAGGTGATCGACACGTCGATTGAGCATTTTGTGTTTGAGATCACCGGCAAGCCCTCGAAGATCGAAACCTTCATCGGCATCATGACCGAGCTTGGACTGGTCGAAGTTTCGCGCACCGGCATCGCCGCGATCGGGCGGGGCGCGGGCACGCTTTAACTTCTCCGACTGAAAGTTAGTGAATGTCGGCTGCTGCCGCTGCAGTATTGTCAGCACCCACTTCAGACAGCTTTGCATTTTCGCTGGCGATGGTCAGGGCCGAGGCAGACACGGTAATTGTCTCGTCCTTCGCAAGAATGATTTGCTTCGAAAGCGATTGGAAAGCGATGCTGCTGGCTTTGGGCGCGTAGAGTGGCACGGCGGTTGGCGGCTTGCTCATGACCACGAAGAACGCTTGCAGGCGGGGCTGGAATTGTCCGTCGACCGTTTTATTGCAGCGCTCTGGGCCAGCGACGACCTCGCAAGCATGTACTGTTTTGTAAACAACGGCCTGCGCGTCGTGCTGGGCAACGGCGCCCGCGATGGCTTTGTCGCACTCTTCGCCGGTCAGCTTTTTGCTGTCGGCGCAGTCGCCGGCCGAAATAAAGATGCCGCGTTCGACCGGAGGACCGGTGGGGGGCGGTGGCGCGCCGCCGCCGCAAGCAGCCAAGACCAGAGCCGCGAGGGCCGTTGCCGAAATCGCTATTTTGGACATTGGGGCTGAAAACCTTTGGGCTTGGCTAAAACATGCCGGCCCAGTATCGCCAAAGCCGGTTAGGGTTCGGTTAACGGTTGCGAACCGCAAAGTCCTGGCGTTAAAAAGCGCCCGATGACGCTCCCCGTTGAATCGGCCGCGCGTTCTGAGTAGTTTCCAGCCACCATTGGGGCCGTTCGATACGTCCCTTGACCCAAACTTACAGCCCGACCGTCGCTTTTGACCGGGGAAACCGAGAGGCCGCCTATGCGCGTCTATTACGACCGTGATGCCGACATCAATCTCATCAAATCGAAAAAAGTTGCCATTGTCGGATACGGCAGCCAGGGCCACGCGCACGCTTTGAATTTGCGCGACAGCGGTTGCAAGGACGTCGTCATTGCGCTGCGTAAAGGTTCGGCAACAGCCGCTAAGTGCGAAAAAGAAAAACTGAAAGTCATGGAAGTCGCAGACGCCGCCAAGTGGGCCGACGTCATCATGATGCTGACCCCCGATGAATTGCAGGCTGACATTTATCGCGACCACCTCCATGGCAACATGAAAAAGGGCGCGGCGCTGATGTTCGCGCACGGCCTGAACGTCCATTTTAATTTGATCGAGCCGCGCGACGATCTCGACGTCGGCATGGTGGCGCCAAAGGGCCCTGGGCACACGGTGCGCGGCGAATATCAAAAAGGCGGCGGCGTGCCTTGCCTCATCGCGATCCATCAAAACAAAAGCGGCAACGCCCACGATTTATTTTTGTCCTATGCCTCGGCCGTGGGCGGCGGGCGTTCGGGCGTCATCGAGACGACCTTCAAAGAAGAGTGCGAGACCGATCTCTTTGGCGAGCAAGCCGTACTATGCGGCGGCCTCGTCGAACTCATTCGCGCCGGCTTTGAAACGCTGGTCGAAGCAGGCTACGCGCCGGAGATGGCCTACTTCGAATGTCTGCACGAAGTGAAGCTCATCGTCGATTTGATCTACGAGGGCGGCATCGCCAACATGAACTACTCGATTTCGAACACGGCCGAGTTTGGCGAATATCAAACCGGCCCGCGCATCGTCACGCCTGAGACGAAAGCCGAGATGAAGCGCGTTCTCAACGATATCCAGATGGGCCGCTTCACGCGCGATTGGATGTTGGAATGCAAAGCCGGGCAACCCAACTTCAAGGCGACGCGGCGCATGAACGACAAGCATCAGATCGAGGAAGTTGGCGCCAAGCTGCGCGCCATGATGCCGTGGATCGCCAAGAACAAGATGGTCGATAAGGCGCGGAACTAGGGTTGGGACACAACGGAAGCTCGCGATGCTTATTTTCGCGAGCTTCAATACTATATGAGGATTAACGCAAGGAATTCACTCGGAGGTAGATGATGGACGTTCAGCAGGCTGTCTCGAGTGCCCGCGAATATATTCTCGCAATTTTTTCTGACGAACTCTCGGACAAGCCCACACTTGAAGAAGTGTGGTTCGACGACAACGAGCGAGAGTGGTGTGTAACATTTGGTTTGAAGAGGTCGGCAGCAAAGGCATTTGGGTCGCTGGTCCTTCCATTCGATTACAAGGTGGTGAGACTGTCGGATACGGACGGCAAGCCGATTTCGATTCGAGACCGTAGCGCCATAAGGGATCGGTGATGGCCACGGTCGCCGTGGATACCAACCTATTGCTCCTTCTCATTGTCGGGAGTACGCGCAAAGACTTTATCTGCCGGCACAAACGGCTAAAATCCTACACCGAACGCGATTTCGAACTCATAGCCCAAACGCTCAGGAATGTGGACGTTATAATATCGACGCCCAATGTCATGACAGAGGTCAGCAATCTCCTCGTGCAAGGTGTGCTTGAGCCTCTGAGGTCAGAACTGCTATCGAGGTTCGTTTCCCTCAGTGCGGCAATGGACGAACGATACCATCCGTGCGGAATGGTTATGGAGGATCCAGCATTCGTCGCGCTAGGCTTGTCGGACGCAGCCTGGCTTTGTATTCTCAAAGCCGATTCCATTCTCGTCACTGATGATCGAGATTTGAGCGACCAGGCGTTTTCGCGCGGCTTACAGGTCGTCACTCTTGCGGCGTTGAGAGATCAAGCCCAATACTGAGCCGCATCGCAAAACAGCGCCATGATGCCGTGGATTGCCAAGAACAAGATGGTCGATAGGGCGCGGAACTAAGAAAAAGTGGCGGGGACGAATGCTGACGAATGCTGTGGTCGCTCAGATGTTGATCCACAATCTCGTCCCCGCCCACAAACACGATCTGGAGCGCGCCAAGGCTGCCGCTGCGAGCTGCTACAGGCATCGATCCGGTTTGAACAAAAATTGCAGTATTTTTTCGCGCAATGCGCCTCAAGCGCGATTAAAATCTTTGGTGAGAGATTTAGCGCCATGAAACCCCGTCGTGCTTACGATGAGGCAAGATATTCATCGGATGTAAGGACGGTGACGTCATGTCAGGTAAACCAAATCCCTCCGAACGGCGTCAATTTGGCCGCCGCCATAGCCAAGATCGTGGTTGGATCGCTCTGCCCGGCCGCCCCGCGTTGCCATGCGTCATTCGCAATATTTCGGACGGCGGTGCACTGCTCGTTTTCGAGCGGACGGAATTGCTGCCATTTGCGTTCATATTGACAATCGAAGGCCACGACAAAGAGTATGGCTGTGAAATTCGCCACCACTATGGGGAGCGTGTCGGCATAGGTTTTGTGGATCTAGCGATCATCGGCGAAGTCGTTCGCGCCTCCTATGGAGGAACGGTCGGGTCCTGGATCGGTCCTAGAAATATCTCCACAGATTGACGATCGAACGGCCAACGAAGCAGCGCCCGACCTGTTCGAAATCTGGACAGTAAAAGGGGCTCGCGTTGCCTCTCTTGGGGAGGGTTATGATGCAGCAACGCGAGCGGTCCTGTCGGTTTTGAGAACTGAATAACCCGGTTCCGCGGGTCTGGGTTCTCTTGCCCAACACGGGCGGCAGAGGAGCGGGGACCCCCGCCGCCCGTTCTCGAAGGCGAATTTTGCAAAACGCCATCGAAGCCGGTTCGAAGTGTCCGCGGGCGTTTAGTGTCCGCGACGCACGTTGGATGATTTTACTCTGCCGAAGTGAGCGCTTGGGCGCTTAACCTCAGAGGTCTCGAGCAACTCAAATTCCCACTTCGTTACGCGAGATCGCCGGGAGATCTTGACTGTCGCCCCCCGGCGACGTGCCGATGAGCGCGATATGAATTCCAGATCGTGTCGCTGTGATGTTCAAAATTGGGAGACAATTTATCCGCGCCGTTTTTTTCGCTTTTTATCTCGTTGATATGATGCGCATTATAGACGCCGAGAGCATTTCTGCCGGCGCGGAGGAAGAGCACTGTTGTGGCGATGTGGCGACGCGATGATGACAGGACGCAGCAACGATGGTGCCAGTTTAGCCGCGTAAAATCAGCCGAATTTTTCAACTCACGAACAAGGTGCGAGGCGGTTGCTGAGTTTTGATGACGGCGTTCAACGCCTCGACCTGGTCGCACTGCGCGCCAGAGATTCCCAATGGGCGTATGCGCAACGCCATAGCGTCAAAATCGAATCGCATTGGGGAAAAGCCAAGGCGACGACGCCGACTTTTTTCAACGGCATTATATATCTCATCGAGCATATCGAAATGGGCGACGGCCATTTTTTCGGCCGTCTGATTAAAACGGATTTCAAAAGCTATTTATTTTGGCGCGATAACGGATTTGACCCAGCCGCCGACGTCGTCGATGGTTTCGGCTCAGCGCTTATTCGGTCAGTTGAGGGGCACATTATTCTCGGGCGGCAACGGCCGGGCAATGTCAATTCGGGGCTGGCCTATCTGCCTGGCGGATTTATCGATAGCAGAGATGTCGACGCGCACGGCGCGGTCGATGTAGCCCAAAGCGTAGCGCGCGAGTTGCGTGAAGAAACGGGCCTGGGCACGCCCGAACTTGTCCCACAGCCGGGCTTTCTGGTGACGCGTGTAGGCGCGCACGTTTCGTTTGCTGTTGAGTACCGTTCTGGCCTGACCTCGGACGTGCTAGCCGCTCGCATCTTGGCCCATATCGCGGCCGACCCCGATCCTGAACTCAACGGCGTCGTCGTGATAAAGGGTCGCGCGGATTGCTCAGCCGTCGCCATGCCGCCTTATGCCAAGGTTTTGCTGGCGCATTTGCTTCCCCCCGCGTGAAACGAAAAACCACTTGGCGGGCGGGGCCGCTTAGATCATGGTGCGCGGCGCTTGGAGCCAGCTTCGAGCGGCAGGGCTGGAACGACGGAATGCGGTGAGGGAATTTAAGTAATGGGGTTGCACTATCATATTCTTGATGTCTTCACCGAGCGCCCCTATGGCGGCAATCCGCTGGCCGTCGTGCTCGATGCCGACGGTTTGAGCTTGGCCGAGATGCAGTCGATCGCGCGCGAATTCAACCTTTCAGAGACGGTTTTCGTCTTGAAAGCGGTGAGCCCTGGCCACACCGCGCGCATCCGCATTTTCACGCCATCGCGCGAAGTCCCGTTCGCCGGCCATCCGACGCTCGGTACCGCCGCGCTGCTGGCTGAATTGCGCAGCCCCTCGGTCAATGGCGAGAGCGACGCCATTATCGCGCTCGAAGAGCAGGCTGGAAGCGTGCGCGTTGGCGTACGCTTGCGGGCGGGCGCTGCCGCCTACGGCGAATTCGATGCCCCGAATGTGCCGCAAGAGCCGACCGAACTTACGGTGCCCGAAGAAGTCGCTGCCGCCGTCGGCTTGATGCAGACCGAGTTGGGATTTGAAAATCACAAGCCGACGATGCTCAACGCGTCCGTGACGTTCGCGTTCGTACCCGTCGCCAACCTCGACGCCATGGCCAAGTTGAAAATCAGCCCCGTGCATTGGGCGCATGCCTTCCAAGACCGCGGCATCGATGGCGCCTATATCTATACGCGCCAGTGCGTCCGCAGCCACGCCTCGTTCCACGCCCGCATGTTCGCGCCAGAGCTTGGTATCCCGGAGGACCCAGCGACCGGATCGGCCGCTATCGGTTTTGCGCGCATCATCCATACCTTTGACGCATTGCCCGATGGCACGCACAAGCGGACGGTGGAACAGGGCTTGGAGATCGGTCGGCCGAGTGCCATTCAGCTATTGATTTCAGTGGCGCGCGGTAAGCTTGAGGGCGTTCGCATCGGCGGGCATACCGTTCGTGTCGCTCAAGGGACGCTACTGTGAGCAACCCCGAGCGGCCTGTGACTTGAGCTTAAGACTTGCAATCGGCACCCCGCTTGGGCTTATTGCGGAACGCCTGGGGTGCAAGCCCCGTCAGATGGATCTGTCATGACGCGCCGACCCTATAGCTTTGGCCTTTCCCACGCCGCTGACCTAGCGCGCGTCTGGCTGCGCGGCTGCACGGGTACGCTATCTGGCCTGCTAGAGCTTACCAGCCCCTGAGCCTCACGACCGGCGTTTGACCGGCGGGTGCTTGAGGGGAACCGGTCGAGACGTAGGCGCAATTTCTCGGGTATGGTAGAGACCGGATCGGTCCCGCCCGGTTAAGGATCAAATTCCATGTCAGCAACACACGACACTGAGACGGTCACGGCAGCGGACCCGGCTGCGCAACAAATAGATCAAGTCATCATATTCGATACGACGTTGCGCGACGGCGAGCAGTGCCCCGGCGCGACGATGACCTTTGACGAAAAGCTCCAGGTCGCCGAGCTGCTCGACGAAATGGGCGTCGATGTCATTGAAGCGGGCTTCCCGATTGCCTCAGACGGCGACTTCGAAGCGGTCATCGAAATTGCCAAGCTCGCCAAACATTCGGTGATTTGCGGTCTGGCGCGCGCTAATCCTGCCGATATCGACCGGGCCGGCCAAGCGATCAAACCCGCCCGCCGCGGCCGCATTCACACGTTTATCGGCACCTCGCCGCTGCATCGCCAGTATCAGCTCCAGCTCGATCAGGATCAGGTCTACGAACGCGTTGTGTCGTCCGTCACCCGCGCCCGCAACCTGACCGATGACGTCGAGTGGAGCGCCATGGATGCCACGCGCACCGAGCACGATTATCTGTGCCGGGTTGTGGAAGCCGCGATCAAGGCTGGCGCCACCACCATCAACATTCCAGATACCGTCGGCTACGCGACGCCGGAGGAATATTTCGGTTTGATCACCATGCTGCTCAACCGCGTGCCAGGCATGGAGAAGGTCGTGATCTCGACCCATTGCCACGACGACTTGGGGCTGGCGGTCGCCAATTCGCTGGCGGGCGTGCGCGCTGGCGCGCGGCAGATCGAATGCACCATCAATGGGCTTGGAGAGCGGGCCGGCAATGCAGCGCTGGAAGAGGTCGTGATGGCGCTGCGGACGCGCCACGATCTGCTGCCCTATACAACCGGCATCAAGAGCCAGATGCTGTCGCGCGCCTCGCGGCTGGTGTCGGCGGTGACGAACTTCCCCGTTCAGTACAACAAAGCCATCGTTGGCCGGAACGCCTTCGCGCACGAGAGTGGCATCCACCAGGACGGCGTTCTGAAACATACCGCGACTTACGAAATCATGACGCCGGAAAGCGTCGGCGTCGGCAAGTCGTCGCTGGTGATGGGCAAGCACTCGGGCCGGGCGGCATTCCGTTCAAAGCTGAAAGATCTGGGCTATGAACTGGGCGCCAACGCTTTCGAGGACGCGTTCAACCGCTTCAAAGCGCTGGCTGATCGTAAAAAGCACGTCTACGACGAGGACATCGAAGCGCTGGCAGACGAGGGCGTCGCCCACATGCATGATCGCATGAAGGTCGTGGCTTTGACCGTCATCGCCGGCACAATGGGTCCGCAATCCGCAACGCTTACCCTCGACATCGATGGCACGTCCAAAACCGTGCACAGCACCGGCAATGGACCGGTCGATGCAACCTTCAATGCGATCAAGCAGCTTGTCGCCCACGAAGCGCGTCTCGATCTCTACCAGGTCCACGCCGTGACCGAGGGCACGGACGCCCAGGCCGAGGTCTCGGTCCGCCTGGAAGAAGGCGGGCGCGTGGTCACCGGCCGGTCTGCCGATCCAGACACGCTGGTGGCGTCGGCCCGGGCATATGTCGCAGCCCTCAACAAACTGATCGTCAAGCGGCAGAAGACGGCACAAGCCCAGCAGGCGGTTTAGTCACCCGCGCAAACCCAACTACAAAACGCTCCGGGGTGGCCGGAGCGTTTTCGTTTGTACGGTTGTAGGCTGGCAGTATGATGAAAGTTCCAACGGCTCTTAAGCGTGATAAAAATTCATCGTTCTTTCGGGCACTTTGCAGTCTTCCTGCGGCACGCGCCTTGCTTTGGTCATCGGGCACGTGATTAACAACTTGCTAACCACGATGCATCGCTACGCATAAGGGGCCTCGTTCGACGTGAAGCTGCGTTTCGGCGTTAATAGCGTTCTTGCGGACGATATCGCCATTGATCTTGGTACTGCTAATACGCTGGTCCATGTGGCTGGCCGCGGTATCGTGCTCGATGAGCCGTCGGTTGTTGCCATCCGCTCCAAGGGTGGTGTGCGCGATGTCTTGGCTGTTGGCCAAAAAGCCAAGCTCATGGTCGGCCGTACGCCCGAAAGCATCGAGACGATCCGCCCGTTACGCGATGGCGTGATCGCCGACTTCGTGGCGACGGAGGAAATGCTGCGGCAGTTCATTCGCCGCACGAAGTCGATCATCGAAGTCATGCGGCCGCGCATCTTGATCTGCGTGCCCGCTGGTGCCACGCCCGTCGAACGGCGCGCGGTTTATGAAACGGCGCTGTCGGCTGGCGCGCGCAAAGTATTCCTGATCGAGGAGCCGGTCGCCGCAGCCATTGGGGCGGGCCTGCCCGTTGATGAGCCGACGGGTTCGATGGTGATCGATATTGGCGGCGGCACCACGGATATCGCGGTGATGTCGCTGGGTGGCGTCGTGCAAGCGCGCTCGCTGCGCTGCGCGGGCAACGCCATGGATGAGGCGATCATGCGGCACGTGCGCCGCAAGCATCAGCTGTTGATCGGCGAAGCCAACGCCGAGCGCATTAAAATCGAAGCAGGCTCTGCTTCGCGTGCAGTCGAGGGCGAAAGTGCCGAGATTTATATTCGCGGCCGCGATCTGCGGCAGGGCAAAGCCAAAACCGTCGTCTTAGGGCAGGCCGATATTGCCGAAGCACTCGAAGATCCCATCGAGCAGATCGCAGAATTCATCCAACGCGCCATCGAAGATTTGCCGCCGGACGTTTCAACAGACGTGTGCGAGCGGGGCGTGCACTTGTCGGGCGGGGGCGCAAATCTCAAAGGGCTTGCAGACGAACTCGAGCGCCGCGTTGGCGTTAAATTCCATATCCCGGACAAACCGCAAAACTGTGTGATCGCCGGATCGGCAGCAATCCTTGAGGACTTGAAGCGGCGCGAGCATCTCTTGATAAAGCCATGAGACAGCCATCAAATCTTCGGGCCAAAAATCGTCTTCCTCCAAATCACCTGGCAAATGGCCTAAAAAGCGAGCGTCTTGAACTATGGCGCGCTTGAAGAATGACAAGCTCAATCTGACGCGCCGGGGTGCCCCGCCCTCTGAACGCTCGCGCCTGCGCGCGATTTTGCCGATCCTCGTATTCGTGTCGTTGAGCTTGATGCTCCTCAGCAAGCTCAATCACAGCGCGCTGGCCAATGCGCGCTGGCGCATCGCCGAATTGATGAGCCCGGTTTTGCAAGCAGCTATGGTGCCGTTGGAACCGCTGATCCGTTTGCGCCGCCAGATCTCGGCGCAAATAGATACCTCAGACGAACTCCAACGCCTGAGAGTGGACAATCAAAAGCTCTCAAGCTGGGAATGGCGCGCGCGCGAATTGGAACGCAAGCTCGCCAAACTCGAAGCTGTGTCGAAAACGGTCGACGAACCAAAAATCGACTTCATCACCGCGCGGGTCATCGCCGATACCAGCGGCGCGTTCGTGCGCTCGGTGGTGATCAGCGCTGGCCGCCAAAGCAACGTGCGCACCGGTTATCCGGTCGTCAATGCCGACGGCTTGGTCGGCCGCGTTGTCGAGATCGGCCGCGGCTCGGCGCGCGTGCTGCTGCCAACCGATCTCAACAGCCGCATTCCCGTCCTCGTTGGCAACAAGAATGTGCGCGCGATCTTGGCCGGCGACAACGGCTCGCAACCGCGCTTGACGTATCTGGCGCCGGATGCCGTGATCGCGAGCGGCGACGAGGTGTCGACATCCGGTGTCGGGGGCATCTTCCCGCGCGGTTTACGCATCGGCATCGTTGCGGGCGAGGCGTCGGCTGGCCGCGTCAAAATTCGGGCTGACATGGATGAGCTTGAATATGTCAGCGTGCTGTTTTTTGAAAATCCGGAATTGCAACTGATCGAAGAAAAGAGCGCGGCGCCCGCACGGTTTGCGCCCGCTGTCGGCAGCTCGGGATCGCCGGCCCAAAAAGAACCGCGCAAATGAAGTTGGGCGCTTTGAAATACACCGCACCCATCCTTTCGATCACCGTCCTGACGCTGATTGCCGTGCTGCCATGGGGCTTGCCGTCCGAGAACCGGTTTTTCTTGCCCCTTATGCCGATTATCGCGATCCACTACTGGGGATTGCGTCGGCCTGAGAGCGTGCCCGAGTGGTCCGTTTTCCTTGCCGGTCTGACGCTCGATGTTCTGACCCAAGGGCCGCTTGGCTATTGGGCGTTGATCTATTTGTTGGGCTATTTTCTAGGAGCACTGTGCGAGCCCTATGGCCGTCACAGCCAGCGCCTACGCGTGGCGCTGTTCGCCGCCGCGCTGATGTGTGTGACGGCCGCCGCGTGGTTGTTATCGTCGGCTTATTTTTGGGAGTTTGCCGATTGGCGCCCTTACGTCTCGGGTGCTGGCTACGCGGCGATTGCAGCACTCGTCATCGTGCCGCTGCTGCACTGGCTGAGTACCGCGAACGACACGCGCGACAATGCCCGCTTCGCGCGCGGGGTGTAGCCAAATATGTTCGAACATGACAGCGAAGAAATTCTAGCCAAGCGCCGCTTTACCCGTCGTGCGGCTGTTGCAGCGCTGGGACACCTCGCCGGTTTTTCGCTGCTCGGCTGGCGCTTGTTCCAGCTCCAGGTCGTCGGTCACGGGCGGTACGCGCCGCTGGCCGACGAGAACCGCATCGGCTTGCAAGTTTTAGCCCCAAAGCGCGGCCGCATTCTCGATCGCGTCGGCGTTGTGCTGGCTGACAATGACGAAACCTTTCGCGCCACATTGGTGCCCTCCCTTAGTGGCGACCCGGCCGCAGTGCTTGCCAATTTCCACCGCGTTGTTCCGCTCGCGACCGATGAAGCCGAAAAGATCGTGCGCCGCTTGAAGAAGCAAAGCCGCCATAGCGCGATGATCATCGCTTCCGATTTGAGCTTTGATCAAGTGGCGCGGATCAACGTGCTGGCGCCGCATCTACCTGGCGTGCGCACCGAGGTCAGCTGGCGCCGCAAATATTTGCCAAACGCCGCGATCGGCCACGTCGTTGGTTACGTCGGTAACGTCGAGAAGGCCAGCGCCGAGGACGACGCGCTGATGCGCCTACCCGGAATGCGGATTGGAAAATCCGGCATCGAACTGAGCTTTGAAAGCGACCTGCGTGGGCAAGGCGGCTCGCAAAAGATCGAAGTCGATGCGCGCGGCCGCATCGTGCGAACGCTGGAGGGCGTCGAAGCTAAAGTCGGCCAAGACGTGGTCCTCAGCATCGACGCGGTCTTGCAACAAAAGGTCTCCGAGCGCTTGAGCTCAGAGCGGCGCGCGGCATGTGTTGCCATCGATGTGTCGACGGGTGAGATCGCCGCGATGGCCTCTGTGCCGGGATTTGATTCGGCCGAAATCGCCGACGGCATCAGCGATGAGAGTTGGCGCCGGCTGGCGGAAGGCGAGGACAAGGCTTTGCTCAACCGCGCTATCGCCGGACAATATGCTCCCGGTGGCACCTTCAAGCTGGTGACCGCATTGGCGGCTTTGCAGCGCGGCACGATCGACGAAGCTTCAAGCATCGATTGCACGGGCCGCTTTGAAATGGGCGATCACGCTTGGCGTTGTTCCAAAAGCGGCGGCCACGGACCCATCGCTCTGCACGAAGCTTTGGCGCAATCGTGCGATGTTTATTTTCTGGAATTGGCCCGTCGGCTTAGCGCGGCGGCCTTGAGCGATGCCGCCAGATCGCTAGGATTTGGCCAATTATTCCCGCGCGGACTGCAGCAGCAGAAAGCCGGCCTTTTGCCGGACGCCGAAGGGCAGCACCCACAGCCGGGCGAGGGCGCCGATGGCAACGAAACCGTTCTCGCTGGCATCGGTCAGCGCGACGTTCTCGTCACGCCGCTGCAACTGTGTGTCATGGCGGCACGTATCGCTGCCTCCAGAGCCGTGGTGCCGACTTTACTCAAAGTGTCACCAAACGGACCCTCGGCGCCGTTCGTACCGCTCGCCTTCGAGGAGCGTTTTCTCGAAGCTGTCAGGCGCGGCATGACGTCTGCCGTCAACGATGAGGCGGCACCCGGCCGTCAAGCCCAACTCGGCGGCGGTCAACCCATCGTTGCAGGCATCACGGCGGCAGCGCTCGTCAGTTCATGGCCAAGCGAGACAGAGCAGTCGGCACTTGCCTGGGATGACCGCGACAATTCGATTTTTGTGGGTTTTGTTCCCGCGGCCGCGCCGCGCTTCGCCGTTGCAGCCGTCGTCGAACATGGCGGTAACGCCAGCACTGCCGCAGCTGTCGTGCGCGATGTCATGACGGCGATGTTGGAACGCTATCAGCCAGCTCTTCTGCCAGACGATGGGCCGGATGCTGCCAAGTCAAACGGCCGTCACGACAACAGGCGGGAGCGATGAACCCATGAGCTATTCGTTCGGTTCGGTTCCCACAATGACCTTGGGCCAAAAACTCTGGCGCGTGCACTGGCCGTTGCTGATTGTGGCCTCAGCCGTCGCCGCGATTGGAACGGTTGCATTGTATTCGGTCTCGGGCGGCTCGTTCCAGCCTTGGGCCGAGCGCCATGCCATGCGCTTTCTCATCGCCACGCTGATCGTCATCGTCATGGCGATGATCAGGCCGGACGTGTGGTTGAAAGCGGCTTATCCGATTTACGCGCTCGCGCTGCTGCTGTTGGCGCTCGTACCGTTTGCGGGGGTCGAAGCGTTGGGCGCGCGGCGCTGGATCGGAACGGGCGCCTTTTCGTTTCAGCCCTCGGAGTTGATGAAGGTCGCGCTCGTCTTGGCGCTGGCGCGGTTTTATCAGTGGCTGCCGGCCGAAAAAGTATCGCGGCCGCAGTTCGTCTTGATCGCGTTTCTCGTCATCATGGTGCCCGTCGCGCTGGTGTTGCGCCAGCCGGATCTGGGAACGGCTGTGTTGTTTGCAGTCGTCGGCTTGGCGATGATGTTTATGGCGGGAACCTCGGCCGTTTATTTCTTGTCCGGTCTGGCAGCGTTGGCCGTCGCATCGCCCTTGGTTTGGGCCAAGCTGCATGACTACCAACGCAAGCGCATCAACATTTTTCTTTATCCCGAACAAGACCCCTTGGGCTCTGGCTATCACATCACGCAATCCAAAATCGCTCTGGGCGCTGGCGGATTAACGGGCCGGGGCTTTATGCAGGGCACTCAAAGTCGGCTCGATTTCGTGCCCGAGAAGCACACCGACTTCATCGTCACGCTGCTTGGCGAAGAATGGGGATTTGCCGGTCTGATGCTGTTGCTGGGGCTCTATATGCTGATGCTCGTCTTGCTGTACGCGATGGCCTTGCGTTGCCGCAACAGCTTCGCTCGGCTCATCATCGGTGGCGCAGCGGTGACGCTGTTTGTCTACGTCTTCATTAATATTGCGATGGTCACCGGGCTCGTGCCCGTCGTCGGCATTCCCCTGCCGCTGGTGTCGTACGGCGGCACCTCGATGATGACGCTGATGGTCGGTCTAGGCCTCGCCATGTCGGTCTACGTGCACGGCCGGGAAGTGGTGCGGCGCGATGGCATTGGCCTGTTTTGGTAATTGTATAAGCCGCCCGCCCGGCGCGCTGGCCAGCGCGCTAGACAGAGCTGCACGAGGGTGCTAGAGGCTTGGCCAACGGGGTCCTTATCGCTAAGGGCCCCTTTGCCATCCTGGGATCGCGGCACAACCGCTGCACCAGGTCCGGGCACGGTCGGGCGATTAGCTCAGTTGGTAGAGCAGCTGACTCTTAATCAGCGGGTCGCAGGTTCGAATCCTGCATCGCCCACCAAACTTTTCAATCGCTTACTTGTCCCCAAGCAAAGCAAAATTCGACGAAAGCTACCGCATCTTAAGCGGACGCGGACCGAGGCGTTCTCAGGCGATCTACGGCCTCTTCACGCACTTCTTCAGCGGTCACGACGAAGCGCGAAAGGCGGTGCGCGCCAAAAGATGTGATCATGGCGACGTCGGCGGCATCGCGTCCTTTGGCGATCACGATCCGTCCGACGCGCGGTACGTTGTGGCGGGCATCGAGCGTCATCCATCTGCCACCGACATAGACTTCGCACCATGCAGAAAAATCCATTGGGGACGGGACCGCGGGCACGCGTATGTCGCCGAGGTAGCCGTTGATGTAACGCGCGGGCACATTGACGGCACGGCAAAGCGCGATCGCCAGATGAGCAAAATCGCGGCACACGCCAACTTGGTCGTTCAATGTCCCCAGAGCCGTTCGCGTCGCGCTGGCGCAATTGTAATCAAAACGCACATGGGAATGGACGAAGTCGAATATAGCCTTCACTCGTTGCCCGCCGGCGGGCAGAGCGCCAAAGCGAGACCACGCGAACGGGCTGATTAAATCCGTCTCGCAATACCGGCTGCCAGATAAGTAAGGCAGGCACTCTAATGGAATTTTCCCCACGGGCGTGTCGATGGCACCGCCGATTTGAAGCTCGAAAGTTTCAGATACGCTTAACGTGACAGTTTGCGACAACGACGTCAGCCCGGCCGGTGCTTTAAACCGCCGGACGACGTTTCCCGCCGTATCGCGGGTTGTTTCGCACGGAACAGATGGGGAGGTCGTGAACGGCACCTTGTTCACGACGGATGCTTCGAAGGTTGAATGCACATCCAGCAGCGTAACCACGTAACTTGGCTCGCTCAGCTCAATTTCAACGTTGAAGCCTGCTTTGATCAGCATCGAAAAATCCCCTGGCGTTCGTACATTACGCTGCGCGGGCCCCTGAGTTCCTGACCTGAATTAAAAAATTCCACGCTCTGGTTTTTTGTTGGCGCGAAGCGTGCTGCGGGCCTACCTATTTTTAGTTCTGGACGCTGCAATACTTCTCCAATGCGCGCCCGGCTGTTTGGCATTACCAGATGAATTCGGCGACTGCGAAGAGAGACGGCATTGCCCGTCAAGAGAGTTTCTGGCTTTGGCTCTGGCTTTGGCTTTGCCCACCGCCGGGTGCCGCGCCTTCGCTGCTCGTGCGGCTGGGCACCTCGATTTTACCTTTGGGCACCGGCTGCTGGGAATGGCGCTCTGGAGGCGGCGCGCGAAAGAAGGCAAACGCGATTTCCGCAGTCAAATTCATCAGCGCTCGTTGAACCCAATCGTTGAACGCGTGCAGTTCGTCGGGCAGTCCTTTAGTCTGTCCAACGATATGCAAGCCGTTCATGAGAACTTCGCACGAACCCAAGCTGGAGCTGGTAGCGCCGAGGCTGAAACCTCTTCTCAGCATGTCCAACGCGTCACGGGTCTCGCGCAAGCAAAAGCCGATGGAACCTGGATGATTGGGATTGAAAACCAAGAAGCGCACCACTCCGTCGGCGTCGGCGTCGCCGGGCTCAAACCTGTGAAACACCTGAAAAGCACCAGCGGTTCGCAGGATCATCGACCAGAATACGAGATCGTCTGGGGCCGCCGCCGTTCGCTGCGCCGTAGCGCTTTGCGCGAATTTGACATCGAGCAGTCGGCTTGTCTGATCGGCGCGTTCGATCATCGTGCCCAGCTTGAAGAATTGATAGGCTTCGTCGCGGTAAAGCGTGCCTTCGGCAATACCCGCTTGAGCAAGACAGCCTGCTCTGATCTTCGCACACGTGCGCGACAGCTCGGACCGCTGCATGTCGTGTTCGCCAATCTCATCAATCATCGTGTGCAAAGCGTTGAGCTGAGCCCACATTTCGAGCGGGATGAAAGATCGCAACGATCGGGCATTTTCCCGCGCCCAGTGAATGGACGATCTGATCGAACCAGGATTGGCACTGTCGGTCACGTAAAACGCAATGATCGTCTCAGGGGTCTGTTCGAAGCTTTTACGGAAACGCTCCTCGTCGGAATGCAAGGTCAACAACCAGTTCCAGCCCTGGTCTTTTTCGTGGCCGCCGAACGAGCTTTGGTTCTCGATCACGCGCGCCAAACTAGCGCCGCGCTCCAGGTAGCGCGCGAGCCAGAAAAAGTTCTCAGCGTTCCGCGATAATAATCTCACGCGCTATCCATCAATACCCAGGTGTCTTTCGTGCCGCCGCCTTGCGACGAGTTGACGATGATCGAGCCTTCCCTCAGCGCGACGCGTGTGAGCCCGCCGGGCAAAACCCAAGTGTCGCGTCCGGTGATCGCATACGGCCGCAAGTCCACGTGCCGTGGGCGCGCCCCGTTTTCGAACAATGTCGGCGATACAGAAAGGTCGATCATGGGCTGGCTGATAAAATTACACGGGTCAGCCTTGAGCTTGGCGACGGCCGCTTCAATTTCGGCCTTGCTCGACTTGGGGCCGATCACGACGCCGCTGCCACCCGACTCACCGACCGGTTTCAGCACCAGTTTTTCCGCATTTGCCAGTGTGTACGCAAGGCCTTCGGGCTCGCCGCAAATGTGAGTTTCAACGTTCGCCAAAATGGGGTCCTCGCCGAGGTAGTAGCGAATGATGCGCGGCACGTAGGCGAATACGGCTTTGTCGTCGGCAACGCCGGTGCCAATCGCGTTGGCTAGAGTGACGTTGCCACGCCGGGTCGCGCGCAAAAGGCCGGCAACTCCCAACAGCGACGAGGGATCGAAGGCTTCAGGATCAAGGAAATCATCGTTGATGCGCCGGTAAATCACATGCACTGCAGCCAGACCGCCGATGGTATGGGCATAGACTCGGTCGTTTTCGACGATCAGATCGCGGCCTTCGACAAGTGCCACGCCCATCTCGCGGGCGAGGAAGAGATGTTCGAAGTAGGCCGAATTATAAATTCCCGGCGACAGAAGGACGACACACGGATTATCGACGCCGACCGGGGCGACTTCCCTCAATTTACCAAGCAAGCGCTTGCCGTAATCGGACACGGGCCTCACGTTGAGACCTTGCATGAGGTCTGGGAAGGCGCGCTGCATTAGATGGCGGTTCTCAACCACATATGAGACCCCGGAGGGACTGCGGCCGTTGTCTTCCAAAACAAGGAATTCGCCGGAACGATCACGCACGATATCTGTGCCGTTGATGTGAATGTAGGTGCCGTGTGGAAGATCGAGGCCGATCATCTCGGGACGGTAGCAAGCGTTGCCCAAAACGAGGTCAGGGGGAACAACCCCATCCTTCAAAATTTTACGGTCGTGGTAGATGTCATGAAGAAAAAGATTGAGTGCTTTGACGCGCTGCGTCACGCCGCTCTCGATGATCGCCCAGTCGCCTGCGGAAAGTACGCGCGGGATGACGTCGAACGGCAGAATGCGGTCTATCGCGTCCTTATCTGTATAAACGGTGAACGTAATCCCAAGATTGAAGAGTTCGCGCTCCGCTTCGAAGGCGCGCTGCCGCAGTATCGCGACGTCGCCAGTGACGAGAGAATGCCATAGCGGCGCCATGTGGCGGTTGGGTTGTCTATCGCGGCCAAGAAGTTCGCAATAAAAATTACCAGGATCGTAGCCGTCGAGCGCGGAGATTGTTTTCGAAGATTTCAGAGCAGCGATCGCCGCCATGAGCCGATCTCCTTGACGTGTGAAGAATTCGTCCCTTGTACGTTAGTGATTCAAGGGGGCGATTGTCTCGCCTTAAATTTCGTCGGCTGCTGCCGCATTTAGTGGCAAAAAGTTGAATTTGCCGGATTTGCTGTGGGCCATGTGGTCCTACCGGCGTACCGGGCCTTGGCGCACCACCTTGTGTACGAAGGCCAACTTTTGACTAGCGGCGGCCGAGATCACGAACGGGTAAAAATCGCTGTGGCCCATGCTGCGCGTTAAGCGGTTCATGGCGATGGTGAGCGGTATCCATCGATCTATCAGAGACTGGAACGTTTCCTCGCGATAGATATCGCAGCGTTTGAAGGGCCACATCGAGCCGAAGATCAGCCCGGCCGCGCGCGGCTCCATGCCAGCTGCTTCTGCTGTATCGACCGCCTCGGTCATGTGCAGGTAATGCGCCCAGGTCTCGGCCCAATCCTCCCATGGATGGGCCGTAGCGTACGCCGAGACGAAGTTCTTTTTCCAGTCGGGCGGCGGGCCAACGGCATGGTGGCGGCTGATTGCCTCAGGGTAGGACTGACGTTCGTTGCCAAAGAGAGCTCGAAAAGCATCAATGTGCGTGCTGTGCTCAACGAGCATCGACCAGTAAAAGTGTCCGCTCTCGTGCCTCAGGTGACCAAGCAGCGTCCGGTATGGCTCGCCAAAGTGCAGGCGCATCCGCTCACGCTCGACGGCGTCCGTCTCCATTATGTTGACGCTGATGACGCCATCGAGGTGGCCTGTTGTGGTATTGCGCGCGAAATCGAAGGTCAGTTGGCCGGGAGGCGTTGTTGGCGCGCGCAGCGGCAGGCCGAAGCGCAAAATCGAATATACAAAACGCTTTTTAGCTATCTCCAATTCTTGCCAGGCAATCAAATTTCCCGGTTCGGAGAGGTTGGGGATCGTCCGGTTGAGATCACATGCGACGCACAGTTTGTTGAGATTGTTGGCGGGCGTTAGCCAATTGCAGACACCGTGGGCTGCGTTGGCGCAATAGCTGAAAACACTCTTGTCATTGCCTTTGACGATCCTCATGAGCCGACCCGAGGACTGCGACGGCTCGAGCGCGACCATTGTCAGCTTCGGTGCGTAAAAGCCGACCGCGTGATCGCATTGCAGGCACGCGTTGTTGTCGAAGTAGATGGCGCCGTTACATTTCGTGCATGCAAAATTTCGCATCGTCGTCCTTATCGTGTCGTGCGGCCGAGAGTGTTCGCAAACAAATTCAGGCACCGCTAAACCGTTGCCCGCCGCTGGCATACCAAGTCACCGCAACGATTGCTTATCGAGCAAACAGACGCCGTCTAAACTATCTTTTGACTTCTTATTAGGCAAACGGTCACTCAATGACAACGGCGCGTCGCCTTGGACTTGCCCTGCGCATTTTGGAAGGCTACCGCAGTAAGAGATAACTTTACCGAACGGCTTCTGGATGGCCGCACAAAGGATTTGATGTCGCGATGGCACTTCATGTCGCCCTGACGCACAAAACGACGTACCGCTACGACCGGCGTATTACCATGGGGCCTCAGATTGTCCGCCTGAGACCCGCTCCCCATTGCCGCACGCCGATCGTCAGTTATTCGTTGAAGATCGATCCAGCGGTCCACTTTATCAATTGGCAACAAGATCCCTTCGGAAATTATTTGGCCCGCATCGTGCTGCCCGAAGAAACCGACGTGTTCTCCGTCAATGTCGATCTCGTGGCCAACATGGCGGTCATCAATCCGTTCGATTTCTTCATCGCCGAGGAAGCCAAGGATTGGCCGTTCAAATACGAACCGGAGTTACTGAAGGAGCTTGGACCGTACCTTGCGCCAGAGCCGACTGGCGACAGGCTGCGTCACTATCTGAAAGAGCTGCAAATCAAGGACACGGTGACACTCGATGTCCTGTGCGAACTCAATCGCAAACTGCAAAAAGATATCGTCTATTTGCTGCGCATGGAACCGGGCGTGCAGACGCCCGAAGAAACGCTGGAGAAGGCCAGCGGTTCATGCCGCGACAGCGCGTGGCTGCTGGTGCAAATTCTGCGCAACCTCGGTTTGGCGGCCCGCTTTGTTTCCGGCTATCTCATACAGTTGAAGCCCGATGTGGAAGCCTTGGACGGGCCGAAAGGCACGCAGGTGGATTTCACCGATCTTCATGCTTGGACGGAAGTTTATATCTCCGGCGCTGGCTGGATCGGTCTCGATCCGACGTCCGGGCTGCTGGCTGGCGAAGGCCACATACCGCTCGCGGCAACGCCTCATCCCGTCAGTGCGGCGCCGATCACCGGCCAGCACGGCAAGGCGGAGGTGACTTTCGAATTTAATATGTCTGTTGCCCGGATTTTGGAAACGCCGCGCGTCACTCAACCATATTCCGATGAGACTTGGGGGCAAATTCTAGCAGGCGGCCACAAGGTCGATGAGCGACTGATTGCGGGTGATGTTCGCCTGACCATGGGCGGGGAACCGACCTTTGTTTCGACCGACGATATGGAAGGAGAAGAGTGGAATACTGCGGCTGTCGGGCCGACCAAACGAGCGTTGGCAGACACGCTTGTGCGGAAACTTCAGCAGCGTTTCGCGCCGGGGGGCTTGCTGCATTACGGCCAAGGCAAGTGGTATCCAGGCGAACAGTTGCCGCGCTGGGCATTCGCTCTGTATTGGCGTGGCGATGGTCTTCCGCTTTGGGAAAATTCAGAATTGATTGCGCGGCAAGCGCAACCAAAACCTGCCACGATCGACGACGCAAAGATTTTTACCGACAAACTTTGCCAGCATCTCGGACTGCCTCCGCAAAGTGGTCTTGCGGCCTATGAGGACGCCGCGCATTTCATTATGCTCGAGCAAAAACTGCCGTCCAATTTGTCGTTAGACGACGCGGCGCTTGAAGACGACATGGAACGTGAGCGGATTGTGCGCGTGCTCGATAAGGGCTTGGCGACACCTCAATGTTACGTGCTGCCGATCCAGGCTTGGCAAACTCAGGATCGTTCGCGGCGCTGGATGACTGAGGTTTGGAAATCGCGTCGTGAGCGGCTTTATCTCGCGCCGGGCGATTCGCCGGCCGGCTTTCGATTGCCGATCCCGTCACTCGAGACGCTCGGTCCGCTGGACTTTCCCCACGTTGCGGCGCGGGACGCGTTTGAACAAAGTCCGCCTCTACCCGAACGCTCCGTGCTGCTGCAGCAGCGTCGGACGGCGACCCTCGAACTGGCAGAGGCGCCGCCAGCTGGCTCTTACAAATCTAATGGCCCGGTTCGAACGGCAATGACGATCGAGCCGCGCGGCGGCCAGCTGTGCATCTTCATGCCGCCGTTGAGCGATGCCGAGGATTACGCCGCCATGATCGCGGCGGTCGAAGAGACGGCAGGCGTACTGAACAGGCCGGTGCATATCGAAGGGTATTCGCCGCCCGACGATGCCCGCCTTAACGTGATCAAAGTCACTCCCGATCCCGGCGTCATCGAGGTGAACGTGCATCCGGCGGGCAGCTGGCCCGACGCGGTGGCGATCACGACCGCCGTTTACGAGGAAGCACAAGCTTCGCGTTTGTGCGCCGAAAAATTCATGCTGGACGGGCGGCACACCGGAACGGGCGGTGGCAATCATATCGTGCTCGGCGGATTTAAATCAGAAGATAGCCCGTTCCTGCGCCGCCCGGATTTGCTGGCGTCGATCATCACCTATTGGCAGAACCATCCTTCGCTCTCTTACCTGTTCTCGGGCATGTTCATTGGCCCGACAAGTCAAGCGCCACGGGTCGATGAGGCGCGGCACGAGTCGTTGTACGAACTCGAAATCGCTCTGGCTCAAATCCCCGATCCCTCGCAGGGCACCGTTGCACCATGGCTGATTGACCGCATTTTCCGCCACCTTTTGATCGACGTGACGGGCAACACGCATCGCGCCGAGATCTGCATCGACAAGCTGTATTCGCCTGATAGCGCCACGGGCAGGCTAGGCTTGATCGAGTTCCGCTCGTTCGAAATGCCACCGCACGCGCGCATGAGCTTAGCGCAACAACTTCTGTTGCGCGCCCTCGTCGCGATGTTTTGGGAAAAGCCTTACAAGCAGAAGCTCGTCAGATGGGGCACGTCGCTGCACGATCGTTTTATGCTTCCCCATTTCGTCTGGGCAGATTTCGCAAGCGTGATAGCCGATCTGAAAGACGCCAGTTTGCCGGTCGAGCTCGAATGGTTCGAGCCGCACTACGAGTTCCGTTTTCCGAGTTTGGGAGAGACAACCGCGCTTGGCGTGGCCATCGAATTGCGCCAAGCATTAGAGCCATGGCATGTCTTAGGAGAAGAGGGCGTCGTGGGCGGCACGGCGCGCTACGTCGATTCATCTTTGGAGAGGGTACAGGTGCTGGTCAAAGGCTTGTCCGGCGATCGCTTCATCGTGACGTGCAACGGGCGGGCGGTACCGCTCGCGGGCACCGGAACGGCGGGGCAAGCGGTCGCGGGCGTCAGGTTCCGGGCTTGGGCGCCGCCATCGGCATTGCATCCAACGATCCCGACGCATGTGCCTTTGACGTTCGATATTGTTGATACATGGAGCGGCCGGTCGGTCGGAGGCTGCCGCTATCATGTCAGCCATCCCGGCGGCCGCAGCGCCGAAAACTTCCCCGTCAACATGTACGAAGCCGAGGGCCGCCGCTTGGCTCGCTTCGAAGCTTTAGGTCACACCGCCGGCGCCATGAATCCAAAGCCGCCTGAAATCAGCGTCGAGTACCCTTATACACTCGATCTGAGGCGGTGAATGCTTTAGCTCACGCGTATGGTTGTTGAAGCGCGTCCGATTCACACCGATACTCGTGCGAAGCGTTGACGCTGAAGCTGGACTTTGCCCGAATTTATGAGTGCGCAATAAGATGACGAATACCGCGCCGTTAGTTGGATCGATTGATGACGCACTCGTTCGAACATATCGCCAAAGCGACACCGCGCGGTACGACGAGATGCTTGCCCCCAATGGCGAGATAAGACCGCATTGGCGCGACTTTATCGAGGGGTTGAGCAACTTATCAATTGAAGAACGGCAGACGCGCTCGGCCCGCTTGGACCGACGGGTGCGCGAGACCGGTATTGCTTACGATATTTTTTCAGACCCCCACAAGCCCAGGCAGCGCTGGCAAATCGATCTCTCGCCGGTCATTTTTTCGCATGCGCAGTGGAGCTGGCTGGAAACAGCTCTGGTCCAGCGCGCCCGTGTCTTTGATGCTTTGCTGGGCGACATATACGGCGCTCAGGCGCTGATGCGCGACGGCATCATTCCGCCAGAGCTCGTCTTCTCAGATAGCTCATTCCTGCAGCCGTGCCAGGGCGTCGTGCCCAACAATGGCGCCTTGCAATTTTATGCGGCCGATCTTGCTCGTGCGAGCGATGGTCAGTGGCGGGTGATCGACAACCATACAGAAACGCAAGCGGGCGTCGGCTACGCGCTCGCCAATCGCGTCGTCCACGGCCACGTTACCGAAGATCTTTTCAAGACCTGCAATGTGCTCCGGCTCGCCAGTCATTTTCAAGATATGCAGAGTGCGCTGACCGAGCGCAGCCAACGCAGCAACGCGCGCATTGCTTTGCTGACGCCAGGCCCTCGCCACGACGATTATTTCTCGCACGCGTATCTGGCGCGCTATCTTGGCTACCTGCTCGTCGAAGGGCCGGATCTGCGCGTCAACGGCAACGAAACCTATCTGAAGACGCTTGAGGGATTAAAGAAAATCGATCTCATCGTCCGCTGCGTTGACGGCAAGGACGCTGATGCTCTCGAACTCGATCCATCGGGCTTTGATGGCCCCGCTGGGCTCGTTCGGGCATCGCGCAAACAGCCCAATCTCATCGTCAATGCGCTCGGCTCGGCAATTGCTCAAAACCGTGGGATCGGCCGTTATCTTGGCCAGATCGCCAAGCGGCTTGTGGGTGAGGAACTTATTCTTGCCGACGCTCCACGCTGGTGGCTCGGCGATGCCGCGGCCGTCAGTCATGTCGAAGCCAATCTCGATAGTCTGGTTATTCGCAAAGCTCAGGAAGGGACGGGGCGCCCCGGACAGGCGGCAATCGGACACGATCCGCGTACACTTTCTGCATCCAAACGCGCCGAGCTTCTCGACGAAATCCGGCTTCATGGCGCGCGGCTCGTCGCGGAAGAAAAAATAGGATTTAGCACTGCGCCCGTGCACGGCCCAATCGGGCTTGCTCCCAAACCATTCGCATTGCGCCTATTTGTGAGCCGGACGCGCGATGGCTACCGGCTCATGCCTGGCGGCCTTGCGATGACGGTCGATGCAGAAAGTGCCGTCGCATTGACAGCGCCTGACGGCCATACGCGCGATGTCTGGGTGCGGTCTGTGGGCGAGCAGATACCCCACGTCAGTTTGTGGCGTCCCGCGGTCGAAACCGCGCGCGTCGAACGCTCGCAGCGCGTCATTCAAAGCCGCGTCGCCGACGACCTGTTTTGGCTGGGCCGTTACAGCGAGCGTGCGGACTGGACAATGCGCGTTTTGCGCGGTGCGTTGCGGCGCGTGGAAGAAGACGACGGAGCGGGAACGGGCCACAGCGCGGCGCGCAAATGTCTCGAAGTCCTGCTCGCCAAAAACGCCTCTGACGACGCCAAGCCGAGTGCCGAGCTCGGCATCGAGCGGCTATGCGCTATGCTTATTTCGAACAAGAAGGGTAACCGCACGCTGGAGCGGACATGCGAGGGCCTTTACCGCGTCGCCCAGCTGGCCAGAGATCGCTTGTCGTTGGAAGCATGGCAAGCACTCAGCAAATTTCGACCCGGCGACATCTGGGGCGCTTCACTGCCGACTGCGTCTGCAATCACGATCCTGGATATGCTGGATGAAGGGCTGGCATCCGTTGCCGCCTTCAACGGCCTGATGCATGAGAACATGACGCGCAACTATGGCTGGTCGTTTCTGGATATGGGACGAAGGTTGGAGCGCGCTTATAACTTGAGCGAAGCTATTCTCACGCTTTTCATTCCAGCGACCGAGAGTGAAGAAGAATCGAGCCGGTTGATGCTTCTTCTCGAACTGGCCGACAGTTATATAACCTATCGCTCGCGGTATCGACTTGATCCCATGTTGCCGTTGGTGCTCGACCTCTTGCTGCTGGACGAAGCCAATCCGCGCAGCTTGTCCTACCAGCTGGCGGCGATCTCGCGTCAATTGGAAAGCCTTCCCGACGGTATGCGCGGCGTCAGCCTGCCGGAGGACGGTCGGCTGATCCTCGCTGCCTTGACATCGATCCGGTTGGCCGACGTTGAAATGCTGGCTAAGGACGGCAAAGCACTGGAAAAGTTGATGATCGAGCAGACGCAGCTTTTGCCGGAACTCTCGAATGCCGTTGCACGGCATTATTTCAACCTGTTGCAGGATGCGCCGCACCGCGTTCATACGCGCATCGAACCGCGCCCTGGCGAGGTGTCATGATCTTCGATGTAAGCCATAAAACGCATTATCATTATACGATGCCGGTCGTGCAATCCCGGCACCTCATCCACATGTCGCCGCGTCCGTTGCAACGGCAGGTTATTAAAAACCATGGCTTGATCGTGGTGCCGGCACCGGCGCTGCGCACCGATGGAATTGATGCGCTGGGAAATTCCGTAACCAACCTCGACATCGAGGTTGCTCACCGCGAACTTATTTTGCATGCGCGCACAACTGTCGAGACACTTGCATTGAGCAACGTAAATCCTGCCAGGACCGTACCGTGGGACAGGATCGACGATGGGCTTGGCAATTCGGGCGGTGGCTTGCCGCTCGACGTGATCCGGTATCGTTGCGTGTCGCGTCTGACGACGGCGTCTCGCGAGATCAGGGACTATGCCAAACTCTCGTTCACCCTGGGTCGGCCGGTGATAGAGGCTGCCATCGATCTCAACGAGCGCATCTTTAGGGAATTTACTTTTGACAACACCGCTACCGATATTTCGACTCCGGTCGAAACTGTGTTTAAGAAAAAACGCGGCGTATGCCAGGATTTCGCTCATTTTGGCCTGACTTGCCTGAGGGCGATGCGAGTTCCGGCGCGTTATGTCAGTGGCTATATTCTCACCAGGCCGCCGCCGGGGCAGACTAAGATGCAAGGAGCCGACGCCTCCCACGCCTGGATATCCGTTTGGTCACCCGAGACCGGTTGGGTCGATCTCGACCCGACGAATGGCATTGTCGCTGCCGATGAACACATCACGATCGCTTACGGGCGTGACTACGACGATGTCAGCCCCATCAGTGGCGTTCTGTTGGGTGGGGGAGAGCACACCGTCTCCGTGGCTGTGGATGTTGTGCCGGTAGCTTGAAGATTGCCTAAATAAGCTGCAGTTCGTGGCATATTTTCAAGCGGGAACAACTGCTAGTCAAGCGGATTCGAGTGTTTGCGGCCTCGTGAAACTGGCACCGAGTTTGCGAGGGATCACGACGCCACAAAGGACATTCCCAATGAGAATGATCACAGCGTTTGTCGTCGCCGAGCAGTTGGAGATCATCTGCGCGCGGCTCATACACGAAGGTATCGTGGGTATGACCGTTACCCAATCCTGCGGTCATGGACGAGACGTCGTTCTCGTTGCAAGCATGACCGGCGGCCCGGATATACCCGACCTAGTGCCAACCACCATGATCGAGGTAGCAGTAACGGGGAGCCAACTGAATAAAGCGTTGAGAGCAATTCAAACTGCTTCCAAATCATACGACGGCGGCCAAGGCAAAATTATTGTCAGGCCTTTGGAAAGCGTCATCGACATTCGAACGGGCTTAGAATCTGACGACGGGGCACCTTCCGATCGAACCATAAGATCGCGAGATCGGCAAGAAAACCTGTCTTCGGATATGCGCTGAAAACCAAATCGAGCGAGCGCGCGGTTTTCTGATCCCAAAGAAAGTCGCACCGGGATCGTCGATTTTCCACCAACACCGTCGAGAGGGTCGCCGGGCGCTTCGTCAGCTGTTGGCCGGGGCTGACATAGTGCCCCAAATGCGTCACGCGAATTACTTCGCCACGCGAAGCTCAACGCGGCGATCGAGCTGCAACAGATCTTCGCGTTGAAACCGGCTGCGCACGACGCCGGAAAATGGCTCGCTTGAGCCCTTAGGCACGAGATCGATCCGGCCGTGATAACCGCCGTCGCGAAGGACGCGCTCGATCGTCACCAGCCGTTGCCGCGACAGCTCCATATTGTAGGCTTGCGATCCGCGCTCGTCGGCGTGGCCCGACAGAGCGATCGTCCCGAACCTTTTCAATTTCACATATTCGAGCAACAGACGCGCCGCGCCTTGACCGTCTGAGGTGAGCGTCGGCTCGTTGTAGACAAACGTGATTGGCACCGCAGTTGTGACTGTCGGCGATTGATCCGTGTCAGATTTTACTTGCGCGGGTGGGTGCGCTTCGACGTTTGCCTGAACTGGCGGGGTCGACGAGGCGATCACCGCTGGCGGCTGCAACGATGCCGTTTCCGGCGCGGCAACTTTGCCGCCGATGTCGTTTTTTTCGTGGCTAGCCTCCTCGCGCGCTGTCGCGACTTTAGCCTCCTCGCGCGCTGTCGCGACGACGCCTTCGAACTCTTTCATGAGCTGTGCAGCAGGTGAAGCGGCCGCAGTCGCGATCGCGCCGGACTGCGCACCTGAAATGCTTTTCTCAGAGGTTGAAGGGGTAGCGCCACTCTGGGCTTGCTGGGCCGAATTTTTCTCGGAATGCGCAGCAGCCTTCAAGTTGATCTCCGGCTCGGGATTGGCAAACTTGTGCTCGGTGGCGACAGACCAATCGCCGTTAGCCAAAGCCGTAACGGTCGCGACCTCGGTCTTGCCGTCGAATACGGTCACTTCAGCGAACGGCGCAGACTTGCCGGCGAAGACAGACGTTCCATCGCGCGAAATCTGCGCGATATCGAGGCTAACGGGTAAGCTTGGCTTATCCGGATTAGCGCTCGCTTCATTCGAATTAGCATTGCCGTTTGCCGTCGCGTCTGGGGCAGGCGGTGTGTTGGCGCGGGCTCTCTCTTCAGTAAGGCTTGGCGCTTCAGCAAGGCTTGGCGATCCGGTCGGACTTGGCGCTTGCGGGCTCGATAGTGCTTGAATTTCGGCCGACGTTAGGGTGCCGGGCTTGGCAGCCATCATGCGACGCCAATCAAAACCATTGAGGCTGAAGACGAGGCTGACCTGCACCGGCCGCACGCCTAATCTTTCGAAGCGCAAACCGAAGCCCAAAAATAAAAATAATAAAACAATAGCAGCTGCGCGATGCATGGCGCTTGAAGCCTCATATCAACACTGCAAACAGTTCTCATACTTCTGGCTGAAAATTCGTCCTTTGTGCGGCAATGGTGCGAAAAGCGATGCGCTAGCCTGTAGCGTACGCAACAATATACGCGCGAACGCATAGCAAAAGCGTTGTGCCAAAAGTGGTGCGCGGCAGCTCGCCCTCATTTCGTTGCAGTACTTTAGGTGTGGGCTTTTTTGTCCGGATTTTTTGATTGATCTCGTGCCGAAACGGCCTCATCCTACAAAATGTCAGCAAATGTTTGCGGAAGAGTTCGGTTGTATTCGATCAACCGGCGCCGAAGGAGCAACCGCCCCGGAAACTCTCAGGCAAAAGAACCGTAAGCAGATGACACTCTGGAAAGTGGCCGCGTCTTTACTTAATTCGGCACACCGACGGGGATAAGGCACCGCCGCGCAAGCATAGCGCGTCCGCGTCGAATATCTCAGGTCACAGCGACAGAGGGGGCTTCGGGTTGGCGTAGACATTGCGTCAAAAACCAGGGAGCCTACGCTTGACCGCGAAGCAACTCATCGACTCACCGGCCGCACTGAAGCGCACGCCATTGTTCGACATGCACTTGGCGCATGGCGCTAGAATGGTTCCATTTGCCGGTTATGAAATGCCCGTCAGCTATCCGCTTGGCGTGCTCAAAGAACATCTGCACACGCGGGCCGCGTGCGGATTATTCGACATTTCGCATATGGGACAGATTGCGTTGTGGCCGAAATCCGCCGTGCTGTCAGACGCAGCGCTGGCACTTGAGCGACTGGCACCCATCGATGTCGTCGCCTTGCAGCCGGGCCGTCAGCGCTATGGCTATTTTACCAACGCAAACGGTGGAATTCTCGATGACTTCATGGTCGCCAATAGAGGCGATCATCTGCTGCTGGTCGTCAACGCGTCGCGCAAAATTGCCGACGAGGGTCACTTGGTCGCTCACCTCTCGCACCAATGCCGCGTCGAGCGTCTGGAACGCGCACTGCTCGCATTGCAAGGACCTCAGTCTGAGGAAGTGCTGGCATGTTTTGCGCCAGAATGCGCTACCATGCGCTTCATGGACGTGGCGACACTGAATATCGGTGGGCTCGAGTGTATCGTTGCCCGATCGGGCTACACGGGCGAAGATGGCTTTGAGATTTCCGTTCGCCCCGATGCTGCGTGCGCGCTCGCCGAATTGTTGCTCGACAATTCGAACGTTGCACTGATCGGACTTGGCGCGCGCGATAGTCTGCGTCTTGAAGCCGGGCTTTGTCTCTACGGCTCCGATATCGATGAGCAAACGTCGGCCGCCGAAGCCGGTCTCGCTTGGGCCATCCAAAAATCGCGGCGGGTGAACGGTGAACGTGCCGGCGGGTTTCCAGGCGCTGCAATAATTCTCGATCAGATAGTTGCAGGCGGCCCGGCGCGGCGCCGTTGCGGACTGCGCCCGCAAGGACGCGCGCCAATCCGTAATGAAACGCCGTTGTTTGCAGACCTCGCCGCGCCCGTGGCGATCGGTTCGGTGACATCTGGTGGCTACGGGCCAAGCGTCGATGCGCCGATTGCAATGGGATATTTGCCAGCGTCTTTCGCCGAACCCGGCAGAACGGTCTTTGCTGAAGTGCGCGGCAAGCGGCTGCCGGTTTCCGTCGTCGAACTCCCCTTTATCGCATCGAATTACAAGCGCAACTAAAACCCATTTCATTGGAGGACACCTTGCTAAAATATACCGCCGAACACGAGTGGCTGAAACTTGATGGTGACGTGGCGACGATTGGCATCACGCCCCACGCGGCATCGTTGCTGGGAGATCTCGTGTTCGTCGAACTTCCCGATGTGGGCACCACCGTCACCCAAGGCGGCGGCGCCGCAGTTGTCGAATCGGTCAAGGCCGCATCCGATGTTTTTGCGCCGCTCTCGGGCGAGATCGTCGACGTCAATCCGGCCATCGCCAAAGACCCCTCGCTCGTCAACACTGACCCACTGGGCGCTGGCTGGATCTTCAAGCTTAAGCTTGCCGACCCCAAGGATATGGATGGGTTGCTGGACGAGGCGGCTTACAACGCGCTGGTCGCTTAGCAAGAGGCATTCGATGACAACCGAAAAATACGACGCGTTCGACTTCGCCAATCGCCGCCACATCGGTCCTTCGCCCGAAGAAATTGCGAGTATGTTGCGTGTGCTCGGCGTCGCAAATCTCGATCAATTGATCGACGAGACGGTGCCAACATCCATCCGGCAGAAATTGCCGCTCGAATTTGGCAAGCCGTTGTCTGAGCGCGGTGGTCTCGACAAGATGCGCGAAACAGCGAACAAAAATAAGGTTCTCACCTCTCTCATCGGCCAAGGCTATCACGGCACGATCATGCCGCCCGCGGTTCAGCGCAACATTCTGGAAAACCCGGCTTGGTACACAGCCTACACGCCTTATCAGCCGGAGATCAGCCAAGGGCGGCTCGAAGCTCTGCTCAATTTCCAAACCGTCGTCGCCGATTTAACCGGGCTCGACATCGCCAACGCCTCGCTGCTCGATGAGGCGACTGCCGCGGCCGAAGGTATGGCCATGGCGCATCGCGTCACAAAATCGAAAGCGAACGCTTTCTTCGTCGATCAAGACTGCTTGCCGCAGACGATCGCGTTGTTGCGGACGCGGGCCGAACCGTTGGGTTGGGATATCGTCACGGGCGATCCGTTTCGTGACCTCGATGTGGCGAAGGTTTTCGGAGCAATCTTTCAGTATCCCGGCGTCAATGGCTGCTTCCACGATTTTACGAGCCTCATCTTAAAACTCCACGCCGCTGCCGCGATCGCGGTCGTCGCAGCCGACCCCCTCGCGCTTTTATTATTAAAGCCGCCCGGCGAAATGGGCGCCGACATCGCCATCGGTTCGATGCAGCGTTTCGGCATGCCGATGGGATATGGCGGGCCGCATGCGGGCTACATCGCCGCGAAAGATACACACAAGCGCGCGCTTCCTGGACGGCTCGTTGGCGTATCGGTCGATGCGAGGGGCAACCGCGCCTACCGCTTAGCGCTGCAAACGCGCGAGCAGCACATCCGCCGCGAAACGGCGACATCGAACATTTGTACAGCCCAAGTTTTGCCCGCCGTCATTGCTTCGATGTACGCGGTCTTCCACGGTCCCAAAGGTCTGCACGCCATCGCCGAGCGCGTGCATCGCAAAGCCGCGCGTCTGGCCGATGGGCTATTGGAGTTGGGCTTTAAAATTGCACCGGAAGTTTTTTTCGATACTTTCACGGTTGAGGTGGGCCCTTATCAAGGGCTGATCATGAAGAACGCCGTCGATAATGGCATCAATCTGCGCAAGGTCGGTGCCGATCGCATCGGGATTACCGTTGACGAGCGCACGCGACCAAATACGCTGGAAGCGGTGTGGCGCGCCTTTGGTGGATTTCAAGTCGTCTACAACGACGCCTACCCAAAATATCGTCTGCCCGAGGGACTGGCGCGCACGTCAAATTATCTGACCCATCCGGTCTTTCATAAAAACCGCGCCGAGAGTGAGATGACGCGATATATGCGCCGCCTCGCCGATCGCGATCTGGCTCTCGACCGCGCGATGATCCCGCTCGGGTCGTGCACGATGAAGCTCAATGCCACGGCCGAAATGCTGCCGATTACGTGGCCGGAATTTGCAGATCTCCATCCCTTCGTGCCAGCCGATCAAGCCCGTGGCTACGCCGAGCTGATTACGGATCTGTCGCTGAAACTATGTTTGATCACTGGCTATGATGCTCTGTCGATGCAACCCAACTCGGGCGCGCAAGGGGAATACGCTGGGTTGTTGACGATCCGCGCGTATCACAAAAGCCGGGGCGATGCGGCGCGCGATGTTTGCCTCATCCCAGCGTCTGCGCATGGCACAAACCCTGCTTCGGCCACGATGTGCGGTATGAAAGTTGTCGTGGTCAAAACAGACGCTAACGGCAACATCGACGTGTTGGATTTTCGCGCTAAGGCTGCCCAACATTCAAAAGCCTTGGCGGCGTGCATGATCACATATCCCTCGACCCACGGCGTGTTTGAGGAGACGGTCAAAGAAATTTGCGATATCACCCACGCAAATGGCGGCCAAGTTTATCTCGACGGCGCCAATCTCAACGCGCTCGTCGGTATCGCGCGCCCCGGCGACATGGGGGCCGATGTCAGCCACATCAATTTGCATAAGACATTTTGCATCCCCCATGGCGGCGGCGGTCCAGGCATGGGACCGATCGGCGTCAAAGCGCACCTCGCCCCGTTCCTTCCCGGTCATCCAGCGACCGGCAGTTGGGAGCGGACCGTTTCGGCGGCACCGTTTGGTTCGGGCTCGATCCTGCCGATCTCGTGGAATTACTGCTTGATGATGGGCGGCGATGGCCTGACACAGGCGACGCGCGTGGCGATCCTCAATGCCAACTACATCGCCACGCGGCTCGAAGGTGCTTACCCGGTTCTCTACAAGGGTAAAAACGGGCGCGTCGCGCACGAGTGCATCATCGATACGCGGATCTTCAAGGAGACTGCGGGCGTCACGGTCGACGACATTGCCAAGCGGCTGATCGATTCTGGTTTCCACCCTCCGACGATGAGCTGGCCGGTCGCTGGCACGTTGATGATCGAGCCGACGGAATCGGAAACCAAAGCCGAGCTCGACCGCTTCTGTGATGCCCTCATTGCGATCCGCGAGGAAATCCGCGCGATCGAAAGCGGCAGCATGGACCGCAATAATAATCCGCTCAAGAACGCGCCTCACACCGTTGAAGATCTCGTCGGCGAATGGAACCGGCCCTATTCGCGCGACGCGGCTTGTTTCCCTGCCGGCGCGTTTCGCGTCGATAAATATTGGCCCCCCGTCAACCGCGTCGATAATGTCTATGGCGATCGCAATCTGGTCTGTTCGTGCCCGCCGCTCGAAAATTACGTCAAAGCAGCTGAATAATTCCAACCAAAATGGCGGCCCAATGACATCACGGCACCGGGTACTTATCGCAGATCCCATTCACGCTGACGGGCAGAAAATTCTCGAAGAGACGAGCGGCCTGAGCGTCGAGGTCGCCACGGGCCTTAGTGAAGATGAACTTGTTGCTCGGATGGCGGGAAAAGATGCGCTCATCGTGCGGTCGAAAACACAAGTCACAAAAAAAATCATCGCCGCCGGGAGCGATCTCAAAGTCATCGGCCGGGCCGGCATCGGCGTCGATAATATCGACGTGGCGGCCGCGACCGAACGGGGCATCGCCGTGCTCAATACGCCGGACGCCAATGCCACGACGACCGCCGAGTTGACGATTGCGCATCTCCTCTCGCTAAGTCGGCATCTACCGCAGGCCGATCGCTCCGTGCGTCAGGGCGAATGGAGCGGGGCTAAGTTTATTGGCACCGAGTTGGCCGGCAAAACCATCGGTATCATCGGCTTCGGCACGATCGGCCGCTTGGTGGCCGCCCGTTGTGCAGCACTCCGAATGCGCGTGGTCGCGAGCGATCCGTTCGTGACGCCTGAAGTGATCAAGCAATCGGGCGCCGAGCCAGCGTCCCTCGATAGCCTTTTGAGCGAGGCCGACTTCGTTACCCTTCATTGCGCGCTCGGCGAAAAAACCCGCAACATTCTCGACGCCAAGCGCCTCGCTCAGATGAAGCACGGCGCGCGCGTTATCAATTGCGCGCGCGGTGGTCTGGTCGACGAGGCGGCACTGTACGACGCGTTAAAAAGTGGCCGGCTAGCGGGAGCCGCGCTCGACGTTTACGCCACAGAGCCGCCGAAGGGCTCGCCGCTGCTGGGGCTCGACACCGTCGTGCTGACGCCGCATCTGGGCGCGTCAACGCAGGAAGCGCAGCAGGCGGTCAGCGTCAAAATCGTGCAGGATATTGCGAAGTTTCTAGAGACCGGTGTGGCCGATACCGCCGTCAATCTTCCTCGCATCGCCACAGATCAGCATGGCCGCACGAGGCCCTATCAGGAACTTGCCTACGCGCTCGGTCGTCTCATCGGTTCGATCACCGAAGGCCCTATCACCGAGCTGGTCGTGCGCTTTTTTGGCCGCGTCGCCGAACTCGATGGGCGCCCGATCACCGCTGAGGCTCTCGTTGGCCTGCTGAGTAAGCGCTTGCCGGGGCGGGTCAATCGTGTCAACGCGGCACACCTCGCTCAACTCCAGGGGATCGCGTTGCGCGAGTCGCGATCGGAGCAGCAGCGCGATTATGTGTCACTTATCGAGATCAGTGCGCTATCGGGTGGCGTGACGACGACGGTCGCTGGTACGTTGCTTGGCGAGCGTCTGCCGCGTGTCGTGCGCGTCGACGATTTCCATGTCGAAGTGATCCCTGAAGGCCATTATTTGTTCACGCGCCACCACGACCGACCCGGCGTCGTTGGCGCGCTCGGCGGTATTCTGGGCCGCGATAAAATCAACATCTCGCGCATGCATGTCAGCAGCAGCGACGAGAGCGAAATGGCCATCGGCTTGATCCGGATTTCTTCTCCGTTGTCGGCGGCTGCGATCGACGAAATCCGGGCATTGCCAGCGATCGTCAAAGCCATGGAAATCGAGCTGTGAGCGATCAGGCCGGCAGAACTTTCGGCGCTGTGTGCTTTGATTGCGACAGCACCTTGAGCCGCATCGAGGGCATCGACGAACTGGCGATCCGTGCCGGCGTTGCAGCGCAAATTGCGCCGCTCACCACGGCCGCGATGGATGGCGCAATCCCTATCGACGAAATCTATGCAGAGCGCATGCGCCTCGTCCGTCCCGGCCGCGCGTCACTCGCCTGGCTCGGCGAGCGCTATATTGAAGAGATGGTCAAGGGCGCGAGAGAAACCGTTGCTCAGCTGCAGCGGTTGGGCAAAGCGGTCTACATCGTAAGTGGCGGTTTGCTGCCGGCAATCGTGCCGCTGGCAGTGGCGCTAGGTATCCAGCGCGATCGTGTTCACGCCGTCGATGTATTTTTCGATGACCGGGGTGACTACAGAGATTTCGACCGGCAATCGCCGCTCGCGCGTGCCGATGGCAAAGCCGATGTGTGCCGTGTCATCGCCGGACATCATGGCTCGGTTGCATTAATCGGCGATGGCGTGACGGATCTGGCCGCCCGCGCAGGCGGGGCTTATGTCGTCGGTTACGGCGGGGTCGTGGCGCGCGATGTTGTCAAAGATGGCGCCGATGTTTTCGTCGCAAACGAAGATCTCACAACGGTCCTCGCCGCTATTCTGAGCGAGGAAGAACGCCGCCACGCGGACGACGGGTCAAGCTCAAGGGTTATCTAAAAGCCGAGACACGGGCCGCCTGTTCGCGAATGACGCGCGCATTGCGGCGCTGGAACTCCGGCTGCTGCAGCGCCGATGAGCTAGAACACCATTTTGCACGCGATTTGAGAAGGGATGAAATACCGCCCCGCTTTGAAACCTATAGCTGCACGCTATCGGGCCGTGAGTTTGAGGGAATTTAAGCGCCCGCCGCAGACTGAAAAGCGGCGATCAGGTTGCGAACGCGATCCTCGTGGAGTGGTTCCGGCTTATGGCAGTTTTTGAAAGCCCTGAGCAGTAAAAATCTTGGACGCGTCTTCTGACTTGAGATGGGCCAGGAACTGCCGCGCAGCAGCGCTGTGCGCGCCGCTGACTGCTGCGAACGGATATAGAATTGTTGGGTGGCTTCCGGCTGGAAACGTGCCCAAAACTTTGACGTTGGGTTCGGCAAACGCATCGCTGCCGTAGACGATACCAAATTTTGCCTCTCCCCTGGCGACGAACTGCAGCGCTGAACGCACATTGTCTGCGGCTGCAATTTTTGCTGAGACGGCCTCCCATACTCCAAGCGACGTCAAGGCGGCCCTGGCATAGCGCCCGGCCGGAACGAACGCTGGATCGCCGGTCGCCAACCGGCTTGATCCGAGCGCTTCTGCCAAAGCAAAACCCGGCGCGATTTTGAGAGTAGTCGGTTCGTCGCGTGCGGCGATCAAGACAAGTGTGTTGGAAATAATATTTGCGCGCGTAGCGCCGTCGATGAGACGCTTATTTTCGAGATAATCCATCCAATCCGTGTCGGCGGACGCAAAGATATCGGCTGGCGCGCCGGCTTCGATTTGCCGGGCCGCAGCTGAAGATGCGCTGTATGAAATCGTAATCGGCGTGCCCGTCCGCGCTGTCCAATCGCGGGAAATTTGGTCGAGTGCGGTCTTCAAGCTGGCAGCCGCGAGGATTAGAATTTTGCCGGCCTGCGGAGCTGCCTCTGCCGAATTAGCGCTTTCGGCACAGCTTAGTGCCGATGACCAAAGCAACGAAAAAGCTACGAAGACCACAAGTTTTTTGAACAATTTCGTCCTCCTCGCGCTTTGCCATTCGTCGTTCACAAGTGATGTGGCGCAGATCTCGTGCGTTAACAAGTGTTACGCGGACCGCTTGAAGCCCCACTATGTAAGTTGCGGCGAAGCCGCACTATGAGACTTGCGGCGAACCCCCACTATGAGAGTTGCGGCGGAGCCGCACGCTGCGAGTTGGCAAGCTTTATGCATTTCAAAACGCAGGTTTCGTATCGGGATACTTGCAAAATGACTTCGCACTTCAAGAGCTATGTCGCCAATTTAAATCGCATCCGGATGGGCGAATTGATCGAGCGGTTGAGTGCAGAGCGCAATGCCCCAGCGTTCAAAGCCTCGATCGTCGTCAACCCGCACACCGGTGTGCCCTACGACGTCACTCAAGACGAAGCTTGAATTGATATTCTGCCGACCCGTTAATTTAACGAACCTTTGATCTGACACTATAGCGCTGAAACTTCGAAACGCCCGCAACCGTCTGCGGGCGTTTTTCGTTATCGCCTGTTAGCGTCGGGCTGTTATCGTAGACTGGCGAGGATGCGCGGTGGCCGTCGATTTTTCTCGCGCGATGCGACGAGGATCAGGGCGGGCCGTCGGCTGCGACTTTCGTGAACGCGCCCAAGTATGCGGCCCTGCCGACGTTCTGGCGGAACGAGCACCAGCTGTTGCATCAAAAACGGCCTATGATCGGCAACAATTCGCGCCGTTCTGATGCGCCGAGCGTCACCCGCCATCAAGCCCCAAACGCAGCCCATCAGCAAATACATATGCCGCCAATGGTCGGTGTCGATCAGCGCGCCTTCGAGAATGTTTCCAGCCAAACTCGCGTAGACGACGAAGAACAAGTGCTGCGTCTTGGTGTTTTTTAACGCGTGCCCGAAGCCTAAGGCCAATGTCGCCGCCGCAATTAAGAAATACAGACCGCCGCCAAGCCAGCCGGTATTGAGCAGCATCGAGAGATAAACGTTGTGGGGCTCTTCATGGTGGAATTGCGGTGAGAACTGGTGCGATCCGATGCCCAACGGGTTTTCAAGGATCATCGCAAACGCTTTTTCCTGACCGCCAAAGCGCCCTTCGGGTCCTTCGTCATAGTCCTGCGTCAACGCTGCGCGCTCTTCCAGAAAGCGCGCCACGTTTTCCGATTGCAGCGACACAGCCACGACCAGCCCGATGGCAGCGGTTCCCAAGAGAACCAACGCGCTGAGCTTGAACCGCTCGACGTTGCGCTTGGCGGTACCTAGATAAAAATAGCCGAAAATAGCGAGTGCGATGAGCGCTGCGGCCCACGCGCCGCGCGAGAAGCTGAATAGAATTCCAACCGTCAAAACGATTGCAAGACACAGCGGACCAAAGCCGCGTGCAACGGGTCTTGCCAGCCAGAGATGCAGCGATGCGAGGAGCCCAGTGATTAAAAAAGGGCCATAAACATTGGGATCTTTGAAGGGGCCCGCGGCGCGGCCGTATTTCGTGAAGAGCTCGGCCGCGTCGGGAAAGAGACCGAGATATCCAGCGATCCCCAAGATCGCGGCGATCACAGATGCAGCGAGCATCGCATTCAAGATCAAGCGCGTGTGTAGCCCTGGTTTTTTGGCAACGAAAGCGGCAAACAAAAAGCACGCCGCCGAAAGATAGAGCGTGACGGCAGCGTGCGTTGCAGCTTCGGCGGGAATGTGAGCGAAGTTCGCGCTCAAAAAGCCGAAGGCTGCAACCAGCAGCCACAACACAAATCCGCCGACGATCGGACGGCGCCACGACACGAGGCCGGCGGCGGGGAGTAAAACAAATAACCCGGCGGTCAAGGCATCGATCGGCGCGGGCTCGGCGATTACGAAAGCCCCGGACGCCACCGTCAGCCACACAAGGCCCAGAATTGCAGAATGAGCGATGCTGCGCTTTCGACCGCGTTTGGCAAATAGCGGAACCGGATCGGGGTGCGCTGGAACTTGATAAGACATGCCGTGTGCGCTCGTTGAGCTCTTAGTCTTAAGCCAAAACTTGTTGGCCAAAATCTTCAGTTGCCCGCTGCGATTTGACGAGCCGCATTGCTGCGACTTGAGCTGCCGGTGCCGTCGAGATGCCCCAGACAATGGCCATCAGAATGTAGAAGTGGCGCCAGTGATCGGTGTCGATGATCACGCCTTCGAAAGCGTTGGCAGCGAACGCTGCGAACGCGATCAGCAGCAACGGCTGCGCGTCGCGGCGTTTGAAGCAATGGCGAAAGCCGACGATGAGCGTCATGCCGACGAACAGCATATAGAGACCCGCGCCGAGCCAGCCGGCGTTCAGCGGCATGCTCAGGTATACGTTGTGCGGCTCTTCGTGGTGATGGACGAGTGCGAATTGGCCAGCACCGATTCCCAGCGGGTGTTCAAGGATCAGGCCGATCGCTTTTTCCTGACCGCCAAACCGGCCATCAGGGCCGACATCGTAGCTTTGGGCAACGCTGGCGCGCTCAGTGACGAGGGTGGCCACTTTCTCGATTTGCAGTGCGCCGCCGATGACGCCGGCAACGAGCGTTGCGCCGGCCAGCGCCAGGATGGCAATTTTTTGTCTCAGCGCATTGCTGGGCGCGGTGAGAAAAGCCAGCACGACATAGATACCGAGCGCGACGAGTAAGTTCATCCAAGCGCCGCGTGAGAAACTTAAGAACACGCCAAGGCCTAAAAATCCCGCGAGTGCGAGCGGCATCAGAGTTTTGGCCAACGGCCGCTCAAGCGCGCTGTGGATGGCATAGAGAAATGCTGGGACGAGAAATGGGCCGAAAACGTTGGGATCTTTAAACGTGCCCGTCGCGCGGCCGAACTTCGTGAAGATTTCAGCGTCCGGTACCAGGTCGAAATAGCCAACGAAGCCCGCGACTGCGGCAATCACGGAAGCGACCGTCAAGCCGCTGAAAATGAGCCGGGAGTGTGCGAGCGGCTTGGCTGCAATGAAGCCCGCGATCATAAACGTTCCAGCATATAGGAAGACCGACACCGTGGTGTGCGATGTTGCCTTGCCGATATCGACGGCGGTCGTCGCCGAAAGCAAGCCGGCAGCGCCTGCGCCCGCAAAGACCGTGACCAAGAGTGCGAGCTCGCGGCCGATGCGCACGAGGCCGATGACCGGCAGGATGACGATCAGCGCAAC
This sequence comes from Hyphomicrobium sp., assembly GCA_031367425.1. GTDB lineage: Bacteria > Pseudomonadota > Alphaproteobacteria > Rhizobiales > Hyphomicrobiaceae > Hyphomicrobium_B. Next base: position 107,099 of record JANLPU010000046.1, read on the forward strand.
CGTCAAGGCGTCGGTCGGGCAGGGCTCGGAGAATACAAAGCCGCTCGACGCAAACGTGATCCAGACTAACGCCAGCGCCATTTTGTGGATGACGCTGGACTGGTTCGGGAGGGTCACTTGTGCGGCCCGCTCGTTAACGCTTTGTCCCAGCATGAAACCTGTTCCTCGACCAGCTGATCTCGAGGCAACAACGATGCAAGGACCGCGCCTTTTTGCGTTAACGGCTGCTTCAGTAGGCGTTTTCGTTTTTGATCAGCGAAAGCGGTGTTTTGAGCAGGATATATAGGTCGAAGAACACGCTCCAATTTTCGATGTAATAAAGATCGTGCTCGACGCGCTTTTGAATTTTCTCCTGCGTGTCGGTCTCGCCGCGCCAACCGTTAATCTGCGCCCAGCCGGTGATGCCGGGTTTGACTTTATGACGGGCGAAATAGCCATCGACGACTTCGTCATAAAGCTGCTCGCCGGCTTTTGCTTGCACGGCGTGCGGGCGCGGGCCTACGAGCGACAAGTTGCCTTTCAAAACGTTAAAGAGCTGTGGCAACTCGTCAAGGCTGGTGCGGCGGATGAAGCGGCCGACCTTGGTTACGCGGGGATCGTCTTTGGTCACGAGTTTGGCGGCTGCCATATCGCAACGGTCGGTGTACATCGAACGGAATTTGTAAACTTCGATCAGCTCGTTGTTGAAGCCATAACGCTTCTGGCGGAAAAGAGCTGGTCCACGGCTGTCGAGTTTGACGGCGAGTGCGACCAACCCCATCAGAGGTGCCAGCAACGCAAGTGCTACCGCGCCCACAACCTTGTCAAAGAGCCATTTCGATACAGTGCCCCAATCGGCAATCGGCTTGTCGTAGAGATCGATCATGGCGACCGAGCCGACGTGCGAATATGTGCTCGGTGAAAAACGCAAACCCGTGGCGCGTGCCGGCAGCTTGATGTCCGCTGGCAGTACCGACAGGCGTTTGACGACGGTGGTCAGGCGATCTTCGGCGGCGAGCGGGAGGGCGACGATGACCAGATCGAGACGCGTCGAGCGGCTCATGGCAACCAAGTCGTCAAGGCCACCTAAGCGCGGATAGCCCGAGACAAAGCGTGGCGCGCGCTCATCGTCGCGATCGTCGAAGATACCCGCGATGCGGACGATGCCATCGCTATCGGCCTCAAGTTGTGCGAGCAGATCTTCGGTGACGACACCGGCGCCATAGATTGCGGCGCGCTGATAGAGTCGGCCGCTTTTGGCCCAACTGCGCATGGTCCAAGCCACTGCAAAGCGCTCGACGAGCAGAGCGGCGGCGCCCGCGACGAACCACGTCAAAAGCCACACACGCGACATTTCGGCGCCGATTTTCAGCAGGAAAATCGACACGACGAGGGCCGCGAATGCAATCGACCAGCCCAGCACGACGCTTGGCATTTTCTTCACGAACGATGAGAACACCCGCAAGGCGTAAAGGCCCAGAAGCTCGAACGTCAGCACGGTTGCCAACGCAGTGAATGCGATCGCTGCGAAGTAACGCGGGTTCTGCAGCACCATTGGTTCGCTGACGTAGAACGTCGCGATCGCCGTGCCCAGAACGCTGACGACGAAGAAGTCCGCAAGCCGCACAAGACCGCGCATCACAACCGGCGAGACGTTCGCCGATTTGTCGGATTGGCGCAGGTCCGCAAGGCGCGCGATTTTGCCGTGCAACGCCGTCACGTTATCGAGAGCGACGGGCTGGATTGCAGTTTCGACGATGCCGGACTTCAACGTGTAAGACATGTTTCTTCAACTCGCGGGGGTGATAGGGTTTAGCGAAGCTGTGTGGAAACAAGCATGCGTCGTGCCAAGAGCGGTTAACGCGAGCGACTATCGGTCAGCGGATTTGGTTGTTAGTTAGCGCTTCGTTAAAGCGTAAAAATCAAGGACGGCCGTGGTCATGGCGGCAACGGTGAACTTGGCGCCGACGTTGGCCTTGAGGCGGTCGGCCTTGGCTTTTGCTACTTGCGGGTTATCGAGCGCCAAGCGCAAGGCGCGCGCCAACGCTTGCGCGTCGCCGGCATCGATCAGCTCTGTGTCGGTGCCAGCGACGATTTCGGGGATGCCGCCCACCGACGTAGAGACGAGAGCAATGCCGGTGGCTGCGGCTTCCAGCACGACGTAGGGGAAACTCTCAGCCAGCGATGGCACGGCCATGATCCGGCCGAGAGCAAACGCTTTCGATGCCGGCAAAGCGCCGGTAAAAACAGCCTTATCAGCTAATCCAAGTGAGACCGCTTGCGCCTTTAATTTATCGCTGTCTGGCCCTGATCCAACGATTGTCGCCGTGGTCGGGCGATCGATATTGAGTAGAGCTAAAGCGTCCAGCAGCGTATCGACGCCTTTGATCGCGCGCAGCTCGCCGATGTATAAAATATCGCGCGCGTCGGGTACCAGGACGCGCTCAGTGAAATCGCCAGGCTGCACGCCGTTGTGGATCACGCGGTATGGCGCATGTTCAAAGCCGATACGGCTCTCATAAACGCGCGCGGCGAAAGCACTCTCGAAAATCAGCCCGCTCGTCATGCGCTCGAGCAGCTTTTCACCTTTGAGAAAGACGCGCGACTGCAGGCTGCCAGGCTTGTAATTGAGGCTGCCGCCGTGCGGCGTGTAGAAGGCTTTAACGTTTTGGCCGCGGCGTTGAAGGGCGCGTGCCGATAACCGTGCGTAGGCGCCGCCCTTGGCGCCATGACCGTGCAGCACATCGAGGCTGAGCGGCGCTGCGTGTGCCAGAACGGATCGATAAGCATTGAAATCGCCCAAGCCTGGCTGGCGGCTCATGGGTGTTCTGGCGATACCGAGAGTGAGGCTCGGCGCAAGCATGGCGAATTTAGCGCCGGTCAATGCGTCTTCGGCATTGCTGTCGGCGAAAATTCCAACGTCGTGTCCGCGCGCGGCTTGTTCGCCCGCGAGGTCGAGAACGTGGCGAAACAAGCCGCCGACCGGGGCTCGCAAGCAATGCAAGATGCGCATGGAGGTTATCCTGGCTGATACTGCTTTGATACCTCCGAGCAGCGGTGTCAGACCAAAGGTCGGGCACCGTCTTGGGGCTCGCTCAGAAGAAGCGTTCGAAGACGTGGACTGTGTCACCGGGCTTGACGACATAGTCGCCGGGCGCTTCGATCTGCTCGACTGTACCATTGATGCGCCGCGTGATGCGGAACTTGGCTTCGCTGGCGCGCTCCGTATAGCCGCCGGCAATTGCGATCGCCGTTTCGATGGTCATGCCGGAAACATAAGGGTATTGGCCAGCGGTTTTGATTTCGCCCAAGATGAAAAATGGCCGGTTTTGCTGGACGTCTACGGTGACCTGCGGATCTTTCACAAATTCCGCGCCGAGCTTTGAGCGGATCGCCCTCTGCAACTGCGATGTTGTTTTGCCGCGCGCGTTGACTTCGCCGATGAGCGGCACAGCGATGCGGCCATCGTGATCGACGACGTAGAGGCGCGATAAGTTGGGTTGGCCGTAGATGAAAATCCGCAGACGGTCGCCAGTGTCGAGCAGGTAGGGACCATCGGTGTCGGCAACAGCTTTGGGGCCAACGAGGTCAACCGGCGGGTTGGAAGGTTCGCCCCAGGCGACTTGTTCGGTAATGGCGACGTCGCCGGCTGGCGCTCTGAGCGAAGACGGCGCGAGGGGTACGGGATAGCCGTCGGCGATCGGGCCAGAGATGGTTCCAGAGACGGTTCCAGAGATGGGGCCATCTTTCATTGAGGTCTGCGTATCGGGGATCTGGTCCCGATCCGCCATCGGCGTTTCATCCGCCAAATGAGCGCAGCCGCTGAGCAACATCGCAGAGGCAGCGAAGACCAATTTGAAGCGTACCGACATAATGACACTTATCCCAACAGGAGAACCAACTTGCAGGTCATCCTAAGGGGCTAGGGTTAAAGAAATCTGAGCGCCCGTCTTTTTCCGGCACGATTAATGGATTGCTAACCGGGCGAGCCCTTTAATTCCGAATCAGAAGTGTCTCTTTTTATTTGAGCTGACCCATGCCCGCAAAGTCCGCTGCATCGCCAGACAACATCGAAATGTCCTCGGTTTTCGGGGCTTTGCGACGGGCCCTGCCGAAACTGTTAGGCATCAGTGCGCTGCTGGGAGGCTTGACGTTTGCGGTGCTCGCAATGATGGCGCCGAAATTTCAAAGCCAGGCTGAACTCGAGATCGTTGCCAAAAGCCCATCAGGCATGGCGAGCGACCCAAAGTCGGCACCAGCCGGCCCCGATTCATTGGCGATCCGCGTCGATAAAGAGGCGATCAATACGCACGTGCGCGCTTTGCAATCGACAGATCTTTTGAACAAGGTCGCGGAAGATTTGAAGCTTGCGCAGAAAGCCGAGTTCAACAGCGCGGTTGGGCCCGTCGACGTGGTCGACGCGATGATGCGGATGGTCGGGCTCGGCGGGCCACGCTCGGGCGAGAGCGAGCGCGACCGCGTTCTCAACGCTTTGCGCAATCAGGTGGAAGTCTATTCGGCCAAGGAAAGCCGCTTCATCGGCATTCGCTCAACCGCGACAGATCCGGTGCTGGCGGCCGAAATCGCCAATAAACTGGCGGATGCCTACAGGGCGTCGCTCGCCCATCAAACGGTTACCGAAATTGATGATCAGCAAAAGGTCATGCAAACGAAGATCGGCAAGTTGACGCCTGAAGTCGCCGCCGCTGAAACCGAAGTCGAACGCTATCGCGGCGAGATCAACTCTTTCAGGGGCGGCACGCAGGCGACCGGCCTCAACGATCAGCAATTGTCCGAGTTAACGGCCGAGTTGACCCGCTCGTCTGCTATTCGAGGCGAGGCTGAAGCGCGGGCCAAGTCCGCCCGCGAGATGATGAAAGCTGGTAGCGCCGACGCTCTGCCGGACGTGCAGAAATCGCCGCTCATCCAGAATCTGGTGCAGCAGCGCGTGCGGCTCGAACGGCAAATCTCGGAGCTGTCTGCCTCGCTTTTGCCCGGCCATCCGCGGATGCGGCAGTTGCAGGGGGATCTTGGCGGCTTGAAAGTTCAGCTGTCGGGCGAAATCGCCAAGCTCGTCGACAGCCTCGATAAGGAAGCGAAAGTATCGCAAGGGCGCGAGGATTCGATCAAGAAAAGCTTGTCGGAATTGAAGAGCAAGGTCGTGACCAACGCGCCAGAAGAAGCCAAGCTGCGTCAGTTCGAAGCCAGCGCTAAAGCGAAACGCACGGAACTCGAAAGCCTGCAGGCGCAACTCGAAGCAAATTCCAAGAAGCTCGACACGCGCGCCCAGCCCGTCGAAGCGCGCATTATGTCTCAAGCACAAACGCCAAGCGTGCCGGTGTTCCCAAAGAAAGTGCCGATGTCGAGCCTCGTTGCCATGGCGTCTTTGCTGTTTGGAACAGCATGGACCGTGACGCGCGCTCTGTTTGCTGGCGCGCGCAGCGGAGCGCCAGTCAGCCCGCGCGAATTTGGGCACAGGACCGTTACAACTTCGCGCGCCGATCCTGTTCTGGCCGCCGGGGCGATGGTGCGCGAAAGCCTGCGCGCCAAATCCGAAACGGTGCAACCCGTTGCCAAAACTGAAACGATAACCGCGATTTCTGAGCTTGCCGCGCGCTTCAAGGCGCAGGCGACGGGCCAAGGCGGATATCGCACGATTGTGGCCGGTGAAACCGTGTCGATCGATGCATCTGCCGAAGCGATCGAACTGGCCAAAGCGCTCGCCGACGGTGGCGCCCAAGTCATCCTTGTCGATTGGAGCCCATCGGGCCGCGGCATGGCGAGCCTCGTCGGCGCGGGCGGCGGCAAAGGCTTAACGGAATTGCTGTTGGGCGAAGTCAGTTTTGAAGATGCGGTCAAGCGGGTCGCTAACAGCCCGGTCCATTTCATCAGTTGCGGTACGGCACTCGACGAAGCCGAAGACGATATCGAACCAGACCAACTTAATCTCGTGCTCGACGCGCTCGACGAGGCCTACGACTATATCGTCGTGGCGGGGCAGCATGACGACGCTCGCAACCTGTTTGAAGTCATTCAAGGCCGCTTTGACGCCGGCGTTCTCGTGGCCGATGATCAAAAGCGCGTGACCGTTCTTAAGGATCCGCCTGGCACATTTTTAGGCTTTGAAGTGGCCGACGTCGATGTCATTCGGTTCGAGCGGCAGAGCGCGGCACCCCTGCCCAATCAGCGCATCAAGAGAGTGACTTCGAAGGTGGCCAGCGAAGTTCGCTCCGTCTAGTTTAATATTTCGACTGGTGAGGGCCGAGCGCGCCGATTGCGGTCGCATTCAACTTAACCAACGCACCGTCCTGCACTTCGTCATCTGGTCAGCGCGTAGTATTATCTCGAATTGTCCCGAGTGCCGTTCGCGTTAGGGTTTGCAACTCCAAACGTTGTCAGAACAATTGATGAGCAAACGTTCGACCCAGCTTCTGAAAGCCATGTTGTCGACGCTGCATTACAGCGGCGCCGGCGATCTGATGGCGCCCGTGACGCGCGGCGATGGTGTCATTTTCATGCTTCATCATGTGAAGCCGGGTCCAAAACCGGATTTCGATCCCAACGGCATCTTGAGCGTGACGCCGGAATTTCTCGAGAGCGTGTTCAAGCAGGTCCAAGGCGCGGGCTACGACTTCATCGCGATGGACGATGTGCCGGCGCGTCTCGCAAGTGGAGTTAAAGGCCGGCCGTTCGCAGCCTTCACGCTCGACGATGGCTACCGAGATAACCGCGACTATGCGTATCCGCTGTTCAAGCGCTACGGTATTCCGTTCACGATGTACGTGCCGTCCGATTTTCCCGATGGCCTTGGCGACTTGTGGTGGCTCTCGCTCGAAGAAGCTTTGCGCCGGCTCGACAATGTATCGCTGAGCATAGGCGGGGGCCCACGCAATTTTGTTCTGCACAGCGCCGCGCAGAAGACGGACGCCTTCCAAACAATCTATTGGTGGCTGCGTCAATTGCCGGAAGTCGAAGCGCGCGCGGCCGTTGCCCATTTGGTCGCCAAAGCCGACTTTGACACTTTAGATATGTGCCGGAAGCTGATCATGTCGTGGGATGAATTGCGCGCCATGGCGCTCGATCCTTTGGTGACGATCGGCGCGCACACCAATACGCATTTTGCGCTGGCTAAACTTTCAGCCGACGACGCCGAGCGCGAAATTACCAGCAGCATCGCCCGCATCGAGCGCGAATTCGGCAAGCCTTGCCGCCATTTCAGCTATCCCTACGGCTGCGAGAATGCGGCCGGCCAACGTGAGTTCGATTTTGTTGCCAAACTGAACCTCGCGACCGCCGTGACGACCCGCAAAGGCTTGCTACACGCGTCGGGGGATGTGAACTTCGCCGCGTTGCCACGCTTATCGTTGAACGGGGAATTTCAGGAACAACGCTATCTGAAGGTGTTGATGTCCGGGCTTCCGTTCGCTTTTTGGAATGCAGCACGCCGGTTTTCAGGGCAGCACGGTGCAGCGCAGACTTCAGCTTAAATTCAAGATCAGGATTTCTGCATCCACTTGATGAGGATGCCGGCCGGCAGCACCCAGAGCAAACCCGCCACGCCATAATAGAGCAGTTCCACCAACTTGCTGGCGTTTTGAACCTGCAGCGTCACCGCGACAAGCATCGCTAGCAGCGCGTAGCAGCCCAAAAAGGCAAAGAGCGCAACTGTGCCCGTCAATTTGCGGGTTCGTGGTGTCATCGTTGATAAGCTCCAGCTCCGGCGTTCCGCTCTGCAAGATTGCGATGCGCTTGGCGGCGTGCGCGTTAGGCGCATTGCACAGGCGTGCCAGCATTGCGTATCACAAACGCTTAAACTGCGCTGTTGGATTGGAAGGCTTCCCTTGGTGTTGACCCCGACGAACGACACCCGCGTTGCCGCAGGCCCCGCCGGGATCAGCAGATTCTCCGCCGCTATTACAGGCCGGGCCGTTGAGATATGGCTGTGGCTCATCGTTGCGCTCGTTTTTGCAATGGTGGTGGTCGGCGGCGCGACGCGGCTGACCGACAGCGGTCTTTCGATCACCGAGTGGCAGCCGCTGTTGGGCGCGATCCCGCCGATGAGCGACGCCGATTGGCTGGCGGCGTTTGAGAAATACAAACAGATCCCGCAGTACGCGCTCGTCAACAAGGGCATGGCGCTCGCCGATTTCAAGTTCATCTATTGGTGGGAGTGGAGCCACAGGCTTCTTGGCCGTTTGATCGGCATTGCGTTCGCCTTGCCGTTTTTATTTTTTTGGGCGACGGGCCGGTTGCGCGCCGGATTGGCGTTGAAGCTCTTGGGCGTTTTGGGGCTCGGAGCGCTGCAAGGAGGTATCGGTTGGTACATGGTGAAATCCGGCTTGGCCGATCGGGTGTCGGTCAGCCAGTATCGGCTGGCTTTGCATCTGGGCACGGCGTTCGCGATCATCGGATTGTTGGTGTGGCTGGCGCGCGATGAACGTGCCGCGCGCGGTGGCGTGCACACGGGTGCGATATCACGCGCGGTTAGATCGTGGGCTGCGATCATCACAGGGCTCGTTGCTCTGCAGGTCGTACTTGGAGCCTTTGTTGCGGGCATGAAAGCAGGTCTTGTGTACAACACTTGGCCGACGATGAATGGCGAGTGGATACCGGGCTCGCTCAACGCGATGACGCCGTGGTACTGCAACTTTTTTGAAAACATGACGACGGTGCAATTCGATCACCGGATGGTTGCTTACGCCGTGGCTATTGCGGCCTTAGCACAAATATTTCTGGTGCGACGCCTTCCCTCCAATTCTAGCCTGCGCGGCTCTGCCGACGTGCTGGCGGCAGCCGTTGTTGTTCAGGGCGCGCTTGGCATTGTGACGTTGCTCTCCGGTGTCAAGCTGGGGCTTGGCTTAGCGCACCAAGCGGGCGCGGCACTCGTGCTCATCGCGGCTGTTTGGCATTTGCACGCGACGTATCGCGCGGCCGTCGAGCCGACCAGAGGCTAGGCCAGCCCCAGCATCAATTGCAGGTTTTGCACGGCGGCACCGGCCGCGCCCTTGCCGAGATTGTCGAGCCGGGCGACGAGCAAAGCGTGGCCCAATTCTGGCTCGCCGAAGACAAACAGTTCCAGCTCGTCGGTGTCGTTGAGAGCGAGCGCGTCTAAGCGTTTGAGCTTGCCGGCATCCTCGACGACGGACACGAATTGCGAGCCGCGATAGTGCGCGATGAGTGCGGCCTCGAGGTCTTTAGGCGTCGCGCCATCGCGCAAGGTGTCGAGGTGCAGCGGAATCGACACCAGCATGCCTTGCCGGAAATTGCCGACGCTGGGTACGAAAATCGGCCGTCGTTCAAGCCGCGCATACGCCATCAGTTCGGGCACGTGCTTGTGTTCGAGATTGAGACCGTAAAGTTCGAACGCTGCGCCCGTGCCTTTATCGTAACTCTCGATCATGGCGCGGCCGCCGCCGGAGTAGCCAGACACTGCGTTGACCGAGACTGCGAGCCGTGGCGGCAACAAACCGGCATCGACGAGCGGGCGCAGCAGCGCAATGGCGCCGGTCGGATAACAGCCCGGATTGGTGACGTGTGACGCCTTGCGGATGGCGTCGGCGTGGCCAGCCTCGAGTTCCGGGAAGCCATAGACCCAACCGCTCGCCACGCGATGCGCGCTCGAGGCGTCGATGATGTTTGGCGCGTTGCCTCCGAGCGTGGCGGCGAGGGCCACAGCCTCGATCGCGGCATCGTCCGGCAGGCATAAAATGACCAGATCGGCAGCCGCCATCATCGCCTTGCGCGCGGCCGCATCTTTGCGCAACTCGGGAGCGATGCTTTTGACGGCCACGCCCGCGAGCGCGGCAAGCCGTTCGCGGATTTGCAAACCCGTGGTGCCAGCCTCGCCGTCGATGAAGACGACGCGGTCTTTGTGGCCAGAACCTGTTGGCGTTTTGGGCGCTGACGATGGGACCGGTTGCGCCATTCAGCTTCCACCCATCCCAAGCTGATGCAGTACGTTTTGCCAGATTGTCTCTTTGCAACCGATCCCATACGTCGCGCACGCGATGAGATGGCTGTCGCGATAAATCATATCGAGGGCGACAAACAGGATGATGAGCAGGCCAACCCATGCAATCCAAGGGTAGCGGCCGAGCAGCTTGGCGATATAGGTCGAGGCGATGGCCATCAGGATAATCGCGATGCCGAGCCCGATGACGAGCACGAGTTTTGATTCGCCCGCCGCACCCGCGACTGCCAGCACGTTGTCGAGCGACATCGACAGGTCGGCCAGGATGATCGTCCACAAGGCCGACCAGAACGTGGCCTCGTGACCGGCCGCTGGCGCGTTGGCCAGTTGCGCTTCGACATGATCGATGTTTGTGGCTTGATCATCGACGATCTGGCGATACATTTTCCAGCACACGAACAAGAGCAGCAGTCCCCCCGCCAGCGTCAGGCCGATATATTGCAGCATCTGCTGCGCAACGCTGGAAAAGAGGATGCGCAGAATGACGGCGCCGGCAATGCCCCAGAATATGACCCTCGCCCGAATATCCAAGTTGACGCGCGAGGCGGCCATGCCCACCACGATCGCGTTGTCGCCCGCGAGCGTTAGATCGATCATCAAGATTTTGAACAGAGGCACGGCGTGGGTCGACCACCACTCCGGCGATACGAGATGTCTCAGCTCGCCAACGAAGGTCGTGAACATGGGCCCAAGAGTGCCTGCAATCCAATCCATGAATACTCCAACCCCGTTGCTCGAAGCGCCCGCGTGCGCGGCAGTGTGCCACCGACCGCTAACTGCGCTATGTGGCACCGCCAAGCGAATGCGGCAAGCCCGTTTGGAGGCAAAACACAAACAGCCCGCCGGTGAGGGCGGGCTGCTGGTAAATCGTTGCTGAAAAGTTTAGCGCTTCGAGAACTGGAACGAACGGCGTGCTTTCATGCGGCCGTACTTCTTGCGTTCGACGACGCGGCTGTCGCGCGTCAGGAAGCCCTGCTTTTTCAACGCGCCGCGCAACTCTGGCTCGTAGTAGGTCAAAGCCTTGGAGATGCCGTGACGCACGGCGCCCGCCTGACCCGACAAGCCGCCGCCGAGCACGGTGACGCGGATGTCGTACTGCGAACTGCGGTTGATGAGGTTAAGCGGCTGCTGCAACATCATCTGCAGGACGGGACGGGCGAAATACGCTTTGAAGTCTTTGTCGTTGACCGTGATCATGCCTTTGCCGGGCTTCAGCCAGACGCGAGCGATGGCGTTTTTGCGCTTGCCGGTGGCGTAGGCGCGGCCCAGCTTATCGAGCTTTTGCGTGCGAACGGGGGCAGCTTCGGGTGCTGCCGTCTTGATCGCTGCCAGATCGCCGAGCGATTTTGTTTCAGTAGCCATATGACCTAGGCCCTCACATTCTTGCGATTCATCTTGGCGACGTTGAGCGTCTCAGGCGCCTGCGCCTCATGCGGATGCTCGGTGCCTTTATAGATACGCAAGTTGCGCATCAGCTGGCGCTGCAGAGGACCGCGCGCGAGCATACGCTCGACGGCCTTTTCAACGACGCGCTCGGGGTGTTTGCCTTCGAGCACCTGGCGCGGCGAGCGCTCTTTTAAGCCGCCGGGATACCCGGTGTGGCGGTAATAGATTTTGTCTTCGTGCTTGGAGCCGGTGAACACCACCTTCTCGGCATTGATGACGATGACGTTGTCGCCGCAATCGACGTGCGGCGTGTACGTGGGCTTGTGTTTGCCCTTGAGGCGGGTGGCAACGATCGTGGCTAAGCGTCCCACGATCAGCCCTTGGGCGTCGATCAGGATCCACTTCTTTTCCACGGTGGCCGGTTTGGCGACATAGGTTGACATGCGGTCGGCTTTCTCCTGCCGGATATAAGACTTGTAGTATGTGAGCTTCGAGTAGGGTCGATTTGGAGCATACGGGCGAGACCGCGCTGCGCAGCCGTGTGCTACGTGAAGAATGTCCAGCGGTCAATTGGAAAAGCACCCAATAGAATTAATATGAGCAACATCAACTAGTTATATTAAGAGGTATTATGATACCTTTATGCGGTGCTTGGGTGCCGGCCCTGGAGCATCTGCGGTTCTACTTGAATTTTAGCATGGGGCGCCTTTTGACAATCTTCTTCGGCATGTGTGTTTTTGTCGGCTTCGGCGGCCCGCCGACTATCGGCGATGGCAGTCTGCCTTGCCGGGTATCTCTGCCAATTTCTTTGAGTGAGGCATTGATGTTTTTCTTCCAGCTAGGTCCGCGCCCTCGCGCATCTTCTAGCGCCTCCTCCAGCGCATCGGCGTCGGTTTCGAGATAGATGTCGAGCAAGTCCCGAGCCTGATTGAGATCTTTTTGCTTCTTTGCGAGCGTTGTTCCTCGACGCTCCTGGGCGATGAGCAATTTGTGCATTGCATAGCGCAGCGGTGGGGGTACGCGCACCAAAACGCCCGTGCCGTATAAGACCACGGTTTCGATGCTTTCTTCTGCCAGATACTCCATGAAGGTCAAAGCTTCGGCGGCGCACTTTAAGTCCTCAATGACTATCGGGCTAACGCGACCGCGTCCGAACTTTGTCAGAATATCGACCTGGAAGCCGTTTGCCGCCTTGAAAACTTTTGGCAGGCGGTCGTCGCGACTCATGTGCGCCGAAAAAGTTGGATCGGCACGTTTCAAGATTGTTTCCAGGTCTTTTGGCTCGCCGCCTGCAACAAGTTTTGCAACCAAAAGATCCGCATCATTGGTCATCAGCGCGCTGCTTGGGAGATAACGCCCGACAATGCAGGCGTAGGTTTGGTATGCTGCCGTCCCCACGAGCACGACGCCCCTGTCAAACAATCCCGCATTGGCAATCGTCTCCAGGACGCGGCCCAAGGGCAATGCGGGTGCGGGTATTTTGGCTTGCTTCAGGGCTGAAACTGTACTGCGCATCGATTTCGCTTGTTGCGACGCGTAGGATAGCTGCTGCGCTTCTTGTTGCGCTTTAGGGTCGTCAGCAGGGCCGAGATAGCGGTCTTGCCGGGTCGCTCCGTCTTTGCTGACGACGTATAGATATTCACGCCCGCGTCTTCGCCGGGTAATGACGGATCCATGTTCAAGGCTGGATTTGCGAACATTTTGTGCCAAGTCGGCAAACAGAGTGATGAAACTGAGCGGAATTTGCTTCATCGTGACCTCCCGAAACAGATCCTGACAGTCGTTGCCAATAGTTTTAGGAAATTGTTGGCAACATAAGGGTGTTGCCAACAATTTTGCATAACTGTTGGCAACAAGCAATTCGCTGTTTTAGAAATAGGTTGCGGCGAGGCGGGGCCTGGGTCTGGTGTTACAGGAAGGCGGACTGTTTCTCATTGTCCGTTCCCAATTTTAGGGGTTGCGCCGCTGCGGTGGTCGCCGCCGGACGGCAACTTCGCGAGGCATCAACCCGCAAGCTATCAGCCATTGAAATCTAGTCGCGGTGCCAGCGGCTGACACAGCCAAACCCTGCCAAGTCCACTAAATCAATGGGTTAGCTACCGGTCGGCTTTGCCCGAACGACGCAAAACTGTTCCCGGCAAAAGGCTGGGTGCAAAAATGCACAATTCGTGGTGTCATTACGGTTGGAACCGGCGCTCGGAACCGCTTCTTAATCTCGACGCAGTCCGCGTGTGAGGTCTGGGGCGGTCCGTGCACGCGCGGAGCGAAAAGAAGCTTTAGGAGGGTTGTCTATGCCGGTGTTTTCTAATCGGGTTCAGCGTTTATTGGTGTTGATGGCGTTCGGTTGGGTGATCTCCGGCGATGCGCAGGCGGTCGATGCGCCAGCGGCAGCCGCAGCTCCAGCACCCGCCGCTGCAGCACCCGCGCCGGCTGCTCCTGCCGCGCCTTCTGCTGCGGCCGCCGCTGCAGCTGCGGGCCCCGAAGTCAAACAGATGAAACTCAGCGATCCGCAGGTGAAAAGTTTCATTGCCGCGCAGCCCGATCTAGCGGCGATCGCATCGAAAATCCAAGCCGCCGGCGACAAGCCCGATCCAGCGCTGCAAAGCGAGTTGGAAGGCATCGCCAAGAAGCATGGCTTTAAAGATTTCGCCGAGCTCGACGACGTGGCCGCCAACATTTCGATCGTGATGGCTGGCCTCGACAGCCAGACCGGTAATTTCACGGACCCCGTCGAGGCTTTGCAAAAAGAGCTTGAAGACGTGAAGAAGGATGCGAGCATTCCAGACACAGACAAGAAACAGCTCGTCGATGAATTGAGCGAGGCGATCAAGACGACGCCGCCGCTGCAGAACAAAGAAAATATCGATATCGTCAAGACACACCGCGCCGAAATAGAAAAGGCGCTGCAGTAGGCGCCAACCACTAAAGCGGGGCAACGATGCAAGAGCGCGTGCCTCAACAAGAGAGCCATGCTGGTCTTCTGGCCGGACTTCTGCCCGGTGTTCTGATAGAAAAACCAGAAGCCGACATTGCTCTGCTCGTGCTCGACAGACCGGGCGCGCGCAATGCGTTGTCGCGTGGCTTGATCGCTGAACTGCACAGGGCGATCCTAGTACTGAGCGAAGATGCGACGATCGCCGCGATCGTCATCGCAGCGCGCGGCCCTGTATTCTGCGCTGGCCACGATTTGCGCGAGTTGACCGCGCGGCGCTGTGATGCCGATGGCGGTCGCGCGTTCTTCGCCGACACGATGACCGCGTGTTCAGCCATGATACAAGCCATCGTCGCGTGCCCAAAGCCGGTTATCGCTGCGGTGCAAGGTATGGCGACGGCGGCGGGATGCCAGCTCGTGGCGACCTGCGATTTGGCGGTGGCGGCCTCTAGCGCAACGTTCGCGACGCCCGGCGTCAACATCGGTCTGTTTTGTTCGACGCCGATGGTCGCTTTATCGCGCAACCTCTCGCGCAAGCGAGCGATGGAAATGCTTTTGTTGGGTGAGGCGCTGAGCGCGCCTGACGCCCAACATTGGGGACTAATCAATCGCGTTGCGGCCGACGGCGCCGTTGTCGAAGAGGCGCTGGCGATGGCACGTCTGATCGCGTCGAAATCGAAAGCCACGGTGGCAATCGGCAAGCGCGCGTTCTACGCCCAAGCCGAGATGCCGCTGCACGAAGCTTATGCCTACGCCGCCGGCGTCATGACCGAAAACATGATGACGGCGGACGCCTGCGAAGGTATCGGCGCTTTTCTGGATAAGCGGTCTCCGCGTTGGACGCCGGATACTTGAAGCAGGTGGCGGATGTCAGCATGAGCGACGACAACAAGACCGACGAACAGATTGCAGAGCTGCTCCGATCCGTGCGCACGATTGCCGTCATCGGCGCGAGCAACAGCCCTGACCGGCCAAGCTACGGCGTGATGGAATTCTTGCTCGCCAAAGGCTACGAGGTCCACCCCATTAATCCGGGGCTTGCTGGTAAAACCCTGCTCGGAGCTAAGGTTTATGCGAACCTCGCCGATGTGCCAGCGCCAATCGATATGATCGATATTTTCCGCAATTCGCAAGCGGTCGGCGACGTCATCAGAGCGGCGATCCCAATGAAAGATCGTCTTGGCCTCAAAGCGGTTTGGATGCAGCTCGGCGTGCGCAACGATGAGGCGGCGCGCGCGGCGGAGCTGGCCGGTGTCACCGTCGTTTTCAATCGCTGTCCGAAGATTGAAATCGCCCGGCTGAATTTAAAATAGCGAGCAGGCCTGCGACCACAACAGCCGCGATACCAATAGCTGACCAGGGAGCTGACGCGCTCCAGAGCGCGGCAGCGATTAACAACGCGTTAGTGGCGGCGACGCGCCAAACAACAGCAACGTGGGATTTATAGGCTGCCGCCGCGCGCTGATAATAATGCGTCTTGTGCGCGGTCCACGGCATGTGGCCGGTCGCGAGCCGTCGCAACAGTGTCAAGGTTGCGTCGGCGAGAAAGTATGCAGGCAGAATGAGTGCTGCTGCCCAAACCCCGTGCACCGCCAGATCGATCATCAGTGCGCCCATCAGAAGCCCAAGCGGCGCGCTGCCAACGTCGCCGAGGAAGACGAGAGCCTTGGCGCGCAAGTTCCAAAGCAGAAAACCAGCGGTGCTGCCAAGCAAAGCTGCAGCGATAGACATGTAAGACAAGTTCGCAACGGCCGTCGCGCCGAGGATTAAATATCCAGCGGTGATCGCAACCGTCTCGGTGCCCGCAATGCCGTTGATGCCATCCATGAAATTGTACAGGTTGATCATCCATACGAGGGCGATGATCGTCAGCGCGCGATCGATCACAGTCGGCAAGTAGCCTTGAAAGACCAGCGCGTCGGCGGGCAGCCAAGCGACAAACAAGGTGGCGGCAACCAAGTGCAGAATGAAGCGCCACGACGCAGACAGCGGTTTTAAATCATCGCGC
Source organism: Hyphomicrobium sp. (assembly GCA_031367425.1). Lineage (GTDB taxonomy): Bacteria > Pseudomonadota > Alphaproteobacteria > Rhizobiales > Hyphomicrobiaceae > Hyphomicrobium_B. The sequence continues at coordinate 123,374 of JANLPU010000046.1, forward strand.
CACGACACGATGGCCACGAGCGCAGTCGATGCCAGCAGAGCGGCTGGCAGCTTCATCGGCTGCGTCAGTGCAGTCAGTGACGCCAAAGCTGAGAGCAGCAGCGGCAGGCCACCGCCTTTGGGGATTGCGCCCAAGTGCATGCTTCGGTCGTTCTCTTCCGCCACGATGCCACGCCGCGTTAGCCACGGGATCAGCGCCTTGGTGGCCGAGGCAGTCGCTAGGCAGGCGGCGAGCGCGATGATCAGGAGGTACAATGGTCATTCCAGAAATTGGCCGGTATTGGCCAGGGTTGGGTTGATGGCGGGGGCGACGTTACAAGAGCGATAGCAGAGCCCCAACGGTCGGGCTACAGTTGGCAACACACCGGCGAATTCTGAACGTACCGGTTGGCTTGGCAGGATCAATCGCCGTCACCATATCCGTGGCTTGTCCAATCGGCTCGGATGGCAAAACACTGAAAATGTGTTCAACTGATCCGATCGCCCGAAAAAGAGCTATATGTTATCGTCGGTTAACTTGCCCTTCCGGTTGTGGCCTCAATCGCTTGCAAAAGCTTTACTGGGCCGCCTCAAGACAATAGGAGTTGTCATCGTCGCCATGAAAACAGGCGCCCTCAAAACTGTTCAGCTCGACAAGGATTGGTCGGTGCAAACCATTTTGCCTATCGAGTTCGACGGTCGGGAACTCATGCTGGAAACGCACGCCTACCAGGGCGATGCGCCGGAAGAGCAGGCGTTGGTGCTGATCCACCGTGCCGGAGGCGCGCAAACAAAAAATACTGCCGGAGGCGCGCAAACAAAAAATACTGCCGAAGGCGTAGCGGCGGGCACCGTTCCGGTGGTGCGCGTGCATTCTGGCTGTGTGACGGGGGATATCTTCCATTCCTTGCGCTGCGATTGCTATCAGCAACTCCAGTCGGCGTTGAAGACCATTAGCAACGTACCGCTCGGCGTCATTATCTACGTGCCCTATCACGAGGGCCGCGGCATCGGGTTGTTCAAGAAGATCCAAGCCTACGCTCTACAGGACCAAGGTCTCGATACGGTCGAAGCCAACATTGAAGTCGGCGCACCGATCGATGGCCGCGACTATGAGCTGGCGGCGCGCATCTTGCTGGAACTGGGCATGCCTTCGATCAAGCTGCTGTCGAACAATCCGGCCAAAGAGCAAGCGCTGAAGGCGCTGGGCATTCGCGTCGAAGAGCGGTTGAGCATCGTGACCAAGCCCAACCCCTACAACAAGCGGTATTTGGAAACGAAGCGCGCGCGCATGGCGCACAAGATCTAAACCTAACCTGATGTAACGCGGTTTTAGCTGGCGGTGGCGTGTGCTTGGATGTCAAGCTGCGGCTTCCGTCGGCTCCGTCGTTTTGGGCACGGTGAAGCCGCCCTCGGCCACGAGGCGCGCGAAGAGCCCGCCGCTTTCGGCCAGATCCTTGAAGCGGCCGCGCTCGACGATGCGGCCGTGATCCAGCACGATGATTTGGTCGGCGTCGGCCACCGTCGACAAGCGATGCGCGATGACAAACGTAGTGCGGCGGCGGCGCAGCGTGTCCAGAGCGCGCTTGATCTTTGCCTCTGTTTCGGCGTCGAGAGCGCTCGTCGCCTCGTCTAAAATGAGGATCGGGGCATCTTTCAAAATCGCGCGCGCAATCGCGATGCGTTGGCGTTCGCCACCAGATAGCGATGCCCCGCGCTCGCCGATCATGAAATCGTAGCCGCCGGGTTTGGCTGAAATGAAGGTGTGGGCTTCGGCAAGGCGCGCGGCGCGCTCGACATCGCCGTCGGTCGCGTCAGGTCGCCCGATACGAATGTTCTCGCCGATCGAGCGATTGAACAGCCCGGCATCTTGAAAAACGACGGCGATAGAGCGGCGCAGCGATTCCATCGTCACGCCGGAGATATCTTGGCCGTCGATCGTAACGCGGCCGGCTTGCGGGTCGCGTAGCCGCTGCAACAAGGCGAGCGTCGTCGATTTGCCCGAGCCCGTCGGGCCGACAACGGCGATGGTCTGGCCGGCCTTGGCATTGAAGCTGATGTCGTAGACGCCTTGCGGCCCTTGCGCATAACTGAAGCTCACGCGCTCGAAGGCGACGTCGCCGTGTTCGAGCACGAGCGGCTTGGCGTCAGGCTTTTCAGCAACCGCTGAGGCTTGGTCCATCAAGCCAAAAAGTGAGCGCAGCATCGGCCCTTGCTGATGGACGCGCACGAAAAAGCCAGACAGCTGATCGAGCTTGCCGATCAGCAAACCGGCGAAGGCCACGAAGCTGACAATCTGGCCGACGGTGAGTTCGCCGCGCTGGGCGAGAACCGCGCCCATCGTAAAGACGGCGACCATGGTCAGCGTGGCCGCCGCGCGTTGCAGGACAGATAAAATCCCCCACCAAGTCAGCACCGGGTATTGCACATTGAGCAGATCGCGCATCATGCTGCCCATAGCAGCAACCTCGGCGCCGATCCGGCCATAGCTCTGCACGATCGTGACGTTGCCGACGACATCGACGACGCGGCCGGAAACAGCGTAGTCGTAATTGTCAGCCATTGTTTGCCCGGCGGATGTCTTGCGCATCACGACGACGTTCATGACCGCGTAGACGGCCGCCAGCGTCGCTAAAATGAACGCCATGCGATAGTCCATGCTGAGCGCGGTTGGCACTAGCAAGATAATTCCGACAACTGCGGTGAGCTGATCGCGCATAGCGCCAAGCCACAGCCAAAACAGCGAGCTGGCACCCGAGACGATGGTGCGCACGACGGCACCAGAGCCACGCTCGGCATGGTAGCTCGCCGGCAAGCCGATGGCGCGTTCGAACACGTCGCCCATAACAGCGAGGCGCCGACGGTGTGCGAGCCGGTCTGAGAAGACAGCAACGATGACGTTGGCAAGAATGCCGAAAAGTCCCAGAGCCGCCCACAACGCAATAATTGAAAACGCTCCAGTGCCTTTGGACAGGGCATCGACGACGCGCCCGAACAGAACGGGTTCGGCGAGCTGGATCACGGCGATGACGACGCCGGCGGCGGCCAGCGCAGCCGCAATCGCCTTCTCAGCTCCGAGCAGCGAAATGGCCCGCCAATAGATCTGGCGCAGCGGTATTTCAGGCGGAGCTGGTGGCGCTGATTGGCTTTTCTCACTCATCGTTGTCTCGTGCGTAGCGTGATCGGTCTGGCGGCTTCTATCGCCAGCTGACGGCGATGCAAGGGCTCATTGCGAGATATTGTTTTTCAGTTGATCGAAAGCGCCGCGCAAGGGCTCGAACGAAAACACGATCGCGTGGCGGCCAGGAGGCACCTCGACGGCACGAAAGAGGACATTGGCGCGCAAAACGCGCTTTTCTTGGCCATCGACGGTCACATACCACCACGGCTGCCAAATGTCGTTGAGAACGACATATCCGCCGTCTGGGCTGTCTGCTTCCAATGCAACGCTTGTGTTGTGATAGCTGACGATCCGGGCGCGCCCTGGGCCACGCGCTGGCGATGAGGCTGCGTGCTCAAGCAGAACAGTCGATCGGAAGTCGACATCGGGCCAAGCGCCCGATGAGAACATGTCTTTGAAATTTGCCTCGCGCGCTGAGTTGGCAAAGAGCACGCGCGGCAGGGCGTGCGTGTTTTCGTAAATGAAGCCGTCCGCCGTTTTGGCGACCAGCGGCAAATCTCCCTGCTGCAGCTTCGTGTCGACGACTTCGATCGGCGCGCTGGTGGCGACGAAGCGTAAGCCGAGCAAGTCTGCAAGCTGCGAGCGGTAGGACGGCATGAGGGGAGAAAACCCCTTCTGCGCTATCAAACCCGCATGATCGCCAGCGCCGGTCGCATTCGAATAGAGGCGCAGGCGGACGGGATTATAGCCGAGCGTGTTTTCCAGTTCATGGGTCATGCTGGCGTTGGGCCAGTGAAAGCCAAAGCCGACGAGTTCGATGCGGTCGCGGCGCGTGTCGCTTCGACTGGCCTGCGTGCGGGACTTTAATTCCGCAATAGTGCCGTTAGAGGTGGCTGGATCGAGGACGTCGTACATCGCTGGTGGCAGAGCCGTCGCGCCACCCGGGCCGTTGGAGAAATGCAGGTCAACAACGGTGAACGCGGCGATCAATCCTGCGGCCAGCATCGGACTGCGGCCACGCATCCGGTAGACCGCGATCAGAATTGCGCTGCCAGCGACGAAAAACGCGGCCGACATTCCCAGTGACGGAAGAGCTGCCTCGACTTTGCCGAAGCGCCGCGCTAACTCCAACATTACGATGAAAGCCAAAATCGGCACGGCCGTCAGGATGGCGCTTTGCACAAATGTCGGCCGGGCGACGTTCCCAGACAGCAGCTTGTGCAAGCTATAACCGGCCAAAATGCTGGCGAAAAAACCCATCAGAAATACAGCGTCGGCGGGTCGGCGGTATAGATCGACACCGGGCAAAAATGTGTGCAGCAGTGGGAACGCGGGCGTGTACCAGCCCAGTCCATAGAGCGCGGCGATGATGAGGGCCAACGCGGTCACACGAATTTCGCGTGCGTTGAACAGGCCCGAGACCGCGCCCCAGGCAACGAGTAGCAATGGGATTGCGCCAAAGTACATCTGCCCGACGTTCTGGGCGATGTAGAGCCCGGTGTTGTTCCACAGCATACTGGGCGGACCCCAATATTCCTTCATGCCGCCCGTGGAGCCGAAGACGTCTGGCGCAAACAGGGTGAGAAACAGCGCTGGGTGGAGCGAGCCGCGGCCAGCACCTTCAAGATCGATCGAGGGGCGGTTTGAATCTTGCGCGATAAGAAACGTCAACAGCACCGGCACCGCGATGACAGCTAAGCCCGCGATCGTCGCCGCGCTCACGGGGGCAAGATAGACTTTGAAGCCGCGCCACAGATCGGCCGACTGCCACCACTTCCAGGCGACGTGGGCGATCAGAAAGTAAACGGCCAATAGCGCGACTTGATCACGGCCCAGAACCATGAAGCCTGCCACCACGCCCGCCGCCGAGCCGTAGAACAACGAACCGCGCCGTAACGCCCGATCGAGCAACAACAACACCATTGGCAAGTATGCGAGGCTCAGCACCTGGCCGACGTGTTGAATGCGCCAGGCCATGGCCGCGCCGAATGCGAAGCTCAGCGCCGCCAACAGCGCTGCCCCGGTATGCCAACCTTGGTCGCGAAACCAAAGCATCAACGCCATTGCACTCACTAGGACGACGCCATAGAGCGTCGCGTCCATCTCCCAGGCCGTCGGGTGGCTATCGAAATATGCCAGGGCCAAATAGGGCGGAGAAAAAATCAACGATTGCGCATCGGCGATCTGGGGGTGGCCGCCAAAAACGTAAGGCGCCCAGAACGGACTTTCGTGTTGCGCCAAACTCAGCGCGAGGAATTGGAGTTGGGGTAGAAAGTGCGCTTTGGCGTCCCACGGAATGCTGAATGACCCAGATAGCCAAGGCCAGGCAAGAATAAGCCAGCCGGCGGTCAGGGCCACCAAAGCATAGGCCAGTCCCGCGCCTTGTTTGAAACCCGTTGATTGGCTATTGAGGTCGCGCATTCACTGTTGTCCGTTACGGCCGGTCTTGGCCGCGACGATCTACACCATCTGGCGGGTCTTGGACATTGAGCAAATCAGGTGGTCCGATGCCGGATGATGACGGCTTACATGGAAACAGGCAGCGACCGGCTGTCGCCAGCGATGTGCTGGCACCGCTCGTTGGCGCTGATCCGAGCAGACCTTACGTCATTGCCCAGCTTGGCCAATCTCTCGACGGACGGATTGCCACGCCGACAGGCGCCAGCCGCTGGATCAACGGCGACGCCGCGCTCGATCATCTCCATCATTTGAGAGCTAACGTCGATGCCGTCGTCATCGGCGTTGGAACGGCGCTCGCCGATGATCCGTTGCTAACCGTGCGCCGCGTTGAAGGTCGGCAGCCTGCGCGCATCGTCATCGATCCGCATGGCCGGTTGCAAGCCGGCGCTCGGTGCCTGGCAGCCGATGGTGTGCGGTGCCTCGTCGTTTCGGCAAGTGCTGCGGCGTCGCGCGAAGATAGAGAGACGGTGGTGGTGCCGCTAAAGGGACGCTTCATGACGCCGCAAAGCATAGTGGATGCTCTGAGCGCGCGCGGCCTGAATAAGATCTTGATCGAGGGGGGCGCGACGACTGTTTCAGCGTTCGTGGATGCGGGCGTGCTCGATCGGCTTCATGTGCTCGTGGCCCCCATCATTCTGGGGTCAGGCACCGTCGGGCTGACTTTAGCACCGATCGCCGGGTTGGATGGCGCACGCCGGCCGGCTGTGAAGGTCCATATTCTTGACGACGGCGACGTCTTGTTCGATTGTGATATGAAGCCCAAAGAGCAGAGGTGACAATATGGCCGACCCGCAAAATTACGACATCCCGATTTATAGTCGGCCAGCGCGCCGCTTTCACTGGTGGGTGGCATTGTTTGTTGTTCTGCAGATACCGCTCGGCATTTACATGATGTGGCGCGGCGACGAGATGCCCGGTGTCAACGACAAAGGCGAGCCTGTGAAGGGCACCTTCAACGGCATCGCCGACGGCGGCCTCACTGACAATCTGTTCAGCGCGCACAAATTGCTAGGCATCACGATTTTGGTGCTGGTGCTGGCGCGCCTGTTCTACCGGCTGAGCCACGGCGTGCCGCGCTCCGACCCTACGGTACCGTCGGCTCTAACGGGCATCGGCCATTTCTCGCACTGGCTGCTCTACCTGTTGCTGATCGTCGTGCCGATCGGCGGCTACATTGCGACCTCGTATTACGGCGGCCTAAATGTGTTTGGCGTTCATCTGCCGGCCGTGACGCCTAAGGACGAAAAGTTTGCCGAGCAACTGTTCGCGCTGCATGGTCTTGGTGGTTTGTTACTACTGGCCATCGTGGTGTTGCACGTTCTGGCCACGCTCTACCATTGGACGATACGCAAGGACCGCGTCGTTGAGCGGATGCTGCCGAAGAAAAATCGCATTGTTTAATTCGATGCCTCGAATGCCGGTCACGCGGGTACGGCGAACGTATCCGTGTGGCCGACGATGGCGCCGGTCCGCTTGACCTTCACCCAGTTCTCGACCGTTTTGGCATCGACAGATTTGTTTTCAAGCACAGCCATGGCGTGGCCGCGCAACAACTCTTCGATGAGCAGGCGATCGTGGGCGGCGAGCTGCCATGAGCTATCGCCTTCCATGACCGAATAACCGTTCAAACGGAACTGGTCGGCGAGGTTGGCGGCCGCCATTGGTCCCGACGCCGGGCCAAAGCCCTTATCGCGCAATTGGTGGCGCAGGAAGCCAGCCGTCACCTGTCCATCAGCTGGCCGGTGCGGCGACCAGCGTTCAACGCCGTTGTAGGTCAGAACCGAGTAGAACGCAGCCCGTCGTGCGGCCACTTCGTGTGCCAGCCGCAGGATATAGCCTTCCGAGACCAAGTCGAACATGGCTGCAGCGGTGACGAGGTCGGGCGCGGCACCGATCACGGCCGAGGGATCGCGGGCGACGTCGAGTTGGCTGAAATGGACGGTGATTTTGGCCGACCCTTTGGTCAAGACAAGCGCCTCTCCGTCGGCGTGCGACGTGTCGGCCCACGCTCGCAGCAAAGGTTTGGAAGCCGCGATGAGATCGCCGTCGTGTTCGATGAGGGTCCAAACTTGGACGTGCGGCAGGAGCGATGCGGTGGCGCGCAAGTTCGAACCCGTGCCAGATCCCAGGTCGACGACCGAGATGTGATCGCGCAGCGTGAACCAGCCGAGCACCGCGTTGGCAACTTCAGCGTTGCGGGCGCGATGATCAGCCGGTTCGCGCAAGGCCAACCAGTCGGCTGGAAATCCGGTCATGCTTTGAGATCCAAAATGACAGCAGCGACCCGCCGCGCCGTTTCCTGCCAGGTTGGCAACGTTCGCCCGATATCCCAGGCGGCATCGGCCAGCCCATCGCGCAGTTTCTTATCGGTGAGCGCGCGTTTCAGCGCGGTGGTCATTTCGCCCTGGTTGCCGGGCGCCACATGAAGAGCGGCCGAGCGGCGTGCGGTGTCGCCTGCGGCCCCGCCCGTTGCTGTGACGACGGGAAGCCCGCGCGCCATCGCTTCAGCCAGCACCATGCCGTATCCTTCAAACAGGGACGCAGAAACGAACAGGTCCGCGCTGTCATAGTAGCGGTCAAGGGTGGCGGGCACCACCTTGCCGGCAAGTGTGACGCGGTTATCGAAGCCTGCTGCGGCGATTTTTGTTTTCAAGCTTTCGACAGCCGCAGGATGGCGATCCAACGCACCAGCGATCGTCAGCCGCCAGTCGAGGCTCGCTAGCGGCACCAGCGCGGCGATCAAAAGTTCATAATTCTTGCGCGGTGAGACGGCGCCCACAGCCAGAATGTGCAGCGGCGAGCCGGTGCCCGTCGCGCGGCTGGCAGGATCGGTTCCAGGTTCGGCGACAGTGACCTTCTTTTGGTCGAGTGCCATTTCGTCGGCCAGAATGCGCGCGGTGGCCCGGCTCGTGACGACAACGTGGTCGGCACGCTCGAGGGCTGCACGTTCGCTCGCTCTCAGTTCGACCTTGCGGGCATGCGGCAATCCGGTTTCCAAAAACAGCGGATGATGGACGACGGCGATCACGCGCCGTCCGCCGCAGTCGGCGATGTCGGCTGGCAAAGCGCCGAATGCCAAGCCGTCGACAAGAACGGTGGCGTCATACGGGGTCGTCGCGATGAGACGCCGGGTTTCGGCCAGATCGTTGGCTGTCGGATTTGGAAACGATGGCGGCAGCGGCAGGTGCTCAATAGCGATGCCGAAGTGCGGCAGCAGTTCGAGCACGCGCCGGTCGTAGGCATAACCGCCGGTCGCACTTCGAATATCTCCGGGGATGGCAAAAACCGTATTAGTCACCAATCGGTCCTTCGTAACTAGCGCGCGCCAAGTCTGTCTCGTGCAGCGTCACCTTGATCTTGGCAAGACTTCGGCCTTCCGCTCCCAAAGCGCCGGCAAGGGCCGCCTTGGTCATGGCATCGAAGATAAACTTGCAGAGAAATTCGGTTGTAGTGAGGACGCCCTTGAATTGCGGTAAAGCGTCGAGGTTTTGATAATTGAGCGGTTTTAAGGTTTGACCGAGAATGGTGAGCGCCGCGCCGATATCGACCACAACGTTTTGCGCCGTCAGCTGATCCCGAAAAAAGGCCACGTCAACTACAAAGGTTGCGCCGTGCATGTGTTGGGCCGGCCCGAAGAACGGATTTGGCAGCGAATGGGCGATCATGATGCGGTCGCGGACTTCAACGCAATACATAAGTCTTCAATCCTTAACGCTCGGGCGCATAGGCAATGACGCTGACGGGCTGGCTTGTGCTGGCGCCGAAGATCTCCGTCAAGCGTTCTGGCACGCTTTCGAATGCGATGACTTGGGCGACAAGATGGTCAAGTGCTGGATCGTTAAGCAGCGCGAGCGCCGTGCCCAAACGCTGGGTATGGCTAACGGTGCTGCGATGGGTCGGCGAGACGTGGCCGACTTGCGATGATATCAGCTGCAAGCGTCGGCTGTGAAAGCTGCCGCCAAGGTTCACCTGCACGGGTTTTTGGCCATACCAGCTCATCTCAATGATGCGCCCCTCAAAGGCTGTGTGATCGATGGCGGTTTGAAGTCCGGCAGCGGTGGCGCTGGCATGGAAAACGATGCGGTTATCGCGCGGCAAGTCTGACGAGCTCGCGAACGCAATTCCGAGCCGCGCGGCTAGCTCTCCCCGGCCAGGGTCAATGTCGCAGATCACGACGTCGGCGCCAGCTATCCGGCGGGCCAGATGCGCCGTCAGCAGCCCGACGATCCCAGCCCCGACGACTAATATTCTGTCGCCGGGTGTTGTCCCCGCATCCCAATGAGCATTGAGCGCGGTCTCCATGTTTGCAGCTAAGATGGCCCGGCGCGCGGGAACGTCGCCCGGCACCGCCAAAAGCGTGGCTTCGGGGGCCAGGAAATGGTCTTGATGCGGGTGCAAACAGAATATGGTGGAGCCGACCAGATCTTGCCGGCCAGCGGTCACCACGCCGGTCGCCGAATAGCCGTATTTGACCGGAAATGGAAACGCGCCGACCTGCATCGGGGCACGCATCGTGGTCCATTCGCTTTGAGGAACTTCGCCATGGGCAACAAGCCGTTCAGTGCCGCGGCTGATCAAGCTGAACAGCGTGCGCACGCGAGCTTCTCCCGGGCGCAGCGCGGGCAAGCGTTCGGAGCGCAGTTCCCCCTGCCCGGGCTTGGTATACCAAAGCGCGCGCGCGACCACGATCTGGCCGCGAGCTCGGGTTGCAGCACTTGGGTCGTTAGCCGTCATCGCGTCCTCGGTTTACCCATCTGCACATGACCGATTTGCTTTCCAAAACGCAAGAACAAGTTCCTTTGTTGCCGTCCTCTAGGCTCGCGACCCCTGCTGGGTTGGAGGCAACAACGACGCTTTTGACGCGCCGCTTATTTGTCCTGCTGGCGAATACCACGACGTGGCTAGCGCTTGTGTTATGGGCCTCATCGATCGCCAGCGCGGGCGGGTGGACGCTGCCGATGATGATCGCGGTCGCCTGCTTCGCCTTAGGCACGCCGTGGCCGGTGTTGGGATTTTGGAATGCGGTGATCGGGCTCTGGCTGCTGCATGGGGTAAAAGATCCGCTCGCGAGCGTCGCGCCATTCTTGAGCGCCCGCGCCGAGCCGGTTCCGATCACCCCGAAGACCGCCGTTCTGATGACGTTGCGCAACGAAGATCCAGCCCGCGCGCTGCACCGCTTAGAGATCGTCAAAGACAGCTTAAGCGCACTGCCCGAAGGCCGCCAATTCGCTTACTTTGTTTTATCCGACACCGACCGGCCCGAGATTGCCGAGGTTGAGCGTGCTGGCGTCGACGCGTGGCGCGCCCGCGATCGCTCAGGCGTGCAGATCGTCTACCGGCGCCGTGCCGATAACACCGGTTATAAAGCCGGCAACATCGCCGAGTTCTGCGCTGCGTTCGGCCGCGACTTCGATCTCATGCTGCCGCTAGATGCCGACAGCCTGATGACCGGCGCGGCGATCGTCGATCTCGTGCGCATCATGCAACGCCATCCCAAGATTGGCATTCTGCAAAGCCTCGTTGTCGGCACGCCGTCATCGTCGGCGTTCGCGCGGATATTCCAGTTCGGCATGCGGTTGGGTATGCGCACCTACACCATGGGCCAAGCCTGGTGGACCGCCGATTGCGGCCCCTACTGGGGTCACAATGCTGTTGTCCGGATCGCGCCATTCGCGCAGCATTGCGCGCTGCCGATGCTACCCGGCCCGCCGCCATTCGGCGGTCATGTGCTGTCGCACGATCAGGTCGAGGCAGCGCTGATGCGCAAGGCCGGTTACGAGGTGCGCGTGATGCCCGTTGAAGGCGGCTCGTATGAAGACAACCCGCCCGATGCCCTGGAATTTATCCGCCGCGATCAGCGCTGGTGCCAAGGCAATATGCAATACGTTGGGCTGTTAGGGCTGTCAGGGTTGCAGCCGATGAGCCGTTTTCAGTTACTCTGGGCGATGTTGATGTTCGTTGGCGTGCCCGCCTGGACGCTTCTGCTGGCCCTCTCACCGGTCATTGCGTGGCAATTTACTTCGACGGGCGAATTTCCAGCCGCTTCTGCAAAAGCGCTCTACGTCACTTTTCTGCTGCTCTATCTTGCGCCCAAGCTTGCCGGGTTTGCCGACGCAGTTCTGACGCCCGGCGAAGTTGGCCGCTTCGGCGGTCCTGTCAGGTTTGTCATAAGCGCAGTGCTAGAATTGGCCTTTTCGTTTCTGCTCGGCGCGATCTCTGCTGTGCGCACCTCAATCTTTATAATCGGGCTGTTGTTTGGCAGATCGGTGATCTGGAGCGGTCAGGCGCGCGATAGCACGGGTATCGGCTGGCTGGCAGCGGCGCGCGCTCTGTGGCCCCAGATGCTGCTCGGTCTTTTTGTGTGCGGGGGGCTTGCTGCCGTCTCCTATCCAACACTTCTTTGGAGCCTGCCGTTGACCGCGGGATATATTTTGTGCGTTCCTTTCGCCGTACTCACGGCGTCGCCCGGAATCGGCCGCTTCATGCGCCGGATCGGCATCGCTGGTATTCCAGAAGAGTTTTATCCGCCGTTAGAGATTGCAACTCTGGCATTAACTCCACACATCGAGCCATGACATCGATAGCTTTGCAGGGCGTCTTCCGGTCACTTCGGCTCTACCACGGGCCGAATGCACCTAAAGCGGGAATGGACGCTCTCTACGGGACGTTCTTGCGCCCAGGCGATCTCGCCTTTGATCTGGGAGCCCATGTTGGCGATCGGATATCGTCGTTTCGCCGCCTCGACTGCAAAGTGGTGGCGCTCGAACCGCAACCGCTACTGATGCGTGCGTTGAAATTAATTCATGGCGGCGATCCAGCCGTCATGTTGCTCGCGGCCGCCGCTGCATCGCAAGTTGGTGAAACGGTTCTGCACGTCAACAAAAGCAATCCAACCGTCTCGACGGTGTCTGATGCCTTTATGTTCGAGGCGGGCATCGCGGCAGGTTGGGAGGCCCAAGTTTGGGAAGAGGCCATCACCGTGCCGACAGTGACGCTCGACCGCCTTATTAAGGCGTTCGGCCCGCCGGCGTTTACGAAGATCGATGTCGAAGGTTTCGAGGACGAGGTGTTGGCCGGATTGACGCAGGCGCTGCCGGCACTGTCGTTCGAATTTACGACGATTGCCCGCGACGTCGCGCTGCGCTGCATAGAAAAACTCGGCACACTGGGGATGTATCGCTATGACGTCGCCATCGGTGAAAGCCAGCGCCTGACATTCGGCAAATGGATTTCGGCTGCGGAAATGTCTTACCACTTGACGAGACTGCCGCACGAGGCCAACTCAGGCGACGTTTACGCGGTGTCGGTCGACTATCAGTAAGTCGGCCAGCCATCAGCCCCTAGTGGAGAATGTCATGCGGACGTTTAGGACCGTTAAGGTCGCGTTGTTCGTCGCAGCCTTGGCGGTCATTTCGATGCCGAAGGCGAACGCTGCCTCGCTCGATGGCCTGGCCGTCGATGTCGTGAACCAGAGCGAACCGGTGTTGTGCGCGGAAAAGGATAACGTCGCTCTGTCCTTCAGCAATCCGGACGTGCGCAGCTTCCGCATCGAAGCCGCCCACCCGGTTTATCTGGGCGCCGGCCTGCGCGATAATTTCGAAGCCGATTGGACGGCGTGCGATATGACGGCCGATCCGTCATTCGAGGCGCCGGGGAAACCGCGCAAAGTCACGCTCTACGAAGAGACCGAGCTGTGGGTCGTCGGCTACGCTTTTCCAGCGTTCTGGCGGCCGTCGAACACCACCGTACGGATCGGCGACAGGGTGGAAAAAGGCCTGCACCTCATTCAAGTCTGGCTGTTGCGTACCGACGGCGCGGAGGAAGTTCTGGTGCTCTATCCGCAAGACGGCTATTGGCGGCCGCGCCCGATGACGCCGTCCAACATGCGCAACACCGGCTACGGCTCGTCGTTCCTGGTTGGCCCGATCGAGAATGACGGGCGCCCGGTCGTCAACATCAAGGAAGTAGCTTTTGATCCCAAAGAGCGCACCTTTACGATGACGTTTGCCAAGGGTGGCAGCGCGACCCTCCGGATGGCCAAGGCCGATAGCAACCGCTTGTCGCTCGACGTCACCTTCGACCGCGCCATCAACGGGCCGTTCGCGATGCTGCGCTCGATGTATATCACCGAGTTCAACAACGACGTGTCGCGCATCGCGGTGCGCGAGAAGGGCGCTCGCGGCTGGCGCGAAGACAACATTATGAAGTTCGACCACGCGCGCGCCACCGACATTTGGGCCGGCCGTCTCGTGCCGTCGCAGCACAACACCTCGTCGCCAGATATGGTGTTGAACAGTTTTTCGGACGGGCCTTTTCCCAAACGCCCCAAGAACGAGCCGCCGCCCACCGCCGTGCCAATGAAAGTCGAAGCTAAGTAATTACCGGCACGAGTGATCACCACTTAAGCTCGGTCATGGCGGCCAGAGCCGACGGTGTGCCGGGGGGAAAAAGTTTATCGAGGTTGCGGGCCGACAGATCGACGCCGTCCATCGTTTCGTGACGATGGATGCCAGACGCCACGAACAGCGCATCGCAGCCGTAATTTTCCGCGCCCTTCAAATCGGTGCGGATGGCGTCGCCGATGACGAGGCATTTGGCGCGGGCAACGTTGCCATCGCGCCGAGCTTCGGCTTTGCGATGGGCTGCCTCATAGGCACTCAAGTGCGGTTTGCCGGCCCAGAAAACGTGGCCGCCCATGTGCTCGTAAATGTCGGCGATGCCGCCGGCGCACCAATAGAGTTTGCCGCCGACATCGACCAGCAAATCAGGGTTGGCGCACACGAACGGCAGCTTCAGTGCCAGCGCGCGCTGCAACATCGGGCGGTAAGCGTCCGGCGTCTCGCCCTGATCGTCGTCGAGCCCGGTGCAGATGATCGCCTCCGCCTCATGTAGTGAGACGGAGCGTGCGTTCAGCGCGTTGAACAGGGCTTCGTCGCGGTCGCGCGGGCCGACGCAATAGAGCGTTTTGAAAGCACGCGCTCTGACATGTTCGAGCGCGATATCGCCCGAGGAGACGATGTCGTCCCAAGCGGCGCGCGGAACGTGGCGCATGTCGAGCATGGCTTCGACGCGATGTTTGGGGACCGGCGCGTTCGAGACGAGGATTACGGTGCCGCCGCGCGCGCGAAATCGTTGCAGCGCATCGCAGGCGTCTTTGAAGGCGTTGAGGCCATCGTGGACGACGCCCCAGACATCGCAGAAGATGACGTCGTAGCGCGTCAGCAGTTCGCCGGCGTTGGTCAAGATCGGCGGCGCTCCATAGGGCGGTGTGAAGCTGGAGGAGGGTTTCAATGGCGATCTTCGGCAATCTTGTGCGATCCGCGTTGTGGCGCGCCGCTGCGCGGAAGGGCTGTGAGAGAAGTGGTGCCGACTGAGGGATTTGAACCCCCGACCCCCTGATTACAAATCAGGTGCACTACCACTGTGCTAAGTCGGCAAACGAGCTACCGGTTATCGTACTTCAGATTGTCTCCAGAAAGTAAAACGGCGGAAACTGCGTAGCGTCCTTCGTGTCAGAAATCTCAGCCACTTACCGCTTATATCCGTGCAAATTTTGCATAACAAGTCGCATTCCTGTGGCGGCGGGCCCGATGCTGACGGCAGTTATCTAGCAAAATATGAGGATAACAAATCTTTCAGGCACTGTATTGTTGACCGACCGGCGAATCTCCAATCATATGTACAATGGGGACATAGCTCAAGAATCGTTGGCACGTAGGGCGACCGTGTCATGGGGGAATTTACGTGCAAATTACAGAATGGGCCCCGCTGCTGGGTCGCCACAAATTTAAAATCATTGGCCAGACCAGCGACGGCGTATCTCTAATGGACGAGGATGGCATGACCCATTATTTCAGCCCTCATCCGGGACAGTTGCATCCCGACGCACTGTCAATGTTAACTAGGCGTTTTCTTCACGGCAACGGTGTGGACGTCTCAAGTGCTGAAGCGGCATAATTATTTGCTTAGCCGGTCTTTCGCAAAGACTGGGGCAGTTCGCAGACACGCCAAAGATACGTGGATTCAGCCACTAGTTCTGGCTCTCCCACGCGACACTCGACACCTTTGTGCGAAAGCAATGTTCTAATTGCGATAGGAACGTGCTCGAAAATTTCGCGCATAGTGCGTGCGTTCACAAACATGCCTGGAAGATCGACGCTCGATGCGCTTAGAAATCCCATCTCAATCTGCTCAATCCTTACTCGGATTACGAGTTCTGCCACCATTGTTTATCTCCGCCAGTCGCCGCAGACATTAGCGATTCGAGTCCATAACGCTAGGTTTTATACTTATAGCAATAGTGTAGCATACGGTTCGGCGGGTTGAATGCGGCCTTTCGATCTTTCTAATCTTGCTCACAGATTTTGGCTTCAACGCGTCGTTAGGAGAAGCGCAATAGCTAATGCGGTGAAACACTTTGAATTGAGGCTAACATCAGCCCGCCCCACAACTACCCGCGCGGGTGAGCGACCTTGGGCCTAAACGGCGCGAACAGCGTCAGATCGAGAAACAGCGCGGCGCAGTCGAGATAGCCGCGCGCCAGTTGCCGCGGGTTGGCGAAAAGTTGCCCGAGCCGTCCACGCTGGCCACCGCGCAGCGCTTTGGGCGCCTGGGTCTGCAACGCCAATCGATCGAGACTTTGCCCGACGCACACGAAACCGCAATCGATGCCTTGGGAGCGCGCGCGCTCGGCAAAAATTTCCTGTTGCGGCGCTGCCAACGCGATCAGGCAAAGCTTGGCGCCCGAGAGTTGAATTTTCGCAATAGCAGCGTCGGCTTCGGCGCCCTGCGGATCGAAATTCGCGCTCGGTGCTAGCGTGCCGGAAATATCAAGCAAGCCATCCGTGCGCTCGCCCAAATCGCGCGCCGCGCGCGCCAACATCCGCGCCGAAGCGCCAAACAGGAATATCGGCAGTTGTGCTTCAGCGGCGGCCTCTGCCAGCGGCACCACCAGCGCACCACTTTTCGTGCGCTGGATCGTATTGTGCTGTGCGCGCGCCAGCCACGCGACGGGCGCGCTATCGGCGGTGACAATGCAAGCGTTGCGGTAAGCCGTGCGCAAGGCGCTGTTGGCACGCAGCTTCACGAGATGATCGAGGTTGAGCATGACGACGGTGAAAGCTCGGCTTTCCTTCGCCGCCGCTATGATGTCGTGAACCGCGCTGGCCAAATCGGGTGTGGTAATCTTCCAGCCATCGATGCTGGCTAGAACGCGACTGTCGTTCAACGTCATACGCGGTTACTCGCTTCAGGTTACGCCGCGCGAACACCATTAAGAGCTCGCGCAGATTTCTGTTTAGACGCAATTTGCCTCAAACCCAACGGTCAATTTCGGCGTTTTTTAAGATTTGCGCGGCATCGCGCCTGTGGGACACGTTCGCCAACAGAAGCAAATTTCGTGCCCGCATCTCCGATGATCGATGCAACTTAAGACAACCGGGGCGCATTCGTTAACACGGCGCCGAGTATGCGCGCGCGGTCAGTTGAGAGCGCTTCCATTGTAAGGTTGAGATCAACGGCTGCCGTGACGCCAGCGCCCGCCACGACAAGGATCTGATCGGCGGTGGCCAACAGAAAGGTCGAGCCTTCGTCGGCGAGCAGTGCGCCAGCGTCGATGACAACGAGGTCATAGTTTTGGCTGGCACCGTTCAACAGTGCGACGAGGCGGCGCTGCTGTTGCAGGCCGAGAGATGCGAGATCGGCGAGAGCAATCGGCAAAATGCTGACGCCTAAGTGCGGATCGCGCACGAGCATCTCGTCGAGTTCATGTCTGTTGGCGGGAAATTTTAAAGCGGCTTGGTTGAGCTTGCCTGCAAGGGCGCGGGACAACTCGGGGTCTGTCGAAGCCGCATCGACAAGCAAAACGCGGTCGCCAGATTTTGACGCGGCCACGGCCAAGGCGAGCGCGGTTCGCGTCGTGCCAGCCTTCGAGCGCGGCGAAGTAAACAGGATCGTATAGGGACGCCCGGGCTTGTGCTGGCTGCGGATTTGCGCGAGCAGATGTCGCACGCTGTGCCGATATGCGCTGTTGCTGCTATCTCGTTGCGTCAGCGCCGCCAGCAGCGGCCCGAACGATGCGGCCTCGTCCGTCGGGACTGCAAACACGAGATCGAGGCCCGTCGCCCTGCTGACATGCCCGCGCGAGCGAACGGTTTTATCGAACAAATGCGAAAACAACGCTAAGGCCGCGCCGAGCGCCAGCCCGCCGATCAGTCCAGTTGCGAGGCCAGAGATCCGCGCTGGCGACGATGGTGTCTGTGGTGGGACAGCCGACCTCAACAGGCGCGCCTGCGGGGATGTAGCGGAGACACGCGGCGGGGCCTGGGGCTCGGCCAATTCGCGGTCCAGCCGATCGCGTTGCAGGCCCAGTTCACGATCGAGGCCCGCAAGTTTGCTCAGCGCGGCGCTTGCCGTCTCCAAATCGCTGGCGGCGGCGTCGCGCTGCAGGCTAAGCTCGCGCTCGTGCTCGGTCGCGGTCTGATAATCGATTTGCGCCGATCTTTCTTTGCGCTTCAGATCTGCCTTGATTTCCGTTTCGACGTCCGCCAGCCGCGCGCGCACATCGGCGAGCTCGGCGTCGCGGCCCGGCGGATTGGAGGTCAAAGCAGCAGTCCGGCGGTTTAGCCTCGCATACTCCTCGCGCAACTTTTCAATCGCATTCGTTCTCAGCGCATCCGGCAGATCGCTCAGGTTAAAACCGGGCCGCAACGCTTTGGCGATTTGATCGAGGCTCGCCTTTTTCGCAGCTGATGCCTCGCGCGCATCGATCAACTGGCTCGAGATTTTTGCCAGCCGACGTTCCGGCACGAGTTTGTCGCTCGCCGTGACGCTGTCATTGGCAAGGTGGAATGTTTCGATCAGCTGTTGGGCCTTTTGGACCTGATCTTTCAGATCGGCCAACCGTTTATTGCGTGCGGCGGTCGCGGCTTCGGCTTGTGCCGTTTTCGATGCCGCAAGATTGGCCAGATACGCTTCAGCTACGCTTTGCGCGATCAGCGCTGCGCTGTCGGCTTGAGATGCTGTCGCCTCGACGTTAATGACATTGCTTTGGGGAACGTTGCTTGCACGGACGCCAGACCTGAGAGACAAAGCAAAATCAGGGTCTTTGGCAAGGTTCAAGCGCTCGACAACGCGCCTCAAAGTGGCGTCAGAGAGGACGATTGCCAGCTGGTTTTCGATCGGCTCTGGGTTGCTTCCATCGGGCTCTAGAAGCAGCGCGGCCGTTGCCGTGTACGAACGCGGCGCCAGGGCCAAATACGCCAGAGCTAATAGTGAGCCCGTCAGAGCCGATAACAAAATCGTGTTCAGAGCCCGAACCAGGGCCAGTTTGGCGCCTTCTGCATCGTATGCAGTCGTGCGGTGCGGCGCGTTTTTGAGTGCTTGAACCATGCCCACGCGCTGCGACCTTGAGACGCCACATTAGATAATTCTACTAAGGGACGTATTGCACTATAACAAATATAGCCAGTGCGACACCCTCGATGGACCGCGTGAGCGAGAATTTCGCGAGTAATCGTGTGGGGTTAATTTATTCCAGCTCAGTCGAAGAACGCAGTGAACGCTCGATCACACTGAATTGAAGGTAGTGCTTGGGTCCAATTTACGTGTTTTACCGGGTGTGGGAAATGAACCGAGTGCACCGCAACTCAGTGCCTGGTCTCGTTCTTCCTGGGAAAGACTGTTTCTTGCAGCAGTGCAATTTTAACTTTCCCTGCAACACTTAGATGATTGCCGTACGGGCACCGCTATAACCCCTCTGTATTCAGAATGGTTTGGGTAGGTGAAGTTTAGACATTACATTCAAACGGGTCGAAGTCAGTGTTTAGTAGCGCAGGCGAAACGGGTTCTCACAAACTGGCGGTTAGATCGCGCTTTGCTCTCTCGAGCACGGCCTTTGCGGCCCATGCATTTCTGTTCGAAGTTTTGACGATCGTTGCGGTCGCCATCGCGACGGGCGTCGGCTATCATCTGGCCATCTACGGAAAACCGGGGTTGTTCGAAAACTACGCGGCCGTCGGTAGTCTCGCCGGATTGGCATACGGCATGACGTTCCTGGTACGCGACGAGTACGGCGTCGACAACTTGCTCGAAGGACGTCGCACCAATGGCCGACTGTTCCTCGTCTGGAACATGGCATTCGTCGCTCTGGCCGTCATCGGGTTTCTAACAAAGAGCACGGCGATTTTCTCGCGCGGCTGGTTGTTGTCGTTCTATGGCACCGGGTTGCTGGCAGCGATCGCCCTCAATATGATACTGCATCGCAGCCTCAGCCTGCTGATCGAGCGCGGTTTGGTCATGAGACGGCGCGTCATGATTGTCGGCTCTGACGACGACATCCAACGGCTTGAGCGCGAATTCGCCGACGGGGCAACGAGTGTCCACGTCGCCGCGCGCGTCTCGTTGCCAACTCCTCTACCGCCGGGTTTCGATATCGCGGCGAGGCTCGAGGCGGCTGTGGGCAATGCGCGGCTGCTATCGATCGACGATGTCGTGATTTCGAGCGCTTGGTCGCATGGCGACTTCATCGAACGGGCTATTTCGGCCTTCAGCTTGCTGCCGGTCGTCATCCATCTGGGTGCCGGCGGTTTGATCTCGCGGTTCAAGGACGCGCGGATCTCGCGTTTTGGTCGCGCCACGACGTTGTCTTTGACGCGCGAGCCCATTGGCCCGTTTGGCATCGCGACCAAGCGGTCGTTCGATATGGCTGTCGGCGGTTTGGCGGTCGTGCTGTTGGCACCGTTGCTTGCGCTCATCGCCGCGTTGATCAAGTGGGATAGCCCAGGTCCGGTTTTCTTCCGTCAGCGCCGTCGCGGGTTCAACCTGGAAGAATTCGCGATTTGGAAATTCCGCACCATGAAGACGATGGAAGATGGCGACGTTGTGCGCCAGGCGACCGTCAACGACGATCGCGTCACGCGCATCGGCCGTTTGTTGCGCAAGTATTCGCTCGACGAGCTGCCCCAGCTGTTCAACGTCATGAAGGGCGAGATGTCTCTCGTCGGTCCGCGCCCGCATGCTCTGGCGCACGATCGGTTTTTTGAAAAGCGGATCGCGATGTATCCGCGCCGCCTCAACGTCAAACCCGGCATCACCGGTTGGGCGCAAGTCAACGGCTATCGCGGCGCGACGGACACCGATGAGGCGATGAGCCAGCGGGTCTCGCACGACCTCTACTACATCGACAACTGGTCGCTGACGTTCGATTTGCACATCATGCTGCTGACGGTCATCTCCAGCAAGGCGCAGATGAACGCCTGCTGATCCGCTTTTTGCACCGGGCTGAATCTACCGTGCTGCCAATCAATGCTCGCGGAAGGCGCGTGCCATCATGTCGGTGAGCGGCTTCAAGAAGTAAGACAGAATGACGCGCGGGTGCGTCGCTAGGTAGACTTCGGCCGGCATGCCCGGAAGCAAAGTCTGATCGCGCTCCAGCTTGGCGAGCTCGCTCGCGGGCACTTCGATCTCGGCCGTGAAATAGCTCTTGCCTTCTTTGTCGACGATCTCGGCCGCCGATGTTGAGTTCACTTTACCCTGCAGGCGCGGCGTTGTGTGGGAATCAAACGACGAGAAGCGCACCGTCGCGACCTGTCCGGTATGCACCTTGTCGATGTCGTGCGGCGTCACGCGGGCCTGCACCGTGAGGCGATTGCTTTGCGGCACGATCTGCAGAACCGTGCTGCCAGGCTGGATGACGCCGCCATCGGTGTGGATCGCGAGAGCGTGTACAATGCCCGCGACCGGCGCCTTGATCTCGGTGCGCGCGAGCTTATCGGTCAGTGCCTTTTTGGATTCTGTTTGCTCAGACAGCGAGGCTTGGATTTTCTGCAGCTCTTCGGCCGCCGCCTGCGTGTAATCTTTCGATGTCTGCGCCAGCCGTGCCTCCATTTCAGCGCGCACCGACTTGACCTTGTTGGTATCGGATTTCAGCGTACTGACTTCGCCGTCAAGCCGCACAGCTTCGCGCTGTAACGGGCCGACGCGCTGCTGGTTGACGAAACCTTTTTCAAATAGTGGTAGTACGGACGCCAGCTCGCGCGCGTTGAGATCGCGCTCTTTCATGCGCGCCGCAATTTGGCTCTCGTTGCTTTTGATTTCGCTCTCAGCTTGGCCGAGTTTTTCTTGCACGACTTTCTGTTGGCCGAGATGCGCGGTGCGACGCGCGGTAAACAGTGCGGTCTGCGCGGCCAGGGTTTTGGCGACTTCGGGCAGCGTCAGGTCGAAGCCCGATGGCGCATCGAAGTGGTCTTGGCGGTCGCGCTCGGCGATGAGGCGCGCTTCCTGAATGGTTAGATCGGCAACCTTTGACGACGTGGCTGTGAGGCTGGCATGCGATTGGGTGTCGTCGAGGCGAACCAGAACGTCGCCCTCTTTGACGCTGTCGCCGTTTTTGACCAGGATTTTGGCAACGATGCCGCCTTCCAGATGCTGGACCGATTTGTAGTCGCCCTCGACGCTGACCGTGCCGGTCGTGACGACCGCGCCCGAGATCGGGATGAAGGATGTCGCGGCCAGGCCCGCACCCAGCAATAGCACCACGCGCATGCCGTATTTCACCCATGGCTCGGTGGCGTGCCAGTCGGGACTGTCGATGTCGGCTGGCGAAAACGTTTTGAAAAGCGAGGTGAGTTTCATGCGCCCTCGCTGCCGGTTGCGCGCAACCGTTCGGGTTGCGGTTCGTCTACTGGCTCAGCCGGTAGAGTATCGGGTACGCGTTCGCTCGCGCGCCGCTCCTCAACCGGATTTGACCGTGCGTCTGGGCGCTGGGGCGATGCGCCTTGGAATAATTTCATGACTTCGTTGCGCGGACCGAAGGCCCGCTGCTGGCCCTTTTCGATGAACAGCAGGAGATCGGCTTTGCCAATCGCCTGCACGCGGTGCGAAACGAGGATGATCGTTTGACCGCGCAGACGCATGCCGTCGATGGCGGACGACAAGGCTTCATCGCCGGGGCGGTCGAGGTTGGAATTCGGCTCGTCGAGCACGACCAGCGGCGGCTCGCCGAACAGCGCGCGTGCCAGCGCGATGCGTTGGCGCTGGCCGCCGGAAAGATAGGTTCCGTAGTTGCCAAGCTCGGTCTCGTAACCTTTGGGCAGCCCTAAGATGAGTTCGTGCGCGTGCGCCTGTTGGGCCGCTTCGATGATTTGCTCGTCGCTCGCGTCGTCGCGGAAGCGGGCAATGTTCTGGCGCACGGTGCCGGCGAACAGTTCGACGTTTTGCGGCAGATATCCAACGTAGGCACCCAGATCCTCGGGGTGCCACTGATCGAGCCTTGCGCCATCGAGCAGCACCGCGCCAGACAAGCTTGGCCACAACCCGACGATCGTTCTGACCAGGGTCGATTTGCCGGACGCGCTGGGTCCGATGACCGCGAGCATTTGGCCGGGTCTCGCCTCAAAGCTGATGCCGTTCAAGATGACGTTGCGGCTCTCGGGCGCCGCTACACGAACGTTGACGACCTCGAGCACGCCCTTGGGGCGCGGCAGTTGGGTACGGTCGCGAACGGGCGGAGCGTAAGTCAGAATGTCTTCGAGTTTGAAATAGCTCTCGCGGGCTTTGATGAAGCCGCGCCAATGACCGATGATTTGTTCGACGGGCGCTAGGGCGCGGCCGAATATGATGGTCGCGGCGATGATCGAGCCCGACGAGATCGCACCCGTAATCGCCAAGCCGGCAGCGATCGCGAGCATGAAGGACTGCAGCAGCAGTCGCATCGTCTTGGTGACGGCAGACATGCCGCCAAGCCGGTCGGCGGCAAGCAGCTGCCATCCCAGGCCTTCGCCGTTCAATGCCTGCCAGCGGTCGCGGTATGCGCTCATCATGCCCATGCCGGTGATGACCTCGGCGTTGCGCTGGCCGGTCTCTGCCATTTCCAGGCTTTTGGCGACGGTGCGACTGGCTTCCATCAGCGGCTGGCGGCCGCGCTGTTCGCTGACCCATGCAAGGCCGAGCAAGATGATCGTGCCGATCGTGGCGGCGACGCCGAGCGCCCAATGCGTCATGTAGATGACGATGAGATAGATCGGCGTCCACGGCGTATCGAAGAAGGTCAGCGGCGCGGGGCCAGAGATGAACTGCCGGAAGCTATCCAGTTCGCGCAGTGCGGGACCGGCAGCGCCTTGAGACGCCAAACTTTTACGTAGCGAGGCTTCGAAGATGCGGTCGCTCAAGCGCTGATCGATCTCGGCGCCGACGCGGCTGATGATGCGCGAGCGGGCCAATTCCAAAAGGCCGATGACGCCGTAAAGCAGCGCAGTGATCAGCGACAGCGCGGCCAAAGTCGGAAACGAACCCGACGACAGCACGCGGTCGTAAACCTGGAGCATGAACAACGGGCCGGCCAGCATCAGAATATTGATGACCGCGCTGAACAGGAACGTCGCGTTAAGCGCGCGGCGGCTGGCAGCGACGGCGGCTTTGATTTCGCTATCGCGGGGCCCGAGTAGCCAATTCAGAAACAGTCCGAACAAGCCAGCGCTCGAACCTTCCGGCGAGAACGCTTTCAGGCCGCGCTGCTTTTTCTTGTCGCGTTGCCCAGACGGCAGCCCTTTCTCTTTGCGCGCGGGCGCTAAACTCGGTGCCCGCAAAGTCGGCGCGTTCGCGCTGGGTGCATTCACACTTGGTGCGTTAACATTCGGCGCATTCGCACCTGACCCAGGGGAACTTGGCGCAGGCGAAACTTTTTTTAACTTGCTCGGCGCGGCTTTGGCAGCGCGCGCGCCAATGCGTTCTGGCTGCTCGCTCGGGGCAGCTGGCGTATCTTCTGAGCGGCGCGCGTGCACTTCGGTCGCTAAATCCTGCGCGCTCTCGATTGCGGTCGTGGCGGCAATCGCTGGATCGGTATCCTCGGGCGATCCGCCCAGGTGCAAGTTCTCGCTCAAGCCGGTGTCGACGATCGGCGTGACCGTGATGCCCGGCCCCGGATTTTGCAAAAGCTCTTCCAGACGGCGGATAGCCGCCGTCATGCGCTCGCGCTCATCCTGCTTTTTGTCCTTGCGCTGCACCACTTGAATTCCGCCCCACATCGGCCACGGCCTGATGGCCCGGGCACACCCCTGGCCCCCGAATCAATTCGAATGCCCAGTCTTGGGTGTAGACGGTGAGGATTTGATTAAGCAAAACTGTAAACCGTGGGCGGCAAGATATCTGTGCCGCTACATTGCGGTTAACCGGGCGTTAGCATTTCTGGTTAAGATTGTTTGACCAATTCCCGCGTACCGGCGCGTTAAGCCAGATAACGGGCTACATAGGAGTAAGAGTTCATGCGATTGAAAAACGGCTGCGTCCTTGCGGGCGTTCTATTGGCTCTGGCATTTGTGATGCCGCAAGCGGCATCGGCATTCTTCTGGGATCGCCCCGATCAGCCCGACGGCTGGGATCATCTACGGACGGTGCGCCATTGGGTTTATACGCCCCACTATCGCCACCAGTATCTGACCAACTCTGAGACCGACCGGCACGCCTACCATTATGCGCCGCGCGGGTATTACCCCTATTACAATTCGGGATACTGGGGTCGCGCGCACGTTCAGCGTCAGCACAATATCCTGCCGCCGTATTATGCCTCGTGGGGCGCGCCGAAGAAAAATTATCATCACGTCGAATGGCACAACCGGCACTATGGCGGGCATCGCCGCGGCGACTGGTGAACGAACTGGTCTAGACAACCTTCTCAGCACCCGTCTGGGCGCTCGCGGTAAATTTTATTGCTGCGAGCGTTTACGCGTTCATGCCACATTCATATGCTGTCTCTCAAACTCGCTCATCAATCGTCCAATGGACCGTGATGTGTTTGCTTTTCGATCGCCGCGCAACTTCGCGGTTTTGAACGGGAGATTTCGATGTTTAAGAAAATGAGCCATGGCCTGATGGCATTGACGATGGGTCTTGGTGCCGTCGTCGTGTCCGTGCCGCAAGCCCAGGCCGATCATGGCCGTGGCGTCGCCGTAGGACTTGCCGCCGGCATTATCGGGCTTGGTATCTTGGGTGCGGCCGCCAACGCGCGCGGCCGGAATTATTACTACGCCGACGAGGGCCGCGAATGCTATCGGGGCCCGCGCGAATGCCACTGGAGCGGTCGGCGCTGCTTTGAAAATCGCTGGGGCGACACGGTTTGCCGCGGCGGCAATTACGTTTGCGAACGTCCGCTCGTCTGCGAATAAATCGTTCGGATAAAACGACACCTCTAACGGGCGGGCTGCGGATGTTCCGCCGCGCGCCTTTTTCGTATTTTATATTGCTTACTTCGCCCGCCGGGCGAGAACCGCCGTATGGAGCGCAATCGCGGCGGCGTTGGAAACATTGAGGCTCTCGATTGGCCCATCGGTCGTGATGCGCGCCAGAGAATCGCACTTTTCAGCCGTCAATTGACGAAGGCCTTTGCCTTCAGCACCCAGAATGATCGCGGTCGGGCGCGACCAGTCGACATCTTCAAGCCGGTCGGATGCTGTGCCGTCGAGCCCGATAAGCCTGAAGCCGACGGCTTTCAGCTCGGCAAGCGCGTTGGCCAAATTTTGCACGAGCGCCACGGGAACAAGTTCGAGCGCGCCGGAAGCTGATTTCGCCAGCACGCCGTTGAGTGGTGGGCTGTGGCGCCGCGTCATGACCAGGCCAGCGGCACCGAACACGGCAGCCGAGCGCAAAATTGCGCCGACGTTGTGAGGGTCCGTCACTTGGTCGAGAACGATCAGCGGCCGGCCATTAGAAGCGATGATGAGATCTTTGAAGTCTGGCTCTTCCAACGGCTCGGTTTCTAACATCGCGCCTTGGTGGACCGTATCGTCACCTAACATCCCGTCGAGGTCGCGCGGGGTCACGTATTCGATCGGGCGGTTCAGCGCGCCCATCGACTCGACCAAGCGCCGTTCGGCGTTTTCGGTCAGAACCAAGCGGCGAACTTTGCGGGCTGGGTTTTTCAGCGCGGCTTCAACCGCGTGCAGGCCAAACAGCCGCACCGTGCCGTCGTCGCCGCTTAATGGCGGTGGGGGAGGTTTATAGCCGCTTGCGCCTGGCTCAGTGGTGCCAGCCAGGGGTGATGGCTTGTACCAATGCGGTTTGCCGCCCGTGTTGCTAGCAAAAGGCTTTTTCTGGCGGTCAGGGGGGCCGCGGAAGGGGGCGCGTTTATCGCCGTCTTTTTTGGGGGGCTCTCGGGTCAAGGTAGGACTCTTTCCACGGCTATGGCGATCGAAAACGCAGGGATCGTGCGAAGGGCCGCGACCATGCCGCTTTTCCGATTGACAGGGAAGGCCCCGGTGAAGATAACGCAGCCCAAGGCCCTGCCTGATCTGGCAGGGCACTTTCGTTTCGGCTGTTCGTCGCATGGATGACAGCTTGGGCGGTATGGAGAGGTGCCCGAGTGGTTAAAGGGGACGGACTGTAAATCCGTTGGCTTAGCCTACACTGGTTCGAAACCAGTCCTCTCCACCAACCGCCCTCTCGCAGATGCCCGCGCTGTCGTCGACCCTGGCATCGAGGTGGCGTTCAAAAATGCACGCCAATTCTTGTCCGCCGTTTTTCCCTGTACAAGGTCCCGCGAGAACATGAGCGAGCTTCCCAACTTGTCGTTGGACCTTTTCGATTTGCCGACGCTCGCGAAATTGGAACCCTCTCATTTAGCTTCTCACAAGCCGCGAATCCTCATTCTTTACGGGTCGCTTAGAGAGCGGTCGTTTAGCCGATTTTTGGCGTATGAAGCGGCCCGCCTCCTTGAAGCATTCGGTGCCGAGGCGCAGATCTTCGATCCTCGTGATCTGCCGTTGCCCGATGGCGCAACAGATACGCACCCCAAGGTGCAAGAGCTGCGCAGCCTTGCTGCCTGGTCGGAAGGGCAAGTGTGGTGTTCGCCCGAACGCCATGGCGCGATGAGCGGCGTTTTGAAATCTCAAATCGATTGGATACCGCTGTCCGTCGGTGCGGTGCGCCCGACCCAGGGTAAAACATTGGCGGTCATGCAAGTGTGTGGTGGGTCGCAGTCGTTCAATGCTGTCAATCAAATGCGCGTATTGGGCCGCTGGATGCGAATGCTAACGATCCCCAATCAATCATCGGTTGCCAAGGCTTTCCAAGAATTCGATGACGGCGGCCGCATGTTGCCGTCGGCCTATTACGATCGCGTCGTGGACGTCATGGAAGAACTCATGAAATTCACGCTTTTAACGAGGGATCGTGCACCCTATCTCGTTCACCGTTACAGCGAGCGGAAGGAAAGTGCCGCCGAACTGTCAACGCGCGTGAACTTGGTTGCTGCTGTCGCCGTGCACGACAAGGAATAAGTCGTCGCCGATGAAGAAAATTCAAAAGCAGCCAACCGTTCTCGAAAATGAGTGACTGTCGCCCACCGAATTCGTCAATGCGCATATGCTCGCCAAACAACCCTATGCCTCGCTCTGAACGACGTCCGCCGCCATCGCAATCAAA
Organism: Hyphomicrobium sp.; assembly: GCA_031367425.1. Taxonomy (GTDB): domain Bacteria; phylum Pseudomonadota; class Alphaproteobacteria; order Rhizobiales; family Hyphomicrobiaceae; genus Hyphomicrobium_B. The sequence continues at coordinate 151,346 of JANLPU010000046.1, forward strand.
TCACATTCGCATCAAAATTCGGGCATCTCGAATTCGGCGCAGCGAAAAGTCGGCCCAACGTTGGACCGACTTCTTTCCGCATTACATTACGCGCTATTAGAGCTTCTTGTTGATCGCCTCGGCAGCCTTGTTGGCGCCGTCCTTGATGCTGTCCTTAGCTTTGCCGAGACCGACTTCAGCTTGGCCTTTCAATTTCTGGCCCTCGCCTTCGATCTGCATCTTGTCAGAGCCGACAACCTTGCCGACGCCTTTTTTGATGCTGCCGACGGCTTCGTCGGCATAACCTTTAATCTTGTCAGATGTGCTTCCCATGACCTGCGATTCCTATCTGGATGAATGAATGTCTCTTTCCCAAAGGGGGCACGCAGTAGACGTTCAGGGTCGGCCTGAAGTTCCAAATTACAAACCGGCTTTTAAATCAGCAGCCACAAAGTCGGCCAACTGGCGGCGTGACGATGCGGGTGGCTCAGATGGTCTTCTGCAAGCGCGTGAGCGCCAGAACCGCGCCGCCGATGATTGCGGCGGTTGTGATGACCGATTGGATAGCAAGTGTCGACAATCCGCTGATGCCTTGCCCAATGGAGCAACCAAGGCCGAGTACGCCGCCGACGCCCATGAGCGCCGCGCCACCTAAGTGCGACAGCATATCATCGCGGCTGGCAAAGCCGGCAGCGCGTAACGTGCCCGTCGACAGCGCCGCAATGAAACTGCCGGCAAGTGCGCCAAATATGGTGGCCGCCCCAAAGCCTGGAAAGCCCAGTGCGGTCGCGTGCTCCATCCATCCGACAGCGTCGCCAACGGGCTTTACGAAACTGAGCGATGTCGGCGCCAGCGGATGCACGGCCATCTCATCAAAGGCAAGTCCTGTGACGAACCAAGCAGCGATTACGAGCAAACCGACCCCCAATCCGCCGATCAGATTTCTCGGCTGCGAAAAAACGCGGCCCGGTCCGGCCGCGAAAGCCAGTAGCGGAACGACCAGCAACAGGCAAGCCGTTAAACTTGCAGACTGAACGTCGAGACCAAGGCGAGCGCCGATATCGGTGAGGCCCGCGCCCTTCAAGCCGAGCTGATCGATGCCGATCGCCGAGTTGATTTCTATCCAATTGCGCGCCGGGCCTAGAACGCCGCCGATGGTCGCCAGTGCCATGATCGACATAACCAGCAACGTCAGCATCGAGCGCATGTCGCCAGCGCCCGCGCGCACGACGTTGCTGCTGGCACAGCCGCCCGCGTACATCATGCCGTATCCAAACGATAGACCGCCGAAGATGGCGCTCGCCCAATTGATGCGCGGCATCAGGTAGATCGAGCGTGACAAATCGACGATGGCGAAATGCTGGAGAAGCTGAGCGCCGATGATGGCCGCAGCCGATGCCAGTGCCGCCGCTCCCAGACGGCTCCTGTCACCAAACAGCCGCCAATCCGAAACCGCACCCATGATGCAGAAATTCGTCAGCCGAACCAGCACGCCAAAGCCAAAGCCGATGCAAAACCCGGCGCCGGCGAGGGCCGCCCCAGGATTGGCTAAAATGAATGCACGCAAGGCTTCTATCACCACGAACCCTTTCAAGGAGATGCCGGCCGATCATTCGGACACCGGGCTCGCGTCGTCAATCGGGGACACATGCGAGCGTGTTAACAAGCTTTCCAAACTGCGCCAGGCAATCCACTTACAAAAGGTCTTTACAGGGGGGTAAGCGGGCCCTACATGCAGCGGACTTCATTTGCCGGGAAACATCGTTTTCCCGAGGAATAGCAACGGTTACGAACCAGCCGTGGGAGCGCCTTTTCCGCATGGAAAAATTTCGTTCAGCCTTGGATATGGTGACCGCGCTGAAGCCAGATAAGCCGGTGTTTGCCGCGCGCCCGCACGCCGCCGGGCGCGCCGCGCGCTGGTTCATCCAGAATTTTCCAGGCGAAGTTGCTTACGCCTATAAGGCGAACAGCTCGGTGTTCCTGCTGGGCGCGCTCTACGGCGCTGGCATCACCCAATTCGACGTTGCCTCGATTGCAGAGTTGGAAGATGCAGCGACCATTCCAGGTGTGCGTCTACACTTTATGCACCCGGTGAAATCGCGGCTTGCGATCCGCAAAGCCTACTTCGATTATGATATCAAATGCTTTGCTCTGGACACCGAAGATGAGCTGCAAAAGATCGTCGAAGAAACCGGCGACGCCAAGGATCTCGAACTGTTCGTGCGCATTGCGGTGCCCTCGAAAAACAGCCGTATTCCGCTTGAGCGTAAGTTTGGGCTGACAGGTCAGAAAGCTGCCAAGCTTCTCGTCAAGACGCGGCAAGTCGCCGACGAGCTGGGCATTACCTTCCACGTTGGATCGCAGACGACGACGCCAGATGCCTATGCAATGGCGTTCGAAGAAGTGAAGAAGCTGATCGTGAAAGCCGGCGTGGTGGTCGATGCCATCGACGTCGGTGGCGGTTTCCCCTCGCGTTATACCGATAGCGTTCCGGCGGGGTTGTCTGACTTTATCGATGTCATCAAAGCTTCGATCGAAAAGCTCCCCGTGACCGAGCATTGCCGACTAATTTGCGAGCCGGGCCGCGCACTCGTGGCGGAAGCCGAGAGCCTGATCGTCAAAGTGGACCTGCGCAAAGGCAACGAACTTTACATCAACGACGGTGGCTATGGCGCTTTATACGATAGCGCACAGTTGGGCTTCGTCTTCCCGGTGCGCCTCATTCGCGAAGGTCTTGATCCGAACGAACCGCTGATCCCGTTCGAATTTTGGGGGCCGACGTGCGATTCAATCGATCACATGAAGGGGCCGTTTCTGTTGCCGGCATCGGCGCGTGAGGGAGATTATATCGAGATCGGCAACATCGGAGCGTATGGCCGGGCGCTGTCGACCCGGTTCAACGGCTACGGCGACTACCTCGACGTCATTCTGCAAGATGAGCCGATGTACTCAATCTATGTCGATGAGGCATTGCCCATCGCTCAGAAGGCATAGTGTAGGTCTGTTAGGCTTCAATTCCGGCTTACCGCTCAAGGTTGAAAAATCTTCGTAGGTCGCAAGCGCGAAGCGGAGTGCCGAGGCATTCCCCGCGTTTCGAAATCAAGTGTTTCTTCCGAGAGTTAACAAAGTGTTCAAATCCGCTATTTACGCTTTGTTGGGAATTGGTGTCGTCTTATCGGTAAGTCCACGAAGTGATTCCCTCTTGAATCAAGTGCGAGACCCTACCTTCAAGTTGTGCGGTTATTCCGAGTTGTTGCGTTGTTGCGTCGAACGAATATCGGCAAAGGCTACAGCACACAAATGCGGTCCAACTGCATCTTTTTGATCTTGGCGGCTATGGTCGCGGTGCTGCCTTTAACGGGCTGCGCGATCTATCCTGAGCCGCTGACGACCGCTGAGTTGTCCGACGCTGCGGCCGCCAACGTTGCCCAGGTGGCACAAGACCAAGAGCCGGTGTCGCGGGCGATTTCGCTCTATGAAGCGATGGCGCGCGCCCTGAAGTACAACTTGGATCACCGGGTCGAGGAAGCGGAAGCCAGCGTCAGATTGGCCGAACTCGATCTCGCTCACTTCAGTCTGCTGCCAACTGTCGTCGCCAATAGCGGCTACGCCGCGCGCGATAGTTACAATGCTTCCTCGAGCCTCAATTTGCAGTCGGGCGCGCAGAACTTCGGTGCATCGACAAGCCAGGAAAAAGCAAGCAACGCAGGCGATATAGGCTTTAGCTGGAACATTCTGGATTTCGGGCTCTCTTGGGTCCGCGCCCATCAGTCCGCCGACAAGGTTTTGGCGCAAGAGGAAACGCGCCGGAAGGTCATCCATCGCGTTGTTGAAGACGTGCGCACCGCTTATTGGCGCGCGATCAGCGCGGAGCGCCTGAAAGACCGGCTGTCGGCGCTTGAAGGCGAAACGAAAAAGGCACTCGACGAGACCAGAGAACTTTACAAAGACCGTCAGACTTCGCCGATCACGGCGTTGACCTACGAGCGCGAGCTCGTCGAAATCAAACAAAAGATCGGTGAGATCCAGCGCGACTTGAACACCGCCAAAGCGCAGCTTGCCGCCTTGATGAACTTGAAGCCCGGCACAGCGTTCAAGCTTGCCTCAGAGGCCCGCAAAGAAGATACGCTGACGCTTAAGGCGAAGCTCGAAGAGATGATCTCGACCGCCATTTACAACCGTCCAGAGCTGCGCGAAGTCGAATATCAAAAACGCATCAACCTGCGCGAGGCCGACGCAGCGCTGCTTGAAATGTTGCCCGGCATTCAGCTTTATGCCGGCGCGAACTACGATACCAACGACTTTCTACTCAACAACGTTTGGGTCAATTGGGGTGCCAAAGCCAGTTGGAACCTGATGAAGGTGTTCTCCTACACATCGCGCCTAGACGTCATCGAGCGGCAGGAAGAAATGCTGACCGAGCGCTCGCTCGCTCTGACGATGGCGGTGATGACCCAGGTGCACGTGTCGCGCATCCGCTTCCTGCACGCGAGAAAAGAGCTGCGCACTGCGGCCGAATATCGCGACGTTCAGCGCCGCTTGCTCGATCAGATGCGCGCCGAGGCCTCCGCCGACCGCATCAGCAAGCAGACTTTAATACGCGAAGAAATGAACTCGCTCGTCGCCGAAGCCAAATACGACATCGCCCATGCGCAATTGCAGAACGCTTACGCGAATTTGTTCTCGTCCATGGGGCTTGACCCTTACGCCTATGAAGTTGACCGCACGCAGGACGTTAAGACGATGACGACGGCGTTGAAAGCATTGTGGTTCGAGCGCGGCGATTTGGGTGCGGGCTGGTCCAAGCGCCTCGTAGCGGCAAAATAAGTTCATGTTATTGCGGCCGGAGCGGTGATGCACCTCAGTTTTAAACGGGTCATTTTTGTAGCCGCCGCCGCGAGCTTCGCAGTTCTGCCAGCGCGTGCGGGCAGCGAAAGTGCAACCTTACTCGAAGAGGCTGATCTTCCCGTTCGCGGCGTCGTCAAAGCGATTGATCAGGCCGCGTTATCAACCGATCTCAATGCACGGGTTTCGAAAATCGGTTTTCGTGAAGGCCAAGCGTTCAGGAAGGGTGACCTGCTCGTCGCCTTCGACTGCGAACGCTATAAGGCCGAGGCGCAATCGGCCGACGCCAATTACCGCGAGATGCGCCTGACACTCGACAGCAACGAGCATTTGGAAAAACTCAGCGCGGTCGGTAAACACGACGTCGGCATATCCAAGGCACGCGCCGACAAGGCTCAGGCAGAAGCACAAGGCTTGCAGAGCCGGCTGGCGCAATGCGAGGTCATGGCGCCATTCGATGGCCGCGTCTCCGAGCTGTCGGTCAATCTTCACGAGCAGCCACAACCTAACAAACCCTATCTGGTTATCGTTGGCTATGGCCGGTTGGAGATTGAGCTGATCGTTCCATCGCACTGGCTGAGTTGGTTGAAGCCTGGTGCCGAATTTCAATTCAATGTCGATGAGACAAAGAAAATCTATCACGCCCGTGTCGACCGCATCGGCGCGGCCGTCGATGCCGTCAGCCAGATGGTCAAGCTGATTGCTATCTTTGATACCGCCGCCGATAGCGTTTTGCCGGGCATGAGCGGCGCGGCGCGTTTTGCAAGCCCCAACGGCTGAGCCATGGCATCGATCAAAACTCAAACACCCAAACCGGCTGCAAGCGCTGGCCCTAGCGTTCAATCTGTGGGCCAGAACATTGACGTCAAAGCTGGCCAAACAATCTCGGTGCAGGCGGCAGGCGCGCTGGCCATTGGTCAAGATGGCAAGCCCAAGATCGCCGACGGACAAGCCGCGCTGCTGGCATTGCTAAAGGTCGAATCCGACGCGCGCGATGCGGCCACCGAGAGCGACCTCATTTTTCTCATTGCCAATGAGACCCGCAAATTGACGCGCGCGCGGCAGATCTTCGTTGTGATGCCAGGCATCACGTCGAGCTACGAGGTCAAAGGCATCTCGAGTTTGCCGGCCGTCGACCGCAACGCGCCGCTGGTGATCTTTATCGAGCAGTTGGTTGCCCGCAACGCGCCAGGCGACAAGCTCGAGCAACCGGCAACGCTCGACAAGAGCGTGGTGGCCGATGCCGGAGTTCTGGATTCTTATCCATTCCAAGAACTCGTCTGGGTGCCGCTGAAGCATGGTAGCGCCGCAGCGCTGGGCGGCGTCGTATTGGCGCGCGAGGAAGCTTGGGGCGAAGCCGATCTCGTCATCGGCCGGCGTCTCGCATCGGCTTATGCACACGCGTTGCGCGGATTGCGCGGCGGGCGCGCGGTGCGGCGCTGGAAGCTGTCACGCTGGCACGCGGCCGGTCTCTTTCTGGCGCTTGCAGCGCTAATGTTCATTAAGGTGCCGTTGTCGGCGCTTGCCCCGGCCGAAATCATTTCGCGCGATCCGTTCGTCGTCGCAGGCCCCATCGACGGTGTTATCGAGGCTATTGCGGTTGAGCCCAACCAGTCGGTCAAAACCGGAATGCTGCTTGTCAAGATCGCCGACACGGCGCTGAAGAATAAGTTCGAGGTCGCCGCGCGCGAAGTGCAGGTTTCCGAGGCGCGCCTGAAGCAGTCGAACCAAATTGCTTTTACCGATCCGCGCGGACTGCACGAGATCGGCATCGCGCGCGCCGAACTCGCACTCAAGATTGCCGAACGCGATTTCGCCCGGGATTTGCTCGCCAAAACCGAAATCAAAGCAGCGCGCGACGGCCTGGCCGTCTATTCCGATAAACGCGATCTCGTCGGCCGTCCCGTCGCCATCGGCGAACGGATCTTGGAAATTGCCGACCCTGAAGCGATCGAAGCGAAAATCGATTTGGCCGTGCAAGATGCCATGGCGCTGGCGCCGGGCGCGCGCGTTAAAATTTTCCTCGACAGCGATCCGCTGCGCCCTTGGGCCGCCGTCGTCAAGCGCGCCGATTACAAAGCCAAAGTCGGCGAAAACGATGTCGTCTCGTTCCGCATTGTCGCGACGCTGACGCTTGAAGACGGGCGTGCATTGCCAAGATTGGGCGTGCGCGGCACGGCGCAAGTTGCCGGCGACGACGTGCCGCTCGCTCTCTATCTGTTCCGCCGCCCGCTGACAGTCGCACGCCAGTGGACGGGCCTGTGAGATGGCTGAGCCACAGCCAGAACCCGTGCTCCCGGAGCTGCGCCAGGATTTAACGCTTGAGCGCGGTGCCGATGGACCGGCCGGCACGCCGACTTGGCTCGTCGTCGATCCGGCACAGCATCGCTACATCCAGATCAATGAAGACGCCTACCAAATTCTGACGTGCTGGCAGAGCGGCCAAACGTTTACGCAACTGATTGCTACGCTTGCGGGCCAATACCGCCAGGATGCCAGCGCCGATGACATTGCGCAGTTTGTGCGCTTCCTCAGCGATAACAGTTTAACGCTCGAGCCAACCAGCAACGGCTGGAGGCATTATTCGGCGATGGCCGCCAAAGCCCGGCACGGCTGGGTGATGTGGGCCATCCACAATTACCTTTTCATCAAGCTGCCGCTGTTCAGGCCGGAAGCGTTTTTGAAGCGTCTGCTGCCTTTGGTGGCACCGCTCTACAGCCGGACGTTTCTAATCTCGATCGCTATGATTGGAGTTGCCGGGCTTTATCTCGTTTCGCGGCAGTGGGACGTTTTTCGCGCGACCTTCCAGCACTTCTTCTCATTCCAGGGCGCGCTGACCTACGCGCTCGCATTGGGCATCATCAAGAGCGCACACGAGCTTGGTCACGCGTTCACGGCTTTGCGCTTTGGGTGCCGCGTGCCAAGCATGGGTATCTGCTTACTAGTGATGTTCCCCGTGCTCTATACCGATGTCACGGACGCTTGGCGCTTGCGCGACAGACGGCAACGGTTGTCGATCGGATCGGCTGGCATCATCGTCGAGTTGGCCGTTGCATGCCTCGCTACGTTTTTGTGGCCGTTCCTGCCGGAAGGCGTTTTCAAATCTCTGGCATTTTCGATCGCGACGATCGGCTGGGTGCTGAGCCTCGCCGTCAATCTCAATCCATTGATGCGGTTTGACGGCTATTATCTTTTTGCCGACGCGCTGGGTGTCGACAACTTGCAATCGCGCAGCTTTGCATTCGGCCGTTGGCGGTTGCGCGAAATATTATTCGCGCTAAAGGCTCCCCCGCCGGAGATATTGAAACCAGAAACGGTGCGCATCCTGACTGCTTATGCCTGGGCGATTTGGCTCTATCGGCTTGTCGTTTTCACCGGCATCGCGGTGCTCGTCTATCATATGGCCTTCAAGGTTCTGGGGATCATTCTTTTTCTCGTCGAGATCGTTTATTTCATCGTGCGCCCGATCGCAGCCGAGATGCTGCGCTGGTGGAAAGATGGCCACGCCATTCGGGCCACCGGCCGTAGCCGACTGACATTGGCGGCGGCCGTGTGTGCACTGGCGCTGGCGGTTATTCCGTGGTCGTCGCGCATTGCCGTGCCATCCGTGCTTGAGGCCAAGCAGATCGCGCGTGTTTATCCCGCGCGCGCTGGGCTGGTGGCGGAGGTCCACGTCAAAGCAGGCGATCGCGTCAAGGCGGGCGACCCGCTCATCATCATGACGTCGCCAGACATCGATTTCCAAATGACCGTGACGGCGCGCAAAATCGCGCTTGTGAGGTTGCGCCTCGAACGGCGCTCATCGGACGAAGACGATCGGGCGAAAAGCTTGATTATGGAGCGCGAACTCGTTTCGCTATCGTCGGAGTTGAAAGGTCTGCAGAAAGAGAGCTCGGAACTCATCGTCAAAGCGCCGGCCGATGGCTTGGTGGCCGAACTCAACACCGCTATCCATCCTGGCCGGACCATTTCGCGCTCTGAAATGATAGCGCTCGTCATGAGCGATGAGGTGCTGGTCGCACGCGGCTACATCGCCGAGCGCGATCTTTCGCGGGTTGATGCCAAAGCTAAAGGCCGCTTCATTCCAGATCAGCCAGGGTTGGAAGACGTGCGCGTGCAACTCGTCGATGTTGCCAATTCCGGCACCGCCACCATTGAAGTGCCAGAGCTTGCCTCAGCGCATGGCGGATTAATCGGCGTCAGGTCACAGCCAAGTGAAGGCGGGCACAAAAAACTCGTGCCGGTCGAGGCGAATTATTTGGCGACAATGGCTGCCGACCCCGCCACTCCTGCACCGCGCTATTGCGTGCGCGGCATCGTACAGCTCGAAAGCAAAGCACAAAGCTTGGTTGTGCGCAGCTGGCGGCAAGTGGCAGCGGTGCTGATACGCGAAAGCGGTTTTTAACAACTATTAAAGCAGTAAGTCATTCCAGCGGTACTCCGGCCCACCGCCAAGTGACTGAAATACACTCAAAAAACACATTCTAGCATCGAAATATATCCAAATTTAATTCTGCTAATTTTAATTCATATGTATTTATTTAATTAATTTATATGTCCGCGACAAAGATATATGCCGAATAGTGTGCAGTTTTCCGTCATAAATAAAGAACTCGCTCATAATTTTCCCGTCAAATGAAACCTCGCAAAGTGTGGCCGCGTGCGTGCCACCGCGTTTGATATGGAAACAGCTATGAATAAGCGGATTGCTCCGGAAGACTTCAATACAGCACAGCCGAAAAAAACGGTTGATCAGTTGCTGCGCGAATTCCATTCCTCGATCTCATATCGAACGCTTGAGCCGCGCATGGCATTCGATGGCGCGGCGGCAGCGACCGCAGCCGCAGTTGCCGCGGATCAGACGCATCCAGCCGACGTCGCAGCTAAGGCACCCGTTGCCACCGACCAAGCCGCCGTTGCTGCCCCGCTTGAAGTCAAAGCGGTCCCGGTCGCCGCGCCCGCAGTTGTCGACGTCAGAGATACGGCCATTAAAGCAGCGGTCGTTTCCCCGGCCAATCCTGTAAGCGCCGACCTATTGGCTGCCGCGATCGCGTTGCCGCAATCGGTGCCGCTGGCCGACGCCCACGCAAATATCGTGTTCATCGATCAGAACGTTGCAAATATCGCTCAGCTGGTTTCCACGATTGATCCCACAGCCGAGATCATACTCATTAATGATAGTTCGAGCGGGCTGGAACAAATCGCATCGCATTTGGCGGGCCGCACAAATGTCGGCTCTATCCACATTGTCTCCCACGGCGAAACGGGGACACTGTATCTAGGCACCGATACGCTGACGACCGCCAATTTAGCTGAGCATGACGCTGCCCTCGCCATCATAGGCGGAGCTTTGTCTGATAACGGCGACATTCTCATATACGGTTGCGATGTTGGTCAAGGCACTGGTGGCATGGATCTCGTGCGCCAAATCGCAGAGAAGACGGGCGCCGACGTTGCGGCCTCTATCGACAAAACGGGCGGCTCAGAGGCCGGCGGCGATTGGGTTCTGGAAGCAACTTCGGGCGCGATCGAAGCCAAGGCCCTGAGCGACCCGCTGTACGCTGGCGTTCTCGTTAAAACCAACACCGGATCGTGGACCGCGGTCGGCGCAACGGCTGCCAATGATTATTCAAACACAACGGACGGCATCACGACAACGGTCACGTTTACCAATGCCGGAACGTCGACGTTTGCAGCAACAGCGACCAACGACACGCTCAACGTCGCTGGGCCTTACAACGCGACTTCCGGTACGGGCGGCCTGGTTGCAGGAACGTTCGACAATGCGGCGCTTGGCAGTGCTTCGCTCTCGACCCTTTGGTCCTCCACCAACAACACCGACACCGGTACGGTGACAATCACGTTCAGTACAGCGGTGACCAATCCCGTCATTCACATCGACCGCATCGGTGGCAACGCAGGTGGTGTTTCTACCAGCTCGCTGTGGACGCTGACCACGCCGTCGGCAACGCTGACAAAAGTTGCTGGCGTTACGAACTTTCTCGTCGATCCCATCCTGGGAACTATCACCGAAAAGATCGGCGTTACGACGGCCGGAGGGTTCGTATCTCAATCAAATACCGATCCGACACTTGGCACGGGTGCCGGTAGCGTGCGCGTCAACGGCACGTTCACGACGATTACGTTCTCGGTCAAAATGACCGGCGGCAATTCCGGCGGCGACGGCCTCGAGCTAGCTTTTGCCATCGATGCGCCGCCCGTTGCCGTCAACGATACGTTTGGGACAATCGCTCATGACACGCCGGTGACGATCAACGCCATTTCCAACGACACAGACGTCAGGGGCGATGCGCTGGCCGTTACAAAAATTGCCGGCACCTCCGTCATTCCAGGCGGACCGAGCGTGGCCGTCTCGGGCGGCACGGCTGCATTGGACGCGACGGGCAAAATCGTGTTCACGCCGACCGCTGGATTTACCGGAGCGGTGTCGTTTGGCTACACAGTTTCCGATGCCAATGGCGGAAGCTCGACGGCGACAGTGTCTGGCAGCGTGACCAACGCGGCACCAACCTTAGATCTCGACGCTTCCGGCGCCGGCACGGGCTGGACGGCAACGTATAAGGAAAATTCTGCCGGAATTTCCATCACCGACATCGATGCTGCCGTGACCGATAGTGACGATGCGAATATGGCGTCGGGCTCCGTGGTTCTGACCAATAAGCAGACCGGAGACCGGTTATCGATTGGCGGTACCGTGCTCGCCAACGGTTCGACGGGCACCATCAACGGCATCACGTACACCGTCGTCGATAACGGCAGCTCGATCTCGATTTCGCTGACGGGCTCGGCGACCAAAGCAATCTATGCTTCGACGCTGAAAGCGATCACGTTCGACAACACCACGGACACGCCTTCGACGACGGCTCGCACCATCAACGTCACGGTCAACGATGGCGCGCTCGCCTCGAACACTGCTGTCGCGACGATCAATATCGATCTCGCGCCAGATCCGGTCGACGATGCCTTCTCGGGCAACGAAGACACGAACATTTCCGGCAACGTTCTGACGAACGATACCGACTTAGGCACGACACCGATCACCTCGGTGACGGTCGCGACGAGCCCGGTTAACGGCACCATATCGTCGTTCAATACGACGACCGGCGCATTCGTGTACGCTCCAACGGCGAATTTCAACGGTACGGACACATTCACCTACACGGTGACTGACGCCAACGGCGACACCAAAACTGCAACCGTGATGCTGACGATTAGTCCGGTCAACGACGCACCGGTCAATACCTTGCCCGCTGCGCAATCGACGAACGAGGACACCGTTCTCAGCATCACCGGTATTTCCGTCAACGATGTCGACGGCACCGGCGTGGCGCTGACGACGACGCTGACTATTCCAGCGGGCAGCGGCATCCTCAATTTGGCATCGAGCGCCGGCGTGACGGTGACCGGCGACGGCTCGGGTACGATTGTGATCAAGGGCACGGCGGCCGCGATCAACGCCGCTATGGCGACGATCAAATACACCCCCGTTGCCGACTATAATACCGGCGCCACGCCGATCAATCTGACGATCTCGACGAGCGACGGCATAGCTGCTGCCGTCGCCAACACGCTGGCCATTACGGTCACGCCGGTGGCAGACATCGCCGCCGACGCTGTTACCACCAATGAAGACACTGCCGTCACCTTCAATCCGTTCGCAAACGATACGTTCGAGAACGGCGTGCACACGATTACAGCGATCAATGGCACGGCGATCACGGCGGGCGGAGCGGCCGTGGCCGTCACGGGCGGAACAGTGAGCCTCGACGCGAGTGGCAACCTCACGTTCACGCCCAATGCCAACTATAACGGCACCGCGCCATTCAGTTACACGGTCAGTTCCGGCGGCGTGACCGAGACGGCCAATGTGACTATGACTGTGACGGCCGTCAACGACGCTCCCGTCAATACGCTGCCCGCCGCGCAAGTGACGAGCGAAGACATCAACAAAGTCATCTCGGGCGTCAGCGTTGCCGACGTCGATAACGCATCTCTCACCACGACGCTTTCTATCCCGGCCGGCTCGGGCACCCTCAGCGTCGTCACCGGCGGTGGCGCGACGATCACCAACAACGCAACTGGAACCGTCACGATCACGGGAACGGCGGCGCAGATCAACGCTGCCATTGCCTCGATCACATACACCCCAACCGCCGATTACAATACCGGCTCTCCCGCAGCACCCATCAATCTGACGGTGGCGACGTCTGACGGCAGCGTCACGACTTCGGGCACGGTCGCGATAACCGTGACACCGGTTGCCGACATCACCAACGATACGATTGCCGCGACTGAAGACACAGGCCTGTCGTTCAACGTGATGGCGGGAACCGGCGGCGCGACGGCAGACACATTCGCCAATAGCGGAAAAGCTATCACGAGCGTCACGCAGCCAGCAGGCGGAACGGTGACGTTTGCCGCCAACGGCACGCTCACCTACACTCCGAGTTCAAATTTCAACGGCACGGATACGTTCACTTATACCGTCACTTCCGGCGGCGTCACCGAAACGGCAACCGTCACCGTCAACGTTGCAGCGGTCAACGATGCGCCGGTCAATTCCGTGCCGGGAGCACAGACGACCAACGAAGACAGTAGCATCACGTTCAGCTCGGCTAACGGCAACGCTATCGTTGTCGCCGACGTCGATAGCAATGTCACGACGACGCTGACGGTCGCTAACGGCCAGCTGACGCTCGGCACAACCGCTGGCGTGACGTTCACCGGCAACGGCACGGGAACGGTCACTGTTTCAGGCACGCCGGCTGCAGTCACCGCAGCGCTGGCAGGTTTAAAATTCGCGCCCACTCCGGATTGGAACGGCTCGACCACACTCAATGTCTCGACTTCGGATGGTACCGCCGCGGCAGTTGTCAGCACCGTTGCGATCACCGTTTCGCCGGTTATCGACATTGCTCCTGACAGCCAGACCACAGCCGAGGACACGAACGCGACGTTCAACGTTTTGACGAACGATACGTTCGCTGCCGGTGCGACGGTCTCGTCAGTCACTCAGCCCGCCCACGGCACCGTCACCATTGGCTCGGGCGGCAACGTCACCTACAAGCCGGCTGCAAATTACAATGGTTCCGACAGCTTTACATACACAGTCACATCTGGCGGCGTGACCGAAACAACGACCGTTACGATGACCGTTACAGCGGTCAACGATGCGCCGACGGCGGGCACGCCCTTGGCTCAAACGAGCGTCGACAACTCGGTTGCCACCTACAACGTCGGTGCGCTTTATTCCGACGTTGATGGCGACACGCTAACGTTTACGCAGACCGGCCTGCCGCTTGGACTGAGCATCAATTCTGCCACTGGGCAAATCACCGGCACGATCGATAAGCACGCCTCGACCGGCGGCGTGGGAGGCGTTTATGCCGTGACCGTGACGGCAACCGATCCATCTGGTGCGCTCGTATCCAAAACGTTCAACTGGACGGTGACCAACCCGGCTCCGATTGCTGGCAACGATACATTTACGGGCACTGAAGACACCGCCATTTTCGGCAGCGTCTTGGCCAACGACAGCGATCCCGATGGCGATGCTTTGAGCGTTGTCACGACCCCCGTCACTGGGCCGACGCACGGCACGCTCGTATTGAACAGCACGGGCACGTTCACCTACACGCCGTTCGCCAACTACAACGGCCCGGATAGTTTCACCTATACGCTCAAAGATGCCGATGGCGCGACGACGGCAGCAACCGTCACTCTCAATATTAACCCGGTCAACGACACGCCGACGATCTCGGCCCCGGCGACGATTGCGGCCACTGAAGATACAACGCTGACGTTTTCGGGCGCGAATGCGATTACGATCGACGACCCCGATACGGCGTCGATCACCACGACTCTGACGGTCACCAGCGGCAAGCTGACGCTCGCCTCGGGTGCAGGCGTCACGATCACCGGCAGCGGCACGGGCACGCTGCAACTCGTCGGGTCATCCGCCAACATTACAGCAGCACTCGCGGCGATGACGTTCGATGCGCCTGCCGATTATAACGGGCCCGCAACGCTCACCGTCACATCGACCGATGGCATCGGGACCAATTCGTCATCCATCGCTCTCAACGTGGCGCCGGTCGCCGACATTACCGCAGATGCGGTGACGACCAACGAAGAAACCGCCATCACCTTTGACGTTCTGCACGGCACCAATGGAGCAACGGCAGATACGTTCTCGAGCGCTTCAGCTTTTATCTCGAGCGTCACGGCCGGCGCGCACGGCAGCGTTACGATCGGATCGGGCGGGTTGCTCACCTATACGCCCAACGCCTTCTACTACGGCACCGACACTTTCACTTACACGGTCACTTCCGGCGGCGTCACCGAGACAACGACTGTTACGGTGACGATCATTTCCGTCAACAACATCCCGACCCAGGCATTACCTGCCGCGCAAAATGGCACCGAAGATACGTCTGTGATTTTCAGTGGCGCCAAGGGCAACCAGATCGTCATCGACGACGTCGATAGCCCATCAATCACCACAACGGTCTCGGTGCCTTCGGGCACGCTCACAGCGTTGGCGGCATCGGGTGTGACCATCTCCGGCAACGGATCTGGCACGATAACGTTGACCGGTTCTTCGTCCGCCATCACGGCGGCTCTCAACGGCCTGACATATGTTCCGGTTGCCGATGCCAACGGCACAGTGATGATGACCGTTGCCACGAGCGACGGCGGTGCGCCGGTCACCGGAACCATCGACATCAAGCTCGCCCCTGTCGCCGACATCGCCAACGACAGCGCGACGACCGCGGAAGACGCGGCCATAATTATCTCGGTTTCGAGCAACGATACGTTCGAGAATCCAAGCGCTGTCATCACGGGCGTTACCAACGGCGCGAACGGCGTCGTCACGAATAATGGCAACGGAACCGTCACCTATACGCCGAACCCGAACTTCAACGGCACCGATACCTTCACCTATACCGTCACGTCCGGCGGCGTCACCGAAACAGCGACCGTCAACGTGACGGTTAGCGCCGTCAACGATCCCCCCGTTACGGTTGTGCCGGGACCCCAATCGTTAGCCGAAGACGGTACCTTGGTTTTCAGCGTCGCCAACGGCACCGCTCTGACCGTCGCCGACGTCGATGGCGATGCTCTGACGACAACGGTATCGGTGACCAACGGCACTCTCAATCTGGGTTCGTCGTCGGGCGTTACCGTCACCGGCGACGGCACCGGCACAATTGTGCTCAAGGGAACAGCGGCCGCGATCACTACCGCGCTCAATGGTTTGGCCTTCCATCCAACGGCCGATTACAACGGCGCGGCCGTGTTCAACATGACGACCAGCGATGGCACGGTAAGCGTCGGCAACACGGTCAACATTTCAGTGACGCCGGTTGCCGATATCGTCGCCGATAGCATCGCGACCAACGAAGACACGGCCATCTCGTTCTTTCCGCTTGCCAACGATACGTTCGAAAACAGCGGTGCCGCTCTGACCAGCGTCACTCAAGGCGCGCACGGCAGCGTCGCCGTAGGCACGGGCGGCAAGATTACCTACACGCCCGCTGCCAACTACAACGGCCCGGACAGCTTCACGTACACGGTTGCGTCTGGCGGCGTGACAGAGACGACGACGGTGACTGTTGCCGTCGCGGCGGTCAATGATCCTCCGGTGACCGCAGTGCCGCCGGGTCAATCGACCAACGAAGATACTAATCTTGTTCTGTGGAGCGCGGGCGGCAATGCCATTACCGTCTCCGATCTCGATGGCGACGTTCTGACGGTTACGCTTTCAGGCACCAATGGCTTGCTGACGCTCGGGTCGACGGGTGGCGTAACGGTGACCGGCGATGGCACCGGTATCGTCACGATCAAAGGTTCGGCCGCCGCTGTAACCGCCGCACTTGATGGTTTGAAGTTTGCGCCAAGCGCCGACTACAATGGACCTGCAGCCATCAGCGTCACAACAACCGACGGCACCGTGACGACAAGCAATACAATCTCTATCAATGTGAAGCCCGTCGTCGACATTGTCGCCAACAGCGTTTCGACCACTGAAGATACCGCAATCACATTCAACGTTCTGACGAACGATAACTTCGAATCGTCAGGCCGTGCCGTCACGAGCATCACGCAGGGTGCCAGCGGCACGGTGAGCTTCCTCAGCGACGGCACGCTCGTCTATACGCCTAACGCGAATTTCTTCGGCACCGATACGTTCACATACACGGTCACATCGGGCGGCGTAACCGAGACGACAACCGTCGACGTGACGGTCGGCAGCGTCAACGATATCCCGACAACGACGGGTCTTGGCGATCATATCAACCTCGACAATCAAGCCGTATCGTTCGATACCGCTTCATCGTTTGCCGATGCCGACACGGCCGACACTTTGCATTATACCGCCACTGGATTGCCAGCCGGCGTTACGATCGATTTCAACACCGGCATCATTTCTGGTACGATCAACAAGAACGCCTCGCAGTTTGGCCCCTACACCGTCGTCGTCACCGCCAGCGACGGCAGCCCGGGCGGCACGGTTTCGACAAGCTTCAAGTGGACGGTCACCAACCCAGGTCCGACCGCGAACGATGATGCGGTGACATTAAACGAAGATACGACAGCTGCTGCAATCAACGTGCTGGGCAACGACACCGACCCGGATTTCGATCCGCTGACCGTCACCTCCGCGACGGCCGGCAACGGCACGGTTGTTATCAACGGCGACGGCACGATCAAATATACGCCGGCGGCAAACTTCAACGGCACCGATACGATCATTTATAAGATCAGCGACGGCAATGGCGGCGTCTCGACAGCGAGCGTTACGGTGACGATCACGCCGGTCAATGATGCGCCCGTGACAGCGGGTCTAGGCGACCTCGTCGATAATGATAACAGCCCCGTTACAATCGATATTACTGGTGCCTTCAGCGATATCGACGGCGATACGCTGACGTACGCGGCCAGCGGTTTGCCAGTGGGACTGACCCTCGACCCAGCGACAGGGCTGATCACGGGAACAATCGATCCGTCGGCCTCGACCGTCTCGGGCGACCATTCTTACGCCATCTCCGTCACCGCTTCTGACGGCCATGGTGGGTCGGTGACGACCGCATTTACCTGGCGCGTCCTCAACTTGCCGCCGACCGGCACCGACGACTTTGTTACGACGCCGGAAGATACTCCCGTTGTCGCGGCCGTTCTGTCCAACGATCACGACCCGGACAACGATCCATTGACGATCACTGAGATTAATGGCCAGCCGATCACGCTTGGTGGTGCCGCTGTCGCAACGGCGAACGGCAGCGTCAAACTCGTCACGGATTCTTTCGGGCAACAAGTTTTGATCTACACGCCGAACGCAAACTTCAACGGCGTGGAAACGCTGGTCTATAAGAGCACCGACGGCAACTCGGGCTTCGACACTGCGACGCTGACGATCACAGTCGTGCCGCAGAACGATGCGCCGACCGTCGATACCATCGCGAACTTGACCAGCAAAGATAGCGACATCGTCAGCGTGCCGCTCGCGCCATTTTTCCACGACGTCGATTTCAAGGACGGCGATACGCTGAAATTCTCGGCCAGCGGCTTGCCGCCCGGCTTGAGCATGGATCCCAATACCGGTGTCGTCTCGGGCACGATCGATCATTCGGCCTCGACTGGCGGACCCTACACGGTTGTTGTCAATGCCATCGATCAGGCCGGCACCGGGCTCAAAGTCAGCACGACATTTGTTTGGAACGTGACCAACCCTAAGCCAACTGGCATCGATGACGGCAAGGCGGTTGCGCAGGGCGTCAACATCACGGCGACAGCGGCAACAGGTCTGCTTTCGAATGATACCGATCCCGATGGCGATCCGCTGAAAGTTGCTGCTGTCAATGGCGTTATCGGCGCGGTTGGCACACCGGTCGCCGGCTCTTCAGGCGGCATCTTTGTCATCAACGCCGACGGCTCATACACGTTCGACCAGAACCATGCATTCGACAGCATCCAAAGTGGCGATAGCCGCGTGACGACGGTGATTTATCGCCTCTCCGACGGCGACGGCGGTTTCGCAACCGCGACGCTTACCATCACTGTCACCGGCGTCAACGACGCGCCGGTCGCCACGTCACTGCCGAACGTCACGACCGTTGATAGCGCGGGACTGACGATCAACGCAGCCGCAGCTTTCAGCGATATCGACGGCGATACGCTGCAGTACACCCAAACAGGTCTCCCGGCCGGTCTAGCGATCGATCCTGCGACCGGTATCATCACCGGCACGATCGATCACTCCGCGTCGCAGGGCGTGCCCGGCGGCATTTATCACGTGACGGTTTACGCCGACGACTTGCACGGCGGCAAGACCCCGGTCACGTTTGATGTCACTGTTACAAATCCGGCGCCAACTGCTGGCGACGATACCGCGACGACCAACGAAGACACCGTGCTCAACGGTTCGGTCACGGGCAACGATAGCGATCCCGATGGCGATCCTCTGACCTACGCCAAAGCAAGCGACCCGGCGCACGGCACAGTGACTGTCGATAGCCTCGGCAACTATACCTACATCCCGACCTTGAACTTCCACGGCACGGATAGCTTCACCTACACCGTCACCGACAGCGATGGCGCGGCCAAGACCCAAACCGTCGTCATCACCGTCAAGTCGGTCAACGACGCGCCTGTTTCGACAGCCATCACGCCTCCCACCAACAACGACAAAGACGTTGTTTCGCTCAGCGTTTCCGGCAACTTCTCGGATGTCGACGGCGATGTCTTGACCTTCACCGCAGCGGGATTGCCGACAGGCCTCTCGATTGATCCCAACACCGGGCTGATCACCGGCACGATTGATCATCTGGCATCGGGAACGGTCTGGAACGTCACAATCACCGCGAAAGATCCAAGCGGGGCCACCTCGGTACAGACTTTCGTTTGGAACGTCGTCAACCCGGCACCAACTGCGGGCAACGACACGTTCTCCGGCGCTGAAGACACGGCCATTTCCGGCTCGGTCGTCAGCAACGATGGTGATCCAGATGGCGATACCGTCAGCTGGGCGATCGCGACAAGCCCATCGCACGGCACCGTCGTTTTCCGCGCCGACGGCACGTTCACGTACACGCCGGACGCCAACTACAACGGGCCAGATAGCTTCACCTACAAGATCATCGACAGTCAGGGCAAAGAAGCCTTGGCAACCGTGACGCTCGGCATCACGCCGGTTAACGACGCGCCGGTCGCCGTCAACGACAGCTACTCGTCGAACGAAGACACGACGTTGACGATTGGGACAGCCGCAACCGGTATCATCGGAAACCTGACTGGGCGCGATAGCGATATAGATGGCAATCCGTTGACGGCGGCGCTGGTGACGGGCCCGGCACATGGCACGCTGACCTTGAATTCGGATGGCACGTTTACCTACGTGCCGGACGCGAACTACAACGGCCCCGACAGCTTTACCTACAAGGTCAACGACGGGCTGCTCGACAGCAATGTCGCAACGGTGAATATTTCGGTCTCCCCCGTCAACGACGCGCCGGTTGCGGTCAACGACAGCTATACGACCAACGAAGACACCAGCATCGTCAAGTCGACGCTGCTCACCGGCGTCGTCGGCAACGATACCGACGTCGAAGGCAACACGCTGACCGCGACGCTTGTCGCAGGACCCGCGCACGGCACGCTGACGCTGAACACCAACGGCACCTTCACCTATGTGCCGGACGCCAACTACAATGGCCCCGACAGCTTCACCTACAAGGTCAACGACGGGTCGCTCGACAGCAACATCGCAACCGTCAGCATCACGGTGTCGCCGGTCAACGACGCGCCGGTCGCGACCGATGACAGCTATGCCGTCGTCGAAGACACGCCGGTGTCTGGCAACGTGCTCACCGACAACACCGGCACCGGCATCGATAGCGATGTCGACAGCGCATCGCTGACGGTGACGCAGTTCAAAATCGGCACCACGACGTATCCGGCCGGCACGACCGCGACCATCGTCGGCGTCGGCACGGTCAAGATATCAAGCGACGGCAGCTTCACGTTTACCCCGGCGGCCAACTACAACGGCGCTGTGCCGATTGTCACCTACACCGTCTCCGACGGTTCGCTGACCGACACCGGATCGCTGATCCTCGGGCCGGTGTCGGCCGTCAACGACGCGCCGGTTGCGGTCAACGATGTTCGTCACGTCATCGAAGACACTCTAAGCATCGGCAACGTTCTAACGAATGACACGGACGCTGATGGCGACACTTTGAAAGTCTCGCAGTTCACACTTTCGGGCGATCCGACGGTGTACGCTCCGGGCTCATCGGTCGCGATCGCTGGCGTCGGCACGTTCAAGCTCAATAGCGATGGCAGCTATAGCTTCATGCCGGCGCTGAATTATAACGGCCCTGTGCCAGTTGTGAGCTACGTCGCTGACGATAGCCACGGCGGTTCCGATACCGGAACTCTGACGCTCTCCGTATCGGCGCAGAACGATCCACCGGTTGCCGGCGTTGACAATGTGCCTGTCGCGGAAGATACGCCTGCGACCGGCAATGTGCTGGCCAACGATGTCGATCCCGAGGGGCAAACTCTTTCGGTTCTCGATTTCACGGTTGGCGGCACGACGTACGCACCGGGTAGCACTGCGACGATTGCCGGCGTCGGCACGGTCAAGATTGCAAGCGACGGCAGCTTCACGTTCACGCCGGTGTTGAACTACAATGGTCCCGTTCCTGCAGTTTCCTATACGGTCAGCGATACGCTTGGCGGCACGGATGTGGGTCAGTTAAACCTCGGGCCTGTGACAGCTGTCAACGACGCGCCAATCGCGGTCGCAGATGTGTTCAACGGCAAAGAAGACACCGTTCTCAAGGGCGATCTGACGCCTGGTACGAGCGGACAAGATAGCGATATCGACGGCGACACTCTTGTCATCGCGGACGCCGACGGCAATGCTGCCAATGGTATCTCGCCTGTCACGGGTCCGGCGCACGGCACGCTTGTCCTCAACGCGGACGGAACATTCTCGTACACGCCGAATGCCAACTACAACGGCACGGATAGCTTCACCTATCGCATCAGCGATGGCCATGGCGGCGTCGCCGAAGCAACCGTTACGCTCAACGTGGCGCCGGTGAACGATGCGCCGGTTGCCGCAGACGGTTCGCTCGTGACGCCGGAAGATCAGCCGTTTAAAGGCACCTTGCCTACCGCCACCGACATCGAAGGCGATAAGCTCACCTATGGCGCTGGAGGCAAACAGCCAAGCCATGGCACGGTCACGATTTCGCCAGACGGCAGCTATGTCTACACGCCAATTCACGATTACAATGGCCCAGATACGTTCACGTATACAGTGAGCGACGGCACAACCACGGTTGAGAAAACCGTCACCGTGATGGTGACGCCGGTGAACGATGCGCCGGTCATTGCGACGCCGCTGCCGCCACCACCATCTGTCGATGGTGCGAAAATCGTGTTCGACGTTTCCAAGTTTGCAATCGATGCCGATGGCGACAAGTTGAAGTTCACGGCGACGGGATTGCCGCCAGGATTGGTGCTCAATCCGGCGACCGGCCTCATCACCGGAACGCTGACGCACGACGCATCGCAAGGTGGGCCATACACGGTCACCTTAACGATCGACGATGGGCACGGTGGTGTCGCCACGAGAACCTTCAGTTGGCCGGTCAAGAACCCAAGTCCGGTTGCGACCGACGACAAGGCAACGGTCAAGACCGGTAAGTCGGTCGAAGTGGCGGTGCTCGCCAACGATGGCGATCCCGACGCCGATCCGCTGACCGTTACGAAGGCGAAAGCCGGTAATGGCGCAGTGGAAATTCTGGCCGACGGTTCGATCAAGTACACGCCGAAAGCAGGCTTTGCCGGAACGGATACGATCACCTATGTGGTCAGCGACGGCAACGGCGGCTTCGCGATTGCTTCGGTGACGATCACCGTTGCCGACGATGGCTACGTTGAGAAAGCCCCGATCTTCGGTTACAATGGGCCAGAACATCACGACAATGGTGGTACTGCCGCGCCCGAGACGCCTTACATTCCGATCGCCGCCGAAGGTGCCGTTGTCGATGCCGTGTTTAACATCCACGAACTCGGCAGCTTGGCCGGCCATCTGACCGCTGAAGGCGCAGTTCTGGCCGCGGCCAACGGCGCGCGATCGCTTGATGGCGTCGGCACGATGTCGACCAACGGTGCGGTCGTCGATACTATTCGCCAAGAGCGCGCCATGGAAATTGCTCACTCGGCAATCGGCGGGCGCGGCTTCCAAATCTACAACATCGATGGGCTGCCGGGGTTCTCGTTGCGCAACAACGTGCCAGGCAACCTCGTAGGCCTGGGCATGCGCGAGCAGATCATCATCGAAAGTTTGGTGCGCGATCGCACGCTCATCTTGCAGATTACCAATACGCTCACCCCCGGCGACAAGCGCATCGTCGATTATCGCGTGACGCGGGCGGACGGCACGGCGCTGCCAGCTTGGCTCGACCGCGTCGGCAAGGACTTGCTGATCGGCGAACATGCGCCCGACGAAGAGGTGATCAATTTGCGCGTCGAGGCGGTCTATTCGGATGGTTCGACAGCGGTCGAAGAGGTTCGGATCCAAACTTCAACGGGTGAAATCCAACCGCTGAAGAATATCCAAAAAGATGCCACCCCGCCGGCGCTGTTCAAAGATCAGCTGAAGGCGCGCCCGACGTTATCTACCGGCCAAATTGAAAGTCTCGGCCGGGCCATCGCGCGCTAACCTGAGATGTTTGCGCGATATTAACATACCGCTGGAGCGAAAGCTTTGGCGGTATTTTGTTTCCGGCCCAGGCCACAACTTCACACGGCCTGTCCGGCGCACCAGCCGCTCGACCAGGCCCATTGAAAATTGTAGCCGCCGAGCCATCCGGTCACGTCGACGGCTTCCCCGATTGCATAGAGCCCGGGCACGCGGCGCGCTTCCATGGTTTTTGACGACAGTTCACGCGTGTCGATACCCCCGACGGTAACTTCGGCCTTGGCATACCCTTCGGAACTTTGCGGTGCGAAGCTCCAAGCCTTGAGCAGGCTTTCGATGTCAGTGCACGTTCGGTCTGGAATATTGGCCATGTCTTTTGCCACATGATGATCGTGCGCGAGCGCCTGGGCCAGGCGCGCGGGAAGGATGTCTGCAAGAACGCTTTGCAGCGAAGCCTTGGGCCTTGCCCGCTTGGCACTGAGCAGAAACCCGAGTTCCAGATTGGGAACGAGGTCGAGTGTTACGGCCTCGCCCTGGCACCAATAAGACGAGATTTGCAAGATGGCTGGTCCCGACAACCCGCGATGGGTGAAGAGGATATTTTCGCGGAACCTCGTGTCGCGGTACGACGCGATAGCCTCGAGAGACACGCCAGCCAAACTCGCAAAAAAAGCAGCACTCTCTGCATCTGCTTTGAGCGGTACTAGTCCTGGCAGCGTTTGCGTCACAGCCATTCCAAACTGTGCCGCCAGTTGATAGCTAAAGCCGGTCGCGCCCATTTTCGGGATGGATAATCCGCCTGTCGCCAGTACCAACGTCGGGGCGGTGGTATCTCCTGACGAGCACGCGACAGTGAATGATGGCCCGCGCGAAACGCTTTTGACGTTTACGCCCAGTCTTATATCAACGTTGGCCGCTGCGCATTCGTCCAGCAGCATCGCAACGATGGCGCGCGCCGAGCCGTCGCAAAACAACTGGCCTAATGTTTTTTCATGGAACGGAATGTTGTGGCGGCGCACCAGCGCGATGAAATCGGACTGCGTATAGCGCTTCAGCGCGGACCTGCAAAAATGCGGATTGGCCGACAGAAAGCGTTCTGGCGCGCAGTCGAGATTGGTAAAATTGCAGCGCCCGCCGCCGGAGATGAGTATCTTGCCGCCAGCTTTGTCGGTGTGCTCGAGCAGCAGAACTTTGCGGCCGCGCTGCCCTGCCGTGAGCGCGCACATGAGGCCGGCTGCTCCCGCGCCCAGCACAATCACGTCGTAGTTTCCAAATGCGCGTGTCATGCCCGCACGGTTTGGCTACTCAGCATCGTCGCGATCAGGAGCTGCTTTTGATCGCGGCTCAGCCGTTTGATGCGCGCTTCTTCTTTGGCGGCTTGCGAGCGGGTTTCAAAGGGCATTTCGAGGACGAGAACCACTGGTCGGCGAGCCGCAGTGTAGCGAGCACCTTTGCCTCGCGTTGCACGATTGTTGCTGGCGTTGGCTTTGCCAGCAGTCGTCGTGGCGTTGGCTTTGCCACCACGACTGGCGCTGGCTCTGCCAGCGACGCCATTGTGTTCGAGCAGCCTGCGTTGCACGTCGGTGGCGATGCCGGTGTATAGGCTGCCATCAGCGCATTCGACGATGTAGACGGCGTAGATCATTTCGTCCTTTGAGCATGACATGCGACGTTGGCGTCAAGAAATAGGCTGGGCAAAATGCTTCTAATGTTCCCCTAAACCGCGTCGCGGAGATCGTCCATGCGCTGAACTGAAAGCCGTTACTGAGCGTTAAGATTTGTGTCTGGCTTGCTCCATAGGGTGCCGCAGGCGGTATTTGGGCATCAAATCAAGTTCATGTAAGCTCAAACCTAATAATGGCGTTGTACTATCGACAATCGGCATGTCTGACCGCGCCGAGCAATCCGACGGATTAGCCTCGGGTTGGCGTTATAGCTGTTGGTGTACGGCGCTGTTGTTAGTCTTGAGCGTGGCGTGGCCGTTCAAGGTGCCCGGCAAAATGCTCGGTTGTCAAAATCTGAGGACGCTGCAACGATGAATTTTTGGAAGTCCACCGTCACGGCGCTGATCGTCGTCGGCATTGCCGGTGGCACCTACTACTTGACGCGCGTCGGCCCCCAAGAGCCGACGGCTGACGCGCGCCGGGGCGGCAAGCCTGGCGGTGGCCCGGTGGCTGTCGTCGTCGAGGAAGCGCGCGCGGCTGATTTCCCGGTTTACCTTGAGGGCGTCGGCTCAGCTAAAGCTCGCAACTCGGTCACGGTGCGCCCGCAGGTCGATGGCCGGTTGATCAGCATTAAATTCA
The DNA here is from genome assembly GCA_031367425.1 of Hyphomicrobium sp. Lineage (GTDB taxonomy): Bacteria > Pseudomonadota > Alphaproteobacteria > Rhizobiales > Hyphomicrobiaceae > Hyphomicrobium_B. Next base: position 177,212 of record JANLPU010000046.1, read on the forward strand.
AGGAAGGCCAAGACGTCAAAAAGGGTGATCTGCTCGCCCAGATCGATCCGGTCACGTATCAGGCTCAACTCGATCAAGCGCTGGCCAAAAAAGTCTCAGACGAATCGCTGCTCGAGAATGGCAAACGCGATCTCGTGCGCTTCGAGAAAGTAGGCACCCTCGCGCTGTCGCAGAAATCGATCGATACGCAGCGCGCGCTGGTTCAACAGCAGGAAGCCCAGCTCAAATCCGATGCTGCTGCGATCGACAACTTAACTGCGATTTTAGGCTATACGCAGATCAAAGCCCCGATCGATGGCCGCGTCGGCATTCGCAACGTCGATGAAGGCAATCTGCTGCGCGCGGGCGATTCCAACGGCATCGTGACGATCACGGAAATCCGGCCGATCTCGGTACTCTTCACATTGCCGCAACAACAGCTGCCGATACTCACCGAGGCGCTGGCAAACGCGGCACTCGCAGTGGAAGCGTTTACGACCGACAGTCGCGCTCTGCTGGACACCGGCACATTGCAGGTGATCGACAATCAGGTTGATCCCCAGACCGGCACGATCCGCGCTAAAGCGGATTTTCCCAACGCCAAATTGCAGCTTTGGCCGGGGCAGTTCGTCAACGTGCGCCTGCTCGTCAACACGCTCAAAGGCGTAGTGATAGCACCGACCGCCGCCGTACTGCGCGGCCCCAATGGACCGTTCGTGTTCGTGCTCGGTGCCGACGACACCGTGTCGATGCGGACCGTGAAAGTCTCCCAGCAGAACGAAAAAGAAGCGGTAATCTCTGAAGGCTTGACGGCCGGCGAGCGCGTCGTGACGAGCGGTGGCGGCCGTCTCGAGGATGGCACGAAGGTCAAAGCCGGAGATGCTCGTCGGCCCGAACCGGTGGCTGCCGCCGATCCCGTGTCATCGCCCGGTGCTGTCAACACCGCGGCGCCGGAGACAACGGGGGCCGCGAGTTCGCCAGGCAGCAACGCGGCCCAAGCCGTAACACCCTCGCCCGGCGCGCCCGGGGCGTCGCCGTCTGAAGCTCAGTCAGCCGGTGATACGTCCACGCCGGAGCGATCCGGCAAAGGTCGGCATGGCGGACATCGCCGCGACGGCTTGGCGAAATCCGGTGGCGACAATAACGCCGGCGCCAAACCATGAGCATTTCGGGCCCGTTTATCCGCCGCCCGATCGCGACATCTTTGCTCGCACTCGCGATCGTTCTAGGCGGAATTCTGGGCTATCTCGGTTTGCCGATTGCATCGCTGCCGCAGGTTGATTTCCCAACGATCGAAGTCAGAACGGAATTGCCCGGCGCTAGTCCCGAGACGATGTCGACGCTGGTGACGGCTTCGCTCGAGCGCCAGTTTGGCCAGATCCAATCGCTGGCATCGATGCACTCGATGAGCTCATTCGGATTGAGCAGCATCACACTGCAGTTTGGCCTCGATCGCGATATCGATGCGGCCGCACAGGATGTTCAAGCAGCGATCAATGCTGCGGGCTCGACGCTGCCGCGCAACTTACCTTATCCGCCGACCTATTCGAAAACCAACCCAGCCGATGCGCCCATCATAACGTTAGCGCTGACGTCGCAGACGCAGTCGTTGCGCCAACTCGCAGACCTTGCCGATACGCTCATTGCGCAGCGCATGAGTTCGATCTCCGGCGTCGGTCACGTGTCGATCGAGGGCGGCATTAAACCGGCCGTGCGTGTCGAGGCCGATGTCTCCCGGCTAGCCAGCTACGGCCTCAGCATGGCCGATCTTAACAAGGCGATTGCGGGCGCCAATGTGGCTGGTCCCAAGGGTTCGCTCGATGGCGCCAAGCAATCCTACACTATAGCGGCGGACGATCAGATCGACCGGGCAAGCGCTTACGAAGACGTCGTCATCAGCTATCGCAACAACGCACCCGTGCGCATCAAGGATGTCGCCCGCGTCATCGACGGACTAGAGAATGTCCGCGTTGGCGGCTGGTATAAGGGCACGCCTGCGATCATCATCGACGTGCAACGCCAGCCTGGTGCCAACGTTATCCAGACGGTCGAGCGCATCAAAGCCGAGTTGCCGCGCATCGAGCGCGGGATTCCGTCCGGCGTGAAGCTCGAAACGGTCAACGATCGCACCGGCACAATTCGCGCCTCCGTCCATGACGTGCAGTTCACGCTGGCCTTGAGCGTCGCTCTCGTCGTGCTTGTGGTGCTCCTGTTTCTGCGTTCCATCCGTGCGACGATCATTGCTGGTGTGGCGCTGCCGGTATCTCTGATCGCGACGTTCGGGGTGATGTGGTTTTGCGGTTTCAGCCTCGATAATCTGTCTTTGATGGCGCTGACCATCGGCACAGGTTTCGTCGTGGACGACGCCATTGTGATGATCGAAAATGTCGTGCGCCACATGGAAAAGGGCGAAGATCCGATGACGGCGGCGCTGAAAGGCGCGAGCGAAATTGGCTTCACAGTCCTGTCTTTGACGATGTCGCTTATCTCCGTCTTCATACCCTTGCTGTTCATGACCGGGCTGATCGGCCGAATGTTCCGCGAATTCGCCTTGACGCTGACGATTGCGGTCGTCGTCTCGGCGATCGTATCGCTCACTCTGACCCCGATGATGTGTTCGCGTTTGCTGCGGCACAATAAGAAGGCGGCGGTGGAACAAGACCCCGCTGCGGAACGCCAGTTGGGTCCGGTGCTGCGCGCTTATGAGAGCTCGTTGTTGTTTGTTCTGCGCCATCAGCCCGCGACCTTGATTGTGACGTTGTTGACTGTGGTCGCGACCGTCTGGCTCTACGTTTCGATGCCGAAAGGTTTCCTGCCCGATCAGGATACCGGCGTCATCACGGCCGTCGTCGAGGCTGGACCAGACGTTTCATACAGCGAGATGTCGCGCATTCAGGCTGACGTCAGCGCTCTGGTCTCGAGTGATCCTTCGGTTTCGGGCGTCGCCTCGATTGTGGGGATCGGTTCCGCCAACGCGACGCAGAATACCGGCCAGCTTAAGATCATCTTGAAACCGCGCGATAGCGGCCGGCCGCGCGTTGAAGCCATCGTCGATCGGCTGAAAAATACCGTGGCGCGGGTCGCCGGTGTCCACGTCTACTTCCAGCCGGTGCAGGATATCCAGATCTCCACCCAAGCGAGCCGCGCGCGCTATCAATATAGCCTCGTTAGCACGTCGCCGGTGGAGGTTTCGAAGTGGTCCAAGAAGCTCGCCGATACGCTGAAGTCGTCAGCGGCGCTGAGCGAAGTCGCCTCCGAAGAAGTGGACGGTGGATTGACCGCCAATGTCATTGTCGATCGCCCGACTGCGGGGCGCCTCGGCGTGTCCATGCAAGCGGTCAACGATGCGTTGAACAACGCCTTCGGTCAGCGTCAGGTGTCGACCATTTATGCGCAGGCCAACCAGTACCGCGTGGTGCTTGAAGCAGCCGAGCAATATCGCAGCGATCCAACGCGTCTGAACCGCCTCTATGTGCCCTCAACGTCGGGCACGCAAATTCCGCTTTCGTCGGTTGCACGCATTGAATATGGCACCGCTCCTTTGGCGGTGAGCCACCAGAACCAGTTTCCCTCGGTTACTTTAAGCTTTGACTTGGCGCCCGGCGCGTCCTTGAGCCAAGCTTTGGCTGCGATCGAAGCGGCGCGCGGCAGCATTGCGTTGCCGCCAACGGTGACGGGAACGTTCTTCGGCGACGCTGACGAGTTTTCTAAATCTCTGAACGGCCAGCCGTGGCTGATCCTGGCGTCGATCATCACGATCTACATCGTGCTCGGCGTGCTGTACGAGAGCTTGATCCATCCGTTCACGATTTTGACGACGCTGCCTCCGGCTGGTATCGGGGCGGCCATCGCCTTGAAGCTGACGGGCCATGACTTATCGTTCGTGGCGTTGATCGGCATAATTTTGTTGATGGGTATCGTCAAGAAAAACGCGATCATGATGATCGACTTCGCGCTCGATGCCGAGCGGACGCGAGGGCTGACGCCTCGAGCCTCGATCATGGAAGCGGCGCTTTTGCGGTTCCGCCCAATCATGATGACGACGCTGGCGGCTTTGTTTGGCGCGCTGCCGTTGGCGATCGAGAGCGGCACGGGGTCGGAATTGCGCAACCCGCTTGGTATCACGATTGTCGGCGGGTTGCTGCTCAGTCAGCTGCTGACACTTTACACGACACCAGTGATCTATCTCGCGATGGAACGGCTGCGGGCGTGGGTTTCTGGCGCTAACGCCGATCACCTGGAAGCCACGCCACCTAACGCCGAGAGCGCCGATGTAGCAGACGCGATGAAGCGCGCGGCGGAGTAGTCATGAATTTTTCGCGCATTTTCATCGAACGGCCAATCGGGACGGCATTGCTGGCGGTTGGGCTATTCCTCTCAGGCCTCGTCGCTTACTTCGCCATGCCCGTCGCCAGCATGCCGACGATTGAGTTTCCGACGATCCGCATCAACGCGACACGTCCCGGCGCCGATCCCACGACTATGGCTGCGAGCGTCGCGTCACCGCTCGAACGGCGTCTGGGTGAAATCGCGGGCGTTACGGAAATGACCTCGACGAGTGCGCTCGGATCGACGTCGATCTCGATCCAATTCGACTTGAAGCGCAATATCGATGGGGCGGCGCGCGATGTGCAGGCGGCACTCAACGCGGCCACAACGGATCTTCCTGGCGACTTGCCCCAGGTTCCAAACTTCCGCAAGGTTAATCCGTCAGCCGCACCGATCATCATCCTCGCGCTGACGTCGAAGACCATGACGCCAACCGCGATCTACGACAGCGCCGATACCGTGATCGCGCAACGTCTCTCTCAAGTGCAAGGCGTTGCCGACGTCACGGTTAGCGGCGCGGCCCAACCCGCAACGCGCGTCCAGGTCGATCCGCTGTTAGCAGCCTCACTCGGCGTTAGAATAGAAGATATCCGCAATGCCGTCGGCGGCGCGAACGATCTCGTTCCCATCGGCTCGGTCGATGGCCAGCGCCAAGCCATCAGCATCCAATCCAACAAGCAACTGACCGCCATCGACGACTACAAAGATATCGTGGTCAAGACGCGGCCCAACGGCGATGTCGTGCGGCTGGGCGATTTAGCGAAAGTAGAACTGGGCAACCGCGATGTGCGGGCGGCGGCGTTTTATAACCAAGATCCCGCGGTGCTGTTGATTGTGACCAAGCAGGCCAACGCCCACGTCATCGAAACCGTTGATCGCGTTAAGGCGCTGCTGCCGCAACTGAGAGAATGGATACCAGCGGGCATCGAACTTTCTATTCTGACAGACCGCACGACGACGATCCGCGCGTCCGTCCACGACATGCAGATGACGCTGATGGTATCGATTGCGCTCGTGATGTGCGTCATTCTCGTTTTTATCCGCCGGGCAACGCCGACGATCGCGGCCGGGATCACCGTGCCGCTATCTCTGGCTGGCACGTGCGTCGCGATGTGGGCGCTTGGGTATTCGATCAACAATTTGACGCTCATGGCGCTGGCGGTTGCCGTCGGGTTCGTCGTCGATGACGCCATCGTGATGATCGAAAACATTTATCGCGAGATGGAGGCCGGCGTTTCGCCCATGCGCGCGGCCCTCGATGGCGCGCGCCAAATCGGCTTCACAGTCGTATCGATCTCCGTTTCGCTGGTTGCGGCATTCGTCCCGGTGCTATTCATGACCGGCGTCGTCGGGCGCCTGTTGCACGAGTTCGCGATGACGCTGACTGTCGCGATTATCGTTTCGGCGGTTGTGTCTCTGACCGTGACGCCGATGATCTGCGCCCACTTCATGACGCGCTCAATCGGCAAACAGCAAAATTTTCTCGACCGTTGGTTTGAAGGCGGATTGGCTTTCATCGTCAAGGGATACGCGCGTTCGCTTCGATTGGCCCTGCGTCACCAACTGATCACAATGGCAATTTATGTAGCGACGATCGTGCTGACCATCCACATGTTCAGCGTTTTGCCAAAGGGCTATCTGCCGCCGGACGACACGGGGTTGATACAAGCCTCGACCGAAGCGAGCCCGGATGTCTCGTTCGACGTCATGCGCAAACTGCAGTCGCGTTCGCTCGATATCATTCTCGCGGATCCAGCCGTCAGCAGCGTTGGCTCCATCTTAGGCGCAGGTGGGCCCAATCCCACGCTCAATCAAGGCCGCATGTTTATAGCGCTGAAGCCGCTGGCCGAACGCGGCTCGCTGACGACCGTGCAGGTGATCGAGAGACTGCGCCCGGCTCTGTCGAACATCGCCGGATTGCAAACACGGATGAATGCGTCGCAGGATATCCGCACCGGTGCGCGCGCGGGCAAGGCTGCATATCAGTATACGCTGTGGAGCATCAACGTTGACGAACTGTATGCTTGGGTACCTAAGGCGCTGACCGCAATTCGCGCTATCCCAGGCTTGTCAGAGGTTTCTACAGACCGCGAGCAGGGTGGCCTGCAACTCAGCGCCAAAATCGACCGCGATGCCGCTTCGCGTTTGAAAGTCGAGATCGCCGATATCGATAGCGCGCTGGCGAATGCTTTTGCGCAGCGGCAGATCTCGACGATCTACGGCGATCGCAACCAATATAGAGTGATCCTTGAAGTCGATCCGCAGTTCCAGCGCGATCCGGCGGGCCTGGCAAAGATCTATGTTTCGAGCAGCGATGGCAATCAAGTTCCGCTAGCGAGCCTGGTCAAACTCGATCAAGGCGTGTCGCCGCTCGTCGTCAATCATCAAGGCTCCTTCCCGTCGGTGACGGTCAACTACAACGTGAAAGCCGGCAGCAATCTCGGCGACAGTTTAAAGAACATCGATGCGGCCCTGGCCGACCTGCACATGCCGGAATCGATCCGCGGCGAGCCGGCCGGAGACGCCAAGGCGTTCCTTGAACAGGCGCGTGCGCAAAACATTCTGATCATCGCCGCGCTCATCTCGATCTATATTGTCCTGGGCGTGCTCTATGAAAGCCTACTCCACCCGCTGACCATCATCTCGACGCTGCCCTCGGCTGGGCTCGGCGCTCTGGTGGCATTGCAACTGGCCGGCATGGATCTCTCTATTATCGCCCTCATCGGCGTCATTCTGCTGATCGGCATCGTCAAGAAAAACGGCATTATGCTGGTCGACTTCGCCCTCAGCGCCGAACGCGACCGCGGCCTGGGGCCGGCTGAGGCGATTTACGACGCGTGTTTGCAGCGCTTCCGGCCAATTTTGATGACGACCCTGTCGGCTTTGCTTGGCGCGGTGCCGCTGGCTGTCGCGGTCGGAGCCGGTTCAGAGTTGCGCCGCCCGCTCGGTATCACCATCATTGGGGGGCTCATCGTGTCGCAGGTGCTGACGCTTTACACGACGCCCGTCATCTATCTCTTGCTTGAACGGCTTAAATTCAGCGGCCCGTGGCGCGCGTCAAAAAGGGCTGTCATCAACGATATCTGAGCTTGGGATTGCGCGTTTGTCCCACTAGGACGCCCGTAGGGCTTTTTAATAGTGTGATTATTATCTATGCTCAACGCTCGAGGTTGGAAACGAAGCGTGATCTCGCCTACACTTTTGCTAGGCTGATCCTTGAATTTTATGGTGCCGGCCAGTTGCGTCCATCGCGGCGGTGTGGACAAGCAAGGGAGGACGCTCGTCCTTGGCAGAGCTGGTTAGAATTGCACTGCAACGGCCTTACACGTTCGTTGTGCTCGCGCTGCTCATTCTGATCGGCGGAGTGCTCGCGGCCCTGCGCATGCCGGTCGATATCTTCCCCGAAATCCGCATCCCCGTGATTTCCGTCGTCTGGCAGTACACGGGCTTGCCGCCGGACGAAATGGCGGGCCGCATGATCACGCCGTTCGAGCGGGTGCTGACGACAACCGTCAACGATATCCAGCATCTTGAAGGGAGTTCTTTCACCGGCGTCGGCATCGTCAAGATCTTCTTCCAGCCGGGCGTCAACATCGCTACCGCCAACGCGCAAGTGACGGCGATTTCGCAAACCATGCTGCGCCAGATGCCGCCGGGTTCGGTACCCCCGCTCATCATCAATTATAACGCCGCGACCGTGCCCATCATGCAATTGGCGTTGTCTGGCGAAGGCTTGACCGAGCAGAATTTGTCTGATCTCGGGCTCAATCTTATCCGCACGCGGCTCGTCACCGTGCCGGGTGCCGCTGTGCCGTTCCCGTTTGGCGGCAAGACGCGCCAAGTCCAGATCGATCTCGACCCGGAAGCGCTGCACGCGCGCGGACTAGCCGGCCAAGATGTTGCCAATGCGCTGGCCGCGCAAAATCTGATCAACCCGGCGGGCACGCAGAAAATCGGCAGCTTCGAGTACGCCATTCAACTCAACAACGCGCCAGTCGAGATTGATGCGCTCGGCAATCTGCCGATCAAGGTGGTCAACGGCGCGATGGTTTATATCCGCGATGTCGCCCACGTGCGCGATGGCAACCCGCCGCAAAGCAATATCGTGCACGTCAACGGCTCGCGTTCGGTGCTGCTGTCGGTGTTGAAGAACGGCGCCGTTTCGACGTTGAATATTATCGCGGGCGTCAGGGCCAAAGTCGCCGAGATCATGCCGGGCTTACCGCCAGCCTTAAAGATCGATTTTGTCGGCGATCAGTCGGTGTTCGTGCGCGGCGCGATCAACAACGTCGTGTTTGAGGGCGCGATCGCTGCATTGCTGACGAGCGTCATGATCTTATTGTTCTTAGGTAGCTGGCGCTCGACGCTGATCATCGCGATCTCCATTCCACTGTCTGTGCTGGCGTCGGTTGCGATGCTGGCCGCGATCGGGGAAACTCTCAACATCATGACGCTTGGAGGACTGGCGCTCGCCGTCGGCATTCTGGTCGACGAAGCGACCGTGACGATCGAAAACATCAATTACCATCTCGAGCAAGGCAAGGACGTTGAGCCCGCCATTCTCGATGGTGCCAACCAAATCGCAACGCCCGCGTTCGTGTCGATGTTGTGCATCTGCATCGTGTTCGTGCCTATGTTCTACCTTGATGGCGTTGCCAAGTTTCTGTTCGTGCCGTTGGCCGAGGCCGTCGTGTTCGCGATGATCGCTTCGTTTATCCTGTCGCGCACGCTTGTGCCGACGATGGCCAAATATCTGCTCAAGCCGCATGAAGCCGAGCGCCACCACGCGCGCAAAACGCGCAATCCGTTTTTGATGCTGCATTTAGCCTTCGAGGCTGGCTTTGAAAATATGCGCCAGGCTTACCGCCGCCTGCTGACGGACACGATGCGCCACCGCTGGATCTTTATCCCGGCGTTCCTAGCGGCGATCGCGTCATCGTTTCTGCTCGTGCCGTATCTAGGGCAAAACTTCTTTCCAGCCGTCGATGCCGGGCAGATGCTGATGCACGTGCGCACGCAAGTCGGCACGCGCGTCGAGGAGAGCGCTCGCCAGTTCGCCGACATCGAAAGCGTCGTTCGCGACATCATCCCGCCCGACGATCTGGCCGCCATTGCCGACAACATCGGTCTGCCGATCAGCGGACTTAACATGGCTTATAACAATACCGGCTTGATGGGCCCGCACGACGGCGACGTGCAGATTGCATTGAAAGAAGGCCATCGCCCGACCGCCGAGTATGTCAGCGAATTGCGCACCGAGTTGCCGCGCCGTTTCCCCGGCGTCACCTTCTCGTTCCTGTCTGCAGACATCGTCAGCCAAATTTTGAATTTCGGCGCGCCGACCCCCATCGATGTGCAGGTGCGTGGCGCGAACCTTGGCGCCAACTTCGATTTGGCCGACAAACTGCTGCGCAAAATCCGCACCATCCCGGGCATTGCCGATGCTCGCATTCAGCAATCGCGCGATCTCCCCGGCTTCAAGGTCAACGTCGACCGCTCGCGGGCGCAGTTCCTGGGCATCACCGAGCGCGATGTGGCAGCGAGCCTTGGTGTTGCTCTGGCTGGCACGAGCCAAGTGGCGCCGACATTCTGGCTCAATCCGGTCAATGGTGTTTCTTATCTGATTGCGATCCAGACGCCGCAATATCTGATGGACAGCTTGGCGGCGCTGGAAAACTTGCCCATCGCATCTTCGACCGGCGGCAGCCCGCAGGTTTTGGGCGCGGTTGCCTCGATCGAGCGCAACACGACGAACGCCATCATCTCGCAATACGATATCCAGACGATGGTGCAAATCTATGCCGCGCCCGAGGGCCGGGATCTGGGCGCGGTTGCCGCAGACGTGCAAAAGGTGATTGACGATGCCAAGGGCGATCTGATCAAGGGCCAGACCGTCGCGCTGCTCGGCCAAGTAAAAACGATGGAGAGCGCTTATCAAGGCATGCTTTACGGCATCCTCGGCGCGATCGTACTGATTTATCTGCTGATCGTCGTGAACTTTCAGTCGTGGGGCGATCCGTTCGTAATTATCACGGCACTGCCTGCGGCGCTCGCCGGCATCGTGTGGATGTTGTTTGCGACGGCCACGACTTTGTCTGTGCCGGCGTTGACGGGCGCGATTATGTGTATGGGCGTTGCGACCGCCAACAGCGTGCTCGTTGTCAGCTTTGCACACGAACGGCTGGCAGCGCTGGGCGATCCGGTAGCGGCTGCGATCGATGCCGGCTTCGTGCGTATGCGCCCGGTCATCATGACGGCGATGGCGATGTGCATCGGCATGGCGCCGATGGCGTTGGGGCTTGGCGAAGGCGGCGAACAAAACGCGCCACTGGGGCGCGCTGTCATCGGCGGCTTGACGTTTGCGACGATCGCTACGTTGTTTTTTGTGCCCGTCATCTTCAGTTTGTTGCATCGTGTTGCAAAACCCGCAACGAACCTCGGTTCGTCGGCGCAACCGGCGGGAGGCGTGCATGCTTGTTGAGATCAAAGAACCCCAGGCTGCCGAGATGCAGCCCAAAAAGCGCGGCTGGTCACGGTTGTTGACGCTGGTTGTCTTGTCCGCCGCAGCACTTTACGTGGCGGCCACCGGAGTGGGTTTCCGGCAGGCCTCGCACGCCAAACTACGCCAGACGGCGGAAACCCGCGCGATCCCCAACGTCTCCGCCGCCCCGCCCGGCACCCAAGGCAGCGTGACGACGCTTGACCTGCCAGGACGGCTCGAAGCTTATTCGCGCGCCTCGCTGTTTGCGCGCGTCAATGGCTACATCGCCAACTGGAAGGCAGACATTGGTGCTGTCGTCAAAGCCGGCGACGTTCTGGCCGAGATCGAAGCTCCAGATCTCGATCAACAGCTGCTGCAAGCGCAGTCTGATCTAGCCAATTCCAAAATCACCGCTGAACTGGCCGACGTCACCAACCAACGGTTCCAGGCTCTCCTGCCGAACAAAACCATTTCACGCCAGGTCTCAGATGAGAAGGCAGCCGATCTCTCTGGCAAACGGTTGCAAGTCAAATCGGCCGAGGCCAACGTCGAGCGCTTGAAGAGCATGGCGCAGTTCAAACGCATCGTGGCGCCATTCGACGGCATCGTGACTGCGCGCAACACCGATGTTGGCGCGCTGATCAATGCAGGCAGTACGTCGGGGTCTGGATTGTTCGTGGTGTCGGATACGCGACGGCTGCGGCTCATTGTTGCCGTGCCGCAAGCATACGCGCCGCTGGTCAAGGCTGGAACGGTGGCGCGGCTGACGGTGCCTGAGCGGCCCGGCCAATCGTTTATGGCCAAAGTCGAGGCAGTCTCGGGTGCTGTCGACATTGCATCTGGAACGATGCGGTCTCAGCTGGTCGTCGACAACGCCGAAGGTAAACTTCTGCCCGGCGCATTTGCCAACGTTCATTTCGAAGTTCCAACCGGCCGTGATGTATTGAGTGTGCCAGCCAGCGCTTTGATCTTCGACAAGATCGGCTTGCGGGTGGCAGCCGTCGACCGCGATGGCAAAGTTTCGCTGAAGACAATCACGATTGCGCGCGATGCAGGCAAGACGGTCGAAGTCGCCAGCGGCTTGACGCGCGAAGACAACGTGATCGAGAGCCCGCCTGATGGCATTGTCGACGGCGACAAGGTCAACGTGAAAGCGCCGCCCGTGTCGGCGAAAAATTGAGGCCCGCATTGAATAAAGAGCTTGTCGGACATGTCTGAGCAGACGGCTAAAGAGCAAGCGCGGTGGTATCATCCGCAGTCGCTATGGCAATCGATCGTCGTCAGGCCAAGGGTGGTTTTTGCGGCCGCCGCCGGCGTCGCGGCTCTGTTCTTGCTACCGGCCTCGCTGGGGTCGGCAATGCGCGAGGCCATCGCCTGGTGCATTGGCGGGCTGACCTATCTCGCCTTCGCTTTGCGTATTATGAAAACGTGCGATGCTGCGAAAATTAAGCAGCGTGCCGCGCTGCAAGACGATAGCGCCACCGTGATCCTTGTTTTAATTTTGCTGGCGGTGGGGGCCAGTATGGCGGCGATTGCCGGGCTCTTGAGCGAGGCCAAAACGGCCAGCGAAGGCGCAAAAATAATGTATGTCGCGATGGCAGCGGCAACGATCTTCATGTCGTGGTCGGTGATGCAGGTGGTATTCGCATTGCATTATGCTCACGAGCACTACGCGCCCCGAAACCACGCCGACGACAAGGCTGCAGGGGACAAAGCCGGCGGCCTCGTATTCCCGAAGGACGACAGCCCGGACTATTGGGACTTTCTGTATTTTTCGACGTCAATCGGCGCGACGTCACAAACGTCTGACGTGAGTATTGCTTCTAAGGGCTTGCGCCACCTCGTCACGCTGCACGCCATCGTTGCGTTTTTTTTCAATACCATGGTGCTGGCGCTGGCGATCAACACTGCCGCTAGCATGATCTGAAGATGACTGCCGCGCCGCTTCAGGATTTGGATTCTTTATCCAATAGAGCGCGCTTTTTAGCCACCCCCCAGCGATAGCCCGAGAGTTGACCGTCGCTGCGGACGACGCGGTGGCACGGGATCGCGACCGCCAGAGAATTGGCCGCGCACGCACCGGCGACGGCGCGGACGGCTTTCGGACTGCCAATTGCGTTTGCGATGTCGGCGTAGCTGGCGGTGGAGCCCGGCGCGATTCCCGTCAAGGCCTGCCAAACGCGCTGCTGAAAAGCGCTGCCGCGAATATCGAGGGGCAAGTCCAGCCCATTGGCTGGCTGATCGATGAATGCAATGACCTTGATGATCGACTTGGCGAACTTTTTGTCACCGGCCGTCAGGACTGATTTAGGGAAAAGGCTCTGCAACTCGGTCTGCAATGTGCTCGCGTCATCACCCAGCAAGATCGCGCACACGCCTTGCGAGCTCATCGCGACGAGCACGCCGCCGAGCCAACATTGGCCATAGACGTAACTGATTTTCTCAGCCCTGCCGCCGGCGCGAAAGTTTTTCGGTGTCATGCCGAGCAGTCCCGATGCTTTGGCGTAAAACCGGCTCGCGCTGTTGAAGCCCCCATCATGTATGGCGCCTGTCGTCGTCGCGCTCGTTGCAATGGCGGCCCGCACGCGTTTGCCGCGATGGGCGTCGGCGTAGGCTTTCGGTGTTAATCCGGCAACCGATTTGAACACGCGGTGGAAATGATGAGGGCTGAGACCCGCTCTCTCGGCGAGCGCTGCCAATGTTGGTACGTCGTCGGACGTTTCGATCTGGCGGCACGCCTGCGCGACAATCGCACTTTTTGCGTGGGCCTGCGCTGCCTCTTGCGGCTTGCAACGTTTACATGCGCGGAAGCCGGCAGCTTCTGCGTCCGTACTTGAGCCAAAAAACCGGACATTGGATCGCTTGGGCAACCGGGCAGGACATGACGGGCGGCAATAAATGCCGGTGGTTACGACGGCGTAGTAGAAGCCGCCATTAATTGCAGCATTGCGCGCGCACAGTGCCGCCCATTGCCGGTCTTCGGCCGATGTTTCCCGGGAGTTGGAAATTTCGGTTTTCGTCATCGTTGAGAACTCTTGAAACGCCAAGCAGGATATCGAAGATATCCTATGCCGGATACGATGCGCCCCGTTTCTTGCGATTGCATTCGAAAATTTGGTGCGATGCAGATTTGTGCGCGCGGCTAACGGAAAAATCCTTGTAGCGTGCTGCGGCTGAAAATCGCCTTGGCGAGGCGGGAGCTGAGCGGCCGATCGGCCGTGCGCAGCAGATCGAAAAAGATGTCGCCGGTTGGTTGTGCCTCTGGCGTGACGATCACGGCGGCCGTGAGGTTGGCGGGCACCTTTGCTTTTTCCGAGACGATGATGCGCGCAATTTCGAGCAACCCAGACTGGTGCGCGCTGTTGGAGATTTGGCAACCCAACAGGCGGGCTTGCGACCGGCAGGTGATGTTGGCTGGCGCGAAGCTACGCGTCGCGTGGGCGAACATCGCCAAGTCCATATCCGAATCGCCCACCGCGATAATCGCAGTGGATGGCGCGAGTGCCCGGTTGCGCAGCGTTGCCAATCCGGTTCCCTTATCGACATCGCGGGCGATAATCGTGGTGTCGATTGACGTCTGATGCACGCTGAGGCGATCGAGTCCAAGCGTGGCGACGGCGTGATTGATCACGACTTGTGGCAATGCGGCGAGTGCGCCATCGCCCACGTTCGAAGCGCGCAGTGCATGCGCTAAGGCTGGGAGAGCGCCGCTCGGGGCTGCCTGGTAGCTGAAGGCTTTAATGGAATAGCGGTGGCGCTGGTCTAAGAATACGCCCGGTAATTGCCGCAAGTATTCTCGCAAGGTGTCCAACTGGCGCAGAGATTCCGGGTGCACCAGCACGTGGCCGCGCTGCGCGACCCCGTCCCAAAGATAGCTGCCGTATTCAGCGATGCCGCCTGAAAGCCCATAGGCTTGGCAGTAGGCCTTCACTTCGTCAGCCGAGCGCGCCGTGCTGAGCGCAATAGAGATGCCATTGGTATGAAGCAGTGAGAGCGCTTCGATGCCGGCCGCCGTGGTGCACGGAAAACCAAAAATGCGCCGGTCGATCACACCATCGACATCGAGCACGACGGTGGTCGCATTCCACGTCGGCGTCTGTGGGCGCGCAACGTAGCGGCCGCAATGCCGGGCGGTTTCAACGGTCAGAAAATTCCAAGCCTGCATGAACCGGTCGCTGTTGGCGGACCGTTCCGGCGGACGGCTATCGTTGCTGAAAATGGCGTCGCGCGCGCGGTCGATCGCCCACAGCCCTGCCAATAGTTTGTGCATGAACAGCCGGCTCCCGACGTCAGCATCGCCCGATGCGTCGCGATATTTGGCCACGAGCTGATCTTGTTCGGCAGGGTCGAGCGCGAGGCTGAGCGCTGTGTCGGCTAGATCGTAAGCTGGATCGGCAACGTTGAGCGCGGCTTTGCCGAGCCCGTGATGTTCATATCCGGTCTTGAGCAGCCCTTCAGCGCCGCTAATCCATTCGCTGAGCTGCATGTTGCCATCGATGAGGGTGGGCATCGGACATGGGCTGGCGCGCAACTTTTGTCCCAGGCGCGCCTGCATCAACGTGTTTGCGACAACGCGGCCGTGCGCGCGGCTCAACGCTTGTTCCAGCAAACGGATACCGTTGTGATGGCGATGTTGCCCGGCCTCGCGCAAAGGGTTGGACGTTAATGGCAAGAGGCGGGCGCGCGCGGCAATGTAGGACGCAGCCGCAGCGATGAGGTCGACGCGCGCCGGAATGGGTTGTGCGCGGTCGACGCGCGCCGGAATGGGTTGTGCGGATGCTGCCGGGCCGCTCTCCCATTGCGAATAGAGAACGCCGTCGCGCAGCCCAAAGACGGCAGGCACCAAGCCGCACAGTCGCGTGCCCGCGATGAAGGCATGATACCCAAGCCATCCCCAGCCCGCACTTTTGGCCAGCACATAGTGCGTCTGCACGTGCCCAAATCTAGATGTCGCGCTGACGGCAAATATTCTTTTCAGGCGCGATCCGCGCCGCGTCGGCGAGCGCGACAGCAGCTCATCGTTCATCGCAGTGGTGGTCTCATCCTCGATCAGGCGGACATCGCTGAAACCTTGGTCTTCAAAATATTCGGTCAACGGGTCGAGTGCAGGCCCGGGCGCGAGCTGCGTGCGCATATGCCAGTCTTGAGGCTCAAGCGCAATCAGCAGGCCGTCTGGAAGGTTGCTGCTCCAGCCGCGTGGCGCGTCCATCATCGGAACGAGGAGTTTGATGCGATCGCGCGCAAAACCGCAGCCGCGTATCAAATTGAGTGCGACTAAAACCGTGCCCGCGGTGTTGGGCGGATCGTCAACTGCGAGCGCGGTGTAGCCCTGTAGCGCACAGCGTTCGAGTTCACGCCTTTCTTGCCGCCCCAGGCCCTTGTTGGGCTCGATCGTCAGAAAGCTAAGCGCGGTATAGCCCTGGCTTTCGAATAGCGCGCGCAGCAGCGGGCCAAAGTAAGAGCCAGAAGTTCGCAAACCCACAACGAGCAGCGGAGCCGCGCGATCGGGGTACTGCGCGATGAATTTGACCCCAAGCGCGAGGACGTCGTGGTGCGTGAGGTCGAGACGCCGGAAGGGCGAGGGGATCGAGATTTGCTGTGCCAGGAGTTGCTGCGGCAAAGCGACTTGCGACTGGACGGACAGACCGTTGGCGGCTTGTGCGAGGGCCACGGTATCGCTTTTCAAGTCACCAATAAAAACACAAAGGAACGCGTGTAGATCGCCGACCCAGGCGTCCCGCCAGCTTTGCAGTGCGGCCAAACCTGGGCGATTGGCAGACATCGTATCGACGACGTAGCGGGCGCCCCGGCCCGGCGCGGTGGCCGCTAATTTGCGCGGCACGCGCAGAGATTTACCGCGCAGATATTCGTCGGCGCAGTTGAGCACGGCGCAACTCAAAAGATAGATATTGGTGGCGACCGCTTCGGCCTGCCAAGGTTCGTTGAGGTGGCCGAGCTTGGCGGTTTCGGAACGCAAAAATCCCAACCCCTCGGTCACGGTGGGACTGGGGTTGAGACACCAAGCATAGCCGTCGTAAAATTGCAGTTCAGCTTGCAAGGGCTCGGGCCGCGCCAGCTGAGCGTCGCGATCGGCTCGCTCAATCATGTCAGGCGGCGAAAGCATGACTGTTCCTTAAGCGTTTCTTACGAGCGTGGCGCGGCCCATCACATCTTTGTCTGCATACAGTCGAGCGAGCAGCGCGTCGAGGCGGCGCCGCGCGGTTTGCTTGAGAAACCAGCACCACAACCCATGCGCCGACCACGACAGTTGGAACAAATCCTCAAGGTGAGCCAGCATGCACAAGCGGATGTCTTCCAACTTCTGTTCGGGCTTATGGTCGCTGCCGGTTTGGGCCAGGTAAGCTCTCAGAGCAACTTCGGCAAAGTAGTTGCGACGCACGCGCGCCGGCCGGTTGCCGATCGTCTTTTTCACATCTGTTAGAACGTCGGACAGAATATGAGCAAGATCGCGTGAGGCTGAAGTCCATTGATGACGGAAGTCGTGGCACGTGATGCAACAGGTTGTTGTCCCCCCATCGACGAACGCCAAGCTCTTTGTTTTGAAGTCGAAGAGAATGTTCTGCAGTGCCAGATCGCCATGCATGATGTTGTCGTGCCAACTTTGCGTGATGGCACGCACCAAAAGTTTTGCCGCCTCTTCGAGACCGGCAAGACCTGGCCCATCCCCCGTCCCGGTCCATGAGTATAGGTTACGTCCGGGTACCACCGTCATCACCAAAGCCATGGGAGACGAGCAAATCCACAGCGGCTCGGGCACATGAATTTTCCAATCGTCGACGGCGCGTCCGTCAAGCGACGCATGAAGCTTGGCCAGGATGTCGAATTGCGCCTGAGCCTCGCTCATCGCGATATTTGCTTTGGCTTTGTAGAGCTTGACGATGAGGCAGTGATGACCGTTCCAGATCGGTTGCGAGGTTTCAGACCGAATGGCTGCGACCGTTGCGTGGCCGCCTTCGCCCAGACGCGAAATTTTGCACCAGCTCTCCAGAGGCTGCTGACTGAGCTGTTCGAGCACGCGGATAGCCGGCGTCTGATCTTCAGGGGCGGCCGGCGCGATCGCCAGGAATGCAATCCAGCGTCCGGCCGCGCCAACAATGTTGCCGACCAAAAAGCCGTAAGCTGCGCCGAGCAAACCAGCATAGACCATCAAAAACCAGACGAGGGGAACGGTCACGATCGCAGCGATCACCCCGACCACAACGATAGAGCGAGGACGCTCCATACTAGCCATCGCGCTGGATGCCGGCGTGCCGACCGCTTGCGCCAAAAGTGCTAGCGCCAGCACCGACATCGTATGTCCTTGGCCGTCGAAATTGCCGTCTTTGAACAGCAAATGCATCAGCGCGTCGCCGGTCAGGAAGATGAGCAGGCAGAAAGCGCCCATCATCGCGCCGAGGAACAACGCGTCCCAAATCGCTTGTCTCCGAAGCCCCGCGGCACCATCGTTTTTCCAAGCCAGCACCGCCTTGGGCGTCAGGATGTTGTTGAGGCCAGAAACCAGCGGATTGGAAATGGCGACGACGCTCATGCAAGCCGCATAAACGCCGGTTGCGGTGGCGCCCAGAACAACGACGGACAGCCAGTAGGTAATGTACCACTGCACCTGCACGGCAAGACGCCCGGCAAATAGCCACTTACCTAAGTGCAAGCTTTCGGTCATCGACGAACGTGTCGTACCTGCACCAAGTGAGAAATTTCGGCGAGTTAAAACGATCCATAAAAGTGTCCCCACTGCGCACGCGCCGCCAACCGCCATCAAGGCTGAGGTCGCCGAGACGGGACCAGACACTCGGAGCCAACCGAGCGTACCTAATTGTAGTGCTGCGACCACGATGTCGAGCGCCAGCGCTTCGCCCATGTGCAGTCGAGCGAATGCAAAGCCGCGACCGAACTCCCGCAGCAGCGCAAACGGCAATACTGCGGCGAGAGCCCAAAGCACCGCAGCCTGTTGCGATCCGTGGTCGCGAAATCCTGTGACGAACGCGATCGCCATCAAAACGGCGGCAGCGGCCAGCGACAGCAGGATGCCGTGTTTTAGAGCATTGCCGGCACGTTCTGACGCTGTGCTGTCCGAACGGTGACGCTGAATGGCGTAGGGCAACGAGACGAGGGATTCCTGCATCGCAACGATCGAGGCTAGAATAGATGTTGCGAGCGCATAGACGCCGAGTTCGCTAGCGTCCGACCAGCGGCCGATCAGAACCGTTGTCAGGAAACTCGCGCCGCTCACCACGGCTTGGTCGCCAAGCGCGAGTGCCTGCGTGCCGAATGTTCGCCACGTGCGCACAAGCCACGCCGCGGGCGGCGGTCCAAACGAGTTCTGCAAGCCCCCTTCGAGAGGTACGGTCATGGAAGAGATACTCTCGATCGCATCGGTTCGAAGCTCCCCGCTTCGCAAGTCCGATGCCACCCCAAGTGCCATGAATAGCGCGCTTTGGCGCGACTTTCTGCAAACGGATAAAGGTTTCGGCAGATATGGCTAACCAAGTTCATGGGTGCGCCTCGCGGGGTTGAAGCGCTTGCAATATTTCGGCAACCCATGTTTGGGTTTCAGGCCTGAATGCTGCGAAATCATGATCGAATTGCCAGTAAGCCCAGCTCCAACCTCTAGCCTCGGCGGACTTGGTCATAAATGCGATGTAACCGGCGCGATCTCCCATCGGGGCGCGGTCGTAGACGCCGAACTCGCCGAGATAAACGGGTCTGCCGGTCGATTTCGCCCAGGCATTGATCGCGTCGAATTCGGTAGTGACGAGGTCGCGATCTTGCTTGCTTCCCCAACGGACATTTTTTAGATCGCCAAACTCAGTTTCCCAGGAAGCGCCCTGGTGGGTAAACCGCATAGGCTTGTAATAGTGAACGGTCGCGATCAGGTTCCGGTCGTCTTCGGGTAAGCGCAGTCCGTTGATCTGCGCGATATCGTCGACATTGAGAGCCGCCACGATGATGGTGCGTTTGGGGTTACTGGCGCGCAAAATACGCAAGAGCCGACCGCTCAAAGTATTCCATTGCTCTTGTGTGAGCTCGCCGGCGGGCTCGTTTAGAAGTTCGAACACAGCGCTTGGGTGCCGGCCAGCGAAATACTGACCCGCCGCCGTCCAGAACGACACCAGTTTGCGCTCGCACAGGGCGGCATCGCGTTGGCAGGCTTCAAAGTCATGCTCGTCGATGACGGCGATGAGGCCGGCATCCTCGGCAGCTCTCAACACGCGATCCAGGCGCGGCAACAGCTCAGGCTCGAGCGCGCCCACGTCGTCGATATGTTCAAAAGCATGGAGATTGATGCGCACGTGCGAAAAGCCGGCGTCGTGGATTTTTTTCAGCCACCGCAATTGGAACGGTGCATCGATGTGGCCGGACCAGATGCCGTCATAGCCCAGAATGTTGATGCCACGGCCCATAGCTCGCAGCTTCGCCGCCGCTGGATCTTGCTTGCTATCGGCATGCGAGGTGCTGGGGCCGAGCAAGCCAGAGCCAAGCATGATAGTGCCAAGCATCAAGAGTGCGAGACAAGCGCTCGGCAACGACACGCGCGGGACCCCGCGTCGAGTTCGAGGAGGCATCACGCGCATTAGCGCCGTCCCTGAAAAGTCTGGCGCCGCGCGTTCACAGCCGGATCGGCAAAGGTTGTGAACATGAGGATCAAAAGAACAATGGAGATTGTATTGGTAGAGCGTAGGAAGAACGTCTCGGTAAAGTTGATCAAAAAAATCATATTCACGAAGCTGACGGTCGCGGCACTTTCAGCCCGGGAAATGCTAGCTCCCGCTTGGGCATACATTTTGCGCGCCCAAGCCCAAACGCTTGCACCAAAAAGTATATAGCCGATGATGCCAAGCTCCATGAGGATCCCGATATACCCGCTATGGTAGTTGTCCAAAACCCAGCGGTGCTCATGACGGAACTCAAATAAAATCTGCTCAGACGACCAAAAACCATTTAAGCCGAAACCGATGATCGGATGTTCGTGGAAATGGCGCAGCGCGAACTGCCAGATGAAGGTGCGTTCGGTGAAATTGATCTCCTGCCCGAACAGCTCGAAAGCCAGATTTTCGGTCATTACGAAATAGGCAATTTGTGCGGTCGCCACCGCCATCATGATCAGGGGCGCGAAAGCCATTGCGTGCAAAACGCGCGTCGAACGCCGGGCTAGATAAATAGCGGCAACTGAGCCAATGGCGATGACGCCGCCGCCGCGCGATCCGCTGGCGATCACGCACACTGCAGCCGTCACAAAAGCCAACAGGCAATACAGGCGTTGGTCGCGGCGCAGTAGTCGTTGCAGCGCGAGATAGAGCAGCACCGCCCCGCCCGTGCCCAGCGTTTGTTTGCTGTCGAACACACCAGCCCATTGTCCGTTGTGCTGCCACGTTTTTAAAACGCCGATGTCCGGTTTGAACAGCGATACGAATATTGAAGCTGCACAGAGTATAAGCAGTCCCAACATGACGTCAGCCAAGATGGCTTGAATTGGCAGCGCCCGTACAAGCCGGTAAGCGCCGAAGGTTGTAATTAGCAGGGCGACACTTTTGATCAGACTGGCTTCGGCAAGATTGCCCCACAGCACCGATACAGCGGCGAAAGCATAGAACAGCCAAAGTAACGCCAAGCCGGGCGTTGTTTTGAATCGGCAGACCGGATGACATAGGAAACTGGCGAAAATGGCAGTTAGCCACAGCCCGATCGATAGCACCTGCTGAGCAAGGGCTGGCACTCCTGGCAGCAACAGCGGATTGAAGGTTCCAACGCTCAGCAGCGTGTTCAAGACGATTGTGGCACGCACGGCGAACGTCGCGATGTTATTGACGACATCGGCGGGGCGGCGCGCCGGGGCGGGGACTTCGATGCGGCCGTGGACGCGCCCGAGTGCGCCAGTTGATGCCATCAATCCTCGCACGCCAAATGCGAAGGCACGATGCTGCCGCCGTGGGAACTGACTTGCGCAGGTCCGCCGATGGACGGCAAACCTCGCCATTTTTGTGACATCAGGCGCGACACCAAACGGCTCTTTGGCGCGGTCGCCGACCCGTCGATGCACTCGAGATTGTCGGCCCGCGCCAGCGTATGGAAGCGCCGTCCCGGCCACGCAGCGTCCGGCTGGATGACGCAATCGAGTCGCTGCTCGTAGCCGTGTTCGTCGAGTTGCAAAACTTCGACAAGGCCGATGGCCTTGCCATATCCGGCCCGGCAATCCTGGGTCACGCGCCACAGCTTGTTGCCTTGGCGGATGCAAGGACCGGCAGGGCGTGCGGTCACCGCATCGATCACAATCGGATTTTGCGGATGCGGGGTCCAGCTGCCTTCAAGCCGGTCTGCTGAAAAGATCGACAGCGTATCTGAAGGCGAGCCCGCGCCGTCGCGCGTGGTGCCAAACATCCAAAGTTTAGCGTTGTGTTCAACGATGGTCGCGTCGCTGAGATCGATACCCGATAATAAAGTGCCATGGCGGACCCAGCGGTGCGGGAAGGGATCAGCACGATAAACCGCGACATCGCGTGCGCTGCTGGATTCCGGCACCATGAAGATGTCGCGGCCGATCTGCAGCAAAAACGGATAAGAGAGGTGCCAGCTTTCTTCGAGAACCGGCTGCACCGGACCAACGCTGCCATCGGCGTGCACTTCGACAAACGAGATGATCCCTTTTTTGGTGGCATGCGGATAGTCTTCAAAAAAGATGTACGTTCGGCCGTTGACGACGATCGGCATCGGGTCGGCGTAAAATCTGTTGCCAGGGTCGGCCAATACCCGCCAGGGCTTGCCGCCGAGGTTGCGTTGTTCGGCGACGCCGGGTCCGTCGATGAAACGCCAGCCGATCCGCCAGTGGGGCGCATGACAGCACAGCCGATATAGGCGGCGCGATGCGGCATTGGCCAGATTGCGCAGTTCTATTTCGGCAAGCCGCATGACGCCTGGAAGTGCAACGTGTACTGGTTTGCCGGGCGCTAGAGATCGCGGTTGTTCGATGGCCGTTGAGACGAGCGTTGCAACACGGGCGAAAATATTTTGCGTCGCCTGAGTGAGCGTTTCGGCATTATCGACGCATGGCGTACCCGCAGCCAGAACGCGTCCAGATGATACATCGGCGATTTCGATCAAGGGCAGGCGCGATGCGAGGAGCGCGGCATAAATCCGGCGGTCATCGCAGACGCCATCGTAAAGCACCTTGAGACTAAGCTTGGCGTTTTGGGCCAGCGGTGCATCGCCTCTGAGATCGACGACAACGTCGGCCTGATCCGTTGCAGATGACTGCGCACTTTCAGCGCCACTCGAGGAAGACTTGTTGGTGTTAGTGGGAATGCGATGAAGCATCTGTTCGAGCGTCAGCAAGGTGCGCACACTGCGCGGCAATTCCATACCGGTGCGCGCGTCGACGCTGACGTTCCCCAGGCCGTACATGCGCTGCAGCTGGCGGACAAAGAGACCGGTCTCATTTGTCGGCCGCAAAGAGTTGATATGCAACCGGATCTTCATGCCACTTATTTACCTAAACCGCGCTGACCACTCTGATAGGCGTGGCTATCGGAACCCTCTAGCTAAGCAAGGTTGGGGCCAAACTGAGGATTTATCGCGATTATACCGTGCTTATCAAGCGCCGATCATGTGCCAATCAGGCGAATGTAGCCTTCGACCATCGCATCGGCCGAGTAGCGGGTGCTCAAGAGCTGGCCGCACCGTGTTAATTCCGAGCCGGAAGCCGCTTCAGTCAGAACGGCCTCGACCGCCCGATAGAACGCCAGCTGATCTTCCGTATCGACGAAGGTCGCGCATGGGCGGCCATCGACAGCCAATACTTCGCGCAACACAGCAAGGTCATTAGCCACCACCGGTATGCCAGCTTGGGCCGCCTCGACGGCTGCCAGTCCGAATGTTTCGATCCGCGAGGGGAACACGAACACGTCCAGGGCGCGGAGGAATTCGGCACAGTTCTGCGGGCTCAATTCGCCGGCGAAATGCAGCCGGTCCGAGACCCCGAGGCTGGCCGCCAACGCCTCGAGCACGGGCCGTTCAGCCCCCTGGCCGGCGAGCGCCAAATGCCAGTTGCCATTCGACTTCAAAAGCTGGACAGCGGCCACCAGGTTTTTGTCTTGATGAAGCCGGGCCACGCATCCAAGCAGAATGGCATCAGGCGGCAAGTTAAAGAAGGTGCGCGCCTCGGCTTTCGATTTCATGCCCGCCTTCGGCTCAAAGCCATGGTCGATCTGTACTAAGCGTCGCGTTAAGGCATCCGCGTCGGCGGCGTATTCACCGATGGTATGAGCGGAATTGGCGACAATCCACGAATAGACCGACATTTGCGCAAGAAAGCGCTCGGCGCGAATGGCCCAAGGCGACATCTGAGCGCGCGAAGTATTTTGATTGGCGATCACGGGCGATAGCCCTGCGGCGCGCGCAACGGGTGCGCCAAGGATGTTGCCGTAGTGCTGGAAAGTCATGATGGCGGCTGGGCGCAGCCCGCGAAAGTGTTGCCACAGCGACCAGACCAGCTTCATTCCCGCCAGTATTGAACGGGGCCGTTCGCTCGCACAAAAGAAAGTATTGGGAACATTGTCGAACGCGTCCGTGCGGCGGTAGAAAAAGACGTAATGCACATCATAGCCGCGCTCTGTGAGACCTTTGCCCACGACGCGCGCGATCTCTTGCGCGCCTGCCGCTTCGGCCTGCGTTTGCGCCAGCACAACACGGCGCGGCTCACTGCCTGTTGGGGATAGCGCAGTGCTATTGCCACGATCCGTAACCACCCCGGTTGATTTGAAAAGAGCGCCGACCGAGGGGTCAAGTCCGAGTTGGTTTTGGCACACCCTGTTGATCATGAGGCCGACGATAACGGCTGTCGCGCTCCACGCGATCGCAATGCCCATCGTGCCAAACAGCGGACCCATCACTACAAATAGCGCCCACCTGGCAAGTAGCCCCGTGCCCATGATGCGCGTGTAGGAACCCTCATAACCCGTATGCAGCAGAATGAGGCGTGCGGAACCCAGGAGCGTGAGCAATGCCGTGCCGATAGTTAAAACGACCAGCGTCGAGAACTGCTGAGCATAAATTTCGGCAAATGCAGGCAACAGGAATTTGCCGACGATCAGCAATACGGGCAGGCCTACGGCCACGGCTAAAAGGGTAATTTTTGAAAGGCTGAGTATGAACCTTTCCAGCGCGACGCGGTCGCCGCGATAATAGAAATAGGAAAGCTTGCTCGCCACTCTCGTTTCAAATCCAAGTGAGATGCGCGCAAAGATGTTGGCGATGCGCGAGGCGGCGAAGTAGGCGCCAGCTGCAACTTCGCCGAGCAGTATGTTGACGAGGACGACGTCGAGATATTGCCCCGAGGCTTCCAAGACAGCTGCCAGCCACATGTTGAACGAGCGTTCGCGCCACGTCTTCAGCTGCATCAGCGGCTCGGTTGCCCACGCGCGTTTGGGCACGCGGGGCAGAACGATCGCTAACAGAATGACCGTCACTAAGACGTATCCTAAACCGATCATGCCAAGAGCGGCGGCATAGCTCAAAGGGTGTTCGGGACTGGCGATAAAAAAGACGCCGGCGATGACTGCCGAGCGCCAAACGCACTCGTAGAACACGTCACTTCGGAGATTGCCGAGCACCGCGCGCGCGAACTGATAGACGAGACAGAGCAATGGATTGGCCACGACCACTAAGCTGCCGGCCAGCAGCAGCCCGGGTTCGGCGTGAAGGATGAGCCCCAGGATCAAGAACGCCACCAGCGCCAAGCCAGCGCCGATCAAAGTGTTCTGGCCGCTGAACCGAAGCGCGCCGTGCGCTAAGTCCCAACGCGAGGCTCCGGAATACTCGTTCCAGCTGCGCCCGATAAACGTGTCCTGTCCGAGCGCACCGGCAACTGCGAAGAACGATGCGATGTTGAACCAGGTTGCAAAATGCCCGAACTCGCTTGGGCCAACGCGGCGCGCGATGATCGTAAACATGACAAACGCGAGCACGGCGCCAGCGCCCACGAGTGCGAGCGAGACGAGGCTCGCATGCGTTTCCCGCTCAGAGAGCAACGACTTCAGACGACCGAACATGCCCACAGAAGTGAATAGGCGATAAGTTTGCGATGCATGGTCGATAGGGGGCGAGGTCTGGGCGCGAATATCGTTAGGCTGTGGAGACATGTTGTTAAGTTCGCATCCAAAAAACCGCAGGCGCATTGCCAAAGCCATTTGGCAAAGCTTGCACCCCTACCGTTTAACCTAAACAAACAATGTGTTTTATGACGGTTCGGCTGCGGCCAATTCAACTTCTCGCTTTAACGTCAACATCGGCACCCGCGCGGCGAGGCCCGTGCGTAAAGGAAAGATCTAGGCGCAAAGCTTGAGCGGTATGATGAGGTGCAACAGGCGTTGGCGCTAGATCGCCGGTTTGTAGGATGGATCATACAACGGCAGAAGCCAGGGATCTACCTTGTTTAAGACCGTCCCAATGATTTTGTCGCGTTCCGCGCCCAGACTTTCCAAAGCGGCGTGCAGTTGGGCCGGCGTCGTGTGGCCCCATTCGACGACGACGATGATACCGTCCGCCGCACTGAACAGCATGTTCTTATCGCGATGCGATGCGAGCGATGCGCCATCGATCAAGATGAAGTCGAACTGGTCGGCGTTATCTTTCAGGAATTGGCTCAACCGGCTGGTGAACTTCACTTGATCGGCGATGAGATTGCTGCTGTTGGGCGAGAGACTGTACAACAGGCTGCCGTGATTAAAGTGTGCGTCTAACTCGGCGCGCGTTGAGCGCTCGCGCGACCGGCGCAGCGCGCTGTCGATCGGGCGCGCCGTCGCTGGCGGCTCAGACGAGATGATGAGGGTGCGCCCGTTGAATTGGGTCAGCAGATGAGCCAATCCAGCCGCGATGGTGCTTTTGCCCTCACCGTTTTGGGCGGACGTGAACAGCAAAATTTTGCTGATCGGATCTTTGTCGATCGTGAACAGACCGAGCAGCACGTCTGAAAAGCCCTTCTGCAATTCGCTTTCGGGATCGTCGTCGCCGGCCGCGATCTCAGCGTCTGCAACGAGCGGGCAAAGCCCCAAGCACGGGATGCCGGTATCGGCTTCGATTGCCTTGCTGGTGCGATAAGTGTTGTCGCGCTGCTCTTTGAAGAGAGCGAGCCCTAAGCCCAATCCGAGGCCAAGAAGCCCGCCCAGCGGCAGAAGCAATCCAGCACCGGGCGAACTCGGCCGCACCGGAGCAAAAGCGCGCGATATGACCCGTGCGTCGGACTTCTGAACGTCCTTCTGCTCGCCCGTTTCCTTTTGCCTTGAGAGGAACTGCGCGTACAAATTTCGGTTCGCTTCGGCTTCGCGCTCGAGGTCGCCGAGCTTGACGCGCAAATTTGCGAGCTTGGTGTTTTTTTCTTCAAGTTCCGCGAGGCTGTGTTTTAGCGAGGCTTGATAATTGCGGGCGACGTCGAGCTCGCCGCGCGTATTGCCGGCGACACGACCGAGTTCGTCTTTCATTTTATGTTCGATCTCGAGGCGCTGCGAACGGACAGCCACGAGCGCTGGGTGTTGGGGCTGCAATTGCGTTCCCAATTCAGCTTCGCGACTGGAAATCGTCGAATGCTGGACGCGCAGCGAAGCCAGAACACGCGACGCCATCGCCTCGGACAAACTTTCAGCACCCTTGGGGTCGCCGGCCGCATTGGCGAGCTGGGTGGAGCGCGCGGTTGCTTCAGCGGTGCGCGCGTTGGCGGCGATCAGCTTGCCATTCACATCTTCGATTTGCCGCTGGTTGAGCGTTTGGCCCGACCCCAGTGCGCCTATGTCGACGATATTATTTTGGGTTTTAAAATCAGCAACCGTTTGTTCTGACGTTTGCACTGACTTGCGCAAATCATCGATCCGGCTCGACAGCCAATCGGAGGCATCGGTCGTTGCATCGCGCTTGGCCGAGACTTGCTCGAAAATATAGGTGTCGGCGATCTCGTTGGCGATCAACGCCGATTTTTCAGCGTCTTTTGATGTGAAGGCGACCTCAAGAATATACGTCAAGCCGCGGCGGCGCACGTCGAGCTTTTGCTCGAAGTTTCCAACGACCTTGTTGTGTTCTTTGCCAGGAGCCGCATCTTGGGGCGGCGCAATTCTATCCGGGTTGAGGCGCTCATAAATTTTCGACAGAAAGCCCTGCGAGGCAAATTCCGGATCTGAATCGAGCTTCATTTTTTCGACGACGCGACGCGCCAAACCGTTGGAATTCAAAATTTCGACTTGGCTTTCCACCGCAGCCACGTCTTGCCCGATGCCGGGCAGAACGGCTTCGCTCGCCAGCACACGCTGGGCGCGCGGATCAACCAGGATAACGGCGCTGGCGGTGTACTTTGGCGCAACGGCCGCCAGATAAAGGGCGGCGAGGAGCAGCATCGTGGCGATCGAAGCAAGCACCGTCGTGAAACGACGGCGCAGCATTTGTAACGCCACGCTCAGCCAAGGCTCGCTCGTATCCATACCCACAGCGAAAGCTACCGGTTGATGTTGTTCGGATTCACGCCGCAACGGCTCTAGCTCAAACTGCGCGGCTCTGGACAACATCATGACTCACATCAACTCTATAAACTACAGTAATTTCTTGTGGTTACCTGGAACGGCTCATTAACAACCAAAAGGCGTGGAAGTTTGTTCTGGCATACCGGCTGAACAGCCGTTTTGGTTCTAGTTTGATACGCCAGGCCCACTCCAGGCCGCTTTTCTGCATCCACACGGGTGCCCGTTTGCGGCTGCCCGATAGGAAATTGAACAACCCGCCGCTGGTCTTGATGATCCCGACATTGCTCAAGCGGCTCGCGTATTGGCGGCAAAACTGCTGCTCGATAGGAACGCCCAGGGCGACCCAAAGAATGTCGGGCGCGAGTGCGTTGATCTCATCGATTTTGGCTTCGAGCTCGGCGCCCTTGAGGAAACCGTGACTGCTGCCCGCAACCTGCAGATCTGGGTAGAGACGGCCAACAGTCTCCATGGCGGCGCGGTTTTCTTCCGGCGTGGCGCCGTACATATAAAAAGTGAGGCCGTGGGCGGGCGCGATGCGCGCGACGACATGGAATAGGTCGGTCGTGGCGGCGCGCTCGGGAAGTGGATTTTTGCACAGATAACGCGAGGCGATGACGAGCGGTTGGCCGTCGGCGCTCAGCAGTTCCTGCTCTGAGAATAGCAGCGCAATTTCGGGTTCTGACGCGCATCTCGATAACACTTCGCCGTTGGCCGAACTCATGAGTACGGGCCGACCCGAGCCGCGGCGGGCAATCGCCGTATCCGCCATCAATTGCGCTGTGGCGCGCTGATCGAGCGCTGCAAGTGCCAATCCGCCGACGATTGCTTTTGGAACGTGCGACAAGTCGACAATCAACGGGCTCGTGCCGCCGTGAGACGGTGCGCGCGCAATCGGAATATTTTCGGCAACAGCTGCCAAGCTCATTTCAAAACTCCACAAAGTCACGATCGTATTTGGCGCACCACCACGCTCGCAACACGCCGCCTCAGGCCAAGCTGACGTCAACGTGCGACACGAATGGTGCAAGACCGGTGCCGCGGTTAACGAAGCTGACGACCCAGCATGGGCGCGAAGGCAAAGAGTGGTGAATTACGCTTAACGTGTAAAACCCAAGGCCCGAATTGGCTCCGGATGCTTGGTTATGCAAGAGATAAAGAAAAGCGCTGATTTTTACAATCGCAGTTGTAACAGCGCCCGTCTCGAAACGGAAAAGTTGGCCAATTGCTATCGCAGCGAACCGCATTGGCACAATCCGAGCCGGTAAATATCACTTTTCCGGCGGGCGTTAAAAACCGTCTTAGTTAATACTCATTGCGCCCGCACAGCCGTGGTGAAGCACGTGTGCTAAAGCGTTTTCAAGTCTATGTATTTACGCGAGATTTTGAGGTTTTTAAGTTATTTCGCCAATCTCGCTCAGGTGCGCATCGACCGGCGCGCTCGGCTAACCTCAAGTCTGTTGAGTTGATCCCGTGCCTTCCGTGACGACCGCAACAGGCAGGCTCTCGACGCCCAGGACGGGCTGAGAGAGTTGGTCTGTCGCGGATGCGAGACCGGCATCGCCCACCAATTTTTTCAACAATTGCGAAATTTGGGCTGGGCTGATTGCGGCCGATGCGCGCTGAGAAACAGCGTAGGCACCCGAAAAATCGGAAATATTGACGGAATCAATTTCGGATATTATAACGTCCAAGAACGAATGGGATGATAGGCGAAACGCTCATGGCTGCCGGTATAAGCAAGAAGCGGAGCAATGGGTCTGAGCAAGACGACGCTGTGCTCAAGGCCCTCAGGCGTTCGCATCGCCCAATCGGCGCCTATGAAATTATTGCAGCTGTGCGCGACCGTGTTTCGCTTGCCCCTCCGACGGTTTATCGTACGCTCGAACGGCTCATTGATGCTGGACACGTTCACAAACTTGAGTCTTTAAACGCGTTTGTGGCGTGCACCCACGAGCCTCATGACGATGGTCCTGCATTCGCCATCTGTGACGATTGTGGGTCTGTCACGGAAATCAGCTTGCCAAAAGTGGACCGGTCGCTCGAACAGTGGTCACGTAGCAAGAAGTTCGCCCTTAGCGCCGCCGTTGTCGAACTGCACGGCACTTGTCAGGACTGTCGCGCCATTGGCAAGCAGGGGTGAGATGCGGATTTCCCGGCAGAGCTGCTGTATGAGAAGGTTGGGGCTTTTTGCCTTAACTCTTCAGCTCATTTTGTCGTTTGGGCATCATCACGAACTCCATTCCACACGTCAGGTCAGCGCGAACTCTACAAATGGGTACGCAGTCGTTGCGAATTGCCCGCATGCCGTCATGCAATTTTGCCCACTGCAAGATAGTGATGACGACAACGAGCACTGTATAATTTGTTGGTCAATCGCGATCGCTGGAACGGCAGCACTGACCGATTTGCCGGCCGTGCGCATCCCCAACGTGACCGTACCTCCTTCACAGCCCGCCACCGAAACGCCGAGCACTGCGTTCACTCGGA
This sequence comes from Hyphomicrobium sp., assembly GCA_031367425.1. Lineage (GTDB taxonomy): Bacteria > Pseudomonadota > Alphaproteobacteria > Rhizobiales > Hyphomicrobiaceae > Hyphomicrobium_B. The sequence goes on from JANLPU010000046.1 coordinate 208,004, forward strand.
TGGCCTCTTTTCAAGCGCGCGCGCCCCCCGCCGCCCTGATTGCCTAGGGATTGCGGCTACTCTTCTCTCGATCATGATTTGTCGTGACCTTGGCACTCCACGCACATTTGCTGCGCGGGATTAATGCGCCTTGGTTTTCTTTCAGACACTTTATGGAGTATCCCCATGAATGCGCGCGCTTTGCTGGTCGCCACGACCTATCTGCTGTTGTGCTCTCACGCCTGGGGTGAGGACGCCGCTGTACCCATCGCGCAGCCCAGTCCAAGTCAGGCTTCGCCGCCTCAGCCTGTACCAACGCAGATACCAACTCAGATACCAACGCAAAACGCGGGCGAACCGCAAACTCCGCAAACACAACCAACCGCCACCCCTGTACCGCCTGCCGCAGCATCTGGCACAGTGCTGCCGCCAGCGCCGACGGCAACTCCAGTCCCGGCTGCCGCAGAGTCTGCCACACAGCTGCCCGAGATCGTGATTATCCAGCCGAAAGCCTCAGCTAGCTCCGAGCCGCCTGTTGACAAAAGAAAAGTAAAACCGGCGAGTGAAGCGACTGCAAAGCCATCGGCGCCGGCGAAAACTCAGACCGTTCCTAAAAGTGTCCCCAAGGCTCAGTCTGCACCAGCCCAAGTTGTGGCTCAGTCTCCACCGCCCGAAACTCTAGTCCCGCCGGCTGGAACCTCCGTTGTCATCGGCCAAGATTTTGCTCCCGTAACCACGGCGACCAGCGCTGAGATCAACGCATCTCCCGGAGCTACTCTCACCAATACGCTGCAAAAGCAGCCGGGCGTCGCAGGCTCGACTTTTGCTCCCGGCGCCAACCGGCCAATTCTTCGAGGCCTGGATGACAACCGCGTGCGCGTGCAGGAGAATGGCATCGGTACGGGCGACGTTTCGGATCTGAGTGAGGATCACGCTGTGCCGGTCGACCCGTGCTCGGCCGACAAGGTCGAGGTCGTGCATGGGCCTGCGGTCCTGCGCTACACGAACAAGGCCGTCGGGGGCGTGGTCGATGCCGAAAATGAGCGCGTCCCGACTTTTATACCGGCGAACGGTGCCAGCGGTGAGGTGCGCGGTGGCGCCAGCTCCGCCGACAAAGGCCGCGATGGCTGTTTCAAAGCAACCGCTGGCGCTCAGGGCTTCGTTGTCCACGCCGACGGATTTGAGCGCCACAGTGACGACTACGACACGCCGCATGGACGCCAAGCGAACTCGTTCGTCGACAGCAACGGCTATTCGATCGGCGGGTCATATGTTTGGAGCGATGGCTTCGCAGGCATGGCCTATACGCATTTTGAAAGCCTCTATGCCATTCCCGGGATTGAATCGGCGGCGGCGCTCGCACGTATTGACTTGGGGCAGGATAAGTTGATCGGAAAGGCCGAGTGGAGAGTTCGCGATTTCGGCATTAAAGCCATTCGCACGTGGTTTGGGTATTCTGACTATGCCCACAACGAGCTTGATTTTGACGCCGCCGCTGGCGCCGATATCGTCGGTTCGCGGTTCACGAACAAGGAATTCGAAGGACGCGGCGAAATCCAATTGGCTAGTATCGCGACGGTAGCTGGCGCTCTCAGCGGCACAGGCGGCATCCAGGCTTCCAACCGGGACCTTGAAGGCCTGAGCTTTGGCGGCGACAATCTGCTGGAACCTAACAATACGCAAAAGGTTGCGGGGTTTCTGTTTGAGCAACTGCAGGTCGCCAAGCCGTTGCGGCTTTTAGGGAGCGTCCGGATCGAGCGCGACGAAATCACGGGCTCGACGTTCGCAGACGTCACATCGCCAGCACTGCCCCTTTTTGCGCGCGATAAGACATTCGATCCTATCAGCGGCGGCATCGGCCTTCTCTATGATCTGCCGCTCGGCGTTGTGGCCCGCGCGAGCGCCCTCTACGTCGAGCGCGCACCGGAAGCGCAGGAAATGTTCTCCAAGGGTGCCCATGATGCGACCGGTACATTCGAGATCGGTAATCCCGAAATCAAAGAGGAAAAGGCACGCACGATAGAACTTGGATTGAAACGCGCTGTTGGCGGCATACGTTTCGACACGACAGCTTATTACACCCAATTTGACGGGTTCATCTTCAGGCAGGCCACCGGCGAGACGTGCGACGTCACGATAGATTCATGCTCGCCATCGGGGCCCGGCGGCGGCCTCAAACAGATAATCTTCGGCCAGCGGGACGCTACGTTCTACGGTGCGGAGCTTGCCGGCGAATATGATGTGACACCAATTTGGAATGGCGTGTGGGGGTTATCCGGCCAGTACGACTTCGTCCATGCCCAGTTCAGCAACGGAGAATTCGTTCCGCGCATTCCGCCTCATCGTCTAGGGGGCGGGCTTTATTACCGCGATCGGAATTGGAGGGCGAGTGTCGGCGTGCTTCACGCGTTCGCGCAGAACGAGATCTCATTAGAAGAAACGCGCACGGACGGCTACTCGCTGGTCAATTTAGAAGTGTCCTACACCCAAAAACTAACAACCGCCAATGCGTGGGGACCTGAGTTCACCATCGGTATGCGTGGCGACAATCTACTCAATGACGATGTACGCAATTCCGCGTCCTTCAAAAAGGACGAGGTTCTTGCGCCAGGCGCAAGTGTGCGTGTGTTCGGCAGTATAAAATTGAACTGAAACGTTGGCGAAAGCCTATAAGCTTGAGAGTTTAATTGTCAAAATGGCTAGCGATCGCTGCTGGCTTCAATTTTGCTAGGGCGATTGGGCAGCTCGTCGCGCTTCCATTTGAGCATTGGCCCGACGGCCATTGCGATCGGCAGCGCAATCATGATCGGCACGAAGGTGATCGCGCAGAACGGCGACCCGACCGAAATTTTGTCGTGGCCCAGAAGATCGACGATCAACGGATAGAGCGTGCCGAGGAACACAGTGGCGCATGCGACCGTCAAAATGACGTTGTTCAACGTGAGACCGGCTTTGCGGCTGACGATGGAAAACGGCGAGCCTGCTTTCAAGTGCGGCATCCGGATTGCGTAGAGTGCCAGCGAGCCGCCGGTTGCTTTGTAGAGCATCGGCTGCAGCGAATGCGAGTTGGCCGCGACGACTGCGGCCGAAAAATCCGACGTGACGAACGCGTGCGTCAAGCACCCAAACCAGATGGCGAAAAATAAGAATTGCGCCATCGCGGCGTACGAGCCCGATTGCATCGCCCAGGCGTCGTGACGTTTAGCCCTCACAAGCGACACCGTTGCTTGCAGTATTGCGATTGCCAGTGCCCAGAGCAAAGCGAAGTGGCCTATTTCGGCAATCATCCGACAGGGCAGCGCAAAGCTCCTGGCGGGAGCTACGCTCTCACACTGCGGCCGATGTGCCCGCAGGCGAGGGGGCAAATAGCTGTCCCTCACTCTCCAGAATCGTCCAACGCCGGACGGCAAGACGTCCATCGGACGTCACATCGCGCGTCCGCAAAGTTGCTTCGCGCCAGTTGTCTGCGTCGGTATCGTACGCAGGAGCGAGATTGGCACCCTCGCGATAGGGCAGCGATGAGCGAGTTATTGTCCAGCTGTCCGGGGTCACCTGGCCAAATGAAATCTCAGTGTCGATGAGATCGCGTGCGGCCGCGACCGATTGAGATGTCTCGACACACTCCATAAGCGTTCTGTCGGCCAACATTGGCTTCCCAGTCCGGCTGCGCGCAAACATAAACCGTTCTCCAGCCCTTATGATGTATCCGCCGCATTGCCCTTGCGTATCGGCTAGGCGCGCGGCGCCGTGGGGTTGAATTGAACGTGCATCGTGCCACCAATGTTCGACATAGGGCACATCGCGGCCCTCTTCGATCATGATGTTGCCCTTCATGCGTAAGCGACCAGCGTCGGCCAGCTGCGTTGTGGGCTGCAAATTAAGATCGCGCTGCCAGAGTACGCAAGGTCCATCGGTTAGCAATCGCCCGGCAAAGCCTTCTTGACCGGCCAGCCAACGCACGTGCTCCGGCGTCAGGTCGTCGCGACATTGGACGCCGGAGAACCTGGGCCGATCCGCTGGGATCCTGAGGTCGGCAAAAAAGACCGGACCTTGCAGCCATGCAACCCACGTCGAGGTATCGCGAGTGCCATCCGGCCGGACGATGAGCGAGCGTTGCCACAGACCGCCAAGGTCGCTGATTGCAATCATGATGCCGGTCTAAACCCGCTTGGCTTTCATACGGGGCAGAGGGTGCAGCTGCGGAATGAGCGCAGCGATGAGTTGCAGCGTGCCCGATACGATGCCGCGCAACGTAATCATGCGATCAGCAATCTCCTTGAGTTTTTTCGCTGGCCCCTGGATCAGAACGACTTCCATCGTTTGATTATGCATCAGATGCACGTGCAGAGAACTTATCACCTCGTCGATATGCAGGGCCTGCAAGTCGGCGAGCTGCTTTTGCAGGCCCTGCACGGTGTTATTGTAAAACAGCGTAACAATGCCCACCATGACCTCGTCGCCGACGGTCCGCTTATGTTCCAAGAGACTTTTGTGCAGCATATCGTTTACGGCGTGTGAACGGCTGCCGAACCCGCGCTCGCCCACCATCGTGTCGAGTTCAGCCAGAAGCTCTTGCGGCAAAGAAATGCTAACCCGGCTCACTGGCTTGAATGGCAGCGATGTTGCGCCTGCCGCAGCAGCGCCATTCCTCGCCTTAGAAGAGATGGCTGTAGCGTTCGATTTCCCAGGGACTGACCGCAAGGTGATACGCCTCCCATTCGTTCTTTTTGTAGAGGATGAATTCGTCGCTTAGCGCTTTGCCAAGCGTTGCTTCGACCAAAGGATCGGCGGCAAAGGCTTCGACCGCTTCCTGCAAGGTTTGCGGCAGGAATTCGATACCGCGCGCTCGCCTGTCGGCTTCGGATATGGCGTAGAGGTTATCCTCGTTTGGCGCGCCTGGATCGATTTTGTTGGCGATGCCGTCGAGGCCGGCGGCCAGCGCGAGCGCCGCTGCGAGGTACGGGTTGACCGATCCATCGGCATTGCGCGACTCGCATCGCCCTCCGCCCGCCGGCACACGCACCGAATTGGTCCGGTTGTTGGAGCCATAAGAGTTGAACACCGGCGCCCAGGTGAAATAAGACATGCTGCCTTGCCGGACGAGCCGCTTGTAACTGTTCACCGTCGGGGCCAACGTCGCACACAGCGCCCGGCCATGGCGCAGGATGCCACCGATGAAGTGATACCCTACTTCCGTGAGGCCTAAGCCGCGCGCATCTTTCTCTGGATCAATCGCGAAGATATTGCGCCCGGTTTTAAGATCGTAGAGCGACATATTGAAATGCGCGCCCGTGCCCGTCTTGTTGGCGAACGGCTTGGGCATCATGGTCGCGATGAGCCCCTCTTCTTTGGCGTAGTGCTTGGCCATATAGCGAAAGAACACCAGCCGGTCGCACATGGTTAGCGCGTCGGAATAGGCGAAATCAAATTCGAACTGGCCGTTGCCGTCCTCGTGATCGAGAGAGTAGAGGTCCCAGCCAAGATCGTTGATCGTGGTCGCAACTTTGTCGAGCCAGGTGAAATTTTCCATGAAACTCGCCACGTCGTAGCATGGCTTGACCAGCTTATCGTCGGGGTTGGGAACCGATAGCGAACCGTCGCTGTTTTTCTTCAGCAGATATATTTCGCATTCGATTCCCAGGTTCATTCCAAACCCGAGTTTTGCGGCCTCGGCGAGCACGTTTTTCAAAGCGACACGGGTATTCAGCGGGTATGGCTTGCCCTGAAATTCGTTATCGGCCGGCATCCAGGCGACCTTGGGCTCCCAGGGCAGTTGGATGACGTGCTTGAGATCAGGTATCGACGTGATCTCGTCGTCGTGGGGTGCCTGTCCCAAGCCGTCGAGCGCATAGCCCGTATAACGTTCGGAACCGGCCGCCATGTGTCCTAGGTGATCGATAGGTACCACCTTGCCCTTGGGTAAGCCGTGGATATCGACGTATGCGCCGATGCAGTATTTAACGCCCTGCTCTTTGAGTTTTTTCTTCAGGACTTCAACATCAGGCATAGCGTTCATGGGGCAACCTCGTGCTTTCGCTTGTGATCAATTGCAGCTTTGGAGTGATACGAATGATCGAGTGGCGGCTGTTCCCTCTGACCACGTTCGATCAGCGCGGCCAGATCATCCACCATCCACTCGAACAGCTCGTGTCCTTGCGCGCTGCTGGCGCGGCTCGGCATGCCCGTCACGCCATTGGTGCTCGTGCGATTGACGGGGTGCGCAAAAACCAGACCTTCGGTCCGGTCAGCGTCGTCGGCTGTTGCAAGACGATCGCATCGAACGGCTTGGGGGGCGATGGCGAGCATCAACGACGTCTCGGCCGCGTTAGCGTGCCAATCCTCACCATCGGCGAAGTGGGCCAGGCGCACACGTTCGCTGACCATCGGGGAGTTGATCACCGCGACCATCAAATCGTCGTGCTCGGCGCGCAGCATTTCGAGTGCGCACCGCAACGGCGCCCCGTTGGTGACATGCGTGTTGACAATGAACAGGCGGCGCACGCCACTCGCATAGGCCCAGTCGCCAATCTCTTTGACAATGGCGATGAGTGTTGTGGGCTGTAGTGCGATCGTGCCTGGCCACCTGCGGCTGTGACCGAGTGAACATCCATAAGGCAGTACCGGCAGCATCGGCACCGACGTGCGCGCGGCGACGGCGCAACACAGACGATCCGCCAGCAGCGCATCCATACCGGTACCCAGATGTGGCCCGTGCTGCTCGGTGGCTCCGACCGGTAGAATGGCTGAACACTGCGCGGCCGCGATCGCGCCAGGCAACTCCTCCCATGTTAGATTTGACCATTGCATCAGCGGCAGCATTTCCTATTCGACGTTGTCGGATGCATCGGTCAGGCGGCCAAAGGATGGGTAGAGTTCGGCGTCATTGTCCTGATGGGCCGGCCCATCAGCGGGTTCACTGTCGTGAATCAATTGGTCGAGGCGCTGCTTTGTCGCGAGAAATTCCACGTCTGTGAATTGGCCTACGTTGCGTGGCCGTGGCACCGGAACCTCTATGAGCTCCAGCACTTCACCGGGATGTGGTTTGAGCACCAAGATTCGGTCGGCAAGAAAAATGGCTTCGTCCAGGTCGTGGGTGATGAATACGATCGTGATATCGATCTTGCGCCAGATCTCGAGCAGGTGAGTTTGCATCTTGCACCGCGTTTGGGCGTCGAGTGCGCCAAACGGCTCATCCATGAGGAGAATGCGGGGCTGGTTGGCCAACGCGCGGACAATCGCGACGCGCTGCTTCATTCCGCCGGAGAGCTGATGGGGATAAAAATCGGCGAATTTTTCAAGACCGACTAGGCTCAGCCACTGCCGCGCTTGCGTCTCGGGATCGACTTGGCGTTCGTTGTTGACCTCCAAGCCAAACATCACGTTCTTTTTGACGGTGAGCCACGGAAATAAGGTGTATCCCTGAAAGACCATGCCCCGGTCTCGGCCGGGCCCCACGACGGGGCGGCCGTCGAGCAGCACCTCACCTGAGGTTTGAGTTTCCAAACCGGCAAGAATTCTAATGAGCGTTGACTTCCCGCACCCCGATGGCCCGACGATGCAAAGAAATTCACGGCGGTGGGTTTGGAAAGTGATGCCTTGAAGTGCTACCGTTTCTTTGTTGTTCTTGGACTTGAAGATTTTGCCTAAGTTTTTGACGGTTAAAATGACGTCGCGCGCTTTCAATCGGTCGAAGCGGTCACGCACCGCTGGCTGTAGATCGAGATACGATTGCTTGTGTGCGATCATCTCCATGTCCGGTCAGCTCGCCATCTCGGTTCGATCCCATGGAAACAACCGTCGGCCGAGTTTTGCCAGCAGCAGGTCGGCACCAAGCCCAATGATGCCGATCATGGCGATAGCGGCATAGACATTGGCAAAGTGCTGATAGCGCGCTTGCTGCGTGATGAACCACGTGATGCCAGACGTTGCCCCGATCAGCTCGGCGACGATAAGATAGGTCCAAGCCCAACCCAGCAGGATGCGCTGGTCGCGGTAGAGATTGGGTAAAACAGCCGGGATCACCACGCGCGGCAGCATCTGACGGCCTTTTGTGCCCAGCGTCATCGCGGCTTCAACCAGGGCGTGATCGACCTGACGCGTGGTGTTGGCAATGATGAGGATCTGCTGAAATACCGTTCCGATGACGATGATTGCGATCTTAGGCCCGTCGTAGATACCCAGGATTGCCACTGCGAGTGCGCCAAACGCGGGTGCTGGCAAGTATCTGAAAAATTCAGTAAACGGTTCTGACAAGCGCGCGATTGCGGGATAGGCGCCACACAAGATGCCGAGCGGCACACCGATCAAAGACGATATTAGAAATCCCCAGAAAATGACTTGGATACTGTGCCACAGACTTTGGTGCAGCCACGGGCCATCGCGCATTTCCGGCGCCTCGGTGAAGGACGAGTAGAAGGCTTTCGCCACTTCATGCGGGGCGGGAAGATAGACCGGATTGGCCGGCAGCCCTTCGGGCACGGCCGCGCCATTTGCTGACGCCGCGGCCGCCTCTTTTTTGAAGACCGCTTGGTCGATACGCGTGCCGACCTTGAAGTAACTGACGCTGCCGGGATTGGTGACAACGACAAGGGGATGCCAGATCCAAGGCACATAGCTGATCAGGCACCACACAGCCAGCGGCAGAACGAAGGAGAGCATGCCAACGACAGAATTGACGCCAGAAGACAGTGGTGACCGAATTTGCAACCACTTGTTTCGCTTCATCGGTCTCCCTCAGATCAACCCCACCGTCTGCCGCGAAGCGTTACTTCACCAACTCGTTGGTAATCGAAGGATCGATGAAACTGTTCACGTCCTGCTTCTCTTTGTAGACCGCGTTCTTGACGTTGAAGTCGTCGGCGATCTGCGATGAACCATAGAGCGATGCAAATCCGTCGCCCTTGCCAAACACCTTTTTGCCATCGGCGAGCGTTTGAAGCTTTGTGCCAGCAAGCAAAGATTTGTATTCTTCTGGTTTCAGGCCGACGCGCGCGGCGAGAATTTTAACAGCATCGTCAGTCGTCTTTGGATCGTTGATGTAGGCGACGCAGCGCTGCCAGACCTTGGCGATTTTGACCCAATCGGCGCGGCGGTTAGCAAGGCTGGCGGGCGTAACGGTCATGACGTCGTAAATTAAACCCGGCGCGTCCGCAGATGAGTAGACGACGGTCGCACCGGCGACATCTTTGATGGCTTGGCCGGAATTCGGCTGCCAAGCCGCGATGGCGTCAACTTGTCCTGACTTCAAGACCTGAGGCGTTTCGTTGGTCTTCGTGTTGACCAGCGTAACGTCATCCTCTTTCATGCCTGCCTTCTTGAGGCCGTTCAGCAGCAACAGGTGGTCGACGAAACCGACTTCGACGCCGACTTTTTTTCCTTTGAGGTCTTTGAGCGACTTAATTCCAGGTTGAGCGACAATCATGTCGTTGCCGTTTGAAAAGTCGTTGACCAGGATCATGACACTCTTGGTGCCAGTACCGCCCATGACAAGTGCGTCGCCGTTGGTGACGGTGACGCCGTCAAGTTTTCCAGCAGCGAAGGCATCCATCGAGGGCACATAGTCGAACCACTCGAAGGCCACGTCGACGCCCTCTTCTTTGAACCAGCCCTTTTCAATCGCAACCTGCCATGCCACCCAGCCTGGCCAATCGCTGTAGCCAATCTTAAGGGGTTCCGCCCCAGCGGCACTTGTACCGGTCGCAAGCCAAAGAGCGGCCGCACCGATGAGTGCGCCGCGCCGAGAGAACAGTCCGCAGTTTCCGAGCGTCATGGTCGTCTCCTTAGATTCCACGAGTATTACGCATTCGACTTCCCGTATTACCGTCCGCAAGGGCTATGCCACTTAGAAAGCGGCTGATTTTGTTGAGTTTCTGGAGGGCTTGCCTATTCGCGCTATGCATTCTGCCCAAATGGAAGTCACAAACTTTGCCGCGCCGGGCAATTTCTGTGCAGGCGCGCCGCTCGCTCAGATCTCGAAGATGGCACTGTGTTTGAGGGCGACAGACGCCACCGCGTAAACCGCTGCCGCGAGCGGGCCTGAAGTTGGTCGGCGGTGTGTCAAGACGTGTTGCAGACCGCGCCAACGCAACTTTTTTGCGCGAGATGCGGCGCCGACTGCAAGCCCGAGGGGCTCCCGTCTGACAATGGTTTGTTTTAGCCGACGATCATAATGGCCAAGATTTCTGCTAGGGTTTTGCGGCCGTGACGGCGTCGGCGTCCAGCGTGTAGCCCGCATCCGCCAATCCCGTGAAAGCGACCGTGGTCTTTAGCGTTCCGGTGACCGTCACCGCATCGAACGATCCAGACACTTCAAACCCTTGGAGTGATTTGACATAGATGATTTGGTTCGCAGGCGGTGGCGGAACGTGAATGCACGCTCCGACAAAGGGCACCAGCAAAAATTCTTTTACCGTCGTCGCCTCGAAATCGAGCGGCACGACATAACCGCCAATGCTGACGCGTTTGCCGTCGAGATCGGCAACGACCGCCGGCGCGCTACCCTCGCCCGGCTGACGGCGCTTGATTTGCATGAACTTGCCTTCCAGCATTGGCGGTGGAGCCGACGCATTGGCGTCGCGCGGATTTGCTCCCTCAAAGAACGTCTTTGGTTTGGCCGTTGCCGCAGGCGCTGCAGGTGAGGGCGGTATGAGCTCGGCCCAATGCAATTCACGAACGTCGCTGCACAAGGCCGGGAGTGGCAGCATCGCCACCAACAGCATGGCCGCCCTTAACGCAATTGAAGTGCGTGACATCTCGTTCGTCCTCATTTCAAATTCGTTTTTATGTTCTCACCGACATGCCATCGGCGAGCGACAAGCGATAGGCCCGGAAAGCCGGCAGCAAGCCTGCAAGAAATCCCGCAACCACAATCGCGCCCAGTTTGATCCACTCTTCTGCCCGTGGCGCATTGATGCTCAAGTTCAATCCATAAGTCCGGTCAATGTAAGGTCGCAGCAGAATCAGCGCGGCGTAGAGAGCCAGCGTTCCAAGGATCACGCCGGCGAGGGTCAATAGCCCGCCCTCGGTTGCCAGTAGCCCAAGGATCGTTGCTGGCCTGGCACCGACAGAGCGCAAAATAGCCATCTCGCGCCGCCGTTCGTTCAGCGTCGTCAAGATCATCGTGACCATTCCCAAGAGTGCGGTCGCCACCACCATCGCCGATACGGCGGACAACGCCGTTTCCGCCGTGCCGACAAGCCCCCACAGCTCCTGCAGTGCCGCACCGGGGATAATCGCCGACAACGGTTCGTCGCGATAGTCATTGACCAGACGCTGAATTTTGAAAGTTGCAAGCTTAGAGTTCAATCCAATCAATGCCGCTGTGATGGCCTTGGGTTCCAGGTGCATGGTTCGCACCTCGTCTGCTGAAATCGTTTGGCCCGGATTACGCGCGCCGCTTTGCCAGTCGATGTGAATGGCCTCAATGGCTTCAAGGCTGACGTGAATTGTGCGGTCGACCGGCGTGCCGGTCTTTATCAGAATCCCCGAGACGCGAAACGGCTTGTCGTCATGTTCGACAAACGACACTGAGCCGATGCCGTGCGCTATGACAATTTTATCCCCGACGCGATACCCAAGCTTGGTTGCGACATCGGCACCGATGACGGCATCAAACAGATCTTTGAACGGTTCGCCCGAAGCGAACGTCAAGCTTTGACCGTGGCGGTACTTGTAACGGGAAAAGTATTCGGGCGTCGTACCAAGTACGCGGAAGCCATGGTGGCTGTCGCCAAGAGACATCGGGACAGACCAGGCTACCTCTGGCTGCTTGGCAATATCCCGATAGCTCTGCCAGGTGACATTATTCGTGGCGTTACCGATGCGAAATACAGAGTAAAGCAGCAGGTTCAGGCTGCCACTGCGCGCGCCAACGATAAGATCGGTACCAGAAATCGTATCGGCAAAACTTTGCCGCGCGCCAGTGCGGACCTTCTCGACCCCGAGCAGCAACATGACGCTGAACGCGATGGCAAGAATAGTCAGCAGTGCCGTCAGCCATCTGTTCATCAACGATTGTACGGCGAGCCGGGCGACAATCATGGGCGATCTCCGCGGCTCGCAACAGCGATGTCGTCAAGTCTTAACGTGCGGTCGAAACGCGGGCTCAAGCTCTCGTCATGACTGACCATGATGAGGCTTGACCCGGCCGCTTTCGTCTCGCCGAACAACAAATCGAGAAATGCGACCTGCAAATTCCGGTCGAGAGCCGATGTCGGTTCGTCGGCGACGATAATTTCAGGTGCTCCGATCAACGCGCGAGCCGCTGCAACGCGCTGTTGCTGGCCGACGCTGAGACTAGATGCTTTGGCCCCGTTGATAAGCGAGCGCTCGAGCCCAAGCGCAGTTAAGATCCGTTCCGCTGATGCTCGGCACTGTGCGTCTCCGCCGGCCCGCTTGTTGCGCTCCGCAGAGAAACTCAACGGCAGCATGACATTGTCAATGACCGAACCGTAGGGCAGCAGATTGAACATCTGGAAGATGATGCCGAAATGCTCTGCTCGAAAGCGGTCGCGCGCCGCACCATTTAGTGCCGTAGTGTCCGTGCCAAGAACTTCAATCCGGCCAGACTGCGGAACGACGATGCCGGCAAGCAGACTGAGAAAGGTAGACTTGCCGCTGCCTGAGGGCCCAATCAGTAAGAGCCGCTCTCCCCGGCAAAGTTCGAACTTGTCGATCGCCAGGGAAAAATGGCTCTTGCCCGGCCAGCAGAACCGCACCTCCGAGAATGCCACGACGGCATCGGCCGCAGCGATCGATCTGGCTGGGTTTGCATCCGTCTGTGCATGACCTTCCATTACATCAGACCACCAAGGGTCAACGTCGTCTTCTCACGCGTCAACTGCATTTGCGATTGTCCTTTAGCCGCGACAACACTGACGTTCAGCTGCTGTGCTGCTGCAAAGGCCATAAAGTACGTCGTCTCGATTGTCGTCAGGTTAGCTGCTGACGTACACGTCAATGAATACTGCGCATGAAATTCGGAATGACCGCCGTGCTCGTCGTGGTCATCTTCGTCGTGCTCGTCGTCCTTCGCGCCGCTCTCGTTTTTCGCAGTCCCAGCCGCGTGCCCTTCATCATGGTGGGGATGCTCTTCATTGCGAATTTCGACGGTGGCTTTTTCGACTTTGCAACCAGCGTTGCTGGGCATCTTGAACAGCGTGAGGACTTCGCCGAGCGTAACTTTGGCCTTCTCCACCAGAGCCTTCTGCGCGCTGGAACCGGCCTCATGTTCGAAGCCGACAATATCAGCGCCGGGAGCCTCGAATTCCATGTCGAGTTTGTTGCCTTCGATTGCGATATTGAGAGATCCTTGCCCGTGAACGTGAGCGCCGAGTTGGCGATGCCCCGCCTCTTCTGACGCGAGCGGCGTGTTGAGTGCGAGCGAGGCCAGCGCCAACGTTGCGTAAAAAAATCGCATGGTCGTCTCCTGACTGTTTTCTAGCGTCGCGCGCGGCTGCGCTCCATGGCGGCAGTCGACGCGAAAGCGCGAATATTCGAGCTGATCGAGAGGAATGTCTGTTGGTCAGCGATCACGCGACCGGCGGCGGCGCGCGAGCCTGAAACATGAAAGTCGTGTGATGATGGCGAGGCGCGTCGGCAGTCGCGCGTATCCGGCCGTCCTTGAGATCAAGTTTTGTGACGACAAGGGCAGATGCTGCCGCTACCGCCGATCCCATAAGTGCCATGGCGAAGCAGATAGCGCACGAACCGTGGTCTTCGTCGTGTGACGGGAGGCTACATGGATAATCGGGCGCCGAATGGCAGCCGACGACCGGCCACGAAGCATGAGCGTGAAGCGTCAAATCTTTGTGGGTATGTCCGAATGACACGCAACATTGCAAGATCAGCGCAAACAGCGCGATGCGATAGCTGTGCCCGCTTTGTCGGAGTGTCTGCATCAAACTTGGTCACCTAATCGCGAGCGGATACCCTAACACACAACGCTTAAGCGTAGAATTGTGCAACAAAATGCCTAGAAGACGGCAGAATATGTCGCAAGCCGCTACCGCTCGCCATCGTGTGACGGCATTTGCGGTTTGACACACTGGCTATCGACCGGCCGATCCATTCCATTTGCCGGGATAGCCGCGAATTGGTCATGGACGGACCACCGGCGGCTGCTTAGAGACGCGGACGCAAGCCGGATAGCAAATTCGATTCCTCGCAAAGCAGCACAAGTGTTGGACGCACGTCATGGCCGAAACAGAAAACCACGTACCACCGGCACCAGCGCTCACCCAATCGCCTGCCGACGAGCCGGCGCGGATCACCTGCTCGCGCGGGTTCTCCGACTGGCTGTTGCGCCATAACGTCAGCCTCGCGTTCACGTCCTATCAATCCGGGCGGCTCTATCTCGTGGGCGTCGATGCCAACGGCGCAGTGTCGTTTCACGAGCGCTTCCTTGCCCGCGCCATGGGGCTATGGTCGGACAGCCAGCGCTTGCTTGTCTCGACGATCTTTCAGCTCTGGCGCTTTGAGAATGTTCTGCGGCCCGGCGAAAGCATTAACGGCGCCGACAAGCATTACGTGCCGCGCGTCGCGCACACAACCGGCGACATCGACGTTCACGAAATTGGTGTGATGGCGGATGGGCGCATCGTGTTTGTCAACACCGCGCATTCGTGCCTCGCCACACTCAGTCAGACGCATTCGTTCAAACCCTACTGGGTGCCGCCGTTTATTTCCAAGCTGGCACCGGAAGATCGCTGCCATTTAAATGGCCTTGGTATGCGCGATGGCGTACCCGCTTACGTGACGACAGTGTCTCGCTCCGATGTCGTCAACGGCTGGCGCGAACGGCGCGCGGAAGGCGGCTGCATCATAGACATTCGCGACAACCGGGTCGTGACGGAAAAACTATCAATGCCGCACAGTCCGCGTTGGGTCGATGGGCGGCTATGGGTGCTGAACTCCGGTACCGGTTATATCGGCACCGTCGACGACGCCACGGGCGCTTTCGAGCCGCGCGCTTTTCTGCCAGGCTTCATGCGCGGTTGCTCGTTCCACAACGGCTTTGCCATAGTAGGGCTGTCCATGCCACGCAACGGCACCTTTCAGGGATTGCAGCTCGACGCCGAACTCAAGAAACGCGATGCCGACCCCTGGTGCGGCGTGCAAATTCTGGAAACCCGCACCGGCGATGTCGTGCAATGGATCCGCCTCGAAGGGCCGGTCAGCGAGCTTTTCGATGTGACCGTGATCCCAGGCGTGCGTAAACCAACGGCGACCGGCTTCCTCACCGATGACATTCACTCCATGATCACCATCGAAACGCCGTGATTAAAATATGGTAGCCGCGTGAATTGCTGGCTTGTAGGCGCCGGTGCAAAAGTAGGCCAGATGAGCGGCGGCGTAGTGCTGTCGCGTGGCGGAGTAAAACCCGGCCACTGGCTAGGCTGATCCCTTTGCGATTCGGGGGGATTGGCGGGGATGTATGCCGTGGAAGTCTATGCGGCGGTTCGGCAATTCGTATTCATTGAAGGGAACAGCCGACGGGAAGCGTCGCGCGTTTTCGGCTTGAGCCGGGATACGGTGGCGCGGATGTGCCGGTTCTCAGCGCCGCCGGGTTACACACGGACGAGAGCGCCACTGAAGC
>JANLPU010000063.1:0-5696 GCA_031367425.1 Hyphomicrobium sp.
AATGGCTCTGGACTTACAACAACGACCGCCCCAACATGGGGATCGGCGGGATGACACCCGCTCAGAAGCTGAGAACGCAACTGAAACTGCAAATGGCCGCATAAGTTCTACGATCGAACCCCGTTAAAAACGGGGGGATTACCGGGCGAGGTTGAGCCAGTAGTGGGAGTTGGGGGGCGGCGGTGGTGGACGAGGTAGGGCGGCTTTGCGACCGGAGCGCTCTACGCGCGCCGCGGGAATCCCCTCTCCCCTTGGGGAGAGGGTTAGGGTGAGGGGCGGCAGCTCGCTCGAAAAAAATTTAAGCGAGCCTTTCTTGCTATCCAAAGCTCACAGACCATCGCTGGGACGTGCCCGGCGATGGTTGAGCTAGAGTGACTGTTCTACCCTCGCTTGTTCGCCATTAGGTCGCGGAAAGCGACGGTCTGGTGGAGAGTATCCCAATGCGTCCGGCTCTTGCCGATCGCATTTGAGTTTCCGCCAAGTTCTTTGCTGCGTTCGAAAGTCTTCCTCGCTAGCTCGGGTGCGGTCTCTTTCCATCTTTTTAGGACGTTTCCGAACCCGCCGCGCCATCGATAAGCACCCTTTCCATCATCCTCGACCATCCAACGAAAGGCAGCCAGGATCGGATAAAGTGCGCCCGTTTGCAAACGCTCCGTACTCTTCTGACCAGAAAAGGTGAAGTGGAAGCTTTGCTTACCGTCCTCAGGTTTTGTGTCCATGATCTTAAGGCTGCGCGCCTTACCGCCATTCTTCACGTGGACTTCAGCAAAGCCCTCCTGAATGAGATCATGAAGCTGAAAGATGTCTTTCATTATAGCGCGAAGTTTCTTGAACTCGTTACCGTCGTTCATTTCGAAGTCGTGCCTAAAGGCATCGAGAGCTTTCGATTTTTTCTCATAAGCCTCGACTGGATGGACACCAGAGTCATTTTGATAACGTGCGATATCGAAGCATGTTAGCAAGCTTATTAAGTCTCTCGCATCGTACTCACCCTTGTCGTTTTCACTCCACGCAATGGCCCCGGCGAAACTCTCGCTGCTCAAATCCTCTTTGATCCACTCAAATGCGCCTCTGAGATCGTCGAGGGACATGTCCTCCACCTGGAGAGCGGTATTCATTCCACCCGCAATCTCCGCAAGCCAATCCTTTGGTACGCCAGTGCGCACCTCGACCTTAACATACTGTGTCGCAGGAATTGATCCGTCTTTAATGCGGCGTGCTATCAAATCGAACGTGTGCCCGCCGTTAAGTACTCCGTGAACTTCCGTATCAGGAAGATCTACTTCGTATTTGTCATCGCCGACCTTACGCACGTTTTCCGCGTTAATCGCAATGCCAAGGTTCTTCAGGTGGAAGGTGTTCACAAGACAGGAAATATTCTGAAGGCTCTCGTCGACCTTCTTGTAAACGTGCTTGCGCGTATTCGGGCGCCTTGCGTTCGGCCCATAAGATATGCAATCGACGAGCGAGTGGGCTGGCACCCAAAAGATATGATGTACTATTTGGGGGAAGACCGGGTCTGGCATACGGCGCGCAATTGCCGGGCGCAGGACGAGCTTGGTCGTTAGTTCCATTCTACTTCTCCGTTTTGATGCCGTCTAAGACGGCTCACGCTTCACACTCGTGCAGCCATCCGACTGCCGAGCCGCTCCCACATGACCAATTTCTTTCTGTTTGTCAAATTTAGCAGGCTTCAAAATCTGAAAAATCGCCAAACCGTCTAAGCGGACACTCATGGCGCGCAGCCGACTCGTAGCTTCCCCTCACCCTAACCCTCTCCCCATTTTAGTGCAGGAATGGGGAGAGGGGATTCTATCATCACGACGAGTTTGAAGCCTATGACTTCACTTCGCCATACCCAGTGCCGCCCGCGTGGCATCGTCAACGGCGAGGTCGGCGGCGGTTTTGTCGGATTTGGCGGTGAGAGTTTTGTCGGCACCGGCTGCAATCAACTTTTCAACAGCGACCGTGTGGCCAAGCTCCGCCGCGATCATCAGGGCCGTGTAGCCGCGATCGTCTTTCTCATCGAGCTTGGCGCCGCGTGCCGTCAGCAGCGCGATCGTCTCGACGATGTCGGCGGCACCCGCTTCTTCCGAATGCCCCGCCGCCCACATCAACGCCGTCAAGTCGCTGCCATAGCGCGCGTTGGCGTCGATGCCGGCATCCAATAATTGTTTGACGACTTGGGTATACGCGCGCCCTGCCGCATACAGCATTGCGCTCTTGCCGGTTGCATCGATGGCGCGCGCATCGGCACCTTTGGCGAGCAGGGCCGCGACCAATTCCGTGTTGCCGGTGTAGGCTGCAGCACCGAGCGGCGCGATGGCGCTGCGGCCGGGCAGGTTCACATCGGCACCGTGATCGAGAAGTGTTCTAGCCGATGCCACGCGCTCGTTCTCAGCGGCCAGGAACAGCGCCGTCGAACCCTCCAGGTTGCGCGCATCGACATTGGCTTTGGCCTCGATGAATAACTTGACGAGACCCAGCTTGCCTTCGCGCGCGGCAATGGCCAGCGGCATGTTGCCGAAGCGATCGCGCGCTTCGAGCGACGCGCCGTCTTTCAGAAGCAATTCCGCCAGCGCGACGCAATCCTGCGGCGCTGCCGAGAACAGCAGCGAATTGCGCTCGATGGAACTCGCCGCTGTTTTGATCTGTTCATAGCGCTGTTCGAGCGCGCGGCAGGCGCCGGTATTTGCAAACGAAGTTGCCGGAGCAATGGCACACAATCCCAATGTCAACAGCGCCGCAGATGTGATCTTCACGAATACGTCTCTCCACAATTATCGTTGGCCTTGTCGGCTGTCAGGTCTCTATCGCATACTCGCGGTCGCATTGGTAACAGCGTAAGGCGCAACATCATGAACATCGACCTCAGCGGCAAGACCGCCCTCGTCACCGGATTGACAGGGGGAGAGCCGCGTTCACCGGCCGCACGCTGGGGTCTTGTGCGGGAACGGCAACCTGTTAATCAGGCGAAACGATCCAGGAGGCGGCCATGACGACAACACCGGAAACAGCAGCAGACAGTGAGGCGCGCGCGCACACCGCGAGCCTCATTCGCGATTATTATAAAGCCTTCAACGCCGGCCAGAGCGAGGCAATGTTGGCGTTCCTGACGGACGACGTGATCCATGATGTGAACCAGGGCGAGCGCCGCCAAGGCCTGGAGAAATTTCGCGCCTTCAACGCGCGCATGGACCACCATTACAAGGAAGACCTGAAAGACATCGCGGTGATGGTGTCCAAGGACGGCACGCGGGCAGCGGCGGAGTTCAACGTGCACGGCACCTACCGCAACACCGACGAAGGGCTGCCGCCGGCGAGCGGGCAAAAATATAACTTGCCGGCCGGAACATTCTTCGTCATCCGCGATGGCAAAATCGCCCGCGTCACGACGTACTATAATTTGACCGAGTGGATCACGCAGGTGGCGGGTTAATCGACGCTCGCAGATAGGTTCTTATGCTTCTCACCATGCTCAAATGTAAGCTGCACCGGGCCATCGTGACCGAATGCGACTTGCATTACGAAGGCTCGATCTCGATCGACAAGAACTTAATCGAGGCGTCGGGCTTCCTGATCAACGAGCGCGTCGAGATCTACAACATTGACAATGGCGAACGCTTCGCCACTTACGTGATAGAAGGCAAACGCAATTCCGGCGTTATCGGACTGAACGGGGCGGCCGCTCGCAAAGCCTGCGTCGGCGACAAGCTGATCATATGCGCCTACGCTGCCATGACACCGGAAGAAGCCAAAGTCTGGCAGCCGACCGTGATTGTCGTCGGCGCCAGGAACAAGCCGGTGGCGAAGAAGGTTTGAACGGGCGCGAATGTTCAAGCTGCATGAGGCTTGGCCGCACGAGGCATGTCAGATGAAGCCAGTATCATGAAGCCAGTACCATGAAGCGTGTATCATGAAGCCAGAACGCAAAGCGCTCGACGTCAAGTCGGTAACAGGTGCTGAGCTTGAAGCGGTGCTGCCCGATCTCGCGCGGCTGCGGATCATCGTCTTTCGTGACTGGCCTTATCTCTACGACGGGTCGCTCGCCTACGAACAAGAATATCTCGCCAAGTTCGCGGCCGCTAAAGGCGCTGTCTGTATCGTCGCTTACGACGGCCGCGAAATCGTCGGTGCTTCGACCGGCGCGCCGATGATCGAACATGCCGATGAGTTCGGCGACCCGTTCAAGAAATCCGGCTATGACATTTCCAAGATCTTCTATTGCGGCGAGAGCGTCCTGTTGCACAGCCACCGCGGTTTCGGTTTGGGCCACGCATTCTTCGACGGCCGCGAAGCTCAAGGCCGCAAGCTCGGTGGCTTCACGCACTCGACGTTCTGCCGCGTTGTCCGGCCCGACGATCACCCTTTGAAGCCGAAAGACTATGTACCCCTCGACGGCTTTTGGAAGAAGCGCGGCTACGCACCTGTCGATGAGCTCGTGGCGTCCTACAATTGGAAAGATCTCGATCAGCTCAAAGAGACGGCGCACAAGATGCAGTTCTGGATGCGGGAATTGCCATGACCGCCGCCCCTGAAGTTAAGGCTGGCGAGGTCAAGGTCAGCGCGGCGCAATATCCCATCGGCCAGCCGACAACTTTGGCCGTGTGGGAGCAGAAGATCGCTCTCTGGGTCAAAGAGGGTGCAGCGAGTGGCGCCAAGCTTCTCGTCTTTCCCGAATACGCAGCGATCGAACAGGCTGCAGCGTTCGGCCCTGAGGTCTACGGCGATCTCAAAGCAACCTTAAGCAAAATCGCCGAACTCGCCGACAGTCGCGTCGCGCTTCATGCCGAGCTGGCGCGGAAATACAAAGTCCACATTGTTGTCGGCTCGGGCCCCGTGAGACGAGCCGATGGCGCATTCGTCAACGCCGCACAAATCGTCACGCCAGCTGGCAAAATCGGGGTTCAAGACAAGCTGGTCATGACGCCGTTCGAGCGCGGCTGGGGCATCTCCGCTGGCGCTGCGGTGCGCATTTTCAGAACCGAACTCGCGACGCTGGGCATCGCGATTTGCTACGATTGCGAATTTCCGCTGCTGGTTCATGCGATGGCGCAGGCCGGTGCCGACATTGTGCTCGTACCCTCGTGTACCGAGCGCGTCTCCGGCTATCACCGCGTCCGCACGGGTTGCCTCGCGCGCGCGCTGGAAAATACCATCGCTATGGTTCAAAGCCCGACAGTCGGCGACGCGCCGTGGTCGCCAGCGGTCGATTTCAACGCCGGTGCAGCCGGTATCTATGTGCCATCCGAGCACGGCATCTCAGACGATGGCGTTCTGGCGCAGGGTACCCAAGACGCGGCCCAATGGGTCACAGCGACCATTGACCTCGACCGCTTGAGGCGTGTGCGCGAGAGCGGCGAAATGCGCAACGCGCACGATTGGGATTTGCAACCGGGCGCGCCCGCCGCTCATGTTCCCGTCGAGATCATCGACCTACGCTAGAGTCCTCTTCCCACCTTGGCGGAGCCAAGCTTCGCTTGGACGTGAGAGGGTCAGGGTGAGGGGTGTGCTCATGACATCTAACGTTCCCTGCATCCGGTCCTTCATCGCGAAGTGTCAATCGGCGTTGAACATTGACCCCGGACCGGCGTGTAAAATTGACCCCCATGGTGCGTACACGGTCCGGCTCTTAGAACGGAGCTGTGGAGCGCAGCGGAACGGCGGAGTGATCAGAGCCGGAAGCGCAGCGCGCG
>JANLPU010000015.1:0-1620 GCA_031367425.1 Hyphomicrobium sp.
TCGGCGATGCCCGGCGGCCGTTGTCCGCGCGTCCACCAGACACGGCACGTCCGTCCCTTCTGTCCGATGCGCGCTTCGTCTTGGAAGAACAGCGTAAGCGTAAGCCGAGCCCCGCATGGTTCTCACGCGCGGTGCCGGCGCGGTTGCGCTAACTTGCTGTCATTGATGGCGAGGTGGAACCATGAACAAGTGCCGGACACTGGCGCGACCACTGTGTGCAGCGCAAGACTCTGGCCCTTTGGTCTCGTCCGCGACCGATGGCAGCTTGCGCACGACACGGCTTTCGTTCTCATCTACGAGGCGGTCCAACAGTACTCCTCTCGGGCGTGACGGATGCTAGAGTCCTTCCTTTCTTAATGGAATCGGGAGGGATTCCCAAATCAACTGGGATCTGATTCAAGCTGTGTGCTGGAAGCGGAGGCCAGCACTGAAGGCTCGAGCTTACTCGCTGGATTTCAGAGAGCGTGTTGTCACCCAGGTGGCGCGTGGCATGACCTGCCAAGCCGTGGCGGATCTCCACGGCATCGTCTCTTCGACGATGACCAAATGGTGCTGTCGGAAAAAGGAAAGCGGCACGCCGGCGGCCAAGCCGATGGGCGGGCACCGTCCCCACAAACTCGCCGACGAGCGCGATTGGCTGCTCGCGCGTCTCGCGGAAAAGCCCGATTTGACGCTGCATGCCCTGCTCGGCGAACTCAGCGACCGGGGCGTCGTTGTCGTCTGCGATATGCTGTGGCGGTTCCTCAGACGTGAAGAAATCACCTTCAAATAAACCGTGTTCGCCGTCGAGCAGGACCGACCCGACGTCGCGCGCCGACGCGAGCGGTGGAAAAAATATCAAGGCCGGATTGATCCCGCCCGTCTCGTTTTCATCGATGAAATGTGGGCCAAGACCAACATGACGCGCACGCGCGGCTGGTGGCAGCGCGGCCAACCGCTCGTCGCCAAAGTTCCACATGGTCATTGGAAAACGATGACGTTCCTAGCGGCGCTGCGGCACGATCGCATCGCCGCGCCGTTCGTACTTGACGGGCCGATCAACGGCGACGCGTTCATAGCCTATGTCGAGCAGGTTTTGGTCCCGACGCTTCAACCCGGCGACGTCGTCGTCCTGGACAATCTCGGATCACACAAGAGCGCCGGGGTGCGGCAGGCGATCCGTACGGCCAGCGCTCATTTGCTGCTTCTGCCGCCCTACTCGCCCGATCTGAACCCGATCGAACAGGTCTTTGCGAAGCTCAAAACGCTGCTCCGGAAAGCCGAGGAGCGGACGGTCGAGGCCGTCTGGCGCCGCATCGGCACCCTGCTCGATTGCTTCAACCCAACCGAATGCGCCAACTACCTCCGCAACAGCGGATACGGTTCCACTTAAACCGGAAGGCCTCTAAAGTCATCTCGTAGTCATTGGCCCATGCCGGGCATGATCACGCCGATATCATTCGTTAAATTTTTGTTTACCAACCGCACCTTACCGTTTTTCGACGGTCCTAGAACCGATTCGCATTTGCGAACAGTTGTCGACTGTACACGGATTGGCTTTTCTGAACTTTCAAAGGTCCTCAACATGCAAAGAGAAATCGAGTCTTTGATCACGGCGATGTTCACCGAACAGAAGCGGGA